>CAJOJE010000006.1 GCA_905234865.1 Candidatus Gastranaerophilales bacterium
AGTGATATACAGCCAAGAACAAGAAATTGATAAAATCCCTGCGGAATTAAAAGAACAATTTTATCCGCAAAACATAGATTCAACTGCTCCAATGGCAAACAGGGATTACCATACGGTTTACTATGGTGAAATAGTGCAGGCTTATATATTATAAATAATTATCAGAGAGTTTGCATTATTATGACGGACAACAAATCTTGTGTCTATTAGACGAAAGATAACATTATTCAATATATAACAAAAGCCGAAAGTTTAATTAAAAGCTTTCGGCTTTTATTTTTGTTATTATTATCTTGCAATTTATAATAAAGGTGGTTAGATTATGGATTTAATTGAACGTAATAAAGAATTGATGAAAAAATTTGAAACAATGATAAATAATGCTGATGAAAAATTAGCAGAAGAATTGGTCGATAGTAATGCACCTTTTTACACTCCTGCAAGTCCTGAACCTTTATATGGCGGAAAAGGATATTTATCTGTTGTTCATTGGATGAGAAAAGGTTTTTCTGATGTTCAATGGCATATAACGGATATTGTTGCCGATAATGATAAAGTTGCAGTTAAATGGAATTTATCAGGAACGCATGACGGCGAATTTATGGGAATAAAACCAACAAATAAGAAAATATCTGTTTGTGTTATGAATTTTTATTATTTCAACGAAGAAGGCAAAGTTGCAAATGATATAGCAGCAGAAGGGATGATAGGAATCTTGCGTGGAATCGGCGAAATATAAAATATAAGAATACAAAAGCCGAAAGGTTGAACTTAGCTCTCGGCTTTGTTTGTTTAATCTCTTTAATAATGATAATCCTTAATTCCTAAATACAACAATGTTAAAAGAATGCAAACTGCTTTTTGCTCATGCCAAGAAAACCCGGTAAAGAAAGGATATCAGAAGTAAATAAAAATAAATTTAAATTGTTGTAAACAAAAAGCCGAGTTATTATCCCGGCATAATCTTTGGAATTTAAGAATAAGAGTATATAGACATTCAATCTGTTAATTCTTTGTTTTTCTTTACTCTATATTTATATTTATAATCTCTATATTTCATATTAAATTCTAAATCCTCCTCTTTGTTTCTATGGCTATATTGATGTTTATTAAATTTAATGTCATAGAGTTGAACTACGCTTATTGCGATATTGGATGAATGTGCCGCAATTCTTCTTAAATCATTCAGTAAATCTGAAAATAGGAAGCTTGTTTCAGCTGAACATTTACCCTCTTTTAATCTTAATATGTGATTATTTTTTGCCCTGCGAACACCTTTTTTAATAACAGCTTCCAATGGTTCAACTTTTTTAGCTAATTTTAAATCATCATTAGCATAGGCATTAAATGATATTAAATATATTTCACAAACCGCATTAACAATTACTTTTAGTTCTTCAACAGCATCATCGGAAAGTTTCTGATTAGAATTATTAAATTTTTCAGCTATTTTTAAAATATTTGTGGTGTGGTCTGCGATTCTTTCATAATCACTTATAACAAGTAATAATTGTGATATTTTATTGTTGTTTTCTTCTGTCAGTTCCTTTCCTGATAATTTAAGCAAAAATGAATTAATTTTATATTCATAACTATCGATTTGTGTTTCATTTTCATTTATTTCTTGAGCTATCCTTTCCCTGTATATTTTCAACATTTTAGTTGAATTAACCAAATTAAACTCTGCCATTTTTGCCATATCTAATGTCTTTCTATATGCTTCAGATATTGCAAATGTCGGATTTAATAACAATCTTTCATCAAGAAGGACAACTTTATCATTTTCTGATTGATTTTCAGGAATGAATTTAATTGTCAAATTTTCAATGACTTTTGAAAAAGGTAATAAAATAAATGCGGCTGATATATTAAATATTGTATGAAAAATTGCTATTCCAAAAGGATTTATATTAGTATTCAAAATTTTTAAATGCAAAACCATTTGAATAAATAACAAAATAGGTATATATATGCAAACACCCATAATATTAAATATAATATGAACCCCTGCAACTCTTTTAGCGTTTGTATTAACACCAATACTTGCTAAAATTGCCGAAATACAGGTTCCTATATTTTGACCTAAAATAATCGGTATTGCCGCAGCCCAAGTAATACTTCCGCTTAATGACAATGCTTGCAGAATACCTACTGAAGCCGATGAACTTTGAATTAACATTGTAATTACGATACCTGCTATTAGTCCTAAAATTGGATTTGAAAAAGCTATCATTAAATTTTTAAATTCGGGAATATCTGCCAATGGTGACATAGATTCTGACATAAACACCATACCTGTCATAAGAATAGCAAAACCAATTAAGACAGAACCTGCACTTTTTCTTCCGTTACTTTTAAATGCCATCATCATAATAACACCTATAAGTGCTAATACCGGAGAAAAGGTTTCAGGTTTTAATAATTTAAAAACCCACCCCGCACTTTCTTGAATTGCCGTTAAACTTAATATCCAAGCAGTTATTGTTGTTCCAACATTAGCACCAATAATTACACTTACGGTTTGAGATAAATTCATAATTCCTGAATTTACAAGACCCACAAGCATAACCGTAACGGCTGATGATGATTGGATAATTGCCGTTATGAATGCACCCAAAGCAAAACTTTTAATTGGATTTGAGGTCATTTTTTTCAAAAGTTGCCCTAATTTACCGCCTGCTATTTTTTCTAATCCTGATGACATTAAAGATATTCCATAAAGGAAAAATGCAAGTCCGCCGATTAATTTTAATATTGAATATATATCCATAAACTTTTTTGTTCCTTACTCTGCATTTCCTGCTCTATATCCGCAATAACCAAATGCCAAAGGAAGTGCTTTATCTATATGTAAAGTCTGAATTATTGGAAATTTTCCCAATGCTAAAGCTCCAACAGCATCGTCAGCACTTGTAATAAAATCTTTTGGTCCTAATTTTCTATCAGGATATTTATCGTGCGGATCAAATATTTTATTTACGGATTTAATTGCAGCAAACATTCCAATTGCAATTCCTCCTGCAGCGGCAAGGATTTTACCGGGAGCGCAATCTAATCTTTTTTGTTTTTCACAGAGTTTCAACATTCCGGCTACACTTATTGCCGGTAAAACTGCGTTCAAAAGCCGGAATACGCCTTCTTTAAATTTATTTTTTTTGACTTCATTATTTTCTTTATACATTCCGCCAAGCATACCGCCTGTAATTGATGAAGTTGATAAAACAAGAATATCTTTTAATTTGTAATCAAGTTTAAGCGGATTTTTTGTTTTTTGATTTTTCATCATTATTGCTAACGGTAAGATTGTCCCTACTGTTGCTCCGATTAGTGCTTTTGCTTTTGTGTTGCTTTTTTTTGAATTTGGCTGTTCATATTTCTTTTGAAATTGTTGAAAATTATTAAATGCAGGGCTGTATGTAGTATTTATCATTTTTCTTTATCCATTTCCAAAGGTTCCTTTCTTTATAATCAAACCCAAAGTCTAATCTACATTATAAGAATACATAAAGATTGTTAGTATTTTGTTAGCCTAAATATTAAATTATACTCATACTTGTATTTTTATTATCGATAAAATCAGGTTGATAAAAATACAAGTATGCTATTTTTGCCTAACATAAAACTAACAATTAAATTTTAGAATTTTTATTATAATGAATTGGAATGGATGAAAAATGATAGATAAAACAGCCAAAATACACAAAAGTGCAAAAATTGCCAAAATGTTTCAATAGGCCCATACGTAATTATAGGCGAAGATGTAGAGATTGATGAAGGAACTGAAATTATTGCAAATTGTTATATAGAACATACAAAAATCGGTAAAAATTGTACCATTTCACCTTTTTCTACAATAGGTACCGCTCCGCAAGATTTAAGTTATAATGGTGAAAGAACAAAAGTTATAATTGGTAATAATACTATAATAAAAGAAAATGTAACTATTCATAGAGCCTCAAGCAGCGGTGATTTAACAACTCGCATAGGAAATAAATGTCTTTTAATGGTAGGAACACATGTTGCACATGATTGTGTTTTGGAAGATGAAGTTATAATGGCAAATTTAGCTACGATAGGCGGACATGTGCATGTCGGATTCGGAGCATTTTTGGGCGGCATGACTGTTTTTCATCAAAATATAAAAATAGGAGATATGGTAATAGTTAGCGGTTTTGCAGCTTCAAGGCAAGACCTTTTGCCTTATGTAAAATATGACGGCAGACTTGCGCATCCTGTCGGAATTAATATCGTCGCTCTTAAAAGACGGGGAATAGAACAAAGTATCAGAACAGACATAAATTCAGCTTATAAATTACTTGTATCAAGAAAATATAATACAAGTCAAGCAATAGAAGAAATTAAATCCAATATTAAAATGAATAAATATATAGAAAAAATGATAGATTTTATTAAGAATTCAAAAAGAGGAGTCTGTTTAAGAACAGATAGAATTTAAACTCCTAATTACATTTTTATCTGCTGATGATAATTTACATAATTATTTTAAAACTTGTATATCGATTAACTTCACTTTTGACCTCAATTTTCCAATTATGAAGTTCAACAATATGTTTAACTATTGCAAGCCCCAAGCCCGTACCGCCGTTTTGACGACTTCTTGTTTTATCAACTCTGTAAAATCTTTCAAAAATTCGTGGTAAGTGTTCTTCAGAAATTCCGATTCCATAGTCTTTAACTTCTAAAATAATATTTTTATCTTGAATTAAATTAACTTCAATGTTATTACACCCTGAATACCTTATTGCATTACTTAAAAGATTAGAAATTGCCGTTATGACAAGATTTTCAATTCCTAAAATTTCAATAGTATCATTTGAATTAAATTTAATATCATAACCGACTGCAACATTATTTATGGCTTCTTGAACAGCATTATTCAGATTAAAGACTTTAAAATTCTTATGTTCATTAGTTTTTTCAAGGTCAATTTCGGATAATGCCAGCATATCACCAACTAAATTATTTATTGTTGCAGTCTGAGTTTTAATTATATTAAAACATTCTTTTTGTAAATCATTTGTTTCTGAATTTTCTTCAACGAGCTCAACCGCAGAATTTATTGCGGTAATCGGAGTTTTAATTTCGTGGGTTATATTTGATACAAATTCACTTCTGTATTTTTCAAGTTGAGTTAATCTTTCAATTTGATTTTTAAGTTTATTTGTCATTCTTATAATCGCAAGCGATAATTCATTTAACAGATTGTTTTTAGGCTGCTCAATAACGGTATCAAACTCACCTCCTGCGATTTTTATTGCACTATCTTCTAAAGTATTAAAAGAATTTCTTATCGAATAAAAAATATGAATTAAAGCTAAAATTAAGCATAAAATTCCAAAAATAAATAAAATTATAATATTTTCTTGAGCTTTAATGATTGAGCTTATAACGAATTCTTGCGAAATTGAAACTTCAAGATAATATTTTTTATTGTTAATTGTAAGTCCGGTTATTTTTTCAAGATTTTTATCTTCAAAAGAATGTTTATATAAATCCCAAATATCAAATTTATTTTTACCTATTCTTATGTCATTTGCTTTAATACTTTTTTTGTTGCCCGAAGTTGAAACTACAAGGTTTTTATTTTTGTCAAATAACCTAAATGAAAATTCTTTATCATCTTTAAAAAGAAAAACATATTTTTTTAACTGTTCGATATCATTATTATTAATTAGTGTAGAAACGGCAAATTCTACCTGTTTTCTATATATTTCAAGTTCGTTTTTTTCTTCTTGAATATATGTATTATTGAATTGAACAATATTAAATATTGAAATACCGACAAAAATTAAACCTGTAAAAAGTATTATTAAAACTCTATTAAGCCAAAATAAATCACGTTTTTTCATTTAATTCAGCTCCTTGAGCTTATAGCCGACACCTCTTATTGTTTCAATATTTGAACCAATACTGCCTAATTTTCTTCTTAAATTCAATATTTGAACGTCCATTGCCCTCTCCGACACATTAAACCCGTCATCGCCACGCAAATAAGATAATAGTTGTGAACGTGAAAATACTACACCAACATTAGCAACCAATATTTTTAAAATTCTATATTCAAATCGGGTTAGTTCAAGTTCTTCTTCGTTAATAGTTACAACTTTTTTAATGTCGTCAATTTTAATATTTTGATAAACATGTGTTGAAAAATTGATATTACTTAAATGAGCTTTAACTCTTGCCAAAAGAATTTTATTGCTGAATGGTTTTGAAATGTAATCAACAGCACCTGATTCAAAGCCTTCTAAAATATCTTCTTCCATTTTTTTTGCAGTCAACATAATAACCTGAATACTTTTTAAATATTCATCTTCCTTAATTTGTTTGCATAAACTAAATCCGTCAATAGAAGGTAACATTACATCAAGTAAAATCAAATCCGGTTTATCAGATTTAATTAATTCTAATGCTTCAACTCCGTCAAGAGATTTTTTAATATTATAAAATCCGTCAGATATTAAAACAAGCTCAATTAGCCGATTTATCTGCGGTTCATCTTCGACTATTAGAATTTTTGCACTTTTTATACTCATTAAAGTAATTATACTAAAAAATATTTTAGTTTTTTGTTAGTTTTAGATAATTTTTCATAATACCCAAAAAACATAACCGTAAATTCTTTGCTATCATTTTCAAACCAGCCTTTAAGCTTTTTTAATCCGTACTTTTTACCGATTTCAATCATAATATGCTCCTTTCGGTCATTAACATTAATCGATTGCATTTAGGGAAATCTCAAGTATTTGTGTCTGAATGATAAGTAATTTTCAAATTGGTTTTTAATGCCGTTTTAATAGTGTTTTAATAAATTCAATTTATAAAAGTGAATAAATCCGCATACAAACTTTTAAAATCCTTCCCCCTGCGCCAAAGTGTTCCGGCAATTTTATATTCCAAATTGTAAACATTTTTGTTATGAGTTAAATTTCTTGATAAATAGCAATAAATTGTTGTAAAATCTGCTTTATCCTTTGCGGTTAAAGGTTTATCGTTTTTGCTTTTTAGCAGATTTTTTGAGATAAAAACTTGCCCCTCGTAAAAATATAAATAAACTTCTTTATTGAAAAATCTTCTGTGTCTTGCATTTTGTGGATTGTTCAAATAATAATTATCCAAGAACTTTTTTTGCTTATCATAAATTAAGGTACGGAATATCGTATAAAATTTTTGCACCTGCGGTTCTCCGATAGATAAAATATGCGAAACTTTTGTTGTTATAATTAATTCGCAAAAACACTTTATAATCGTATTTATTTATAAGTTTAACTATTTGCCGGAATTGATTATGACGTGTTGCAAGATATTCAAGTCCATTAGGTGTAATCGGGATTTCCGATAGCTCAGATATAATCTGCTTAATATCTTGTGAATCATAACTTTTAAATTTATATGATTTATAAATCCTATCTTTCAGGTGAGGATACTTTGATAATTTTTTATCTATATTTGCCATACCGACAAGTACCACAGGACAACCCGATCTATCGTGTAAATCCCTTAAAATCTCAATTACATTATTGTTTATTAAATAATCAACCTCATCAATGATTATGGTTTTTGACTGTTGCTTCAATTTATTTAATTTCTTCATCTTCAAGTCTTTGTCTTAGGATTATTCGGGGTGTCGGCACTCTGCCGAACAAAAACATCCGGTGAATGTTTTTGTGAGAGGTAAAACGTCCGACCGACACCTTACGGGCTTGCTCGCTATTGCTCGACATCGCCCTACCGAAAATCCGCTCTTGTATTTCAGGTTCTAATGATGAATATAATATTTCATAAGAAGTTTCGCCGTTAACTTTGACTTCTCTTGCAATATATTTACCCTTTTGAATAGCAATCCTTATTGAACGGGTACTTTTAAGTCCCTTTATTTCTGCTATTCGTTTGATAGGGACGAACGAGTTAAGAGTGGTGCTTGCACCGACTCTTTCAACGAGTGAGGAGCCGGAAGCTTTGCTTATATCAATATATGTTTCATTCATCGCACACACGGATTAACTCGTTTTAAATCACATTGGAACACCATTTCCGAGTATTATGTTGTTTTGTGTTTTTAAATTTATTTCCGACCTTCAAGAAAAAATTACCGACCTTCTTACCATGAAATAAAAATCCCGACTTTTAGGCAAAATTTTTTGAAATGTCCTAAAAAGTCCATAAATGTCAAATAATCTTTTTACCCGTGCAATTTGGTAAAATCGGGGGAATGCAGACTATGACTACATAAAAAATTAAAAATTTGTGGAAAGTAATGGGAAAATAAGTGACAATAAAGTGACATTTCGTCCCATTTGGTAACGCATAAAAAGATTTTTTCCGACCGCTAAAATTCAAACACACCCTAAACCTTGCCGAATAATCATTTTAATCGTTCAAATAAAATGTCCTGTTAAACTATACCCTTTTCGGCAAGCCTCTCGGGTTCTTATCCCTTAACAAAAAAGGGCATAAGCCCTTTAAAATTCGGAGAAAGAGGGATTCGAACCCTCGAGGCAGATTACTCCACCTAACACCTTAGCAGGGTGCCGCCTTCAGCCACTCGGCCATTTCTCCGTATATTTTATTGTATAAATCTATCTTATCATAAATTACGGCATAATCAATAATTATTTATTTTCTATAATACAATTTTTTGGAAGTTTAGCATAATCAGGATACGGAATATACCCCGAGTATCCGTTCATTGTAGGTTTTTTCAGTTTGTTTGATAAAAACATTGCGTCTATATTTGAATTTACTTCCAAATAATTTTTTCCCTTAATATAAAATGCGGAACAATCATCGGGAATTGAATATTTGGAAATTCGCTCTTCCGTTTCTCCTTTTTTATATAAATAATCATAGCTTGAAGGAATTTGCTCCGCCACGATTAAAATTGATATAAGCAAAATCGTTGAAACTTTTTTATTGTCTAAAAATTGTCCGAGGACGACACAAAAAACGGGAAGCAAAATAAAAATAACTCTCCCCATGGCTCTAATTGCGGCACCACCGATAAAAAAAGCGTAAACGGGGTATGATAAAGGTGAAGAAGAAAACAAAAATATTAAAAATATTATAAACAGGTTTGTTTGAATTTTGAATTTCTTATTATGAATTAAAGCCAACACAAACAAAATCGTCGTAAAAATACCCGTTCCTATCGTATTTTCAATATTCAGTCCGCTTGTTTCGGGTGTGAAAAACGAATTTAAAAAACTGTTTGAAACAAAAAAACTCAAGGGTTTTATTGCCCAACGCCAAGTATATTCAAAAGAATGCTTCGGAACCAAAAAATAATGATAAATTAAGTTTGAAGATAATATTAAAAATGAACCCGAAAAAATCAAAATGCCCGAAATATTGATTTTAATAAAATCCAAAATTATTTTATAGGTATTTTTATTTAAAAGAAAAATTGCACAAACAAGAAATACCCCGAATATAAAAAACCAAGTTAAATAATAACTTGTCCAAAATTGCAAAGATAAAAAAGCACCCGATATTAAAAAATCGAGTTTATTTTTATTTTTTACGCCTTTTACAAAAAAATAAAACGAAAAAACGGATAAAAATTGTGATGAAAGCTGAATATGCCAAACAGACAAATGCCTTGAAAGCGAAAACGCAAATAAGAACGAAATTAACCCTGATGTTAAATTTGAAAATTTAAAAATTTTTTTTGATACGAGAAAAAAAGACAGATAATTTAAAATCGAAGCAATAATAACCGTTATTTGAAGCGAGGTTTCGGGGTTTATTCCAAAAAATCTGAAAGGATAATAAATTAAACTCAAGCCTAAAACAATATCGCTATAACTTAAAACGTTTAAATTCGGATAAAAAAAGGGCGGATTAAAAAAAGAATTATGAAAACTATCATTTGTTAAAAATAAATATGTATGCTCAAAAATATAATTGACAAATCTCGAATCGCCCAAATCCCCAGGCAGAAGGGAAAAATCGAGTAATTGCGGACAAAAAAGAATAAAAAGCCCTACAAAAAGAAATAAAAATACGGGAAAAATTTTCAGCATAGTTTATAACCTTATAAAAATTAAAACAGGCAGAACATTGTTAAATCCTGCCTGTTTTAGAAATATATGATTTTTTAAACGTTTTTAGACTGCAGCAGGTTCTTTATCAAAAGAAATTTGTGCCATTTCATCAACAGAAGCAAAAACGCTGTGCGCTCCGCAATCTACAAAATGTACTTCGCCCGTAACGCCCGAGGATAAATCGGAAACCAAATAAAGTCCGCCTTTTCCGACATCTTCAAGTGACGGAGTTCTTTTTAAAGGCGCTTTTAAAACGTTTGCTTTAAGCATTCTGTCAAATCCGCCTATACCTTTTGCCGCCATTGTTTTAACGGGTCCTGCGGATAAACAGTTACATCTTATATTGTATTTACCGAGATCTGCCGCAATAAATCTCATCGAAGATTCCAAAGCCGCTTTTGCAACGCCCATAATATTATAATTTGCAACGGCTTTTGTGGAACCCAAATAAGTCAAAGCCAAAATCGAACCGCCGCCGTTTGCTTCCAATAAGGGTTTAGAATATTTTGTCAAAGTAAGAAGCGAATAAGCGCTCACATGCATTGCAAGGTCCCACCCCTCACGACTTGTGGTATAAAAATCACCCGTTAAATCTTCTTTATTTGCAAAAGCAACCGCATGAATTACAAAATCAAGTTTTTCATATTTATTTTTGTATTCTTCAAAAACTTTTTTAACATCTTCATCTTTTGTAACATCACATTCCGTGCACATTCTTGTATCCATGGATTCTGCAATGGGGCGAACTCTTTTTTCCATAGCTTCGTTTGCATAAGTAAAAGCTAATTCTCCGCCTTCTTTATGAATTTGCTCCGCAATAGCATTTGCAATACCGAATTTATTGGAAACTCCAAAAATTATACCCTGTTTCCCGTCCATTATACCCATAAGTAAATCTCCTTATATTTAATACGGAAAGTATAAAATAAAAACACCTTTTTGTAAAATGTAATAACTTAAAATAAAAAGCAGGCTATAAGCCGAATTCTGTTTAAGGTAATCATCTGTCTAATGCGTTTTGTCTTGCAATCTTAAAAAAGCGAAAAGTACAATTCTTCTTGCAAATTTAAACTTGCACCCGACCGGGGTTTACCATGACCCTCTAAATCACTTTAGAGGCGGTGGGCTTTTACTCCGCCGTTGCACCTGTACAAATTTCTTTGTAGTCTACTTTTCTGTGGCACTTTCCTCACGCTCACACGCACTCGGCTTTCCCGAGCGGTCTTGTACTTAGGGTGTCCGGACTTTCCTCACACTTTAAAAAGTGCGCAATTACCCGCCTGCTTTATGCGGAATTATATTTAAAAAAGAACTTTTATGCAAATTTTTTACAATTTTTTCTTAAAATTCAGTATTTTCAACACTTTTTGGGTATCGTTCAAAAATTCAATTGTAAAATCTTTTACTTGGTAAAATACATCAACCATTTTATTTAATTGTTATGGTAAAACATGATTAAGCAAGGAGATAACACAATGGAAAAAACAAAAACAAACGAAAACATAAATTTGACAAAAAGGGAAAAAGAAGTATTATCGCTTCTTGTAGAGGGTTATGACAACATAAAGATTTCAAACGAGCTTAATTGTACCATTCATACGACAAAAGCACACATTCATTCAATTTTATACAAAATGAACGCCAAAACAAGATTAATTGCAGCAATTAAAGCCGTAAAATCGAATATAATAAGTTGACGTATTTTACCGTACCGGCATTTTAAAAATTGAAAAGTAAAAATAAATATTAATTTCTTCAAACATGATTTTATTTACACAGCTTAGAAAATATGGTATATTTTGCGCTAAAAGACTAACTTTTCAAGGAGGTAATTTAAAAATGAATTTTGTATTTATTTCTCCTAATTTTCCATACACCTATTACCGATTTTGCGAAAGGTTAAAAAATAACGGCATAAACGTTATGGGGATTGGCGACTGTCCTTATGAAGAACTTTTGGGCGAATTAAAAAATTCATTGACCGAATATTACAAAGTAAATTCCCTTGAAAATTATGGGGAAGTTTATAATGCCGTGAAATTTTTTACCGAAAAATACGGAAAAATCGACTGGCTTGAATCAAATAACGAATACTGGCTGGAACAGGATTCAAAACTAAGATATGATTTTCAAATAACTTCGGGCATTCAATTTAATGATATAAAAAATTGGAAACAAAAATCTTTAATGAAAAAAATATACGAGGGAGCAAAAATTAAAACGGCTCGTCAGTATGAAGTTTCAACGTTTGAAAACGCTAAAACCGTTTTAAATAGCGAAACTCAATACCCCGTTATAATAAAGCCCGATATCGGAGTAGGCTCGAATAACACATGGAAAATCGAAAACGAAAACGAATTAAAAGAATTTTTTAATAAAAAATCCGATATTAAATATGTTATGGAAGATTTTATCGAAGGAGAAATTTATTCTTACGATGCAATTATAAATTCAAAATCAATCCCGATTTTTGAATCAATGACAAATTGGGGTAAATCAATCGCCGATATTGTAAATAAAGGGTTTGATTTATCATATTATGTCGATAAAAGCATTGATGAAAAATTAAAAGAATCGGGAAGAAAAACGGTAAAGGCATTTAACGTAAAAAGTCGTTTTGTTCATCTTGAATTTTTTAAATTAACAAAACCTCACAAAAACGTGGGTAATACGGGAGATTTTGCCGCACTTGAAGTAAATATGCGCCCTGCGGGAGGCTATACCGCAGATATGATGAATTTTGCCCACGCAACCGATGTATACAAAATTTGGGCGGATATGATTTTAAAAGATGAAACCGACATAAAATGCAAAGAAGATAAATTTTGTATTTATGCAAGCAGGAAAGATGAGCATAATTATGTCTTTTCCCATGAAGAAATTTTGCAAAAATACGGAGAAAAAATAGTTATGATGGAGCGCATGCCGGAATTAATGCATGAAACCATGGGATGTTTTATGTATACCGCTTGTTTCGATACAAAAGAAGAGGCGTTTGAATTTAGAGATTATGTTATTAAAAAAACATTTTAAAGGAAAAATATGAAAGAAGGTTACCATAAAAAATACAGTCCCGTTTTAAACAGAGATATGGAATACCTTGTATACGGGGAAGAAGGAAAGGTTTGCATTGCTTTTCCTCCTCAAAACGGACGTTTTTATGATTTTAAAGATTTCGGCATGATTGAAGCCGTAAAGCCATGGATTAATGCGGGTAAAATCAGGGTTATCTGCCCGGATTCGATTGACAAAGAAACATGGTCCGATGAAAACGGAGACCCGAAATACAGAATTAATCTCCATGAAAAATGGTTTCATTACATTATTGATGAACTTTTAAAAGAATATTTAAAAGAAAATGAAAAGGGAATAGTGACAGGCTGCAGCATGGGCGGAGTTCATGCCGGCAATTTCTTTTTCAGACGACCCGACTTATTTGATACGATGATATCTTTAAGCGGATTGTTCAATGCGCAATATTTTTTCCGTGATTATACGGATGAACTCGTATATAATAATTCACCCGTACATTTTCTTTTAAATATGCCGCACTACCACCCTTGGATGAATTTATACAAACAAAGCAGAATAATTGCCTGCGTCGGACAAGGAGCATGGGAAGAAGATTTATTATACGGAACAAGGGAACTTGATACGATTTTAGCCAAAAAAGGCATTCCGCATAAATTCGATTATTGGGGTTATGACGTAAGCCATGATTGGTATTGGTGGAAAAAACAAATAACATACTTTTTAGGACATATAATATAATTAAATCGAAAATTTCAGTTGTGATAAAATTTTCTTGAAAGGTAAAAATGTCTAAAAAGAAAATATTAATAGTAAGAATAAATGCAATAGGGGATGTTGTTATGACGACGATTATGGCGCAAGCCATTAAAGCAAAGCATCCCGATTATGAAATTCATTATTTAACAAGCGGATACTGCACAGATATTTTAAACCCCTGTTCTTTTATCGATAAAGTTCATCTTTATATTGATGATTTTGAAAAAATGGCAAGTAATTTAAGAAAAGAAAAATTTGATATTTTGTATTCGCTCAACTATTCATTTAAAAATCTTCGACTGGCTCTTAAAATACATCCCGAAAAAATCATATTTAAGTCTTTGTCTTTATCGAACGTTTCATGGGTAGAAAATTATTTTTTAACCGCAAAAAAAGGAGTAGGCGACATTGAGCTTCCCGAAAGTTTAATTCTTGACAATAATCCGAAAGATGTTGAATTTATCGAACAAAAAATTAAAGATTATCCCCGTCCTTATGTTGTAATTTCTCCCGGGAAATTAGAAAATCAACCACGAGAGGGGAGAGTTTGGAATATTCAAAAATGGCTTATTTTAACTGAAAAATTAAAAGAATTGTACGGCGGAACGGTTTTTGTCGTCGGCGGAGAAGATGAAAAAAAATACCATGAAATTTTAAAAACAAAAGGAGCGATAACTTATTCGGGCGATTTATTTATTAGCGAAAGCGCAACTTTAATATCAAAAGCAAATTTGGTTATATCGGGAGATTCGGGCCCTATTCATATCGCTTCCGCAAAAAACGTCAACTCGCTTGTTCTTTTAGGGTCAACTTCCCCCGATAAAATTAAACCCTACGGCAAAAAAGGATATTACATAGAACCTCTTACAAAATGTAAATATTGCTGGAAGAAAAAATGCAAAAAGTTAAAAGGTAAAAAGGGCTACGCCCCCTGCATGGAAAGCATTACCGTTGATATGGTTCTTGATAAAATAAAACAAGAAAACTTAATTTAAAAGGAGCAATTTAAAATGAACGTCATTGAAGCAGACAACCAAAAACAAAACAAATGGCTTTTATTGGTTCCTACAATGCTTGCGGCATTTATGTTTGCTCTTGACGAAACTATTGCAAATATTGCCCTTCCTCATATTGCGGGAAGTTTTTCCGTCAGTAATCAGGAATCTATTTGGATTTTAACAAGCTATTTAATTGCAAGCTGTCTTACAATTCCCATGATTGATTGGCTTACAAGGCTTATGGGAAGAAAATCCATGTTTATTTTTATGGTTTTTTTATTTACCGCCTCATCTTTTTTGTGCGGAATATCAACTTCCATGGGAATAATGATTGTGGCAAGGTTTTTGCAAGGGCTTGGCGGAGGAATTTTAATTCCGATTGCACAGGCGATTGTTATGGAAGCCTTTAAGGGAAAAGAACTTGCCCTTGCAACAACGCTGTTCGGGCTTGTTGTTATTATTGCGCCGATTATAGGCCCTGTTTTAGGAGGGTGGATTACCGAAAATTATTCGTGGAATTGGATATTTTTTATTAACATTCCCGTTGGAATTTTGATTTTAACAATGGCTAACAAAATGATTTACGACCCGCCTTATGCCAAAAAACAAAAAAATGTTAAAACGGATTGGGTCGGGCTTATTTTTCTTTTTATGTTCGCCGTTGCTTTTGAAATTATGATGGATAAAGGAAATGACCTTGATTGGTTCAATTCTTCTTTTATTTGTAAATTAACGATTGTTTGGGTAATAGGACTTATAGGTTTTATTATTTCTCAAATAAAAGGAAAAGAAACATTAATAAGGCTTGATGTATTAAAAGATTGGAATTTATCAACGGGAACAATTGCCCTAACGGTTATGAACGCCATTTTGTTGGGTTCTCTTGCCATTTTACCTCAATTTATGCAAACCATGATGGGGTATGATTCTTTTACGAGCGGACTTTCAATGATGCCGCGAGGCATAGGCTGCCTGTTCGGGCTTCTTGTCGCTAATGCCCTTCAGGGGAAAATTGATTCAAGAATATTATCTGCTGCGGGAATTGCGGTTTTATGCTACGGGAGCTGGATGTTAGGAGATATAAACCTTCAAATTTCACAAAGTGTGATTATGATTCCGAATATTATGTTCGGTTTTGGCATGGCGCTCGGCATGGTGCCTTTGATTACTCTTTCATGCAAAACAATAAAACCCGAGGATATGTCAAACGCTTCGGGACTTCAAAATTTTATTAAAACAATAGGCGGAGCCGTCGGAACAAGCCTTGTTGCGACATTTATTTCAAGATTTTCTCAAATTCATCAAAACATGATGACGCACACCCTGAGAGAAACAAACCCCGTATTTTTAGAAAGATTTCAGGCATATCTCGGTATGCTCTCGCAATATGTTGATTTAACAAGCGCAAATATTATGAGTCAAAAATTAATTTATAAAACTTTATTAATGCAATCAAGATTATGGGCTTATGTAGATTCGTTCAGAATTTATGCAATTGCGGGAATTTTTATCATAGCAATAATTTTTGTGATGAAATCCGATGTAAAAAAACGGGAAATTTGACTTAAACCGAGCCATAAATTAAAATTTACGATATATAAAAAATCGGAAAAATTCTAAAAGCGAATGCTTTGCAATTTTATAAAAATAAATTTTTAAATCGCATCGGTTTATTTTATATTTTAATAATTTTATTTATCGGACTGCTGATTTTAAAAATATTCGGATACTGCGATTATACGGCAAAGTATGATATAGAGGAAATAAGCTGTAATCAAAAATTTTATAATTCGTCATTTGTTTTGGATAATGATTTAAAAACAATTTGGGGATTAACCGAAAAACACCATAAAAATGAACCCTTTATTTTTAAATTTAGAAAAATAAAAGATATTTCTTCATTGCAAATTTTAACCGATGAAAAAAAGTATCCGTTTCCAAAAATTGATATATTATCTTCAAACGACAAGAAGAATTGGCATTTGTGCCAATATGATTTAAGTAAAATTAATAATGGAATTATTTACGAATTTAAAAATTCCTGCAAGGGCAAATATCTTTCTTTGGTTTATATGGAAGATACTCCCTCATATTGGGCAATTTCCGAGATTATGCTTTATGAAAAAAATAGGAATTTTTATGCGTTTATAACCGTTTTTTCAATAATTCTTTATTTATTTGTATCTTTTTGCACCGAAGCAAATATCATAATTGCTGACGGCAGGGGGTATTACGAATATTTTACAAAATTTTTCATAAACCACGATTTTAAAACCGCTGTACATTTCAAATATCCGATAGGAACAGCTCTTTTAGAACTGCCCTTTTTATTATTCGCTCAGTTAATTGCAAAAATTTTTAATCTTGATATTGAAAGCGGGTATTCGATATTATTTCAAAAGGCTGTTTTATTATCGGCAAATACATACTGCGTTTTAGGACTTGTTTTTTATATAAAGTTATTAAAAAGTCTTTTTGCAAAAAAACAGCCTGCTTTACCTGTTTAACATTATTCTTTGGAACAATGCTCATCGCATATTCCGCAAAATTTGCTTCATATAGCCATATTTACGGCTTTTTTGCCTGTTCTTCGTTTATGTATTTTTTAATAAAATATGAAGAGAAATATCAAAGTTTAAATTCTTTGAAAAAAATCGGTTTTGATATCTTATCGGGCACAATTTTGGGGTTAATATGCCTTATAAGACTTTCAAACATTATGATTGTATTTTTGTATATTTTTTGGGGCGTAAATTCGCTTAAAACTTTAAGGTCGAGATTTAGGGAGATTTTTTCGGGCAAAATTTTTTATCAAATTTTTGCATTTTTAATTGTTTATTCCATACAAATTGCTCTATACGGAATTTATAACGGACATTTTACCTTTCATGGATACAACAGCAACGAAGAGCAGTTTATTTATCTTTTTCATCCGCAAATATACAAGGTTTTATTCAGCGCAAATAAAGGTTTGTTTATATATTGTCCCGTATTATTTTTGGGGTTTTTAGGAATGTTTTTATTTGATTTTAAAAACAATAAATTTAAAATTTCGCAACCGTTGATTTTTATGTGTTTAACCTTTGTAGTTTCTTCTTGGTGGTGCCGGTGGCTCGGTATGGGATATTCAGGAAGGATGTATTGTGATTTTTTGTGCATTTTTGCACTTCCCGTTGCAAACATTATCAATACGGCTTTTGAAGATATAAAAAACAAAAAAAACCTTTTTGCATACTTTTTACCCGTTATAATTATTTCGTTTGTTTTAATTAATTTGATTTGGTATGCGGGTGTTTCATCAGAGAGCATAAATTCTAACCTTGCAACTTGGTATATGCTGAAAAATCATCTTTTTTCCTGCCTTCATTTCTAATTTTGTATTTTCTTAAATAACGATGTAAAAAGAAGTTAAAATAATAAAAATTTTTAAGCAGAATATTTTGGAGAGAGGATAGTATTATGACAATGAAGCATGTGATAAACAAAAACGGTAAGTACGATTTAGCCGATATAACTCCCGTTTATGAAGAAAATTATAACAGGGGATATATCGGTTTTTGTTACGACCAGACATCTTTTGTATCGCAAGCCGTTGCGCAAACCACAAAATATTGCAATTATTCAAACATAAAAGTAAGTCATGCTTTAATCGTCGTAAGCAAAGACACCTGCGTTGAAGCGGATGCCAACTCCAAAAAAGTAATCGAAGCTCCTCTTTCAAAATATTTTGACAACGAAAATAAAATTATTTCCTTTAGAAAACCGAAAGAATCAGATGATGTTGTTGCAGGCGAAATCGTTGAACTTGCAAAATCAAAAATCGGGTGCGGATATGAATACGCAGAAATTTTGGGACATTTAGGAAAATCCCTGCCCGGAATAAATCAATTCAACAAATTTACTTATAATGTTTTTGTGGATATGATTTCCTGCTTAATTGACAATAAAGATAAATTTATATGCAGCGAACTTACCGCATACTCCCTGAAATATGCTCAAAGCCGGAGTTATGGGAATAAAGGCATATTGTCAAGAATAACAACCCGAGTAAATCCGCAAGAACTCTTTGAAGACAGAACGATTTTCAAAGAATGGGAAATGGAAACGGTAAACGAGTAAAGCGGGTTGTTACTGCAAATTCAACATTTTCCGTTAATTTACAGTAAATCTAAAACCCCAAACAAGTTCCGGGTGGCACAAGGTTGTGCTTTTGCTGCCTTGCGGTCAGTTTAGCATGACAAAAAGGGGAGGTATTGAACTTTTGAAAAATCCATAAAACGAAGTTTTTTCGCTTTATTATACCAAAATATTTAAAACAACTTAAATCAAAAATTTGAAAACCTGCCAAAACTATTGATTTTGCAGGTTTTTATAAATAAAATCAGATTTTAAAATAATCTGGGCAAGAAGGGAGTCGAACCCTCACAAGTTTTACCTCGCCGGCTCCTGAAACCGGTGCGTCTACCATTTCGCCACCTGCCCGAAACGATGTAATTTTATATAAATATATAATAAAAATTTCTATACATCAAGAAATACAAATATTTTAAAGTATGATAAAATATTTTTAAAATTTCAAGGAGCATAAAAATGAGCGAAAAAGAACAAAAGGCAAAAGAGCTTTTTAAATCGGGATACAATTGCGCACAAGCCGTTATCGGGGTTTTTGCGGAAGAATCGGGACTTGATTTTGAAACGGCAATGAAAACGGCTCTTCCGTTTGGAGGCGGAATGGGAAGAATGAGAGAAGTTTGCGGAGCGGTAAGCGGAATGCTTATGGCGGCAGGGCTTAAATTTTCCGACGAAAAAGCGGCAAATAAAGCGGAAGTATATAAAATCACTCAAGAACTTGCGGGAAAATTCAAAGAACAAAACGGAAGCATAATTTGCAGAGAGTTATTGGAAGGAATTGAAAATTCAAACACTCCTACTCCCTCAAAAAGAGATGAAGCGTATTACAAAAAGCGCCCATGTGTTGAACTTGTCGGCGATTGCGTTTTAATACTCGAAGAATATTTAAAAACAAAAGAACTTGCAAAAAAAGAAAATTAAAATTGTTTTATGTTTCTTGAAATTTCTTTTTTCTTCATCGCTTCTCTTTTATCATAAAGTTTTTTACCTTTACACAAAGCAATTTCAAGTTTTAAATATCCTTTTGAAAGAAACGCTTCCAAAGGTACTATCGTGTAATTTTCCTGTTTTTGTTTGTTTAAAATTTTTAAAATTTCTTTTTTGTGAAGCAACAATTTCCTAACCCTTAAAGGCTCATGGTTAAACCTGTTACCGAAGTCATAAGGGCTTATGTGACAATTGTATAAATATGCTTCCATATTTTCGATTTTAATAAAAGAATCTTTAAGATTCATAGCACCCCTTCTTACGGATTTTATCTCCGTTCCGGTTAGAACAATTCCCGATATATATTTTTCAAATATCGTAAAATCGAAATATGCCTTTTTATTTGATGATACTGTTTTTCTCGGTAAATTTGTCATAATAAAACATTATACCATAAAATCACTTTTTAATAACAGAAAGAACTTTCATAATAAAAATTAATTGTAAAGTAAACATTCATTAATCTATTAACCTAAAGATTGTTGACATCTTCATGATAAATAATTACATTATATATAATAACCCGTTTTAGTTTGGTGTTAGGGTTAGATAGTATTACAAAATTATCAGGTAGGGGAAAGAAGGCAAATAAATGCAAAACTATTCGGAACAAACAGACGAGAAAATGTCCGAAATGAGCCACGGCGTAAACAGTATTTTTAAAAAAGAAGCTACATCACCGATTGAAGGAAGCATTCGGAATATAATTCAAATGCCGAAACAAAATCCGCTTTTAGAAACGTATATTATTAAAAAAGACGGAACAAAAGAAGAATATAACGTTAAAAAAGTCGTTGCAGCCGTTAAAAAATCAGCACAAAGAATGATGGTAAATTTCAGCGAAGAAGAAATCAATAAAATTTGTTCTCTTGTTGATACGAAAGTTCAGCAAATCGGCAAAGAAATCCAAATTTATGATATGCACAATATCGTTGAAAGTGTATTGGAAACGGTTAACCCGAAAGTTGCCCAAAGTTACAGAAATTACAGAAACTATAAACAAGACTTTGTTTCCATGCTTGATAAAGTTTATCAAGAATCCCAAAAAATTATGTATATCGGGGATAAAGAAAATTCAAATTCCGATTCAACCTTGGTTTCAACAAAAAGGTCATTGGTTTTTAATCAGTTAAACAAAGAATTATACAAAAAATTCTTCCTGACGGTTGAGGACTTACAGGCAATAAGAGAAGGATATATCTATATCCATGATATGTCCGCAAGACGTGACACGATGAACTGCTGTCTTTTTGACGTTGCAAGCGTCTTAAAGGGCGGTTTTGAAATGGGAAACCTTTGGTATAACGAACCGAAAACTTTAGATGTAGCGTTTGATGTCATTGGCGATATCGTTATGGCTGCCGCAAGCCAACAATACGGCGGCTTTACGGTTCCGGAGGTTGATAAAATTTTAGCTCCTTACGCAGAAAAAACATATAAAAAAGAATATGAAAGATATGTTTCTTTAGGTTTGTCTTTTGAAAGAGCGGACGAGGAAGCGACAAAAGACGTTAAAAACAACTTTGAACAAGGTTTTCAGGGTTGGGAATATAAATTTAATACCGTTGCAAGCTCTCGTGGGGATTATCCCTTTATTACCGTTACAACAGGCTTAGGAACGGGCAAATACGAAAAAATGGCTTCTCTTGCAATGTTAAAAATAAGGCAAAACGGACAAGGCAAAAAAACCTGCAAAAAACCCGTTTTGTTCCCGAAAATCGTTTTCTTGTACGATGAGGAACTTCATGGCGAAGGCAAAATTAACCACGATATCTTCCTTGCAGGTATAGAATGTTCAAAAAGAGCAATGTATCCGGATTGGCTCTCTTTAACGGGCGAAGGGTATGTCGCTTCAATGTATAAAAAATACAAAAGAGTTGTTTCTCCCATGGGCTGCAGAGCTTTCTTATCTCCTTGGTACGAAAGAGGCGGAATGAACCCTGCGGATGAAAACGATAAACCGGTTTTTGTCGGAAGATTTAACATAGGCGCAATCAGTTTACATTTACCCATGATTTACGCTAAAGCAAAAAAAGAATCGAAGAATTTTTATGAAGTTCTTGATTATTATATGGAATTAATCAGAAAAATCCATGTAAGAACATACGAATATTTAGGAGAAATGAAAGCCTCGATTAATCCTCTTGCTTTTTGCGAGGGAGGTTTTTACGGCGGTCATTTAAACTATAACGAAAAAATTAAGCCAATCTTAAAATCCGCAACCGCATCGTTTGGAATAACCGCTCTAAATGAACTTCAAGAGCTTCATAACGGAAAATCCTTAGTTCAAGACGGTGAATTTGCACTTGAAGTTATGGAATATATCAACAAAAAAATTCAGGAATTTAAAGCGCAAGACGGTTGGCTCTACGCTATTTACGGAACTCCCGCAGAATCTCTTTGCGGACTTCAAATTGAACAATTCAGAAAAAAATACGGCATTGTGGAAAATGTATCGGATAGAGGATATATCTCAAATTCTTTCCATTGCCATGTAAGCGAAAAAATTACCCCGATTGAAAAACAAGACCTTGAAAAAAGATTTTGGGATTTATTAAACGGCGGTAAAATTCAATATGTAAAATATCCTATTTCATACAACACAAAAGCAATTGAAACTCTTGTTAAAAGAGCTATGAAAATGGGCTTTTACGAGGGTGTTAATTTGTCTTTGGCATATTGCGACGATTGCGGACATCAAGAACTTGCAATGGATGTATGCCCAAAATGCGGTTCAAGAAATTTAACCAAAATCGACAGAATGAACGGATATCTTTCATATTCAAGAGTAAAAGGCGATACAAGATTAAACGATGCCAAAATGGAAGAAATTAAAGACAGAGTAAGTATGTAAATTAAAAAATGCGCCGTTTAATAAAGGCGCATTTTATTGTTCAAAAAAGGAAAAAATGAGATACCATAACATTACAAAAGACGATATGTTAAACGGCGAAGGATTAAGGGTTGTCCTTTGGACTGCAGGTTGCACGCATCATTGCAAAAACTGCCATAATCCGATTACTTGGGATATTATGGGCGGAATTGAATTTGACAAAAACGCCGAAGAAGAACTCTTTTTTGAACTCGATAAACCCCATATAGACGGTATCACATTTTCAGGCGGCGACCCTTTACACCCTTTTAACAGAGAAGAAATTACAAGACTTTTAAAAAAGACGAGAGAAAACTTCAAAGATAAAACCATTTGGCTTTATACGGGATATCTTTTTGAAGAAATTAAAGACTTTGAAGGTTTAAAATATATTGATATTTTGATTGACGGAGAATTTATAGATAAATTAAAAGATGAAAGGCTTCATTGGGTAGGTTCGTCCAATCAAAGAATTATTGATGTTCAAAAAACCTTATCGTCAAACGAAATTGTTATATATGACGATAATTCCCATATTCTGCAAAACGTAAGCGGATAAATTTTACAATTTAAACTTTTTTTTAATTTAAAACCATCTGTTTTGCATTTTTTTCACGATATTTTGTGCTTTTTCCAAACTTTCCTCATTAAGCTCGGATATCACGCTGTCTAAAACTTTTATTGCCGTCATAATTGCGGTTTTATTCACATTTTGAACAAATTTTTCCATTTGGGCGGATTGAATTTGGGCAATATTGTCGGCAGCGGTTTTAATTGCCGTTGCAACCGTTGAATTTTGAATACTTTCGGGAATGTTGTCTTTTATAAAATTTTCCGCTTTTAAAATTGCATGCTCTATTTGCGTTGTATCAAAATTAAAATTGTTTACGCTCACAAATTCCGACAAATTTCTATACTCTCTGATAGGGTTATTTTTATCAAAATACCATAAAGAAAGGCCCTCTCTTTGAGAAAAGTTTTTCGGTTTTCTGAAAACTTTGCATTTTTCTTTTGCAAAATCAAAAATTCCTTCATGGGTTTTAAGTAAAATATTATTTAAAACTTCCGTTTTAGAAGCGTTTGGCGTATTTTCAATCACAATCGGCAAAAGTAAATATCTTTGCCCGACATGTTCTCCAAACATTCCGCACCAATCATTCATGACAGAATAATTTACTATAAAAGAATAGCTTAAATTCTCCGCACACCCGTACAAATCAAGAAGATTAAAGCACCCCGGAGCATTAAAAGTATACGTTTCAACTTTATTTCTGTTTACCGTATATTCTTTTGCGCTTATAATTTGCGCTAAAGCACCCCCCAAAGATTGCCCGATTATAACGATTTTTCTTTTCGGATATTGTTTTTTAACGGTTTTATAAAAATTATAAGCATCGATAAATTGTTTATCAAAACTTCCCGTCAATAAATTTGAATCGCATACAACATCTTTAACAAAAGCCGATATATCGGTTTCATTTTCGCCAAGCCCGAGCCTTTCGGTACCCCTGAATGCTATAACGAGAGTTTTAGTTTTTTTGTTTTCAAAAAGATTGGCGGTAAATCCCGTATTTTCGTTTTTGTATGAAAAATATTTATCAATTCCTTTTTGGGAAAGTTTTTTATCCACGACTTTTTTAATTTGTAAATCGGAACAATCAATTTCTTTTAATTCGTAATTATTCAATTCAAAATAAAAATCGCCCCCGTAAACTATTTGCGCTAATTTTAAATATTCTTTTTCTATTCTTTTCTCAAACATAAATTCTTTTCCCAAATATAAAATCAATTTTAAAATTTATTATACAAGATAATAAAAAACAAACAAATGTTAAGAAATAGCCCCCATATTAACGGGTATGATATTATGTTTTAGACAGTTTAACTATTTTAGAGGAGGAAATATGTCTGAATATATATTGTTAGCGGAAACAATCGTATATAAAAACGGAAAATTAACCTGCATTAACGTTCTCGACAGCTTTAAAACCGTTGCGATGCCTTCCGAATTTAATTTTGATATCGCAGTTTTATGCGGCCCGAAATGGACAAAAGGCGAACATAAATTATCGGTAAAAGCCGTTGCAAGTAACGGTAAAGAAATCAGTTTGGGCGAAGCAACAATTAATGTTCCGAACGAAGATTTTGTCTACAATGCTTTCCTTAATAACGTAAAAATTACAATGGATTACAGCGTGTCCGATTTAACTTTTCTTGTTTATGACGGAGATAAAGAAATTATTTCAAGAAAATTCCCCGTTATTTCAATGTTAGTTCCGAAAAAAAACGATGAAACCAACAAAGAAGAAAATAAAGAAGAAAAGAAAGATAAGAAAAAGAAATAATTTTTGTCAACTTTCCCAATCTGCCTTTAACATAAAAGGTATGCTAAAAGCTGCAAGTCCACCCGATTTTGCAGCTTTTAAATTTATTTCATTATTTTATTTATCCCACATGCATTGTATTTGACAAAGTTCTTCGTTTTGCTCGTTTTTAATTAAGTGAGATGTAGTGTTATTTTCTTTTAATTCAATTTCAACACTAACCGTTTCAGAGTATTTTGCTTCTTTTTTATAAACTATATCAAGAGTTTTTAGTCTGTTATTTGTTTTAAAATCAAAATCCAAAGGTTCAAGCGCCCAAACAATATAATTTGCGTTATTTGCATGCTTGTTTATGTCTAAATCGGAATATCTTACTTTAAAACTTTCTTTTAAATCAATTCTTGTCAAAGGATTTAATTTTTCAAACGCCATATCATCCTCATTTTTAACATAAGGAACAACAAGCGGATTATCGGGAATTGCAATTTGCGGACGAAGCATTGAACGTGTTTTTGTATCAATTATTGCCCAAAGACTCGTTATTCTTGCAATATTTTTATTATCTTTCCAAAATTCAAAATCTCTGCGCATAAAAAGTTTTGAATACCCTCGTGGAGCGGTAATTAAAGTAATATTTCCTATGTCTTTAGGATATTCAAAAAATTCCATACGGTATTTTAAAAGAAACCATAAATAATTATGTTTATTCATATATGTATAACCAAAATCGGTTTTTTCGGCATGAACACTTGCTATATCCTGCAAAAAATTTAAAATCGCATAAGGTTTTAAATTATAATTGTGTTCAATATCGGAATAAGTAATGTTTAATTCTTTTTTATACCCGTTTTCAATCATTAATTTTTTCTTTCATATCTTTATTTACCATAGCGCAAACGGAAGAATCCGACCAAACGTTTTCAACCGTTTCAACCATATCCATTATTGCGTATATAGGTAAAATTACCCCCATAATACCGATATTTGCGCCTGCCTGCGACATTAAAGAAAGAGTTAGAAAATAACACCCCATAGGAACTCCCGCATTTCCTATCGCTGCAAAAACGGATATAAAAAGCCAAATTACCATTTGAGGCATGGTAAGTTCAATACCCGAATTTTGCATGACAAATAATGAGGTAATTAAAATAAATGCTGCACAGCCGTTCATATTGATTGTCGTACAAACAGGCAAGACAAAGCGTGAAATTTCTTCTTTTACGTTTAATTTCTTTTCGGCACATTCAAGCGTAAAAGGAAGCGTTCCTACGGAACTTTTCGTAAAAAAAGCAACGGTTAAGGCAGGAAGCATATTTTTAAAAATATAAAAAGGATTTAACCCTTTGAATAATAAAATTAACGGAAGTATAACAAAAATTTGTAATAAATTTCCCGCAAAAACAATGAAAACATACTTTCCTAAAGCACTAACCGCACTTCCTTGAATTAACTGCGTTGACAGTTGTGCGGAAAATGCCGTAATCCCGAGCGGTAAAATATATAAAAGAGCTTTAATCAACGTAAATAAAAGCTCTTGAAACCCGTACAAAATTTTTATTAAAGTTTCCTTGTTTTCCGTTTGCGGGGCAAAAGAAAGCCCTATACCGATACATGCTGCCGTAATTATTACGGATAAAACATTCCCTGAGGACAAAGGCTGTAAAATGTTACTTGGGATTATTGATAAAATATGGTCATAATAACTCATGACAGAAAGATTTTTTATTGTGTCCGAGCCGTTTAATACCGTATCAAAAGGAATATTTGAAGGCGTAAATACGTTATACAAAATAAATCCGACACATGCTGCCAAAAATGTCGTTAAAATAGTATAAAAAATTGTATGAGCAAAAATTTTTCCCGTATTTTTTTTAGAACTCAATTCGGATAATGTCGTTATAACGGCAAGCGCTATCGTCGGGATTGCAACGAGTTGAAAAAGTCTTGTAAATACGGTAGATATGAAATTAAAAAGTTCATTTAAAGCGTTAATTTTTAAACACCCTAAAATTGCGCCCAAAAAAAGCGCCGATATCCAAATTAGAACTTTTTTTCCTTCATTACCCTTTTTCATTATATTCACCGTATTTTAGTAATTATTTTTTATCGGAACATAAAAAATCAGGCAGTTTTTTCCCGATTTTTTTCCAATTTTTATACTCTGCCGTTGCCGCAAATAAAACATCTCCCGAAGAATTAAGGGCAGTTTCAAAAGAATCTTGAATAACCCCGATTACAAACCCTACCGCAACAACCTGCATGGCAATATCTTGCGAAATACCGAACAATGAACATGTCATAGGTATTA
Source organism: Candidatus Gastranaerophilales bacterium (assembly GCA_905234865.1). Taxonomy (GTDB): domain Bacteria; phylum Cyanobacteriota; class Vampirovibrionia; order Gastranaerophilales; family Gastranaerophilaceae; genus Galligastranaerophilus_A. The sequence goes on from CAJOJE010000006.1 coordinate 27,474, forward strand.
AAAGCAAAGAGCCTCCTGCAATTCCCGATGCTCCGCATGCAGCTATTGCACCTAAAAGGGATAAAAGAAACGCAGAAATTAAATCGACCGAAACTCCTACCGTATGAACCGCAGCCAACGTCATAACCGCAACCGTAACGGCAGCGCCGTTCATATTAATTGTTGCCCCCAGAGGAATTGAAACGGCATACATTTTTTTATCAAGTTCCAATTCTTCGCAAAGCGCCATATTAACGGGGATATTTGCAGCCGAACTTCTTACGAAAAATGCCGTCGTACCCGATTTTATAATACATTTTAAAACCAAAGGATAAGGATTTATTCTTAGTGCCAAAAAAACTATAAAAGGGTTAATTACAAGAGCGGATACAAGCATACAGGAAACAAGAAGCAAAACAAGCTTCCCGTACGTCGTAAAAATTGATAATCCGCTTGTCGAAACACTTGTATACACAAGTCCCATAATCCCGAACGGAGCAAGATTTATAATTGAAGCAACAATATTTGAAACGGCATTTTGTACATCGGATATTAACTTTTTCGTAGACTCGCATGCGACATTTTTTAAACCTATGCCGAAAATTATCGACCAGAACAATATTCCCGTATATTGCCCCTTTTGAATGGCTTCAAGCGGGTTTTCAACCATTGTATATAAAAGATTTGTTATAACGTCAAAAATTCCGGTCGGAATTATACCGTCATTTGATACCGTTCCGTCCAAAACAAGAGTTTGCGGAAAAATAAAACTTCCTATAATTGCCGTAAAAGAAGCACAAAACGTACTTATAAGATATAAAAAAATTACATAAGAAAACTTTTTATCGAGCTTTTCTTTTTCCTTTGCAAGAGCTGCGACAATTAAAACGAAAACCAAAATCGGAGCAATTCCTTTAAGTGCTCCCACGAAAAGTTTTCCCAAAACTTCCATAAAATTCATGTAAGGAAAAAAACATCCCAATAATATACCTGAAATAAGCCCGATTATTATTCTTAAAATCAAACTCGTTTCGTTATAAATGTCGATTAATCTTTTCAATAAACTTCCCTTAAAAAATTACAAGGTTTATTATATCATCAAAAAAGCCCCGTTAAAAGATATTTTGTTATACGGCAAGAAGGCTTTTATGTTTACTATTTTTGTCATATAAAATTAATATGTTATAATTATCCTTGATTTTAGGGGGAAATATGAGAGAAGAATTACTTCAAATAATTGAAAAAAATTCAAAAATAGCGCCGAATGAGCTTGCCGTTATTTTAGGCGTCAGAGAAGAAGATATTTTAAACGAACTTGCGGCGCTTGAAAAAGAAGGAATAATTTGCGGATATCATACGCTTATTGATTGGGAAAAAACTTCTCTTGAAAAAGTAAACGCTTTAATTGAAGTAAGGGTTACTCCCCAAAGAGGACAAGGTTTTGACAGAATAGCCGAGAGAATTTACAATTATCCCGAAGTCCGAGCGGTATATCTAATTTCGGGAGGGTACGACCTCCTTGTTACTTTAGAAGAAAAATCCTTAAAGGAAATTTCAAACTTTGTTACCGATAAATTATCAACTTTGGAGTCCGTTTTAAGTACCGCAACCCATTTTATTTTAAAAAAATACAAAGACCATGGCACCATTCTTGATAAAAAACACAACGACGAAAGAGAGATTATAACTCCATGACAAAACCTTTAAACAAAAATGTATTAAATATAAAACCGTCAGGAATAAGAAAATTTTTTGATATAGTATCGGAAATCAAAGGCGCAATTTCTTTGGGTGTCGGAGAGCCTGATTTTGACACTCCATGGCACATTAGAGATGAAGGAATTTACGCTCTTGAAAAAGGAAGAACTTTTTATACTTCGAATTCGGGATTAAAAACTTTAAGAGAAGAGATTTCAAAAAAAGTAAATCGTATGAGAAGGGTTGAATATAACCCTCAAAATGAAATTCTTGTAACCGTCGGGGGGTCCGAAGCAATTGATATCGGTTTAAGAGCTTTGGTATCAAACGGGGATGAGGTTATAATTCCCGAACCGTCTTATGTTTCATATTATCCCTGCACCGTTTTGGCGGGGGCAAAACCCGTTATTATAAATTTAAAAGGCGAAAACGAATTCAGATTAAAACCCGATGAATTGTTAAATGCAGTTACCGACAAAACAAAAGTTCTTATTCTTCCTTTCCCGAATAACCCGACAGGGGCAATTATGGAAAGAGAAGATTTGGAAGCAATAAGAAAAATCATTATTGATAACGATTTATACGTTATTTCGGATGAAATTTATTCAGAATTAACATATAAAGAAAAACATGTTTCCATTGTAAGTTTAGAAGGTATGAAAGAAAGAACCGTATTAATTGACGGTTTTTCTAAAGCCTATGCTATGACAGGCTGGCGTTTAGGGTATGCTTGCGCTCCCAAAGAAATTATTTCTCAAATGACTAAAATTCATCAATTTGCGATTATGTGCGCTCCGACAACAAGTCAATATGCGGCAATTTCAGCGCTCAGAAACGGGGATAGCGATATATTGGAAATGAAAAAATCATATAACATGAGAAGGCGCTTTTTAATAAATGCTTTTAAAAAGATGAATTTAGAATGTTTTGAACCATACGGAGCTTTTTATGTATTCCCTTCCATTAAAGAATTTAATATGACAAGCGAAGAGTTTGCAACAAGATTTCTTGAAGAAGAAAAAGTTGCGGCAATTCCGGGGAATGCTTTCGGAGAATCAGGGGAAGGATATTTAAGAATTTCCTATGCTTATTCGATTGAGAATTTAAAAATTGCGATTGAAAGACTTGAAAGATTTATTACAAAATTAAGAAAAGAGCAAAATAAATCATAAAGGCATAATTTTAAATCTTACCGCCCGTTTTTTCCAAAAGTTTTTTCCTTAATTGCAAAATAGGAAAATACTCGGGCGCAAAAGCGGTGCAAAAATCAATATTTGATTTTGCCTTATCGTAATTTTCTTCATCAATGTATAAAGAAGCGTCTATATAATAAATTTCGGCATCAAGACGGCAAATTTCTTTTGCGTAATCGGCAAAAGAATGAACGACTTTTGTATACCCCGAAGCATATAAAATTCTTGCGATAAACTTTGGGGTTTCAAGGTTAAACTTTGAAAAATAATCGTATTTATTAATTATTTCCTGCGCCCAATCAAGTTTAGAATTTTCAATCAATAAATTCAAAAACACTTCAAGAAACGACCTTACTTGAAAATACCCTATATCTCTTAAAGGTTTTTTTTCGATTATATCAAGTATAATAAGACCGAAATCGGAGGCGGGACAAATTTTCGATTTAACTTGAAAGTATTTTTTTGCTTTTTTTATATCACCAACAAGCAAAGAGCACATTCCCGCTTCATAGGTCAAATTATTTCTTGCAAAAATAACCTCTGCATCTAAAAATTGACTTTTATAAAATAAATCGTAAGCAATTTTTATTTCATTATAAATCATTAGAACTGAAATTTAGGTTAGGAAGCATTTGGTTATAGAGCATGGCTTGAACCATTTCTTTACCCATACCGCTTGAATTTTGACCTTGTTTTTGCATACTTACCAAAAGCGGAATTAAATTCATTAAATTATTATCGTTATTATTATTGCGGTTTAAAAAAGCGTTCATTTGAATTAAATTAGAATCGGCATTTTGAGAAAGCGCTAAATTTGAATAACCGCCCGAAAAGGGGTTTATTCCTAATTTTTGGAAAGTTCTTACCGCATCTGCAATTTCTTTATCCGTAGGCTGAAGAGGGTTTTGATTTAAGTCATTCATATTCAAATATTTTAAATCTTGCTCATCTAATTTATTGCCACTGTTGATTTCCGCTTTAACTCTTTCGGATGCTTGTTTTTGGAGAGCTTCTTCAACTTCGGGGTGTAAGAATTTTCCCGATTTTATAAAAACGGAAATATCTTTTTCATCCAACCCCGAATCATCACATGAAGAAGGATTATTAATACATTGTAAACCTTGGTTTGCGTAATTGATTATTGCTTTATTTTTGCTTACTTCAGCCGCCTTTGTATACGCTTCTTTTGCTTCATTTGCCATACCGAGTCTTGCGTATGAAATAGCTTGATAATAATAAGCTAAATCACTCGGTTTACCGTTATCTATCATACGTTTTGTATCTTGAACACATCCGACATAATTTTTTTGTCTATATTTATTCATTGCTTCATACATAGAACTTGAAACATTTTTCTCGCTTGCGGCATAAGAAGCACACATTGAAGCTGCTAAAGTAAATATTAAAAATATTCCGGTGATTTTCTTCATAATATAACCTTTTTGTGTTCAGTATCATTTTATAATGCTTTGTATTAAAAAAGCAATCGAATAATTAAATTATACTGAGTATGATTTAATTATCACTAATACAAATGTATGATTTGTTGTATTTTTATATTAAAATGTACAATAATATATTATATAAAGTTGTAGGAATTGCCATGAAAATAAAAATTAAAGAAGCAGCAAAAAAATTTAAGGGATATTCGATATACAGACTTGCAATCGTTTTAAACATGCCGCAACAAACAATTTATTCTTGGGCTAACGGAAGAACTCAACCTAACTACGAAAATATGGACAGACTTTGTGAAGTTCTTGAATGTACAATGGGGGATTTATTTGAAGCAGAGCCCGTTCAAAGAAAACTTGATATTTAAAAATTAAAAAAGGGGGAATTAACCCCCCTCTTAGTTTAAGGCTTTTTTGCCTTTTCATTCTTCTTTTTCGTCAACAACCGCCTGTGTCCTAATAGACTCTAAATTACTTTTTGATTTTAAGTTCTTTTCTTTGAATTTCCTGACTTGTCTTTCCAATTTATCGGAAATTAAGTCAATACTCGCATACATTGATTCAGCTTTTTCTTCAACTCTGATAATATCGCCTTGAAGTTTACAATTAACTTCGGCAACATGAGAGTCTGCAACGGACGGATTTTTAATCACCGTCAAGATAATGTCAATGGCTTGAATTTGATCGTAGTGCGCAGCGACTTTGCCTAATTTTTCCTTTGCATAAGCCTTGATTGCATCGGTAACTTCAACGTTTCGTCCGTTTACATGAATGTGCATAACAATTTTTCTCCGTTTCTACTAGACAGTACTCTTGAAATATTCAAGTACCCTTCCATTATACACAATTTATTTTTGTTTTTAAAGTCTTGACTTTTTTAAAACTACAAAATAAATGCAAGAATCATCAAAAGTATACTCGCTGCCTGAAGCCCCGTTGAGGCATACTTTTGAACTTTATTATTATCATAGTATCTGTTATTTCTCTCGGCCTGCGTTGTTGCTTGGATACGCATAATTCTCGTATTAACGTCATCTTCATTAAAGTTTCTTTGGAAAATTTTATTTTCTAAACGTGTTAATCTCGGTGAAATATCTTCCGTTGAATAATCCGTTCCCAACAAAAAATTTTCGAGAGCAGAAAGCTGTAATTTTATATCGCTTGCACCTTCGTATGTATAATTAGGGGTTTTTAATTCCGTTAAATAAGTATCTTTTTGGGTATTTTTAAATGCTGAAATTTTACTTGAAGCGTGATTTTTAAGAGTTTCAACCCTTTGAGATAATTCGCCCTTTTGTTTTATTCCAAAAGCTTTTTGTTCTAACCTTTCAAGCCTTGAATAAATATCATCCGTTTTATAAACACTCCCTAAAAGTATGGACTCTAATTCATCAATTTGAGGATATTCAACTCCTTCGCCGGCTTTTTGGTCGGCATACAATTCATTAGCAGTAGAATTAATTTCTTCTTGGTTTTCAATTCCTAAAGTTTCCGTTAATTTTTCAATTCTGTCATCGAGAGAATTTTGGGGATTTTTTATTCCAAAAACTTCTAATTCAAGTCTTTCTAACCTTTTTTCATCGGTTTCGTTCGGATACGAAGTATTGAAAATCGTTTTTTCTATAACGGAAAGTTGAGAATTATTGTTTGTTTCCGAATTTGCACTCAAGGGCATGGATATTAAAAATGCCGTTATTATTATAGTTTTTAAGATTTGCTTTTTCATAATCACATTATATCCTGCCGCAAAAATTTGTTTATAGAGTTTCTATTGATTTTATAAGTTATCTTTTAGTATTAAAATATGAAAAATTTTATACTTGCGCATAAAGCATTTTTAAAACTTAAAATCAGGATTTTTTTTACAAAAATTGTTAAATTCCGCTATTCTTTTTTGAACGTTTGACGAAATCACATGTTCTATTTTACAGGCATTTTCTTCCGCTTCTTCTTTTTCAATCCCCATATTTAAGAAAAATTCAGTTAATTCATGATGTAATTCAACTATTTGTTTTGCTTTTTCCATACCTAAATTTGTAATTGATAAATGCCCGTACCGCCGGTAGTTAATATACCCTTTTTCATTCAAACGGTTCAGAGCATCTGTCACGGACGCCCTTGAAACATTCAGCGCTCTTGAAATATCAATTGCTCTTACGGTATCATTTTCAACAAATTTATTGTAGATGATTTCTAAATAATCTTCCAAACTTTGAGAAAGTGTATCCATAGGATTTATTATATCATATTTATGTTATTATGTACCTAAAAATACCGTAAGTGAAAACAATTTAATTGCTTAAATTTATTATATTATTTTTTGTATAAAAAAGTTAGAGGTAATAAAATGTACAATCCGAAATCAAATAACGCCGATGAATTTATTTCTCATGAAGAAATTTTGGCTTCACTAAAATATGCCGATGAAAATAAAAATAACGAAGAATTAATTGATACAATTTTAAAAAAAGCAAAAGAAAAAAAGGGTTTATCCCACAGAGAAGCTCTTATTCTTTTAGATTGTACGATTGAGAATAAAAATAAAGAAATTTTTCAGCTTGCAGAACAAATTAAAAAAGATTTTTACGGAAACAGGATTGTTTTGTTTGCTCCTTTATATCTTTCGAATTATTGCGTAAACGGGTGCGTTTATTGCCCTTATCACAGAGAAAATACAAACATAAGAAGAAAAAAACTTTCTCAAGATGAAATAAGAAAAGAAGTTACCGCCCTTCAGGATTTAGGGCATAAGCGCCTTGCGATTGAAGCGGGTGAGGACCCTTTAAATAATCCTATTGAATATATTTTAGAATCAATTAAAACCATTTACAATACAAAACACAAAAACGGTTCGATAAGACGTGTAAACGTTAATATTGCGGCAACTACGATTGAAAATTATAAAAAATTAAAAGAAGCGGGAATTGGAACATATATTTTATTTCAAGAAACTTATCATAAAGAAAATTACGAAAACCTTCACCCGAAAGGTCCGAAACATAACTATGCTTACCATACCGAAGCTATGGACAGAGCCATGGAAGCAGGAATTGACGATGTCGGCTTAGGAGTTTTATACGGGCTTAGCCTTTACAGATATGAACTTGTAGGAATTTTAATGCATTCTGAACATTTGGAAGCAAAATTCGGCGTCGGTCCCCATACAATTTCCGTTCCAAGAATAAAAAAAGCGGATGATATTAACCCTGACGTTTTTGATAACGGCATTGACGATGAAACTTTTCTTAAAATTATTGCCGTTTTAAGAATTGCCGTTCCGTATACGGGAATGATAATTTCAACAAGAGAAAACAAATCGGTTCGAGAAAGAGCACTTCATTTAGGCATAACCCAAATTTCAGGCGGCTCAAAAACAAGTGTGGGCGGATATTGGGAAGAAGAAAAGCCTGAAAATAATTCAAGTCAGTTTGATGTATCGGATACAAGAAGTTTGGATGAAGTTACAAATTGGCTTTTAAAAATGGGATACATACCGAGTTTTTGTACGGCATGTTACCGCTCGGGCAGAGTAGGCGCAGATTTTATGGAAGTTTGCAAAAAAGAAGAAATACATAATTTTTGCGGACCAAACGCAATTTTAACCTTAAAAGAATATCTTGAAGATTACGCATCAACTGACACCAAAAAAATCGGAAACGAAATAATCGAAAAAGAATTAAACTTAATTAAAAACAAAAAATTAAAAGATAAATTGATTGAAAATTTGAACCATATTAAAGAAGGTTCAAGAGATTATAAGATTTAATCAATTTTAAAGCAGTCAAAAAAATGTCTTGAATTTTAAGTCCAAGACATTTTTTTAAAATAAAAGTTACATAAGTTAATATTTGTTAAGATATTTTGTTATTTTTTATTGTGTGTATTATAATTACATATTAAAAGACACCGTCTAAGCGGTGTCAGCTATTGTTGTTAGCTTCGGGATTGTGTTGTTAGGTGTCGATAAATAATGTGTGTGTTATATGTGTTGTTAATTGCTTCTTAATATTATGCGATATAGTTTAATTTTGATTGATTCAATCCTTTTTCAATACTGTAAGCTCTTGATTGAACTTGATAAAGAGAAGGAGCGACCGTTCCTACGAACCCTGTTAATAAATTTCCTTCAACCATATTGTTTTTAACGGAAGGAGCTTGATAACCGTAATTGGTTTGAACTCCCTTACCGAAGTTTATTTTATTTGGTGTAATTTGTACATTTGCTACGGGATTTATCATTTTTCTATTTTTTATTCTCTTACTTGTTTTTCTCTCTACAAAAGTGTTTATAAAACACTTAATCTTTATACTTGTATTATGTACCTAATAAATTTATTTGTCAAGTGCTTTTTATATTTTTTTTATAATTAGGTTATTATTGAGTTTTAGCCGTTATAACATTTAATTTTTAAAAAGTTTTATATATTTAGTGTAATTTTAACAATAAAATTTATATACGGCATGCTTTAAATAACAAACAACTCTTCATGGTAAAATTTATATAAAATTTATTTTAAGCAAGGTAATTATGATAGAAAAATTCGATATAGAAGGTATGAATTGCGCCGCATGCGCTCTTAGAATAGAAAAAACCGTATCAAAACTTGATTTTGTAAAAGCCGTAAGCGTGAGTCTTATAAATAATTCAATGACGGCAGAATTTGACGGTAACGTTGAAGATATAATAAATGCCGTAAACAATGCAGGTTATAGAGCTTATATAAAAAATTCACCTTTAAAAAATAAAAATGACGATTTTCAAAATTTAAAAAGGAAAACCGCACTAAATTTTGTTTTTTCAATTCCTCTTTTATACCTGTCTATGGGATGTATGTTAAAGTTGCCTTTTTATAAATTATTTGAAGAACATATTTTAATGTCTTCTTTTATACAACTTATTTTGTTATTAATAATTATATATATTAATTTAAACGTTATCAAAAGCGGAATAAAAAGTTTATTCAAATTAACTCCCGATATGAATTCGCTTATTTCTTCGGGGGTAATTTCTTCCTTAATTTACGGAATTTATGTTTTATTAAAATCATTTTTTTACAAATTATACGGAATGCCTTATTTTGAAATTTTAAACTCAAATACGTTTTTTGAAAGCGGCGGAATGATTTTAACTTTTGTTTCTTTGGGAAAAACTATGGAAGCCAAGGCAAAATTTAAAACATCGAATTTAATTTTAGAATTAAATAACTTAACGCCAAAAAACGCAAATATTTTATTAAACGGAAACGAAGAAAAAATTCCCGTAGAAAAAATAAAAGCAAAAGATATTTTGATTGTAAAAGAAGGAGATTACATCCCGACAGACGGAGTAATTATCGAAGGAAACGCTTTAATCGACGAATCATATTTAACGGGCGAGAGTATTCCCGTATATAAAAAAGAAAAAGATGAAGTTTTATCCGGTACAATAAATACAAGCGGATATTTCAAAATGAAAGCAAACAAAATTATACAAGATACGGTTTTATCAAAAATTATAAAATTAACCGAATCTACTCTTGAAAATAAACCCCCTATTCAAAAAATCGCCGATAAAATTATTTTTATTTTTGTACCCGTCGTAATTTTATTATCTTTTATGACATTTTTGTTTTGGATAATTTTTACGAAAAATTTTGAACTCGGATTGAGTTACGGAATATGTACTCTTGTAATTTCCTGTCCATGCGCTTTAGGGCTTGCAATTCCCGTTTCAATCACCGTTGGTATGGGAGTTGGCGCAAAATCGGGTATTTTATTTAAAAATTCCGATATTCTTGAAAAGTCGGAAAAAATTGATACCGTTGTTTTTGATAAAACGGGAACTTTAACAAAAGGAAAAATTACGATAGATAAAATTTATGAGGATAAATTAAATAAAAATGAAATATTAAAATTATCCGCTTCAATAGAACAATTTTCAAACCACCCTTACGCTCTTGCAATTAAAAACAAGTATAGCGGAGAAATTTACCCCGTTTATGATTTTTTACAAACTCAAGGGCTTGGAATAGAGGGTATTATAAATGATAAAAAATATTTTATCGGGAACAAAAATTATGTTCAAAAACAAAATATCACAATTTTGGATGATAATTTTGAGGGTATTTATTTAACGGATGAAGAAAATATCTTAGGGAGAATTTCTTTTTCGGATGAAATAAAAGAAGAAGCAAAAGATGTTATTCAAAAGTTATTAAGTATGAATAAAGAAGTTATTATGCTGACAGGCGACAATGACAATTCCGCAAATAAAACGGCTCTGAAAATCGGAATTAAAAATGTTATCTCAAATGTTTTACCCGATATGAAAAATTATGAAATCAAAAAATTAAAAGAAGAAAATAAAAAAGTTTTAATGATAGGAGATGGCATAAACGACGCTCCCGCACTTGCCAAAGCGGATATTTCCGTTTCTTTTAATACGGGAAGTGACATTGCAATTTGTACATCAGATATTATTTTAATCAAAAATGATTTATATAACATTATAAATGCTATTAATTTAAGCGGGCTTATATATAAAAACATTAAACAAAATCTTTTTTGGGCACTTTTTTACAATATAATTTTTATTCCCGTTGCAATGGGAGTATTTACGCCGTTTAACATAAAGTTGACATCCGATATATCAGCACTTTTAATGAGTTTAAGTTCATTGTTTGTCGTACTTAACGCACTTAGAATAAACAATTTTAAACCGATTAAAAAGGAGGAAAATATGAAAAAGGAAATTCTTATTGAAGGAATGATGTGCAATCATTGCGTGTCTTTTATAAAAGAAAACCTTTTAAAAGAAAGTTATACAAAAAATGTTGAAATTAGTCTTGAAAATAAAAAAGTCATAATTGAATTAAATCAAGAAGTTGATGATAGTATAATAAAAAATCTTATTGAAAAAATCGGATATAAGGTTATTGAAATTAAGAAAATATAAATATCGCTTTTTTTCATTAACATAAGTTTAAAAAGCGTTTAATTTATTTGCAAACGGGGATTTTTTTTATTAAACTTTATTGATATACGGATATTTAGGGGAGGTTATAAGATGATTGCTTTAGAAAAAACTATTACCGACGAAAAAATTCAATTAACGGATAATGAATACTCTTCTTGGGGGGATACCGTTCATTATTCAAACAATCCGAAAGTTTTCAGAGGCTGCGACGGTTCGTATATGTTTGATTCTAAAGACACACCTTACCTTGATTTGCAAATGATGTATTCGGCTTGTAATTTCGGATACAAAAACAGAAGAATAACGGAAGCCGTTATCAACCAATTAAACACCTTACCTCAATTAACACCTAAATTTTTACACCAATATAAAGCCTTGCTCTCTGAAAAAATGTCTAAAATCATTGAAAAAAGATTTCATGAAAAAGGAAGAATGCACTATAATGTAGGCGGTGCGCAAGTTAATGAAGATGCTATAAAAATCGTCAGAAACTATACAAAAAGACAAGGTTTCTTTGCTTTTGAAGGCGGATACCATGGAAGAACAATCGCTACAACCTGCCTCACATCAAGTTTCAGATACAGAGAAAGATACGGTCATTTCGGCGACAGAGCATATTTTGTTCCGTTCCCGTATTGTTTCAGATGTCCTTACGGCATGAATTGCGAAACTTGCAACCATTTCTGTGTCAAACAATTTGCAAGACAATTTGAATCGGAATACAAAACAATTTATGACCCGAAAACAGGCGAATGTGAATATAAAGCATTCTACGCAGAACCGATTTTGGGAACAGGCGGATATATTAACCCTCCCGAATGGTATTTCAAAGAATTAAAACAAATTTTGGATGAACATGGAATTATGCTCGTTATTGACGAGGTTCAGATGGGTATGTTCAGAACGGGTAAACTCTGGGCAATCGAAAACTACGACGTTGTTCCCGATGTTATGACGTTTGCAAAATCAATCACAAACGGAATGAATCCCTTAGGCGGTTTGTGGGCAAAAGAAAAATATATTGCGCCTGATGTATTTGTTCCGGGCAGCGCACATTCAACTTATTGTTCTAACCCAATCGGTATCAGAGCGGCTCATGAAGTTATGAGTATCGTTGAAGAAGACGAAACAATGCTTGAAAGAGAAATACCGAGAAAATCGGCAAGGTTTACCGAAGGCTTAAATTACTTAAAATCAAAATATGATGAAGTGGGTGATGTAGGCGGTATTGGTTTTGCTTTAAGAATTGAATTAACCGAAAAAGACGGATTTACCCCGAATAAAGCTCTTTGCGACGCTATGCAGGAAGAAGGCTTAAAAGGAGATTTGTCATACAGAGGCAAAAAGTGCGGTCTTGTGCTTAATAACGGAGGGTTCTACAAAAATATCATTACTCTTGTTCCGCAGCTTTATATTACGGATGAAGAAATTGATATGGCAATTGAACTTATGGATCAGCTTCTTACAAGGTTGACAAAATAGTGGCACTTGATTTTAAATTAATACACAAAAATTCCGATACAAAATGTGCGGTTTTACTTTTTCATGGATTAACGGGAAGTCCTTTTGAATTGAAAAAGTACGGTACGTTTTTGTACAATAACGGTTATGACGTTTACGCAGATTGTCTGCCCGGGCATGGAGATAAATTTGATGAAATTTATACCGTAAAATATCAAGACTGGCTTAAATTTGCTTACAAAAAATTTGAGTTTTTAAAAGAAAAATACGACGATGTTTTTGTGTCGGGGTTATGTTTAGGGGCGGTTATTGCTCTTGGCGTGGGTATTAAATATAAAAACGAAGTAGCAGGCGTCATTTCTCTTTCGACAACATTGTTTTTGGACGGCTGGAGGCTTCCTTGGTATAGTTTTTTAATGCCCGTCGCATTATCTACTTTAATAAGATTTTATTACAGTTACCCCGAATGCGAACCGCATGGCATTAAAAACGAAAAAGTAAGAAGTATAATTAAAAAATTATTGGAAAAAGGCGATGTCGGAATGAACGATTTTCCGATGACGGGAATTTACGAATTGGTAAAATTATCAAGCAAAGTAAGAAAATATTTATCCGAGTTTACTTGCCCTATTTTATTAATACATTCCAAAGAAGATGACCTCACAAGTACAAAATCGGCAGAAACGGTATATTCTAAAATAAAGTCGCAAGATAAAGAAAAAGTAATCTTAAATAACAGTTATCATATGGTTTTATACGATAACGAAAAAGATTTTGTATATGAAAAATCGGCAGAATTTATCAAGCAACATACAAGCATTCAATACGAGGTGCCCGTATGTTGTTAAAAATCTTTATATCGCTTGGTATTTTATTTTCAATCTCTCTTGTTTTGTACAGATTTTTTATGAAAAAAATTAAAAATTATACAACTAAAACAAGAATGGTTGCTTTAATTTGTTTGATGTTGTTTTTATATGTTTTATCGGGAATTTTAATTTTTATTATTCATCCCGATAAATTCTTATTCTTGTTATTTGCACTTTCTCCTTTCATAATAGGAAAAACAGCCGTTTATAAATACGAAAAATATTATACTTTTATTCAGATTTTAATTATTGTAATAAGTGCATTTTATGCATCGGGAATTTAATTGTATGAAAAAATTAATTATATTAATTTTACTGTTCGCTAATATTTTTTCTCTCCCCGTTTGTGCAAAAAACGCTAAAACTTATACCGATAAAATTAATATAATCGACAATTTTAATACGGAAATTATTCAACCCGAAACGATAGGTTTTAAAACAAGACACAGTATGATTTTAAATAACACCGCAATACCGAAAAATTCAACGGTAAACCTTGAAGTTATAAGGTTTCAAAAAGAAAAAAGGTGGCACAGGGCAGGTTTTATTTTATGTAAATTAAAAAGTTATCAAAAACAAAATTCTCGTATTGTTGATGTTTCCGATAAAAATATATATTTAGAAATAAGAAAATACGAAAAAATAAACCCGATTAAAGCGGCTTGGACGGGAATAGAAATAGCAGGCGGTTCGGTTGCTTCCGTTTTTCTTCCCGGGTGTGACGTTGCGTATTTTTTCTTAAAAGGGCTTATTTTTAGAGATAAAACAAAAAATGTTTTCTTGTCAGGGGTATCTTCCGCATACGATAATTCAATATTTTGGTTTCCGCAAAAAGGAAAACCGATTGATTTAAAAATAAATGAACCTATCCGATTAAAAGTAATAAATTCCTACAAAGCAGCGTATATTAAAAATAAGATTGATACGGAAAATAATAAAATTTGTTTTAAAAAAGATTTAAAAGCAGTTAAAAAAGTAATTAAAAACGAAGAAAAAATCGCAGAAAATATCGAAAAAGAATTTAATGAATTAAAAGATAAAGAATTAGAACTTGCAAAACTTTCTCTTGAAAAAGAAATTAATACCGTAAATAAAATAAAAGAAGATAACCATAAATTACAAAAACAAATAAAAGAAGCGGAATTGTCGGCAATTAAAACAATGATAAAATATGAAAAACTTGCAAAAAAAGCAAGAGAAACGGAATTTGCGGCAGCGGCAAAAATTTAAAATTTTTACAATTTAATTACGACTTGTTTTTTTAAATAATTATATTGCTATATTAAGCTAAAATTACTTTATATTCGGTTACAATGTCATATCAGATTTTTTTAATTCGGATTTTTAAAACACAAAAAAGATTTCAAACCCCAATTTTAACGACTTTGACCGTAATTAACGTATTTGTCGGTTTTTATAAATACAAATATTAACCTCTTTTAATTAATACGCTTAAAACGGAAATATCGGCAGGTTTTACTCCGCCTATTCTGAGCGCTTGTCCTAAAGTTTTCGGTCTTATTTTATTTAAAAGTTCTTTTGTTTCGGTTGAAATTTGTTTAATTTCCATATAGTTAATATTATCGGGGATAATTATTTTTTCCAATTTATCTTGAGAATTAACCTGATTTTCTTGCTTTTCAATATACCCTTGATATTTAATCAAAATTTCAGCCTGTTCTAAAATTTCTTTTTTTAAATAAATATCTTCTATGTCAGAAACAACATACCCTAATTCTTCAAGAGTATAAAAATCGACATCAGGTCTTTTAATTAATTGGTAAGCACTTTGCATACAATCAAAATTTTGATTGTATTTTCCCATTATTTCTTTATTTTTTTCTGTCGGGGCAATTTTTACACGTTTTAAATTTTCAATTTCTTCTTTAATTCGATTTTTTTTGTATAAAAATCTTTGATAATCTTCTTCTTGAACAAGTCCTATTTTATACCCTTCATCCGTTAATCTTAAATCAGCATTATCAAACCTGAGTAAAAGTCTGTATTCGCTTCTTGAAGTAAGCATTCTGTACGGTTCGGTTAAATCTTTTGTTACAAGGTCATCAATTAAAGTTCCGATATAAGAAGATTTTCTTTCAGGTTCAAAAAATTCCTGTTTTGATAAATATTTAACTGCGTTAATCCCCGCAATAAGCCCTTGAGCCGCAGCTTCCTCGTATCCTGAGGTTCCGTTTATCTGCCCTGCTAAAAATAACCCTTTTATTTTTTTTGTCATAAGAGAATGAGTAAGTTCAACCGCAGGAACACTGTCATATTCAACCGCATAAGCAGGTTTTATGACGGAAACGTTTTCTAACCCCGGAAGCGACTTCAACATTTTAAATTGAACATCAACGGGTAAACTTGTTGAAAAGCCCTGAACATAAGTTTCGTAAGTTTTTTCTCCCTCAGGCTCTATAAAAATATGATGCGAAGGGTTATCTTTAAACCTTACCACTTTATCTTCTATCGAAGGACAATATCTCGGTCCTATCCCTGAAATAAGCCCCGAATAAAGAGGTGATTTATCCAAATTTTCTTTAATTATTTTATGGGTTAATTCCGTTGTTCTTGTTAAATAACAAGGAACCTGAGGTCTTATTTTCTTTTCTTTTCTGTATGAAAAAAAGTTATAACATCCTGATTTATCCGGTTCATCGGGCGGTTGAACGGATAATTTCGAAAAATCAATTGTCCTTGCATCAACTCTTGCGGGAGTTCCCGTTTTTAATCTCTTTAGCGGTAAACCTGCCCTTAATAGAGATTCGCTTAGTCCTATTGCGGCTCTTTCGCCCATTCTTCCCGCCGAAAAAGATTGAAGCCCTATAAAAATTTTACCGCCAAGGCTTGTTCCCGTCGTTAAAATAACGGAGGGTGCATAATATTTAACTCCGAGTTCATCAACCACGCCTTTTATTTCATTATTTTCGACAATAATTTCCGTTATATGAGTTTGAACAAGAGTGATATTTTTTTCGCTTTCTATTACTTCCCTCATTTTAAATTTATATTGAATTTTATCGGATTGCGCTCTTAAAGCTCTTACGGCAGGACCTCTTGAAGAATTTAACATTTTTAACTGCAAATAAGTATCGTCCGTTACTTTCCCCATAACTCCGCCCAGAGCGTCAATTTCTCTTACTAAATTTGATTTTGCGGGTCCTCCTATTGCGGGATTACATGGCATAAGAGCAATATTTTCAATATTTAACGTAAAAAGTCCCACTTTAGCACCGAGCCTTGAAGCGCTTACTGCCGCTTCAACGCCTGCATGTCCCGAGCCTGTTACTATTACGTCAAATTTAAACATATTTTTACTTTGCACCCTGTTGATTTTTTAATATATTTAAAACTTCATTCGTACAATCGACTCCGCCCGTTACTCTTAAATCGGCTTTAATTATAATATCCAAACCCTTTTGAACACGAACGGTTTCGCTTGCTTTTTTAATTTTTAAATCAATTTCGTTTTCATATTGTCTTTTTAACTTTTTCAATTCGTTGCCTTTTTCTTCAACCTGTTTTAAGCCTTCCTGTATG
The DNA here is from genome assembly GCA_905234865.1 of Candidatus Gastranaerophilales bacterium. Taxonomy (GTDB): domain Bacteria; phylum Cyanobacteriota; class Vampirovibrionia; order Gastranaerophilales; family Gastranaerophilaceae; genus Galligastranaerophilus_A. The sequence continues at coordinate 44,623 of CAJOJE010000006.1, forward strand.
GCATTTTTTCTTTCATCGGCATTTTGAATTGTCTTTGCTTGTGCGTCTTTTTGTTGAGCAAAATTAATTATTTGATTTTGCTTATTTTTGATTGTCGTACCGTATTGTCTTGCAAGTGGGTAATTTCCGTAAATATATCCGTAATCGACATATCCCGTTTGTGCAAATGCAAACGAACAAGACACGATTAACGCCAATAAAGTTAAATAAATTTTTCTCATTTTATATTTTTTTCGCTCCTTGATTTTCAACAGAATATGTATGAATTTTTGATGTAACGTTTATATTATTCCAAGTATCACTTACGATGTTTTTAATGTTATCCGTATCGGAACCGTTCGATACAATCGCAATTGAAGGTCCCGCACCCGCTAAAACACATCCTAAAACATTTTCTTCATGTTTTAGATTTTCCATAATCGAATTTAACCCCGGAACAAGTTTCATTCTGTAAGGTTGATGAAGTTTATCCGACATCGCAAGTTTCATAAGTTCGCAGTCTTTATTATAAACGGCATCAACAAACAATCCTACACGTCTTAAATTATAAGCTGCGTCTTTAATAGGAACGCATTCAGGCAAAACGGACCTCGAAATTTGAGTAGATAATTCAAAATCGGGAACACAAACAGTCACTTTCCATTCTTTCGGCCAAGGAAGGTTTCTATACGTTACAACCCCCGTTTCGTCAAAAGAAGATATTGTCATACCACCCACAAAAGCGGGAGTTACATTATCGGGGTGTCCTTCTATTTCACTTGCAATTGATAATAAAACATCTAAATCGGCAGGATGTCCCAAAAGTTCATTTGCGGCAATTAATCCGCCGACGACGACGGAAGCGGATGAACCCATTCCTCTTGCAACGGGAATGCCTGTTTTAATATTAATTTTTAATTCGGCGGGAACCTGCCCCACATAATTATATAAAAGCTCAATTGCTTTATAAACTATATTATTTTTATCCGTCGGAATGTTATCCGAATCATTATCCAGAATATTAATTTCTATGCCTGACCCCGGCATTATCGTTTCTTCTATCGTAATTACGTTATAAACAGGGAGCGCAAGCCCGAAACAATCGAAGCCGCACCCTAAATTTGCAATAGTTGCAGGAACTTGTACGCTGACTTTCATATATTACCTCACCTGTACAGGCATTATAAGACAAAGATAATCGTCGCACTCTTCATTTTCGTTTGCGGAAGGTTTTATAACAGCCGCCGAAAGTTTTGTCGACATTTCAATTTTAACGTTAGTATCGGTCATATTTCTTAAACATTCAAGAACATACTTATAATTAAATGCAATTAAAAGTTCTTCCGATGTATAATCAATATCCAATCTTTCCTTTGCGGAACCTGCTTCGGGAGTGTCCGTCGATATTTCAAGAGAATTTTCTTCAAAATTAAATTTGACGATATTTGTTCTCGTATTTACCATAACGGAAATCCTGTCGATTGAAGAAATAAATTTATCTCTGTTTAAAATTGCCGTTTTTTCGTTTGTTGTAGGGATTAATTGCTGATATTTCGGATACGTTCCGTCTATCAGACTTGATTGGAATAAGATATCCTTAAATTCAAAAATTATTTTTACACCCTTTATCGTAAATTTAATTTCTTTATCTTGTGCAAGAGAAATTAATTTTGAAATTTCGACAAGAGTTCTGTATGCGCAAATAAAAGTTTTATTTATTCCTTTTGAATTAATCGGAATACGGCTTCTTGTAAGCCTGTTGCCGTCCGTTGCAACCATTTCCATGATATTTTCGTTAATCGTAAAGCATATACCCGATAAAACCCCGCCCACATCGTTTTGAACGGCGGAAAATGCGGTTTGTTTAATTGCTTTATTTAAATCTTTTGTACTTATTTCAAAACTTACGTTTTCTTCTTCATCACTCCCTTTTGTATTGAATACCGAAGGAAATTCGCTTGAGTCCATACTTATTATTTCATATTTTGTTTTTTCGCTTTGGATTTTAACGGTATTTGAATCTTCTTCTAAAAGTTCAATTGTTATGTCTTTTCCGTCAGGGAGTTTTGTGATGATTTCTTCCAAAAGTTTTGCGCTTATTGCAAGTTTTCCGCTTTTTTCGATTTTTGCTTCCGTTGTATAAGAAATTGCCAAATTTAAGTCTGTTGCAATTAATTTAATTTTATCTTCTTCTCCCGTTTCAATTAATATTGCGGATAATATTTGCTGAACACCTCTTGAAGATACAATTCCCTTTACCGCTTTTATAGCGTTTAAGATTTTTTCTTTTTGAAGTATTATCTTCATTTTTAAATTCCCTTATTTTATTTATATTAATTATAATATAAATAATTAATAATAGTAATAAAGGGAAAAAAAATGTTCAAAACTATCTAAAACCCACATATAGTAAGAAATTTACATGTTTAAAAACATGTGCAAAACCTGTTGAAACATGTTTAAAACTATTTTTAAAGTTTAGTTTTTGCAAAAGTTAAACAAATTAAATTTTTAAACCCTCTTTTTTTAAATAATTCCGTCGCTGTTTCAAGTGTAGCGCCTGTTGTAGATATATCATCAAGTAAAATGATTAACCCTTCATGATTAAAATTTTTATCCAATGAAAAAGAATTTCTTACGTTTTTTCTTCTTTGATTACGCTTTAATTTATACTGAGGTACCGTATTTTTTATTTTTGATAATGCGGTTGAATTAAGCTTGTAGCCTGAAATTTCCGATAATTTTTTTGCGATTTCCAAAACATTATCATACCCTCTTGAATAAAAATTCTTTTTACTTGTCGGAATCGGCATTATTATTGGGTTTTCAAGATTTTCATTTTTTAATGTTTTTAAGTAATCGTATAAATATAAAGCTATATAAAAGGCTAAATTCTTACTATGTTTGAATTTCAGATTGATAATCATTTTCTTTATAATATTTTCGTATTTAAAAGAAGAATATAATTTGTAACCGTTAATATAACCCTGTGGAAAAGCGGGTAAGTTTTGCACATCTTTTGCACAGGTTTTGCACAGAATTCCTTTAGAAATTACACAGGCACAATTTATACATTTTCTTTTATAAATTAAATCAAGCGTTTCATTAAATAAATTTTTCAGACAGCTTAAAATCATATTAAAATTGAAATTCATGGTTTCTATTATATAATTATTCTTGAAAATGGAAAACAAACTTAAATTATCGGATTTTGACTATCAACTTCCCGAAGAATTAATCGCTAAATACCCTGAAGAAAAAAGGGATAATTCAAAAATGCTCGTTTTGGATAAAAAAACAGGCAAAATTGAGCATAAACATTTTTATGATTTTATTGACTATCTTAAAAAAGATGACGTTTTAATTTTAAATAATACAAAAGTTATTCCCGCAAGATTAATCGGAAAAAAGGAAACGGGTGCAAAAATCGAAGTTTTTCTCGTCCGTCCTCTAAAAGAAAATTTATGGTCCGCTTTAATTAAAAATTCAAAAAGACTTAAAACGGGTGATATAATAATAATTTCGGATGAACTAAAAGTTCTTTTGAAAGAAAAAAAAGAAACGGATAAAGATAATATCCCCGAGCATATCGTAGAATTAATTTATAAAGGAAATGAAGAAGAAGTTTTAAACAAATTCGGTTCAATCCCTTTACCGCCTTATATACAAAGAGAAGCCGAAGAAAAAGATAAAGAAACTTACCAAACGGTTTATGCAAAAATAACGGGTTCCGTTGCGGCGCCTACGGCAGGGTTACATTTTACGAAAGAAATTCTTGAAAAATTGGAAGAAAAAGGCGTAAAAATAGGATATATTACTTTAAATGTAGGCTTAGGAACGTTTTTGCCCGTTAAGGTTGATGAAATCACAAACCATAAAATGCACAAAGAAGCTTACACGATTTCAAAAGAAACGGCAGATTTAATTAATAATAAAAAAGGTAAATTATTTGCAATAGGAACAACGACAACAAGGTGTCTTGAAGCAGCGTATCAAAAATTCGGCAAAATTCAAGAAACAAAAGATGAAACGGATATTTTTATTTACCCTCCTTTTAAATTCAATGTTATAGACTGTCTTTTAACAAATTTTCACCTCCCGAAATCTACGCTGTTGATGTTAATTTCCGCATTTTCTTCAAGAGAGATGATTTTAGAAACGTATAAAATCGCAATAGCTGAAAAATACAGATTTTTTAGCTATGGGGATTGTATGTTAATAAAATGAAACTTTTTGATATTTTTAAAATTTATTTTTTAATAGGATGTCAGCTGATAGGGGGAGGATATGTAATTTTGCCTCTTTTAAGAAAATATTTAATTGAAAAAAGAAATTGGCTGAAAGAAGAAGAATTAATCGAATACGTTGCTTTGAGTCAATGTTTGCCCGGGATTATCGCTCTTAATATTTCAATTTTTTCGGGCTGGAGGCTTAATAAATTAAAAGGTTCTTTAATTGCCGTTTTTGGACTTATTTTACCTTCTTTTATAATAGTTTCTTTAATTTCGCTTATTTTATATAAAATTTCCGATATGAAAATTGTTGAAAATTTATTTTTCGGAATAAGACTTTCAATGTTAATTCTTTTGTTTAATATGATTTATGATATTTTTAAAACATCAATGAAATCTTATTTTTCATATTTTCTTTTCTTTTTTATTTTATTTATGATAATATATACTTCCTTTTCGCCCGTTATATTAATAATCCTTGCAATTTTAATTTCAATTTTAAAAGGAGGACATAAAAATTGATACAACTTCTTCTTTTTTATGAATTTTTAAAGACGGGAATTTTTGCAATCGGGGGCGGATATGCCACAATTCCTTTTTTGTATCATATATGCGAAAAATATAATTGGTTTACCGTTGATGAATTAACCGATATGATTGCAATTTCAAACATTACCCCGGGTGCCGTCGGAATTAATATGGCAACTTATACGGGTATAAAAACATGCGGTATTTTAGGCGGAATGATTTCAATAACGGGATTAATAACGGGACCTTTTATAATAACGATTTTTGCGATTTATTTTTTAAATAAATATAAAAATACAAAATTGTTGAAAAACTTTTTTCAAGGTTTAATTCCTGCAAGCTGTGCTTTATTAACTTATACGTTCATACAACTTTCGATTAAAAATATTTTTGTGGAAAATAATCTAAAAGCGTTAATTATAACCTTAATTCTTTTCTTTATTTATCCTTTTGTCAGAAAAAATCCGAGTTTAATAATTTTTATAGGCGGATTTTTCGGCATTTTGTTCAATGTTTTCTAAAACCAAATCCGCAATACATTTTCTTGATTTAATTAAGTCAATCAAAAAATTCAGATATTTCTTTTCATCTTGATTTAATCCGTCTTTTGCAATCGATAAAATATCTTCCACGATTTCAAAACAGTATTTGTTTAATTTTTCTATTTTAAAATTAACTCCGAATTTTGCGGCTAAAAAGCCTGCTTTTTCAATATCGAAAGAATTAAGCGAAGATAAAAGCCTTAAAACTTTTTCCGTATTTTTTTTATTGTATAAAATTCCTTTATAAATTGCGGCAATTCCAATTGCAACTTCAAGATTTTGACTGTCATGGTTTCTTATTTCTATGCAATTTTTTAATCTTACATCCGGAAAACAAAGGCTTTGATGCAGAATATAATCTTTTATAATGGCATTATGTCCTTCAAAACCGTTTTTCATAAAATCCCTGAAAGTGATTTTGCCGTTAATTAAAACCGGATTATTGTTTCTTTCAATGTAAATCATGGGAACATCCAAAATTGAATTTGCATAATTTGAATATAAATTTCCCTTTAAATCTAAAACATCCCCGTAAAAAAGGTTACATCTGTCGTATCCCGTAAATTTCCAAGCAAGCGCCCTTATGCTCTTATATTTTGTAAGTTTATTACCTCGAAAAGGGCTGTTTGCAAAAAATCCCGTTAAAAAAGGGCTCATTAAAAGTGAAGTTTTTATTTTTAATTCCGCATCGAGTTCATCTTTGTAATCAATATTAATCTGAACTCCTGCCGTTTCTCTCATCATGACGGGCGCAAATTTCCCTTTTTTTATAAGGTAATCCGCCATAATTTTATATCTTGTCTTGTTTAAAATTTTCATTTCATGATAACAATTATTGGGGTTTGAACCGATTGCAAAAAACTTTGTATTAAACATATCGCCCAAGTTATCAATTTGGTTTAAATATTTTTGCATTAAAAATTGAATTTCATACAATGAACTTTTCGGAGCAAGGCTTATTTCAAACTGCCCCCCGGGTTCAAGAGAAACCGAGGTTCCTTTTTTATCAAAAGCTCCTATTACGGTTGAATTATCATATAAAAGTTCAAAATTATTTTCTTTGGAAAAAATTTTAATAATGTCTGTAAGATTATTAAAATCAGCCTGTTTAAAATTTGTACCGTCGAGCGAAATTCTTTCATATTCAAGACCTACGGTTTCTTTTAAAGATTCGCCTTCCGAATAATAATTAATAATTTCATTGAATAATAATTCTTTTTCTAAAAGGTTTTGCATAGTCTTATCTTAGCACAATCAAAGTTTTTGCAATTATCCTTTTTTATGAATAAAAGGACAATTTAAAATGATTACTCTTGATAACGGTTAAAAAAAATAGTAGAATTAGAAAAAGGAAAGGAATTTTGTATTATGGTGTTAGATCCTGACAGATTAACCGTAATCTTTAGGTATTGTGCTATTATCGGAACGGCAATATTTTTTATCAAAATATTTCTTCCGATTGATTCGGGTTCTGAAGTCGGCGGCGATTTTAACAGCGCCGATTATTCGGATTCTTCCTTTAACTTTTTTACGGTTGAAGGAGTAAGTGCATTTTTTATGACAATGGGCTGGATTGGCTGGTATTCGATTGTAAAAATGCACTACGATATTGCTTTTTGTACGATAATTTCTCTTTTATCGGGTGTTATCAGTATGGGTTTATTTACATATTTAATCACTCAATTCAGAAAACTTGAGCATAACCCGAAAGTTACCCTAAAAGAACTTGAAGGCAAAAAAGGGCGTTCATATATGAACTTTACTCCGAAAGGTATCGGAAAAATACAAATAGAATTTAATTCAAAACTTGATATTTTGGATGCTAAAAATAATTCGGACGAATTTATAAAAGCCTTTGAGCCGATAAAAGTCGTAAAAATTGAAGACAATGAAATATATATAGAAAAAGACGTTTAAGGAGTAAAAAATGGAAATTCTTACTTTAATGGGTATGCTTTTTATAGTTGTCGTTTTGGGCGCAATAACTTTTGCCGCAAGCCGATATAAAAGGTGTCCTTCAAACAAAGTTATCGTTGTTTACGGTAAAATTGCAGGCTCTGCAACCGCAAGATGTGTTCATGGGGGCGGCGTTTTTGTTTGGCCTTTAATTCAAGATTACAGTATATTATCTCTTGAACCGATGACAACCGATATTGATCTTCGAGGAGCGCTTTCAAAAGGGAATATCAGGGTTGCGGTTCCTGCCACGTTCACTTTTGCGGTTTCAACAAACCCGAGATTGCTTCAAAATGCTGCCGAAAGACTTCTAAACAGTGATAAAAGAACAATAATTTCAATGGTAAGCGATATTATTTTAGGGCAATTAAGGCTTGTAATCGCAACTTTATCAATCGAAGAAATTAACCAAGACAGGGAAAAATTCTTAGAACAAATTAACCTAAACGTTGATGCCGAGTTGAACAAGTTAGGTTTATCCGTTATTAACGTTAATATAAGAGATATAACCGATGAATCCGGATATATTGACGCAATAGGTAAAAGAGCGGCTGCAGAAGCCATAAATAAAGCTAAAGTCGAAGTTGCGCAACAGGAAAAAATGGGTGCAATAGGTGAAGCCGATCAAAACAGAGAAAAAGAAGTTCAAGTTGCAAATCAAAAAGCACAAACCACAATCGGTCAGGCTAATGCAGAAAAAGAAAAAAGAATTAAAACGGCAAACCTTGAAGCACAGGCAGTTGAAGGAGAAAACGTTTCAAAAGCAAATATAGCGGAATATAACGCAACTCTTGCCGTAAAACAGGCGGAAGCTCTTAAACTCGGCGAAGTAGCAAAAGCAAATGCCGAACGTGATATTTTAATTGCTCAAAAAGAGCAGGAAGAAGCAAGACTTAAAAAAGAAGAACTTGCAGAACGTGAAGTCGAAAAATTAAAAATTCAAGTTGAAGCAGACGCTGAAGCAGAAAGATTAAGAAGAATAGCAAACGGTGAGGCAGATGCGATAAGAGCAAAATATTTTGCGGAAGCGGAAGGCGTAAAAGCCGTACTTGAAGCAAAAGCGGAAGGGTACAATAAACTTGTATCAATATCAAATAATAAGCCCGAAGTTGCAACGAGTTTCCTTATGATAGAAAAAATCGAAGAAATCGTAGGAAAACAGGTTGAAGCAATTAAAAATATTAAATTTGATAAAATTACCGTTTGGGACGGGGGCGCAGGCTCGAAAGACGGTTCGGCAACGGCAAATTTTATGAGAGATTTAATTAAATCTCTCCCTGCAATGCACGATCTTGCAAGTCAAGCAGGTATTCAACTTCCCGATATTTTAGGTAAAGTTGACGATACACAAAAAATAACCGAAGTAAGAGAAGTTCAAAAAGGCAAAATAGTAACCAATAACGATAATACGGAAAGCGTTTTATGTCCTTGTTGTCAAGCAAAATATAAAATCGCAAAAAACCAAAACGGCGAAAATGAAATAAAAGGCTTTAACGATATTAATCCAGAACTTGACGGGCAACAAATCCACTGTGTTAAATGCGGAGTTGAATTTACCGTACCCAAAAATTAATTTAAAAGTAAAACCAAACCATAAAAAGCGGGAAGTAAATTTCCGCTTTTTATTTTAAAATTTATAATTTGAGCGGAAAAAATCGATAATACATTATAGAATAATTTTATCGCAATTTATATTTGAATATTTTCAAGCTCCGATAAAATACCATGTTTAATTTCAAGAATATCGGTTCCCAAATTTTCTAAAATCTGCATCCCTAAACACCCTCTTATTTTTGTAAAAGCGTATAAAAGATGTTCGGACATGATTTTTTCTTTCCCATGTTTTTTTGCGATTTCATAAGCAAATTCAAGAAGCTTTTTGGCTCTTTCCGTATATTTAATCGGGCTGTTTTCCGTATCTTCCATTTCATCCCCTATGAGTTTTGAGGCTTCAATTCTTGCATCTTTTAAAGTTATTCCGAGTTTTTTTAAAACGGCATTTGCGACCCCGTTTTTATATGCTAAAGTCCCGAGTAAAATCATCTCCGTACCTATCGTACATTTATTCAGATTAATTGCTTCGGCTTTAGCAAGCTGTAAAATTGCAAGAGTTTCAGGCATTGTTTTTGCGCCCGTATTTAATTCTTTTATTAATTTTTCGACAAGGTCTGTTTTATATCCTGTTAATTCTTTTAAAATTTTATAAGCAATACCCGTTTGAGCTTTTAAAACGCCCAATATAACATGTTCCTGTTTGATATTGACCGAGCCTAATTCTTTTGCGGTTTCAAAAGTATTAAGCATAACCCTGAAAGCATTCGGAGTAAAAATAATTTGTCTTTCGCCGTATTCTTCCTGTCTGTTTGAAAAAGTTTTTAATTTTTCTTCGTATTTTTCTTTTGTAATGCCGTATTTATTTAAAATTTTTGTAATTTCCGAATTTTCATCATCTAAAACCGATTGAACAATTTGTTCCGTTCCTAAGATTTCATAACCGTAAGTAGATAATTTTGCTTTTGCGGAAGATAAAATTTCAGAAAGCGAATTTTCGGTAAAAATATTGTCGACTCTTTTAAAATAATTGTTTTGGATATCTTGAATATCGATAATATCTTCTTCGGGGTGTTTGTAATGTTTTTGCTTTGTTTTTTTCTCTAAAAGACCTTTTATGTTTGAAATTGCTTTTTCTTCTTCAAAATTAAACTCTTTTAAAATCGTGTACGCTCCCGAATTTTTTGATGTAAAAATTGCAAGAGCGATATGATACGGTACGATTAAAGAATTATTATAGGATTTTGCAATTTCCATCGTTTTTTCCAAAATTTCTTTTGAACTGTCGGAAAACGGGATAAATTTTCCCTTATGGGGTTCTTTTTTTAATTCGATTTTATTTTTAATTTCGTTTTTTAATTCTTCGATATTTATGTTTTGAACGCAGATTAATCTTGACTGAACACCCTTTAAAGACATAACAAGCCCAAGCAGGATATGTTCCGAGTAAACTTTATCCGCATTAAGATTTCCTGCTTCAACCTGAGCATTAATTACAATGTCAATCGCTTTTTGGGTAAATTTTTCAAACATTCCAAAATTTTACATTAAAAAGATAAATAATGCAAAATTTTTAAATCATAAAGAAAAAATTAATCGTGCATATTTTCTCAATTACTTGTCACGCCTTTTTGTTTATGATAATTTTTTATTAAATTTATATTTAAACAGATTGTTATTGTAAGGAGAAAATCAATGAGTGAAGCAAGTGTTGTCAAATTAGACCGCAAAAAGCTCGATGAAATTTTAGAAACGTTTCATTACAGTAAGTCTTATTTGATTGCAATGTTACAAAAAATTCAGGAAATATATAAATATCTTCCCGAAGAAGCCATGACCTATATCGGTGAAAAAATTGACGGCTTATCACCTGCTACGGTGTACGGTGTTGCTACTTTTTATGCACAATTCAGTTTAGAACCGAAAGGAAAATATGAAATTAAAGTTTGTGACGGTACCGCATGCCATGTCAGAGGTTCAATGCCCGTTTTAAACGCAATTAAAAGCAAACTTAAATTACAAGAAGGTAAATTTACTACCGAAAACGGATTATTTTCGCTTGAAACCGTAAGTTGTCTGGGTGCTTGCGGACTTGCGCCGGTTGTTATGATAAATGAAAAAGTTTATCCTCAAATGACCTCAGATGCAATCAGTATTGTAATAGATACCCTTATGAAAGAGGAAGTATAATATGATAACAAAATTAAAAACCGATATTAAAGAAGAACAAAAACTTGCCCAAGAACATATTAAAAAACAAGGCTTGAGAGTTCTGGTATGCGCAGGAACGGGATGTGTTGCAAACGGCTCATTGAAAGTTATTGAAAAATTTAAAGAACTTGGAGCAGACGTATCGACTTTAACCGATTACGATAAAATGACAATTGTTCCGACAGGCTGCCATGGCTTTTGCGAACAAGGCGTTTTGGTTATTATCCCCGAAAAGCATGTAACTTATGTAAAAGTTAAAGAAGCCGATGTTGAAGAAATTTATAACAGCCATATAAAAAATAATAAACCCGTTGAAAGATTGCTTTATACAGACCCCAAATCGGGCGAACGCATTCTTAAAAACGAAGAAATTAATTTTTATGCAAAACAAACAAGAACGGCTCTTGCAAATTGCGGTAAAATTAACGCAGAATCAATTGAAGAAGCAATTTCCGTCAGAGGATACGAAGCTCTTTCAAATATTTTAATTGAAAACAATCCCGAAAGCGTTATTGAACAAATTGAAAAATCGGGACTTAGAGGCAGAGGCGGCGGCGGATTTCCGACAGGAAGAAAATGGAGATTTACCGCAGCAAACAGAGGCGGAAAATCTTACGTCGTATGTAACGGCGATGAGGGTGACCCCGGTGCTTTTATGGATAGAAGCGTTATGGAAGGCGACCCTCATAAACTTTTAGAGGGTATGGCAATCGCAGCTTTTGCGGTTGGTGCGGATGAAGGATATATCTATGTTCGTGCCGAATATCCTCTTGCAATTAAACGTTTAAGAAAAGCTATTAAAGATGCGGAAGAAAAGAATTTCCTCGGTAAAAACATAATGGGAAGCGATTTTTCTTTTACAATTCATATTAAAGAAGGAGCAGGCGCATTTGTTTGCGGTGAAGAAACAGCTCTTATCGCTTCTATTGAAGGCGAAAGAGGCATGCCTCGTCCGAAACCGCCGTTCCCTGCAAATAAAGGTTTATTCGGAAGACCGACTCTTATCAATAACGTTGAAACTCTTGCCAATGTTCCCGTTATTATGTTAAAAGGCGCTGATTGGTTCAGCAAAATGGGAACGGAAACTTCAAAAGGCACAAAAACTTTTGCACTAACCGGCGAAGTTAATAATACGGGTCTTATCGAAGTTCCTATGGGTACAACTTTAAGAGAAATCATTTTTGATATAGGCGGCGGAATAAGAGGCGGTAAAAAATTCAAAGCCGTTCAAATCGGCGGACCTTCGGGCGGTTGTTTAACCGAAGAACACCTTGATTTACCCATGGATTACGACAGTCTTTTAAAAGCAGGCGCAATGGTAGGCTCGGGCGGTCTTGTCGTTATGGCGGAAGACACTTGCATGATTGAAGTTGCAAGATTTTTTATGAACTTTACAAAAAATGAATCTTGCGGAAAATGTGTACCTTGTCGTGAAGGTACGAAAAATATGCTTGCAATCTTAGAAAAAATCGTTGCAGGCAAAGGCGAAATGCAAGACCTTGAATTGCTCGAAGAACTTGCAAAAATCGTTAAAGACGGTTCATTGTGCGGACTTGGTAAAACCGCTCCAAATCCTGTTTTATCAACTTTAAAATATTTTAAAGATGAATATATTGCGCACATTAAGGATAAAAAATGCCCCGCAGGTGTTTGTACGGCTATGAAAACCGTTATGATTGACGAAAATAAATGTAAAGGCTGCACAAAATGTGCAAGAACTTGCCCTGTCGGCGCAATTGACGGAGTTGTTAAACAACCTCACAAAATTAATCAAGATAAATGTATTAAATGTGAAGCATGCTTGAACAGCTGTCCTTTCAAGGCAATAGGATTGAAATAAAGGAAAATAATTATGACAGATATAAAAACATTATTTGTAGACGGCAAGGAAGTTGAATTTACCGACGAGCCCAATTTACTTGAAGTAATTAAAAAAGCGGGAATAACCATTCCTACGTTTTGTTACCGCCCCGACCTTACAACGTTCGGCGCTTGCAGAATGTGCGTTGTAGAAATCGACGGCAGAGGCATTCAATCATCTTGTACAATGCCTCCCGAAGCAGGATTAAAAATCCATACAAATACTCAAAGAGTAAGAAGAATAAGAAAAACCGTTCTTGAACTTCTTCTTGCAAACCACGACAGAAATTGTTTAACCTGCGACAAATCAGGCAATTGCGAACTTCAAAAATATTCCGAAGAATACGGAATTACGAAAATTCGCTATAAAAATAAGGAAGAATTACTCCCCGTTGATGAATCAAGCCCCTCAATCGTCAGAGATTCCAATAAATGTATTTTATGCGGTGCTTGCGTTAGGGCATGCGCCGAGTATCAACATTCCGTTTTAGGTTTTGCAAACAGAGGCTCAAAAACTCTCGTACAACCTATGAAAGGAAAACCCTTAGCTGACGTTGAATGCGTAAATTGCGGTCAATGCGCTGCAGTTTGCCCCACAGGCGCTCTTACGATTAAATCCGACATTGAAAGAGTTTATGATGTTGTATTAAACCCTGAATATAAAACGGTTCTCCAAATTGCGCCGTCGGTCAGAGTTGCTTTGGGTGAAGTTTTCGGACTTGATGCGGGCGAAAATTCAATCAAGAAAATTTATGCAGCTGCAAGAAAAATCGGTTTTGACTTAGTTTTTGATACAAATTTCTCCGCTGATTTAACGATTATGGAAGAAGCGAATGAATTTGTCGAAAGATTAACTAAAGGCGAAAACTTACCGATATTCACTTCTTGCTGCCCTGCTTGGGTTAAATATTTGGAAATGACGCACCCTGATATGTTAAACCACTTATCAAGCGCTAAATCTCCTCAAGGCATGTTATCGCCTGTTATTAAAGAATTTGCGCCGAAATATTATGAAGGTTTCACGAAAGAAAACATTAAAGTTATTTCAATAATGCCTTGTACTGCTAAAAAATATGAAATCACAAGAGAACAATTAAAAGGCGAAACCGATTTTGTTTTAACGACATCGGAATTTGCAAAAATGATTAAATCTTCAGGTATTGATTTCTCCGTTTTAAAAGAAGAAGAAGCAAATTCACCTTTTGGCGGATATACAGGCGGCGGAACAATCTTCGGAGCATCGGGCGGTGTTGCGGAAGCTGCTGTCAGAACGGCATATAATATGGTAACGGGCGAAGATTTAAAAGATGTCAACATTACTCCTTTAAGAGGCGTTGACGCTTCTTCACGTTCAAAAGAAGCCGTTATTGATATTAAAGGCACAAAAGTTAAAATCAGAGTAGTTTCAACTTTAATTGAAGCTGAAAAAGCGGTGAGAGAAGTAAAAGAAGGTAAAGCCGATTTTCAAATGCTCGAAGTTATGGCATGCCCCGGCGGATGTATCAACGGCGGCGGTCAGCCCATAAGCTGCTATGATTCTAAAATTAAAGAAGAAAGGGCGCAAGGCTTATATAAAGAAGATGAAGAACTTCCGATAAGACTTTGCCATAAAAACCCCGATATCATAAGAATTTATAAAGACCATTTGGAAAAACCGGGCTCACACTTGGCTCATAAACTTCTTCATACGACTTATTCAAGCAAGAAGAAAAGTTTATAATGCGGTTTTGAATTTTGAAAAGCGGAAGGTAGTTTATCTTCCGCTTTTAATTTTATAAAATTTAAACATTTTTTAAAAATAAAAACCACGCTGCTATCTATCGAAAATACAAGACAAAATTCTTTCTTATCATATCTCCCCTTTCTTATTTCATACCCGTTAACATCGCTCTAGTGCTGCTATGTTTCCATCCTGACACGGTTCAAGCGCATAATCGCCATAAAATAAAAAATAATCAACAATATTCAAAGTTCAAATTCTACCCCGCACTTCCTCATAATAGCCTCTACACCCTGCATTGGCTTCAGGTCAAGAACTCGCAAAGCCCCGTGGAAGCGTGGTTAAAAATATTTTACCATAAAATTCGATTTATTTACAACGAAAATAAGGTTTTTATATTCCATATCCCGTTTCTTGTTGGATTTCGTTTAAATATTCAATGCTTTCAAATAATTCTTCCCTGTTAAAAATTTCAAACGTAATTTGAGGGTAAATTTGCATTTCTTTTAATGTTTCAATTACCCCTTTAACGTCCAATGACCCTCTTTTTAAAGATTGATGAGAATCTTCGTCTTTGTAATTATTGTGAAAGTGCATATGATGAAGCATAATGCCGTAATTTTTAATCCAATCCTGATACGGAACGTTTGAATGTAAATTAAGATGACCAATGTCGATTGTCGCTTTTAAATTCGGAGAATTAACGGCGGCAATAATGTTTCTTATCATATCGCAATTCGGTTCATGAACGTTTTCAACAGTTGCGACAATTCCGCTTTCTTCAAATTCTTGAATTAATTCGTTATAAAATTCAACGGAAGAATGAAAAAAATTATCTCTGTAAACCTGTTGTTTTAATAAATTATTAAAACAGGTATGAAAAACAACCGTTTTAGCGCCGAGCCTTGAAGCGATTTCTAAACTTTGATAATATCTTTTAATTGAAACCTGTCTTATGCCTTCATCTTTTGAAACGGGTGAAAGAGTCGAAAAAAACCCATGGAGCGTTAAACCGTTTTTTAAATCTTTGATTGCATCTTCATACATATCAAGCGTTTCATAAAAATGTTCGTCCAATTCTTTAAGTTTTCCAAACCTTGAAATTTCTAAACCTAAATCAAGCTCATTTGCAAGTTCTACCGCTTTATAAATGTTATGGTATTCAACAGTCGAAGATATAAATTTTTCGATTTTATTTTTCATCACGATTTTATTATAATTGAAATATGTATATTTTTGAATTGATTTACAGTTTAATACAAAAAAAACGAGAAAAAAAACCCGTTTCAAAATTTGATGATGAAGAAGAAACATGCAATCATATTTTTGTTCCCGTTGATTCGACAAAGAAAGTTCTTGCCTGTACGAAATGCGGAGTTATAAAGAAGATATAAAAATTTCGGAACTTTCTTGACAATCAACTACTATGATTGTAGAGTTAGACTTGTAAGTATTAGAGGTAAGCGCTAATGTGCCGTATTGGGGCAATTAAGTCAAATGAATATTTTCATCCGAGCAAAACTTTGGAATTAATGAGGTCGCAGCAAAAAGGACATGATAATTCGGGATTTGCTTTTGTTATGCAGGATTTAGGGGGGATTTTTGAACCGTATAAAGATTTACCCTTGTTATCAATGGCATGTACGGATAAAGGAATGAGAACAGCCGAGGATATTCTTCATTCAATAGGTTTTACAAGGTTATATCAATGGACGCCCGATATAAACAAAACAAAAGAAGGCTTGCAGATTTCTCCCATGCCTAATTATGTTTTTGAAGTTTTTAATTATCCGAAATTGTATAAATACGCTACAAAAGAGGAAAAAGAAGAACTTTTGGTCGATACGAGGCTGAAATTAAGAAAAGCTCTTGAAGAAGAAGATGAAGGATATATTTATTCCTTTTGGCATGATGTTTTGATGTTAAAAGAAATAGGAAATCCGAAAGATATAGGAACTTATTTCGGGCTTCATACTCCGAATAAAGATTTTGTTTCAAAAATAATTACCGTTCAATGTCGCCAAAATACAAATTACGATATTGTGCGTTATGCGGCGCACCCGTTTTTCTTACAAGGGTATACCGTTTTAGCAAACGGCGAAAATACGTTTTATGAAAAAAACAAAAATTTTCAAAAAAATCTTCATAAAGGATATATAGGGTTTGAATCGGATTCACAATGTTTCTTATATACGCTTCATTACGTGAATAAAATTTTAAAATGGCCCTTAAAATATTATAAACACGTTATTACCCCTCTTGAATACGAAGAAATGATAACAAGAGAAGACAAAGAAGTTTTATTGAGAATTAAGGCTTCCCTTTCTCACCTTGAAATCAACGGCCCGAACACCATTATAGGAGTTACTCCCGACGGTACTTTGTTTGTAACTTGCGACAGCAAAAAACTAAGACCCGTTGTTGTCGGAAGGGACAATAAAACGGTCGTTATTACAAGTGAAGTTACGGGTATAAACGAAGTCCTACCCAAAAGAAACACAGAAACCGACATTTACCCGAATGAAAGGGAAATGGTAGTCGTTGACAATAATTTAGGAATACAAAGATGGCAGCAGTAGATACAACAAAAATTGATAAACAAGATTTAGTCTGGCAAATTGAACATAAGTCGGAAAATTGTGCATTGTGCGGAAAATGTGTTGCTGCATGTACGTTTGGAGCAATTAAAGCAGATGTTATAAGAAAACGTGAAATAATTTCGACAGATTTAACCCCGAACCCAAAATCCGTTGAAAAAGCAATTCCCGTTATAAAACAAGTTGTCACGAAGTCAAAAAATTGCGTAGGGTGCGGAATGTGCGCAAAAGTTTGCGAAAACGGCGCAATTAAACCCGTTTATAACGAAAGACACAGAATGAACGTTAAATACAGGGCAAATAACGCAGAATCTCCGAAAAGAGGCGGAAGAACAAATCTTCATACGGAAGGAAGAACTTTAGACAAAATCAAAGTCGGCAGAATTTCTCAAATGACAGACCCCTCGCTTGATGCAATGCGCCATACTTTTGAACTTTTGGCGCCGTTCGGAAGAGTTATGCCCCCTGAAAATCTTCCTTTAGAAGTTGATTCAACGGGTAATTTACAGCTTAATAAAAAAATTCCCACAACTCGTTGGATATATCCGATTATAATAGGCGATATGTCAATTGGCGCACTATCTCCGAGGCTTTGGGAAGCAGTTTCGATTGCGGTTGCTTATTTAAACGAAGTTTATCATATTCCGATAAGAATGTGTTCGGGCGAAGGCGGAGTTCCCGAAAAATTAATCCGCTCAAAATATATCAAATATTTAATCATACAAATTGCTTCAGGGCACTTCGGCTGGAACAGAATTATAAATTCAATGCCATATATGGTGGATGATCCTGCGGGGATTATGATTAAAATAGGGCAAGGCGCAAAACCCGGGGATGGCGGACTTTTGTTATCCAAAAAAGTTGCGCCTCATATTCAAGAAATAAGAGGCGTGCCGAAATCCGACCTTTTATCTCCTCCAAATCATCAAGGGCTTTATTCGATTGAAGAAAGCGTTCAAAAAATGTTTTTATCAATGAATGCGGCATTTAAATTCAGAGTTCCCGTTTCAATTAAAGTCGCTGCTTCTACAACGAGCGTTTCCGTTTATAATAATTTATTGCGTGACCCTTATGATATCGTGGGCGGATTTTTCTTAGACGGTATAGCAGGCGGTACGGGCGCAGCGCATGAAATATCTTTAGATCATACGGGTCATCCGATTGTATCAAGGCTTAGAGATTGTTATTTGGCAGCCGTTCATCAAGGAAAACAGGGTCAAATTCCTCTTTGGGCTGCAGGAGGTTTAGGCATGAAAGGTACTCTTGCCGCAGATGCCTTCAAAATGATTTGTCTTGGCGCAAACGGCGTATTTACGGGTCGTTTGATTTTACAAATTGCAGGATGTCTGGGCGATGATTACGGAAGATGTAATGCTTGTAATACAGGGCTTTGTCCTGCAGGGCTTACTACTCAAAACCCGATTTTAATGAAAAGGCTTGATATAGATAAAGCGGCGCAAAATATCGTTAATTATTTCCTTGCAACCGATATTGAGCTTAAAAAATTAATGGCGCCTATCGGTAACTCAAGTTTACCCGTCGGACGTTCAGACGCTCTTGTTACGGTTGATAAGAATGTTGCCGAAAGACTCGGCATTCAGCATGTTTGTTAATATTGAAGGTTAAAAATGAATACTACTATAATTGACAGTTTACAAGACAATAAAAGACTATCCACAAAAGAACTCCTTGATTTGATTTATGCAAAAATCGAAATGGGATTTAACGAGTTTAAAATTTTAGCATCGGGTCAGCATGATATAGGCGGTCCTCTTTGGGCAAAAGACGGCAGACCTCTTGTTTTCCACATAACAAACCCCGGTCAAAGAGTGGGTTCTATGGGAATGAAGGGAACAAAAATTATAGTAAAAGGTTCTGCCCCTGCTGATGTAGGTTGGCTTAATTCGGGAGCGGAAATTGTTGTTCTGGGTGATGCGGGTGATACTGCGGCGCATTGTCAGGCTTCGGGGAAAATTTATATAGGCGGCAGAGTAGGAACTCGTTCGGGCGCTTTAATGAAACATGACCCCAAATTTGAAGAACCCGAATTTTGGGTTTTAAAAAATACGGGCTCATTTTCTTTTGAATTTATGGGCGGCGGAAAAGCCGTTGTTTGTGGCTGGGGCTGCGAGGATACGGAGTCTGTTCTCTCAAATCGCTCCTGCTGCGGTATGGTGGGCGGTGTCGTATATGTCAGAGGTAATTTTAAAGGCTTAACCAATGATGTCGATGTTTATGAGCTTGACGGTTCGGATATTGAATTTTTAAAGACGGGCTTAGTAAAATTTTTAGCTGAAATTGATAAAAGTGAAATTTATGAAGAACTTACCGATTTTTCAAAATGGAAAAAGATTTTAGCAAAACCATACGATAAAAAAGTAAAACAAGTTCCATATTCAATTAAGGAATTTAGAGAGCAAAAATGGGTAAAAGACGGTATATTTTCAGAATTTTTCGGAAAATATACGGATACGATAAATGTTGTCAATACGGGCGAAAATCGCCTCAGAACGCCTTCTTGGGAGAACAATTTAAAAACTCCGCCTTGCGAATTTGATTGTCCCGTTTCAATTCCGACACAAAAAAGAATTGAACTTTTAAGACAAGGCAAAATCTCGGAAGCGCTCAATCTTGTATATAACTATTCGCCTTTTCCCGCAAGCGTTTGCGGACAGGTTTGCCCTAATCTTTGTATGAATAATTGTTCAAGAAAACAAGTTGACGAACATATTAAAATTGCGCCTTTAGGAATAAAATCGTTTGAAAACGTTGATATCAAAGTTTTTGAACCGACAAAAACCCAAAAAATTGCAATTATTGGCGCAGGAGTTGCGGGATTGTCCGCAGGCTGGCAATTATCAAAGCTCGGGTATTCCGTTGATATTTTTGAAAAAGATGTTGAAATTGGCGGTAAATTACGACAAGTTATTCCCGATGACAGATTAAATCAAGACATTTTAAAAGCGGAAATTGAAATAATTAAAAATTCCTCCATTAATTTCCACCTGAATTTTGAAATGAATTCGGATGAATTTAACAGAATTTCAAGTGAATTTGATGCGGTAATTGTTGCAATCGGTGCGCATAACCCTGCCGTTATTCCGCTTGAAGGAAAAGAAAGGTTAATTAAGGGCTTAGATTTTCTAAAATTAATTAATCAAGGTCACAAATTCGGCATAGGTAAAGACGTTGTTGTAATCGGCGCAGGGAATGCGGCAATGGATGTTATCATCGGCGCATATAAAATGGGCGCAAAAAATGTCACCGCAATTGATATTCAAAAACCGTTAGCGTTTGATAAAGAGCTTGAACATGCAAAATCTTTGGGCGCAAAGATTTTATACCCTTGCTTTAGCGAAAAAATAACCGAAGAAGGGGTTTATCTAAAAGACGGAACGCTTTTAAAGGCAGATTCCGTTATAATATCAATAGGCGACAGACCCGTATTTGATTTTATTGACGAAAGTTATTTGAATGAAAGAAAATTCCCTTTAATTAATGAATTTAACCAATCGCAAAAAAATCAAAAAATCTTTTTTGCGGGCGATTGTACGGGTCAGGGATTATTCTGCAACGCAATAGGAAAAGGCAGAGAAACGGCAATTAATATTGATAAATTCTTTAACGGACAGGAATTTATTAAATTTAAAACGAAAGAAAAAATACAAACCGATGAAGTTAAATGTTCGTACTATCCGACCTTAAAAGGCTCTGACATATATTCGATGGATGTTTTGGATGAAAAAGAAAGATGCATGAGCTGTGCTGTTTGCAGGGATTGTAAAACATGCATGGTATCTTGTCCTAAAGGCGCCATTGAAAGGGTTGAAATGGGTGATGATTTTGCATATATTTCAGACCCTAAAAAATGTATCGGGTGCGGAATATGTTCAGGAGTTTGTCCATGCGGCGTTTGGACAATGACAAGTAATATATAAAATTAAAACTATAATGCCCGTTATTATTTAACGGGCATTTAAAATTATTGATATTTTGACGGAAGAATATTTTCAAATTTAAAGTCGTACTGTTGTTTTTCTTCTTCGTTTTTTGTATATCCTAAAATTCTTTCTAAATCAGCTTTAAGATTGCCCAAATCTTCGTATTTTTTTAATGAACCCGATGTTGCAATTGATACATCTCCCGTTTCTTCGGAAACTACAATGCAGGCGCAGTCTGAAATTTCCGTTATACCGATTGCGGCTCTGTGGCGTGTACCGTATCTCCAGCTTAATTTAGGGTCTTCCGTTAAAGGCAAAAGCGCCCCTGCGTATAAGATTTTGTCGTTATCAAGAATAACCGCACCGTCATGAAGCGGAGTATTTTGGTGAAAAATGGTTAATAATAATTCCTGAGATAAAATTGCATTGAGTTTAACCCCGACATCGTTTTGGTTTAAGCTTTCTCCGCTGCTTTTTAAAACAATAAGAGCGCCCGTTTTTGTTTTTGATAAAAATTTTATTGATTCAATTAATTCTTTTACGACGTTTACCTCGTTTACGTTTTTCCTGTCGTGATTTTTATTGAAAAGAAGATTAACAAGAAAATCATTTTGTCCTATATAACCTATAAATCTTCTCATTTCGGGCTGGAATACGACAATTAAGCTGAATGCTATGAAAGTTACAAGCATTTTTATAAACGTGCCGATAATTTGAATATCAATTTTGATTAATAATTCGGAAAAAGCCCATAACAATAAAAGAACAATCAAACCTCTTACGAGCGCTTCCGAGTGTGTTCCTTTTATAAATCTGTTATAGAGAAAAACGAGAAGTACGGTTAAAAACAATATCTCAAAAACATTGACTATTGTGTAAAATTCAAACTTTTCGCCGTAAGTTCTTAATAAAAAGCTGTATATCGGTCTTAATATATCTTGTTGTAATAAATCCGTAAAGTCCAATTTTTATCCCTATCTCAATACATCATTTTGAACAAGTTGTTCGTACGTTTCTCTTTTAATAATAATATCAGATTGTGAGTTATTTACAAGTACCATGGCAGGTTTTAAAACTCTGTTATAATTTGAAGCCATGGAATAACCGTAAGCGCCCGTATTATAAATACATAAAATATCCCCTGCTTTGGGTTCTGCAAGTTCAATATCTTTAATTAAGATATCTCCCGATTCGCAAAATCTTCCCGCAACGGTTACCTTTTCTCTTTTTGAGCCTTGTTTATTGTTTGCAATTTCTGCCAAATATTTTGCTTCGTACATAATAGGTCTTGGGTTATCCGCCATACCGCCATCGACTGCTATGTATTTTCTACCGTTAGGAACTTGTTTCGTTGAACCTATTGTATAAATCGAAACTCCTGCCGTACCTACAATCGAGCGCCCCGGCTCTATGTATAAAATCGGTTCTTCGATTTCATATTTTTTGCAATTTTCTTGTATCGCTTCCATTATTGTTTTGGCTATTGTTTCAACCGATGGGGGGCAATCTTCTTTTGTGTATGTAATTCCGAGTCCTCCGCCGATATTGATTTCGTTTAAATTTAAAGAATATTTATCGTTAATTCTTTTTAATTCTTTTATTAAAATGCCGATTTCATCGTAATAAACTTGAGTTTCAAAAATTTGTGAGCCGATATGTGCATGAAGCCCTTTAAGTTCAATATTTTTGTATTTGTTTAAAATTAAATCAACCGCTTCATCAATTTGAGATAAGTCAAATCCGAATTTTGAATCAATTTGCCCCGTTTGAATATATTCATGGGTATGACATTCAATTCCCGGGGTAATTCTTAATAAAACTTCCTGTTTTTTGTTTTTTTCTTCCAAAATTTGATTTAAAAGAGAAAGTTCATAAAAATTATCGACAGAAATTCTTCCTATGCCGTAATTTATTGCCATTTCAATTTCGTCTTTTGTTTTGTTGTTTCCGTTAAAAGTTGCGCAGTTAAGGTCTATTTTAGCGTTATGGACGGTATAAATTTCCCCGCCCGATACAACATCAAACCCAAACCCTTCTTTATGAAGAATTTGTGCAATAGCGCCCGTCATAAGTGCCTTGCTTGCATACATCATTTTTACGTTTTTATATGAGGAGAAAGCGTTTTTATATTCTTTTGCTATTTGTTTCAGTGTTTTTTCATCAACGACATACAAGGGAGTTCCGTATTTTTTGGCTAATTCCGTAATGTCACAGCCTGAAATTTCAAGGTTGCCCGTTTTGTTTCTTCTTGTACCTATCGGTTTAATATTTTGATTTACACTATTTGACATTAACTTCTTTCTCCTTGATAAATTTTTTGTTATAATTGTAACATAAAAAGTATGATTTAATAAGAGGTGTTCTAATGCTTTTTGGAGCCGAAAAAAAATATCTATCGACGTATAAGACGGTAATTTTTTTGATTATGTCAGTTCTGTTTCTTTATTTTTTAGGAAAGATAATTGACGTTGCGGTTATGTTTTTTGCGGCTTTTGTTATTTCCGCTTCAATTTTGCCTCTTATAAATTATTTAAAAAAATATATTCCAAGAGCCCTTGCCGTTATGGTTGTTCTGTTATTGGTGCTTGTCGGAATATTATTGATTTTTATACCTCTTACAATGCTTACGATTAATCAAATTGCCGCTTTTATTCAGGATATGCCGAATAATATCGAAAAAGCGGTTTCATTTTTTAATAAAACTTTTTTCGGGTATTCGATAAATGATTTTATTGACGCTAACGGACTTAATCATTTGGGCGACAATTTGGCGATTATGGCAGGAAATGTGGTTAGTCAGGGGCTTTCGGCAGGAAAAGTCATTGCTAATTCGATAACTTCGATTTTGATGTTATCCGTTATGGTTTTTTATCTTTGTATGGATGAAGACAGGCTGAAAAAAGCTTTTATCGCTTTTTTTCCTCCAAAATTTAAAAAGAAAGCGGCTTTGATAACAAGTACAATTCAACGCAAAGTGGGCGGTTTTATAACGGCGCAGCTTTTAACCATGGGAGGCGTCGGTATTCTTGCTTTTATTTTTCTTTCTCTTGCGGGACATCCGCACCCTGCAATTATCGGATTTTTAACTTTTATTTTGGATTTTATTCCCGTAATCGGTTCAACCATTGCCGTTATAATCGGAACGCTTACGGCATACGACGGCACGACGGGGCATATTTTGGTCGTATTGTCACTTCTTTTGCTTGCGCAAATTATTGAAAATCAATTTATAAGACCGTATTTTTTCGGGAAATTCATGGACATTCATCCGCTTCTTGTTATTTTGTCTATTTTAATCGGAGCAAAATTCTTTGGATTTGCGGGAGTAATTTTAGGGCCTGCGTTTGCAGGCATGGTTTGTGTTTTGGTTGATGAATTGTATTTAGCGCAAATTAATTCGGGCGAAAAACAATGAAAAAAGAAAGAATAACGGAAATTATTTTTTTAATAGTATTCTTTATTGTATCAATTACGAGTTTTTGCGCATACAGATATTATAATGTTATAAAACCCAATACTTACGATATTGTTTTTAAGGATATTGATTCTATCGTAAAGGGTTCTCCCGTAAGATTTATGGGCATAAATGTCGGATATGTCGAAAAATTAAAAAGAAAAAACAAATATGTGATTTGCAAAATAAGAGTAACCAAAAAAGGAGTGACAATTCCCGATGAAACTCGTGCAAAAGTTGCTTTCAACGGGCTTGGAGGGTCTAAATCAATCGAGCTTTTGCCGCCCTTGTCGGATGATGTTGAAATTCGAGGAATTATAGCCGAAGAATCTCTCAGAATTAATGATTTTGTTGCCGTTATAAGCGATTTAAGAGATGTTTGCGTTATAATCAATAATTTTGTTCAATCAATCGACCCGTTCTTAATAACGGGCACAATCAAAGAAGTTACCGACCCCGCCCTTATCGATACCGTAAATCGTAATATCCAAAAAATTATTGATAAAGAACATGAGATAAAAAAAGGATTTACTTTGTTTTCAACTTTTGAAAAAAAACTGAACAATACCGCAGATAAAATTAATCTCATTTTTTTAAAGATAAATGAACAAAAATAATTATTAACAAAAATTTTATATGTAGTGTCAGAATAAATTAAAATTTAATTGCGAACAAAAATAAAAGGGAAGCACTTACTTTCCCTTGCTTCCCTTTTTATACAATGCAGAACTTATTTTAATCTATTGAAATTTCGCCTTTTGTTTTATTTTCAATAAGTAATTTTTCAATAAATTCATCTTTATTCATCGTTCCGATTTGTCCCTTGCCTCTTTTTCTTATCGCAAGAGTATTTTCTTCAATTTCTTTATCCCCGATAACGACAACGTAGGGGATTTTTTTGTTTTGCAGGCAATCTCTTATTTTATAATTCATGGATTCTGCTCTGTCGTCGAAATGAACTCTTATTCCTTTATTTTTCATTTCAAAGAATAATTTTTCGCAATATTCGTTATGTCTTTCCGCAATGGGAACGATTGCCGCTTGAATAGGGGAAAGCCAAACGGGGAATGCGCCTGCGTAATGTTCGATTAAGATACCATGAAATCTTTCCATTGAGCCGAAAACAACTCTATGAAGCATAACGGGGGTTTTTAATTCACCGTCTTTATCTTGATATTTCAAGTTAAATCTTTGAGGCAAGTTGAAATCTAATTGAATTGTAGCGCACTGCCAAGTTCTTCCGATTGCATCTTTAAATTTAAAGTCGATTTTAGGGCCGTAAAATGCACCGTCGCCTTCGTTTATATCATATTTCATACCTCTTTTATCCATAGCTTCTTTCAAGCCTGCTTCTGCTCTTTCCCAGTTGGCAAGTTCACCTACATAGCTTTCGGGGCGGGTTGATAATTCAACTTCAAAAGACATGTTGAAAATTTTCATAGCATCGTTTACAAAATCAATTATTTCATTAATTTCATTAACAAGCTGTTCGGGGGTGCAGAAAATATGCGCATCATCTTGCGTAAAGCCTTGAACCCGTGTTAAGCCGCCCAATGCGCCTGATTTTTCTTTTCTGTAAACCGTTCCCAATTCTGCCATTCTAATCGGCAAATCTCTGTATGAACGACGGCATGAATTGTAAATTAAAATATGGAAAGGACAATTCATCGGTTTTATAATGAATTGTTCGTCGGAGTCTTCTTCTTTTTGAACAAAGAACATATTTTCTTTGTAATGGTCGATGTGTCCCGAAATTTCCCATAATTTTGATTTTGCGATATGAGGAGTATTAACGATAACATACCCTCTTTTTCTGTGTTCTTCTCTCCAATAATTTTCAATATTTTCTCTGACCAAAGCCAAATTCGGGTGCCACAAAACAAGTCCCGAGCCGATTTCATCATGAATGGAAAATAAATCGAGCTGAGTGCCTAATTTTCTGTGGTCACGTTTTTTGGCTTCTTCAACCATTGTAATGTAATTATTCAAATCTTCTTTAGTTAAAAATGCCGTTGCATAAACTCTTTGGAGCATTTTATTTTTTTCGCACCCTCTCCAGTATGCGCCTGCAACCGATAAAAGTTTAAATGCTTTTATTCTTTTGGTCGAATCAATGTGCGGACCGGAGCAAAGGTCGTTAAACAAAACGTTTCCGTCTTTATCTTTTGTTAAATACAATGTAGGGTTATCATTTTTATGTTCTTCCAATAATTCCGCTTTATAAATTTCGCCTTGTGCCTTGAATTCGTCGATTTGTTTTTGAACATCTTCAATATAGTGTTTTTCAAAAGTTAAATCCATTTTAACAAGACGTTTCATTTCATCTTCGATTTTCTTTAAATCTTCATCCGTTAAAGAAACTCCCTCAATATCAAAATCATAATAAAAACCGTTATCAATAGCGGGTCCTATTGCAAGTTTTGCGTTGGGGTAAAGATTTTGAACGGCTTGCGCCATAATGTGAGAGCAAGAATGTCTTAGCGTATGTAAATCAATATTATTATCCATAAAAAACTTCCTTATTGTATTTTACGCTTTAATTGTACCATGGATAAATTTTTAATGTATAATTTTATTAGGGGTGTATTATTATATGAAAAAAAGATTTTTAGTTTATATTTGTTTACTTGCTTTTACGTCTTGTGCTTTTGCGGCTCAATATAAAGTCAACTCAAAAGGTCAGGTAAAAAGCCCCACAGGCTCGATTCAGCAAAAATCAAATATAACGACCCCCGTTTATTTTAATAATTACAATCAAAGCACATACGTTCAAAACCAAATTGCGGCAAATTCTTCGATTGCTTTTGTAGATATCGTTATGGATTATTCAGGGTCGATGTCTTATTGGATTGATACGGCAAAAAGTGCTATGAGTGCAATTGTTTCTCAAATTCCGAATAACGTAAATGTCGGTTTTAGAGTGTTCGGAAATGATTTGGGCGGTTCAAACCCTTATAATGCGATTGTTTCTGCCGTAACGGGCGTAAAGAAAGATAATGCGGGAAAATATAAAGTTACCGCAAAATCTTCTTCTTATTTGGGAAGTACATCTTCAAGCTGTTCTTCAACGGAAAGTTTATACCCCGTTACTACCTTAAATACATATAGCTTGCTTTTTAAAATGGATAAAACAAGAGTAGGCGGAATGACCCCTTTGACTCTTGCTTTACATCAAGCCGTTGAAGCGGATTTTAGAGGGTTTAACAAAACGGATAAAAAGAAAATAATTTTAATAACGGACGGCGGAGAAAATTGCGGAGGCGACCCTTGCGCTTTTGCCAAGGATTTAATGTCAAGAAGACAGGATGTTATAATTGATGTCGTTTTAGTATCATCATCCTCAAGGGCGCTTCAATGCCTTGCGTCCGCAACGGGCGGAAAGCTTTATAACCCGTCTGACGGGGGAGAATTTATTAATTCGATTACAAATTCAATCCAAAATTCGGAAAATTCTTCAACCGATAATACCTATACCCAATATTACGAATATAATAAAGACGAATAAATTAAAATCCTCTCAAAAGGGAGGGTTTAATTACAAAATTTAAAAAATATATTTATTTTAAAGATATTTCAAAATTTCCGCCGTTAATTTTAACGTATAACGTCATAAATTCTCCGTTATACCCGATTGGCGGAGGGTTAAAATAGGGTGTTTTCATAACCGCATTATAAATTTCATCGTTCAGCGAGGAATTTTGAGATTGCGCAAGAAAACTTCTGTTGATTAATTTTCCGTTATTGTCAACTTTAAATCTTATGGAACAGCTTCCGTCACCTATAATAAGTTTAAAATCAATATTTGATACAATTTTATTCCTCAGAGAAATTCTATACGAATTAAATTCTTGTGCGTTCATTTGTTTTTTTTGAGTTGTGTTATTTGAATTTGTCGTAATTAACGGTTTTATCGTTTTTTTATTGTCGGAAGAATTTGAATTACCGTTAAAAATCGGCGTTGTATTTGTTTTTACCGTATTTACGACAGCGTTTGTTTTGGGTGTTGTATTTACGGTTTTGTTTTGCGTTTTATTGTTTTGCGAAGTTTGATTTTTATCGGAACTTGTTTTAGAGGGGTTTGAGGTTTTATTTTGGATTGTATTTTTTGATTGTGTCGCATTTGGTTTTACGGACGGTTTTGTTGTTTGTTTTATTAAAACCGGTTTTGTCGTTTGTTTTGGTGCCGTATTAACATTGTTTTGGGGAATTGCTTCTTGAACAACGTTATTTTTTACATCTTCAATAATTTCTTTTTTTTCAATCGGAGTTTCTTTTCTTTCTCTTTGCTTCCATATTTCATCAATTGATTTAATGTTTGAATTTTCATTTGATGTTAAAGAAGTGTTATGTTCTGCAATTTCTTTAACTTCCCCGTTTCCTATAAAAGCGATTGATAAAATTGATAAAATAAGGCAAACTATAAAAAAGACAATGGAAGGAAGGTCTTTTTTACGGTCATGGCGTGGTTTATTTATAAATTCTTCATCGT
Source organism: Candidatus Gastranaerophilales bacterium (assembly GCA_905234865.1). Classification (GTDB taxonomy): domain Bacteria; phylum Cyanobacteriota; class Vampirovibrionia; order Gastranaerophilales; family Gastranaerophilaceae; genus Galligastranaerophilus_A. The sequence goes on from CAJOJE010000006.1 coordinate 73,683, forward strand.
TTTGATACTTGTTTTCGTTATATACGGGTCTTTCAAAAACAACTTTTTCTTGTTGAATTTCTTCTTTTCCGTCTTTTATTTCAACAAAACAATCGTTTCCGCAGTCGCAATAATCGGGCTTAATTTCAAATGTTGTATCGCATTCGGTGCATTTAAACATTATTTTACCACCTTTTCAGTGTCGTTGTAGTCGTTCGGTGTGCTGAATTTGGATTTAGACGCAATTTTAAAATGTCCCTCAAAATCCGTCGTAAATCTTTTTGAATTTGACGGGAAATTTAAAATCGACGTTCCTTGATAACTCTTAATCAAAGGCGCAAGATTTTGTATTACATAAGGGGTGTATACAGGGTCATTTGCATAAGTTTTAATGTTTGTAATTCTTCCGAATTTATCAACGCTAAAACTGAAATAAATCATTGTTCCTTCTCTCATGGAGGGAAGTTTAACGTCTTTCATGATTTTATTTTGAATATCGGAGTGCCACTTGTTCCAAGAAATTAATTCTTCCTGTGACATGGGCTCGTTTTGTGCGGTTGAAACAGTTTTTGCCGCAGGAAGCGGCATATTTACCGAAGTTTTCGTCGCCTTTGGAATTTCCGTTATTTGGGTTTTTTGAACGGCTTTATTTACGGTTTTGGTTTGTTTCGGCGTTTCGACTTTTGTTTGAACCGTTGTTTTTACGGGAGTTTTTTCCGTATTTTTTGCTTGAACCGTTGTTTTCGTATTGTTTGATACGGTTTTTTGTTGTGTTTGGGTTGTCTTTGGAGTTGTTGTTTGAATTGTTTTTGCAACTTCTTTTTTTACGGGAGTTGTTGTTTCGATTTTTTCCGCAGTAACACCGGTTTTTGTTGTGCTGATTTCCGATACGCTTTTTGTAATCGTATCATTCGGTTTATCAATGGGAGCGGTTTCAATTATATAACTGTCATCATAAACCATAAAAGGTTTGTGCATTTCGGGTCGGATAAAGCACAAAATTACGGTTATAATCGTTAAAACTATTATAAATGCTTGATACAAACTCTATTCTTCCCTTTTTGAAATTAAGCCGTTGATTGAATTTACGTCAAACATGGTTTTGCTTACCATGAAAGTTTCCGCAATTAATAATGCGGTTGGAACTAAAGCTGCAATCGCAGAGAGGAATAAACCTTTTAAGTCGCCTCCTATTTCTTGTGAAAAATATGATAAGTTCATTGAAAATTCGATAAAAATAATACAAAGTCCTATGGTAAAAGAACGGCGCATTTCTTTATTCAGTTTTTCCATGCCTGAAAGTCCGTAAATATCAACCCCATGGTCTTGATAGTTGCTGAAACCGTCGTTTTTAAGAACGTTTGAAGCCTGCATTTTTTTATTTGTCGTAAATGCTCCCGCAAATGCAAAGAAAGCAAAGATAATCATAAACGTTGCAAGAACCAAAAATACGGGGCTGAATCTTAATCCTGAAATTCTAATCCACCCTGCAGCTTCGGGGAAGCACATTGCAAGAGTGTTTGATACGCCATAAGCCAGAAAAGGAGCCGTAATTAACCCTAAAATAAATTCTCCGCCCATTTTTAAATATAAGAAAAACAGTTTGTCTTGAAGCGATTTAATTTTTTGAGGCGTTAAATTGTTCGCATATCTTTCAATCCATTTTTGATATTCTTTTACGACATGCTCAAAATCTTCTCTGTATTCGTAAGTATTCAATTCTTGTTTTAATTTTGCATTTGAATATTTTAAAATTCCCGTCGAATAACCGAGCAAAACCGCACAAAGCGTAAAAAACACGGACATTAAAAGCGCAAAAAACGTCATTGATTTTGGCGACATATAATAAAGAAGGTTTATAACGTAAATTGCTCCGAAAATAACAAGAGAAAATAATGTTAAAGCCTTTCCGCTCATATTTTCTTCTTCCTGTTTGGAAAGATAAACCCCTTGTTTTAAGGATAATCCTATTCCGTAGATTATGACGGAATAAATGAACAATATTTTTAAATTAACGGGCATTTGAATAATGCTTCCTGCATCTTTTAAGGATAACCCCGTTAAATAGTTTGAAACACCGAACGCAAGAATTAAAGAAGCCAAAAACAGTGCCGCATGTAAAGCGATACCGTTTTTTGAGTTCATTGAAATTTTATGCCTGTAATCACTGATATAATGAGAAACCTGTTTTATAATCGGTATTCTTGCCGCTTCGATTTCCGCTTTTCTGTTTTCGATTTTTAATTTTAAATCGGCATTGACGTTTTTGCCGTATAAGCCTTCTATATCGGATGTTGTAATTTTTTCTTCCGCAACTTTATGGAGAGTTGTTTCTAAAACCTTGATAACAATATAATCATCCACTCCCCTTACCATAATTTTGCACATTTTATCAATCTCGAGTTTTGTCGGCAAAACTTGCCCTTTAAATAAGAAATTTTCGGAGTTAAATTGGTTTAAAACATAACATTTGCCCGTTTCTTTATCTAATTGCACCGTAAGGAAAAATTCAAATCCGAAATTAACTTGAAAATCTCCTCTTGCAGGCGATATTGTAACAAGGTCTTTATCAAAAGTTTGTTTTGTATTTTTGGTCAGTATTTCAAAAACAGACATTTATTTCTCCTATCTTCCGATTGCATCTAAAAGTTTTCTTTGAGAATTGCTTATGGTTTGTTCATTTACAAGAATTAATTTTTTCTCTCCTAAAACGGGAGTAAGTTTTGTTTTCACTAAATCCAGTTTTTCGGGATGTGCGTAAGCAAAAAGCATTGAAATTTCGGGGATGTTTTCTTTAACATTTTGAATATTTTCGGGTAATAATTCCCAATCAATTTGTTTGTCGATTTTTCCTTCGTTTTCAAGGTCGCCGATTACGACAACGGAAGGAGTGTATCCTTCTTTTTTCATATTAACGGCATGTTCAAACGCTTTTTTTAATGCTTCTCCGTATGCGGTTCCGTATTCGTTCGTATTTAATTTGGTAAATTCGCCCAAAGTTTTATTTATGGTTGAAGTATCCGAAGGAGAGCCTTCATAAATTAAATAAGCACTTTCCGATACCCTTAAAATTTTAATCGTATCTTCGGGGTCTAAAATTGAACAAATTGACTTTAAATATTTTAATTCGTCATTTAATTTTCCCTGATTGGAAGCCGATGAATCCACGACAAAAATCACCGAAGCGGGGTGAAAATCGTCGACTTTTATATGTTTTAAGCCTGAATATAAAAGTTTTCCGATTATGCTTATCGCTAAAATTAAAATTCCTAAAATAATTAATCGTTTGTTCATTTTTACCCTAATAATTTAATATAACGTCAACATCTTTACTGAGTTCCGCTTCAATTTCCGTATATGCGGGAATTTCAACGTCAACCCCTCTTTCAAAAGCCCCTGATATTGCACCCGTAACGGCTCCTGCTCCCGCACCTATAACCGCACCTTTCCAAAGAGCGCTTGAATCGCTCCCGAGCGCCATTGAAAGCGCACCGATTGCAACTCCCGATAATGCACCGATTGCAGCCTGTTTTGCGGCAGTTTTCGTTGCTTTTATGGCTTTTCCGTCCCCGTCAACCACAAAATCAATGTCTTTTGTTGAAATATTGTAGGTTTTGCCGTTCGGAGCGGTTAAAGTATCAAAAACAAACGTTACTCTGGCGCTTCTAACTCCTGCTTCGGCGGATTTTGCTTTTGTAATTCTTCCGTTTAAAATGCTTCCTTTTTCAGCCGCAACATAGCCGTTTACCATCCAATTTTCGGTTAAAACCCCCGTTACCTCATCCCCGACGGAAGCGGTTGCAGTATTAATCGGAGTTTGGATGTACAATTGAAGCGTTGTTCCTTTTCCCGCTTTTCCCGCAAATCCTGTCATAACGTCAGGGTTTTTCACCGTTTGGCGATTTTGAAAAACGGGTGTTGAAGAAGTTTTTTCTTCTTCAAAAGTATAAACTTTCTTTGTTCCGTTTTTTGCATTTGTAAGCTGATTTCTAAAAACTTTAAAATAGTTGTTGTCCGTTATTTCGTCGTATTTAAAATTTTTAATAACCTGCCTGTTTATGCTTTTGCTTGAATTTGTCGAGTTGTAATAATAGTAAACGTTGTTTCCTTCTTTAGTTAAAAGAATATCAACGTATGTCGTATCTTTTTTTGCCGTTATCGGGTCCGTATTCGAAATTGAGTACCCTTTATTTCTTAAAACATTCGTTGTCGTGTTTTGAACAATTGTTTTATCGGTATTGTACAGCTTGTAAATCGCTTCAAGAGAATATGCGGGCATGATTGTTATTGAAAACAATAAAATACTTGTGAAAAATGAGTTTATCTTTTTCATTCATTCTCCTTTTGAATTTTATAATCCGTTACTTTTTTCGTTGTCGTCATTGAATTATCGGAATTAAATTTAACTATATATTCAACCACGCTGAACTGAAAAGGCTTGTGCATTTCAGGCGAGATAAATATGAGAACTCCGGATATAACACATAAAAACGATATTAAAATAATTAAAACGGTCGTATTTTTCATTTTGTCTTTCCGCACTTACAAATGTGATTATACCATGGAATGTTTTATTTTGAAAAACCGATTTTACAAAGACTGTCGTATAATGTATAATGTATAACGATTATTTTAAAGAGAAAGTTCAATGAAATTTAAGCCCGAATATAAAGAAGCACTCTCATACACAGGAAAATACAAATCAATTCCCGTATCAACGGAAATTTTATCGGATGTTAAAACCCCCGTACAGGTTTTAAAACTGTTAAAAGAAACGGGACACCACTGTTTTTTATTGGAAAGTGCGGAAAAAAGCCAAAAATGGGGCAGGTATTCATTTTTGGGGTTTAATCCTTCTCTTGAAATTTCTGCCGTCAACGGAAAATTAACCGTAATTGATGAAAACGGCGAAAAAGAAGAATTTGAAACGAAAAACCCCGAAGAATACATAAGAAAAGTTATTGAAGATAATATATCTCCGGATTTTGATTATTTGCCGAGTTTTTCAGGCGGTCTTGTCGGATATTTTTCTTATGACTTTATTAAATACTCAGAACCCGAATTAAACCTCGATGCTCTTGATGTTGAAGGGTTTAAAGACCTTGATTTGATGTTTTTTGATAAGGTTATTGCGTTTGATAACGTAAAACAAAAAATTATTTTAATAGCAAACGTCAAAACGGATAATTTTGAGGAAAATTATGAAAATGCCGTATTAACTTTATCCGAAATATCAAATTTAATAAAAAACAATTTTCCGAAAAAATCATATAAAGGAAAATTAACCTCGAAATTTAAACCCCTTTTCAATAAGGAAGAATTTTGCAAAATGGTCGAAAAAGCGAAAAACTATATTAAAGAGGGAGATATTTTTCAGGTTGTTTTGTCAAACAGGCTGGAAGCGGGGTATGAGGGAAGTTTATTGGATACATACCGTTATTTAAGAACAACAAACCCTTCTCCTTACATGTTTTATTTTTCTTCCGAAGATTTGGAAATTGCGGGAGCATCCCCCGAGACTCTCGTAAAATTAATAAACGGTGAGGTTTATACATTCCCTCTTGCAGGAACCCGCCCGAGGGGCAGAACCGAAAAAGAAGATATGCAGCTTGAAATTGAGTTAATTCAAGACAAAAAAGAACTTGCGGAACATAATATGCTTGTCGATTTAGGCAGGAACGATTTATCGAAGATTTCAAAGTTCGGTACGGTTGAAGTTGAAAAATATATGAGCGTTGAGAAATTTTCTCATGTTATGCATATAGGTTCAACCGTAAGGGGCGAAATTTTGGATAATAAAAATGCAATAGATGCCATTTATGCGGTTTTACCCGCAGGAACGCTATCGGGCGCACCGAAAATTCGAGCTATGGAAATCATTAATTCTCTTGAAAACAATAAAAGAGGAATTTATGGCGGTGCAATAGGATATATCGACCTTAGGGGCAATCTTGATACCTGCATTGGTATTAGAATTGCTTACAAGAAAAATAATAAAGTTTTTGTAAGATCGGGTGCGGGAATAGTCTATGACAGCATTCCCGAAAACGAATATCAAGAAACTTTGAACAAGGCTCGTGCCGTAATTAATGCGCTTGAATTGTCGGAGAAAGAAGATTTATGATTTTATTAATTGATAATTTTGACAGCTTTGTTTTCAATTTATATCAAATGATGGGGGAAATTAACCCCGATATTAAAGTTGTAAGAAATAACGAGCTTTCAATCGGTGATATTGAAAAATTAAACCCCGATAAAATCGTAATTTCTCCGGGGCCCGGTCGTCCTTCGAGCGCAGGTAACATAATTGAAGTTATTAAAAACTTTGCTCCAAAAAAACCTATTTTGGGGGTGTGCTTAGGTCATCAGGCAATAGGAGAGGCATTTAACGGCAAAGTAACTTATGCAAAAAAAATTATGCATGGGAAACAATCCGAAATAAGGCTTTATACAGAATGTAAATTGTTTAAAAATCTCCCTCCCGAAATTGAAGTTGCAAGATATCATTCGCTTGCGGTTGATTCTAAGAATCTTCCCTCCGATTTAACGGTAATAGCTTGGAGCGATGATGATGAAATTATGGCTCTAAAACATAGAAAATTTGAAACCTACGGTGTACAGTTTCACCCTGAATCAATTCTCACTCCGCTCGGAAAACAAATTTTAGAGAATTTTTTACTTTAAATTGTTTTTTAAGTTTGCGCAAAAAATACGGTTTAATGTTTGAAGTCTTTATAAAACTTCATGAATTTATATTTTTATATTACCCGGCATATAATTATATAATGGATAAGTTATCTAAAGAGCAAAGACGTAAAAATATGCAAGCTGTCAAAAATAAAGACAGCAAAATTGAAATTATGCTGAGGTCTGCTCTTTGGAGCAAAGGGTACAGATACAGGAAAAATTATTCTAAACTTGAAGGAAAACCCGATATTGTTTTAACAAAATATAAAACGGCAATATTTTGCGACAGTGAATTTTGGCATGGGCATAACTGGAAGGTTCGTAAAAACGATATAAAGTCTAATAAAGAATTTTGGATAAAAAAAATTGAAGGCAATATTAAAAGGGATAAAGCAGTTAATAAAATTCTAAAAGAACAGGGCTGGAAAGTATTAAGATTTTGGGGTAAAGATATTCAAAAAAACTTGGATAAATGCATAAACGAAATTGAAAAAGAAGCAGGTATTTTATGAGTATTAATTTTGCCGAAAAAGACCCTAAAGAAAAAGATTTAAGCACCGGACAAATATTGTTGTTCAAAAGAACCGCAAATAATGAAAACATACCGTTTCCTGCTCAAAAGAATGCAAAATTTACTTTCATTGATTTATTTGCGGGAATTGGCGGAATGCGTATAGCTTTTCAAAATTTGGGCGGAAAGTGCGTATTTAGCTCTGAAATTGATAAACAGGCACAAAAGACCTATGCGATTAATTTTGGCGAAATTCCGGACGGTGATATTACAAAAATAAATGAAAATGAAATACCGAATCACGATGTCTTGGTTGGTGGTTTTCCTTGCCAAGCATTTTCTATCGCAGGGAAAAGAGGCGGATTTAATGACACGAGAGGCACTTTATTTTTCGATGTTGCAAGAATAATTAAAGCAAAACGACCGAAAGCATTTTTCTTGGAAAATGTAAAAGGACTGACAAACCATAGAGGCGGTAAAACCCTTGCAACCATATTAAATGTATTAAGAAATGATTTAGGATACATAGTTCCCGAACCGCAAATTATGAATGCAAAGAATTTTGGCGTTCCGCAAAACAGAGAAAGAATTTTTATAGTCGGGTTCAGACCCGATTTAAAAGTAAAAGAAGATGATTTTTCATATCCCGAGCCGACTGATACAACAAAAACCATAAGAGATATTATGGAAGAAAAACCTGTTTCCGCAAAATATTATTTATCAACAACATATCTTGAATGCTTAGAAAAGCATAAAGCAAGAAATGAAGCTAAAGGTAACGGCTTCGGTTATGAAATAAAAGATTTGGATGGAATATCAAATGCCATTGTAACGGGCGGTATGGGAAGAGAAAGAAATCTCATAGTTGATAAAAGACTAAAAGATTTTACTCCCGTTACTCATATTAAAGGGGAAGTCAACAGAGAGGGAATTCGCAGAATGACTCCTCGAGAATGGGCACGTTTGCAAGGTTTCCCTGATAATTTCAAAATAGAAGTTGCAGATGTAAGCGCATATAAACAATTCGGAAATTCTGTCGCAATTCCTGCAATTCAAGCTACCGCAAAGAATTTAATTGAAAAAATCATTGAGGAATAATATGATTACACAAAATAAAGGGGAATGGAGTGAACTGTATGTATTTCTCAAATTATTGGGAGATGGCGTTCTTTATGCTGCAGATGCGGATTTAAATAAAATCGAAGATTTATATTACCCCTTGATTGAAATTTTAAGAAAGGAAAACGAACAAATAAAACATTATGTAAAAGATTCTCCGAATATTGAAGTAAAAGATGATACGGGCAATATTATACTAAAACTTCCGATGTTGGAATTTGAAACAAAAGCAAAAATTTTATTGGATGCTATTAAAAAATCTGACAGTACGTTTGCCGTTCCTGAAATAGAAGATTTTATGAACATTATCAAATGTACCAAAGTAAAGGCAGATTCTTTGGATAAAAGTGATATTTCTTTGGTACTGCATGATTGTAAAACGTTAAGAGAAGAATTATTCGGGTTCAGTATAAAATCAAGATTGGGCAGTGCTTCGACATTGTTAAACCCCGGCAAAACCACAAATTTTATTTATGAAATAGCAGGGGCTTTGTCGGAAGAACAAATCAACGAAGTCAATAAAACGGATACTCGGGCAAAACTCAGGGACAGATTATTAAAAATTAAAGATTGTGGTTGTAAATTAAATTTTGTTGATATGGAAAATGAAATCTTCAAAAATTAAATACAAACATGCCGCATCTTTATTATGAACATAAAATGAAAAACTTTCTGACTGATATTGCTCTCAAAATGACCCCCTCAACACCATGGACATGAGATTTCCAAGCAACGGGCGGTTATATTATCGTGCAAGAAAACGGCGAAGTTTTGTGCTATCACCTGTATAATCATAATGAATTTCAAGAATATTTATTTAAAAATACACGTTTTGATACGCCGAGTGCTTCTCGTTACGGGTTTGGAAGTATATATCAAAAAAACGGTAAAAAATATATTAAGCTCAATATACAGATAAGATTCATATAATCAATTTAACATCATATAAGAGATGTTGAGGTAAGTTGCAAAAAGGAGCCAGAGGAGATACGGAATTAAAAGCAGGCTTGAGATTTTTGAAACTTTATGGAATTTTCTTATTGTTATAAACGTAAAAACATCCGCTAAAATTAAAATCAAAAGGGCAAGAGGGATGTTTTGGAGCATAAAAAATGCGCCCGTCCAAACAAAATTAAAAAACAATTGAACAAAAAACGAGATATATCCTGCTTTTTTGTCGGTATTGCTTCTTTTAAAAAAATAAATCAAGGCTGATATTGCAAGAATTGTATATAAAAACGTCCAAACGGGCGCAAAGATAAAATCAGGCGGTGAAAATTTCGGTTTTATTAAATTTTTATACCAAATCGAATTGAACATATCGGAAATTATGTATCAAAACAAATCGGATAAAATTCCCTTATCGGGTTATTTTTGTTTTGAAAAAAGAACAAATAAAATAAGTCCCGTTCCCATTAAAACCGGATAATAAAGGTGCTTAATTATTGTAAAAGAACTTAAATTAACGGAAGAAGATAAACTTGTTGCAATTAAAACCTGTGCTCCGTAGGGAATAATTCCCTGTATAACGCAAGAGGACGTATCAAGAAAACTTGCGCTTCTTTTTCTGTCTACGCCGTATTTATCTGCCAATTCTCTTGCGATGGGTCCTGCGGTTATAATTGCGACTGTGTTATTTGCGGTAAAAAAGTTGATTATTCCCGTTAGAGTGCATATTCCGATTTCGCAGGTTTTTTTATCTTTAATCCATTTGCCCGCTTTTTCCATAATATAGCTCATTCCGCCGTTGTAGCGAACCATTTTTAAAAGACCGCCCGCAAGAATTGCAACAATTAAAGTTGTTGCCATGCTTATTGTTCCGTCCCCTACCGTTGCAAAAGCGTCAAATATATTGTAAATTCCATAGCTCATTCCGATTGATATATTTAAAATCGTTCCTGCCAAAAGAAGAAACATAACGTTTATTCCCGCAACTCCCAAAATTAAAAGCAAAATATAAGGTAAAACTTTAATAATATCGTCAATTGTAAAAGAAGTTAAAGTTTCTCCTTGATTAACCGTCGTAAAAAGCGGCAGAGTATAAATTAAAGCGCATATTAATGCGGGGATTAAAACAATTTTTAAGTTGCAAAGCATTTTATCACGCATTTCAACCCCTTGAGTTCTGGTTGATGCAATTGTTGTATCCGAAATTAAGGACATATTATCCCCAAACATCGCCCCTCCGACCGTTGCGCCGACGACAACGGCAGGATTAAACCCCAATGAAGTCGATAAACCTGCCGCAATAGGCACAATTGCTGCGATTGTTCCGCAAGAGGTGCCTACTGCAAGAGAAATAAGAGCGGAAATAACAAACAATCCCGATACTATAAATTGCGGAGGGATTAACGTTTGTGCGATAACGACCGCAGAATGCACACCGCCCGTTGCGTTTGCGCTTGCGGTGAATGCGCCCGATAAAATAAATATAAGGCACATAATCATAATGTCCTTATCGCCCATGCCTGTTGCAAAAATTTCAATTTTTTTACTTAACTTTTCTTTGTGATTTAAAATTAATGCCGCTGCGGAAGAAATAATAAAAGCAACCGTCATCGGTACTTTTGAAAAATCCTGAGTTAAACAGGAAAAGCCGAAATAAAAAATTATGAATACCAAAAAAGGAACTAAAGCCTTTATGCTTGAATTTCGCCATTGCTCGTCGTTGTTTGTGATTGTTTGCATTATTATTTCCTTTATTAAAAAATACTGCCTTAGTTTATATAAGGCAGTATCATAATTATTTTGAAAAACAAAAATCAAAAAGATACCGTCTTATCAAATAAGGCAGCACATCATTAAATTTTTATTTTTCGTATCCTTTATCATTTTAATTCCTAAAAATTACTTAAAAATAATATCATTTTCGGCTTTTGTTTGTCAAGAAGCGTGAAAATATCGGATAAAAGGCAGGAAAATTTATCTGCCTTATTTATAACATGGTCTTTCTTAATTCCTCGTTTGATTTTGCGCTTAAATAAGCGGGCGGAACGTCAAAAACCGTTTTACATCCGAAGTTATTTTCTTTATACATTTTGTAAATTGCTCTTGCATAAGCAATTAAAACACTTGATGTAAATTCGGGGTTTGAATCAAGTTTCAAATTGTATTCTATAATATGATTATTTTCAAGGTTTGCCCCCGTTTTTCCCGAGCGGAAAACAAAACCGCCATGGGGAATGCCCGAATGGTTTTTCTTTAGTTCTTCAATTGTTATAAAATGAACCGTTGTATCGTAATCGGCAAAATAATTCGGCATATTTACGATTTCTTGTTCGACTTTTTTCGGGTCTGCGTTATCTTTTAAAACAACGAAACACTCTCTTTTGTGTTTTTCTCTTGTCGTAAGATTTGGGTTTTCGCCGTTTTTAACCGCATTTAAAGCGCTTTCGACGGGAATTGTATATTGTTTTGCATCCAATACCCCTTCTATTCTTCTTATGGCATCGGAATGTCCTTGGCTTACGCCTTTTCCCCAAAACGTATAATCAATTCCGTTCGGCAAAATTGCATTAGCATACATTCTGTTTAAAGAAAACATCCCCGGATCCCACCCGACGGAGATAATCGCCGTATGATTCGTTTCTTTTGCGGAATCATCAACATTTTTGAAGTGTTCGGGAATTTTTGCATGGGTATCAAAACTATCCACAACATTAAACATTTTAGCGTATTTGGGAGTTTGTTCGGGTAAATCCGTTGCGCTTCCTCCGCATAAAATCAAAACGTCGATTTTGTCTTTCCAATTCTCGATTTCATCGGTTGAAACAACCTTTGCATTAGAATTAATTTTTAAATCATTCGGATTTCTTCTTGTGAAAATTACATCTAAATCAACATCGGGGTTTTGTTTAACTGCGTTTTCAACCCCTCGTCCCAAGTTGCCGTATCCTAAAATTCCAATTTTCATAAAAAATCATCTCCTTAAATTTTTTAAAAAAATTATATTACAGATAATTTTTTCGTAAAATATCAAATCAAAAATTTCTCAAGAAAAATTTATTGTTCTGCCATCTGCAATCACATCTTTAAAGAATTTGAAAATATTGTTGTATGTAGCCGTTATTAATTCTTCCTGCTTACTGTCGGGGTGCAAATCGGGGTGGTGTGCTTTGTGTAATTTTGTTGTCATTGCTTTTAGGGTTTTCTTTGTCGGATTGCTTCTAAAATTTGCATACGCCGTTTGAATTGCAGGGTCTTTTTCATTTTTAACCATTAAATCAAAAACTTCGCAAATATCTTTTTCGGTTGCTTTTTTTGAACCCACCCTTTCTGAAAGCGCCGTATAATTTACCGTATTTGAATTAACTTGTTTTAAATTAAAGGCTTTTTGCGCCGCTCCGTTTGCAAAACCGCCCATGACGGCACCTGCCGCACTGCCTAAAACTGCGCTTTCTACGGTAATTTTCGTTAAATCGCCGAGCGTAAAATCGACATCATCTTCAAAAGCGGCTTCCGTTGCGTAATTTCCCGCTCCGATAACGGCGCCTGTTACGGCACCTTGTTTTGCGCCGCTTAATGCGCCGATTTGAACGCTTTTCCCTATTGTCTGCCCCATGGCAACTTCGGTTTTGTACATTCCGGCCGTTGCAACGGTAATGGCACCGTCGATACCGCCCGTTATTAAGTCTTTTGTGATTTCTTTCGTATCAAAAGTGTCGCCTTTTGTATTATTTGTAGCACGTTCAAACGATTTTGCACCTGCTTTAAAACAAGCGCCTACTATTGCTCCTGCGCCTATTCCGAGCCCGCCTCCGATAACTCCTATTGCGGCGGCACCCGCAGCAATAACGTTTGCTGCCGCATTTAAGAATTTCTTTTGATGTTCTTTGTATTGGTCAAGTTTTTTATCTGCGCTCTCATAGGAAATATTTCCGCTTTCGTATTCTTCAATAATTTTTTGAACATTATCCGAGGAATTTTTTGTACCCAAAAGATTTTCAAAATAATCGAAAGTTTTTCCCATTACTCCTTGTTTATCGTTTATTGCTTTAAATTTCTCCCTTAAAACAGAAGAATTTTTAGAAATATTGGAAAGCGTAACATCTTCTTTTTCAAAAGTTTGAAATTGTTGAAAAATAGGATTATCCATTGCATTTTCTTTATTTATGGTTAATCCCTTTTGATTAAAATAACTTGTTTCAGGTTGTATGAAATTTGCAGAATTTATTTCCGCAACCATTTGTCCCTCTCTTATTTTTAATGAGTTCCATATTTTATAAAAGTAAAATTATCGTTTTTGATTGCTGTTTTTGTAAAAAGGTTTAAGAAATATTAAACGATAATTTCTTTTTCTTCTCTATAAGTTACATATCCTAAAGGCGTATCGGGAGGGCGTTTTATATATTTTCTTTTTGTATAAATAATTATTCCTTTTGAAGAATTTTTATAGGGAGAATTTTCTTTAACCAATTTTGCGCAAAATAACAAAACATCATTCGGCACTTTTAATTTGCCGTTTTGAGTTTTGATTATTAAATGGGATGAAGGCGAATTTTGAGCATGAAGCCAAATATCTTCGGGAGTTGAGATTTTTTTAATTAAAAAGTCGTTTTGTTTATTGTTTTTGCCTAAATAAATTTCAAACCCTCCGTATAAAATAGGTTTCATTATCGGCTTTTCAATTTTTTTATCCTTTTTTTCAAGAATTTCTTCTTCAATTTCAATTAAATCTTTTAAATTATCCGCATTTTGAATTGAAAATAATACCCCCTCAAGGTACTCTTTTTTGTATAAGGCATTTTTTGCTCTTTGTTCCTGAACTGCTTTTGCGGATTTTAATTTTGAATACAGTTTATAATATTTTTGCGCACATAACGCAGGGGGTAAATCAGGATTTAATTCAACCTTAAAACCGTCTATTTCAAGGAACTTTGCACCTTTTTCAATAAGATAAATATAACTTAAAATTAAATCCCCCGACTTTTTGTATTTTTCAAATTTTTCTTCGTCAACTTTGGTATTTAAAATTAAATTTATTCCTTTTAATTTTGATTTAATATTTTTTTCCAAATTTCTTTTTTTCGCTTGAATTAACTCTGAATTTACGATATTTGAATAATATTTTAAAAGAATATCGGAAAAATCTCCTTCAAGTCCCCAAAATTCTTTTAATAAATCTTTTTCAAAAACCGCATTTTGAAGAATTTTAAAAAGTTCTTCTTTGGAATTTGCTTTTTTGGATAGAAATTCATAAAAAGGTTTTGAAAAATAAAAGAAATTATTCGGAACATCGTTTGATTTTTCCAAAAAAGTCGAATAAGAAACTTTTAAAATGTCTGATTTTTCCTGCGCTTTGGGGTAGATATATTTTGCGCCGCCAAAAACTTCCCGAAAAGAGCTTTTATCCTCTGAAACATTGTGGCATGAGCCTAAAATTATTCCTGTTTTTTTATCATATAAAATAACGTTTGAATATTTTCCCATAATTTCAATTGATAAAATAAGTGCATTTTCAATTCCGAATTCATCCGATACGGAAAAATAAAATTCTAAAATTCTATCGTAAGGAACTAAGTTTGCATGCCGGATTTTCGCCCCTTCCAAATATTTTCTTAATTGCATGCAAAACATGGGCGGAGTTTTAGGAATTGTTACCGAATAATCGCTTTTGTCGTTCATAAAAGAAATGTGCGGATATTTGGGGTTGATATTTATGTAAAATTTTCTGTTTTCTCCGTTATTCCTGATATAAAAAATAATTTCATATCTTGTCGGCATTTGAATTTTTTGTATAACGCCAAAATTGAAGAAATTTTCATTCTCCTCAAAGAAAAATTTTAAAGTTAAGCTGTCTAGGTTTTTCATATTTTTATTGTATTATAAAATTATTATGGAATGCTATTATTTTGGAACTTTTAACCCGCCTCATTCAGGACATATTAAAATTGCAAACGAAGTTTTGAAGAAATTTAATTTTTCAAAAATAGTTTTTGTTCCCGCAAATTGCCCTCCGCATAAAAATAATGCAGCAAACCCCATGCACAGACTTAATATGTTGAGGCTTGTCGAAAGCGACAAAATAAAAGTTTCGGATATTGAATTTTCCCTTCCCACGCCCTCTTTTTCGTATCAAACGATTGAAGCGATATTAAAAAATAACCAACAGGAAAAATTAAATTTTATAATAGGTTTTGACGCATTTAAAAATATCGAAAAATGGAAAAACCCTGAAATTTTAAAGAAAAAATTGTTTTTTATCGTCTTAAAAAGAAAAGGCGAAAACAGAGAGGAAATTGAAAAGTTGAAAAATAAAGGCTTTAATTTTGTTATAGCCGATAATATTGAAGAATACGACGTTTCATCTACGGAAATAAGAAAAAAAGTTTTTGAGGGTGAAAATATCGAAGGGTTTGTTGATGAAAAAATAAGAAGGTACATTTATGAAAACGGATTATATAGAAAAAATTCTTGAAAAAGAACTTGATAAAGAAAGATTTTTTCATACGCAAGGCGTAAAAGACGAAGCAATAAGCCTTGCAAAAAGATACGGCGTAAATGAAAATAAAGCGGAATTGGCAGGGCTTTTGCACGATTGCGCAAAGTGTTGGAAACAAGAAAAATTAAAACAATTTATTTTAGATAACATAAAAGATATTGATAAAGACGAATTAAACAATTATAAAACGCTTCATGCTCCGGTCGGTGCGGTTTTGGCAAAAGAAAAATTTGAAGTGGACGATAATGAAATAATTTCCGCAATCAGATGGCACACGTTAGGCAGGGTTAATATGACGCTTTTAGAAAAAATTGTTTTTCTTGCGGATAAAATAGAAAAAAATACGAGAGATTTAAAATACAGGGAAGAAATAATAAAAATTTTGGATGAAAATGGGGGCGAACTTGGGCTTGACTTAGCGCTTTTAAGGTGTTTTGAGGAAACAATAAAAAGCCTTGTTAAAAGAAAACTCTATATTTGTACATCAACAATTGATGTTTACAATTGGCTTCTTTTAAAAACAAAGTGTGCATAAAATCAATTTTTATATTACAATTTTAGAAAATTGGAAGTGATTTTAGTTGTCTAAAAATTCAAAATTAACGTTATTTATTTTTGTCGGTCTGGTTGTCGGGGTATTGTTCGGGTGGCTCTGTCCTGATTGCGCCGTAAAAATGCAGCCTCTCGCCGATACTTTTTTAAGGATGATAAAAATGATTATCGCTCCTTTAATTTTCGCAACGCTTGTTGTGGGAATTGCAGGACATGGCGATATTAAAAGCTTAGGAAAAATCGGACTTAAAACGATTGTCTATTTTGAAATAATCACAACTCTCGCCCTTGTTTTGGGGCTTTTTTCCGCAAATGTTTTTAAACCGGGGGTAAATTTTAATGTAGATACGGCAAACATTTCAATGGATGCGGTTAATAAATTATCGCATTCAAATATTCATCCTTCCTTGTCGCACCTTTTGGTTGATATGGTGCCGACAAGCCTTTTTGAAGCGATGTCTGAAGGAAATTTATTGCAAATAGTCGTGTTTGCGATATTTTTTGCAATAGCGATATGTACCGTCGGACAAAAAGCAAAACCCGTTTTGAGTTTTCTTCAAAGTGTTTGTGATATTATGTTTAAATTTACCGAATATGTTATGTTTTTTGCGCCAATCGGGGTTTTTGGGGCAATAGCCTCAACTGTCGGGCGTAACGGTATCGGAATTTTATCAAGTTATGCAAAATTAATTATTATAACGTATCTTTCGCTTGCCTTATTTGTCTGCATTGTTCTTTTTATAGTGTGTAAAATCGTAAAAATTCCTTTCGGACATTTAATTTATGTTCTAAAAGAGCCCGCCCTTCTCGCTTTTACGACGGCAAGCTCCGAAGCGGCGCTTCCAAAGGCAATGGAAGTTATGGAGGAATTCGGCGTTCCGAAAAATATCGTAAGTTTCGTTATGCCGACAGGGTATACTTTTAACCTTGACGGGTCAACAATGTATCTTGCCTTAACATTTCTTTTTTGCGCACAAATTGCAGGGGTGAGTGTCGGAATTGTCGAACAAATAACGATTATGATTACCTTAATGCTTACATCAAAAGGAATAGCGGGAGTTCCCAGAGTTGCTCTCGTTATCTTAACGGGAACGCTTGCAAGTTTTAATCTTCCCGTTGTCGGAGTTGCGATTTTGCTTGGGATTGACCAAATTTTAGATATGGGAAGAACAACGGTTAATCTTATAGGAAACTGCGTTGCAACGGCAGTTGTTGCAAAGTGGGAAAATTGTTTCGATTATAACAAGATGAGAGAATTTATCCGCTCTCACAAAACAAAAAAATATCTTGAAAATAATATATAACTTAAATTCACGTAAAATCCCATGTATGGATAGTGGAAAAATGTACAAATAAAATGTATAATGGACTAATAAAATATCTTTGGAAAATAGAGTTTAATGCAAGTACAAAATTATACGGATGAACTGTTACGGGCGGTTTTAAATTTCCCGGAACAAACGAAAAAAGACGATATAAAAAAAATTGAAGAAATCATAAAGCAGGGAGTTGCAAGTAAAGATTTTGAAACCGTTTCAATCGGTATGTCGATAATTGCATATATCACTTATAAAACGGGCGATAAAAATTCTTACAGAGCGTATACCGTTTTAGACGATGCAAAATATTTAGGAAGAAAAAGCAATTTATATCTTGCGCAAAAAGTGAATTACTTTGTTTTTGCGCTTATGGAATATGAAGAAGAAAACTTCGACGATGCTCTTGATTTTTTAAACAATGCAAAATTAATCAAGACAGACGCTGCGGAGCTGGATGAAAAAATTTTACAAATAAAAAATACGATTGAAAAAGCAAAGCAAGCAAGGATAATCAACCTCTCTCCGCCAAAATTCACCCCCGACCATAAAAACGACCCTCTTTTGGCGTTGTTAAAAGTCGGAAGAACAATGGCGGTTGAAACAGACCTTGATGTTTTATTGAATATCATAGCAAAAGAAATTAACATTGCTCTGAATGCGGACAGATGTACCGTTTTCCTTTTGGATAAAGAAAAAAACGAACTGTGGAGCAAAGTTGCGCTCGGTGTTGATTCAAGAGAAATAAGATTTTCCGCAACTTTAGGCATAGCAGGTTCCGTTGTTCAAACGGGTGAAACAATCAACATCAAAGACGCTTATAATGACGAAAGATTTAATAAAGAAATCGACCACCAAACAGGGTATGAAACAAAATCCGTACTTTGCATGCCGATTAGAAACATGAGCCATGAAATAATCGGAGCGTTTCAGGTTTTGAATAAAAAAGGCGGTCATTTTACGCAAAAAGACGAAGATATTTTAATTGCAATCGGTTCCTCGGCGGGTATTGCGCTTGAAAATGCAAGTTTATTCAATAAACAAAAGCAATTAATCGAAGAACAAAAACACTTGTTATCAAGTTTTATTGATACGCTTTCAGCCTCAATAGATGCGAGGGATAAAATTACCGCAGGTCATTCCGAAAGAGTTACAAAATATGCGGTTTTAATATGCGAAAAAATGCAAATGAAAGAAAGTGAAATTGAAACCGTTCGTCAGGCTTCCTTGTTGCATGATATAGGAAAAATCGGCATAAAAGACTATATTCTTCAAAAAGAAGGCGCACTCACAAAAGAAGAATATAAAGAAATTCAACAACATGCTAAAATCACCTACGATATCCTGTCCAGAATTAATTGGTCGGAGTATTTTCAAAATATTGCAAAAATTGCTTCAAGCCACCATGAAAAATGGGACGGAACGGGGTATTTTATGGGCTTAAAGGCGGATGAAATTCCTTTAGGCGGAAGAATACTGGCTGTGTCTGACGTGTTTGACGCTATTACAAGCAAAAGGCACTATCGTTCAAAAATGAATATGGAAAATGCTCTTGACATTATCGTTCAAGGCGCAAACAGACATTTTGACAAAAATGTTGTGGATGTATTTATGAGTTTGGAAACAAGCAAAATTTTAAACATCATAACAAATAAAGAAATAGAAGAACAAGATAATTTGATATTGTCAAAATACAAATTACAAGACTATTGGGGTATTTGCAAAAATACCAACAACAGAAAACTTACAACCGAAGAAGAAAGGTTTTTAAACACGTTCAACGCTTATTATAATTTGGCTTTGTAAAATGAAAAAAATATTTTTAACCGTATTAACTTTTATAATTTTACAGCCCCTCTGTTTTGCGCAAACGACAGAGGCTTTTAACCTGAGCGGAATAATTGAAAGTTTTATGAATTTTTCCGTATCAAACGGCGACAATACGGAAGGTTCAAGCGCAAAGGAAACCTTTCTTAATGCCGAAGAAAATTTAGAAAACGGAAATGTTGTTGTTGCAAGCGGAGAATATCTAAAAACAATCAATTCCCTTGATAACAATGCGGCGCTTTTGATGTTATCAAGAAGATTATACGATATCGGATATTTTGCATTGGGGGATATCGCAATATCGAGAATAACCGAAAAAGGCGCTATGGAATTTCAAATCGAAGATTTAAAAAGAGCGTATAAACCCTTTTTATCTTTAACAAAAGAGGAAGAAAATTATCTTGCAAAAGCAAGAGCTTCGATTTTTTATAATTCTTCGCCCGAAGAGGTTGCTTTTAATTTGATTAAAAAAACAACTCTTATGGAAAATTCCGACTATGCTAATTTTATTATGGCGCAAGCCATGGCAGAGTGCAGGCAGTATAATCAGGCTTTAATATACGTTGATAAAGCGATTGCAAAAAACGAAAACAATTCAAAATATAAAGTTTTCAGAGCAAAGACTTTATCCGATATGAAAAAATATAAAGAAGCGCTTAAATATATCGAAAAAAACGAGGATAATATTTCCGTATTTTTAAAAACCGATTTAATGATTTTAAAACAAACCGTTTTATCAAATCTTAATTCCAACGATAACGATAAAAAATTCGATACGGTATATTCATACTATATTGCGGGAAATTACTATAAAACGCTGAATGAAACAAAAAATATTTTAAATTTCACAAAAAACAATTATAAAATTATAACCCTGAAAGGCATGGCGCATTTAGCCTTGGGGGAAGTTGAAAATGCCAATCTTGAATTTATTTCAAGTTATAAATTAAATAAAAAATTTCCCCTGACTATTATGGGCTTAGGCGATATTAAATTTATTCAAAAAGATTATAAAGGCGCATATTCGTATTATAAGAAATTGTATAATACGGATTTAAAACAGGAAGCCATATTAAAATCTACGTTATGCCTTGAAAATATGGGCGCGCAAGTTTCCAAAAAACTTGCCAAACTTGAAAAAGCAAAATCGACTTTTGAAAATAAAATTTTCTATGAATATTATCTTGTTGCAAATAATCTTTATTCTGACGATTTGAATAAAAGAAAATATGCCGCAAAGTCTTTAAATATTAATTTTTTAAATGATGATACATGGAACATATTATACGGTACGGATTTTAGAAGCAATAATTTTTTAAATGTGGATAAAATCTCCTATCTTCTCTCGTTTTCGGGAAAATGCGGCGCCGAATATTACTATTATTCGGCTTTGAGCGAAAATAAAAAGAATAATAAAAAAGAGGCTTTTCATTTAGCAAAAAAGGCACTTGAAATTAACCCCGAATATAAGCCCGCAATTGACTTAATTAACGTTCTTCAAAATGAACTTATTTAAAATATATTATTAAACGGTGTATCAATAATAACTAAAATTATAATTTCAAATTTTACAAAATAAATCTTGAGTCCGCCTCAGTTTATAAAACTAATCAATAATTTGGCTCATTAAAGTTATGTTTTTAGGGTTTAATATTAAAAAACGGGTTTTAAAACCCGTTTCATTTACTTTATTTGACTTTTATAATTTGCAATACGCTCTTGCGGAAACATCAAATCGGCTCATGCCCGCCACATAATAACTTGTGCCTTGATATAAGGCATGTTTCTTAATCATAAATGTCGGCGTGCCTTGTATAGTACCATAAACATTGCTGTCTAAAATATCATTCGTTATTGTTCCCGTTACTATTTCAATTCCAATCGGATAATTCCTCTCATCTCTCGGGTCGGGAATGCCAAATTCCGCAAATTGCGCTGCCATAGTATCATCAACTTGTTTGCTCATTAAAAACGTAGAACTCATGCTTGAATGCATGGAATTTCCGTCAATATTTGTTCCGTAAATGTAATTTAAAACTTTTGCAATATCATCCGCAGAAGCAATTTTATCGGCACCACCGCAAATTTTTGCAAGAGTTGCGTATGTAAAATCACTTTTCATACTGTTATTGCACACTAAATCGGGATAACCGAGCGTTTCTTCGTTTGCAACACATTCTGCATAATTTACATATTGAGGAACGATATCATTTAATATTATAGGAGAAGTCAGGCATAAACCGATACTTTTCCCGATACAATTATTACCGAGAGTTTTTGCACTTCCAAATAAATAAACATCTTTTCCAAGCGTATTCGGTTTTTTCTCTCCGTCAACATCGGCAACACCCCCAACGCAAGCGTAAGACGCATTTCCTACATACACACCCTCTTGAACAGGCGGGCATTTTGAATTATATGAAAGTATCATTCTCGTGCCGTCAATTGTTAAAATGCCAATGTTACTGCTTGTCCAATCATTTGTGTCATCATTTGTATTTATACCTAAATCCGAACCCGTCTGAATGTCGGTTAGGTTAATCGTATCGCCGTCTGTGTTTATTGTAATCGTTTCGTAATTTTCTCCAAAACAGGTTGTTATGGGAGGAAGATTGGAAGGAGAATTGCCCACTTTACAAACTTGTACGATTTTAAGATATTTTTGTAATTCATTTACAAAATCATTGGTATTACTGTAATACGGTCCCATTTTACCGTTTAACATCATTATTTCGGCAGCTTTATTAAACTTTCTTTGAGCAACCGCAACCTGATGTTCTCTTACTCTTGTTTGGATTAAAGCCGATAGCGCAGGTATCATAATTGCTGCAACAACACCTGTTACAACA
>CAJOJE010000007.1 GCA_905234865.1 Candidatus Gastranaerophilales bacterium
TATATATTTCTTTTTGTTGTTGCATTTTTAGTGTATAGATTTTTTTATTTCTTATCTAAACATTTTATCATTTGTCAAAAAATCGGATATCTTGCATCATTTGAATTTTATAAAAATCTGTATTCTAAAATAAAATCGAAACTGGAAAAAAATAATAATATTTGTCAAAAAATCCGATATTTTGCATCATTTGAATTTTATAAAAATTTGTATTCTAAAATAAAATCGAAACTAGAAAAAAATAATAATATTTGTCAAAAAATCCGATATTTTGCATCAATTGAATTTTATAAAAATCTGTATTCTAAAATAAAATCGAAACTGGAAAAAAAATAACAATATTCAATAAGCCCTTTATAAAGGGCTTATTTTTTAAATTACCCAAAAAAGGTCATCTGTTTTAAATACTTTATTGTGAAGCACTATTCATCTTTTTTATCATACCTTTTATTATTAAAGGAAATATACAAAAAAACGGTTTATGTATTTTACCATACAACAGTTTTTACAAAAGTATATAATCGATAAATTAAAATAAATCGGATGAAATAAGCGCACCTATTGCTTTTTAGAGAAAATTAAAAAACCTTTTTTAAATAAAAATGATAAAAAATAAGTAAAATTTCCCTTAATAAAAGTTAATAATAAATTCAACTTTTAAAATACATCGTTAATTCGCCGCATTAATATTATACAAATTCAACATAAATAATATCAAAGGCTACTTTTTTAAAAGCAACTCAAAACCCGTTCAAAGATTAATTAAAGAAAAAGATTTTAGGGATATAATAAAAAATCACAAAAAAGATATTCAGGAAGGAAGTGACTTTAGCGCAGGTTTTCCACGTCATAATACAGGGATGTTTTTTGATAACAATTGGCATAATGCAATAGGTATGGCTGATTTTAAACATATTTGGTTTGATAGGCGAGGCAATTTGCATATAAAAATGTATGATACTTACGATTTTAACAAGGGTGAAGCCAACCCATCAGTGCGTGCAGGCTCAAAACAACAGGATACGGGTAGTTTAAAGCCGTTTTTTACAATTCATGATATAATTATTCCTCATAAAGAAGTTAATGACATATTCGGATTGATAGAAATTTGAAAAAAGATTTTGCACATTACATAATTTTTACTTTACAAGCAGTTATATTAGTGCAACTCTTGCAAAAAATCGTTACACTCTATATACCCCCGCATTCTTTGCGCCAATTTTCTTGGTTCCCCTTGTATTTGCGGTAGTAGGTTTTGTTCCCGTTCTTTTATGTCAAAAAATGATTAAAATGAATGCAGATACTAATAATATATTTGCAAAGTTATTATTTATACTTATTGCAGGTGTATGAACCGTATTTATGCCGGTTTATTTCGGTGTTACTGCTATATTGATATTTTTCCACGGGAATGTGTAATTTGAAATATGCACACGCAATAGCTGATGTATTTATTAACGAATACATAAAAGAAACTAACTTTGAAAGAGAAAAGATCACCTTGATAGAAACAACTTAATATTTATTTTTAATCTTTTACAATTTTTTTTAAATTGTTTAATGTATATTGTGAAATTTTTTTTATACTAAGGATTTCCTTGTATTTATTGAAGAAAATTGCGAAAACAATATATTTTCCGAAATATTTTTTCGCTTTTGATTGTAATTCCTTGTGCTATACTTTTTTTCTTACAACTTATATCCCGATGAAAATAACAAATGTTACTCTTGATGAAAAATGGAGCAGAATTCTTAACTTTTTCTTTGAAAATATTCAATACCCCACTCTTTTTTAGTTCTTTTGATATTGGTTTAATTTATCATTAACAGTCTAAATTTATGGCTTTTTTTAATAATTTATATATTTGTTTACTTAAGCGCCATTGCAAGAAAATTTATAAAAAAAGATTAAATTTATTTATACGGCGGCACATTAGACATACAACGGTGTACCTCGTCTGAAAAGGCTCAACGCCTTATCAGACTGCGGCACATTAGACATAAAAAAAATGTTTGCTAAGACACAAACATTTAAAATAAACACGAGGATATTAAGAGAGAGTAAAAATTCTTTTTTGTTTATACGTTTTTACTTATTTGTAAAATGTATTTTATTTTTTCTTCCTTTAAAATTAAATTTCCCTTACTCTTTTATAAACAAATTTTCTTTTAAAAAATTGCCTCGTTATTTTTTATATGTAAAGTTATGTTAATAAAAAATAAAGCCTTTTATGAAGGCTTTATTTGATTGTAAATTACCTGCATTTATTCGTTTTCGACAAGTCCTTCTTTAATTGCTTTAACCGCAGCCTGAACTCTGTCATCAACGCATAATTTTTGTAAAATCGAACACACATGGGCTTTTGCGGTATGTACGGAAACAATTAAATCCGAAGCAATTTCCGTATTTGATTTTCCTTTTACAAGAAGTTTTAAAACTTCTTGTTCTCTTTCCGTTAAATGTCCCTTGTCGTCCGTTTTTTCCTGCTTATACATTAACTTTGTATTTTCGGGTTTCGGGAATTGTTTCAGGGCGATTTTGCAAACCTCGGGGTCAAGCCAGCAAGCGCCTTTATTTACCTGTTTAATAACTTCGGCAAGAGTATCGGGGTCAATATCTTTCATGCAATACCCCGTTGCTCCCGCCCCTAAAGATGCGGTTATTTCTTCCTCTCTGTTATGGGAAGTTAAAATAATAATTTTAATATCTTGGTTTTCCGATTTTTTATTAAATTCTTCATTAATTTTGACCGTAGCTTCAAGTCCGTTCATATCGGGAAGCCCCAAATCCATAATTATTACGTCGGGTTTTTCTTTTTCAAGAAGTTTAATCGCTTCTTCTGCGGTTTCTGCTTCCTGTATAACTTCAATGTCTTCAAAATTATTCAATGCACACTTTAATCCGACCCTTGTTAATTTGTAATCTTCAACAATCATAACTTTTACGGGCTTTGTCATAACTAACGCCATAATTCTCTCCTTTTTAACGGGTGAAACGGTTTTTCCTGTAAAACCAAAATAATTCTATAATTATTTTAAAAATGTTGATATTCCCCAATCGGGGAATATCGGCAAAAAAATCCCGCCCGATAAAATCGAACGGGATTATATATTTTGTATTTTTTTTTTAAAAAGGTTTTGTTTGAGATAATCTGTTTCTTAATTCTCTGAACCTTAAAATATCTTCCTGCGCTTTTGAAGTTTCTTTAAATAAAACTTGAGTTGCAGGATGAACAATAATTATTGCGTCAATATGTACTTCCAAAAAATCATACTTTCTTGGAGCGGATGAAGCGTTTTTGCTCATTAATTCGGCATTTGTCACTGCCAAAAATCTTTTTTCTCTGTCGTTTAAAAGGTCCGTAAGCTCACGATTCGTATTTGTATATTTTGAAACATGAACCGTTCCTTTAATGTCATGGTCTTTTGTTAATATGTACACCTCTATGGGAATTGTATCTTGGTTTTTTGCCATAAAATAATACTCCTTTAAAATTGATTATATTACATTTTTTAAAATATGGCTATTTTTTTATTTTTTAATGTAAAATAACAGTAATTATGAATACACTGGTTAAAAAAGCATTTATCGGTACGGTTTTATTTTTTGGAAGTTTTACTAATCTTTATGCAAATGCGGAAGAATTTAATATCAGCGCCGATCCTTTCTGGGTTTTAAAGCAGGAAATTTCAAGGGATGAAGAAATTTTATCCTTTGAAACAAAAAGAGTAAGCGCAATTTACCCTCTCGATAAAGTTAATACGTTAGGCGCAAATTATCCGGGGTTTAGAGGGCCGGGGCAATTAGTCGTATATTATTCCGATTTCGGAACAACAACGGGGACAAACGAATTTGGAACGGAAGCCGTTATAAAAGACGGTGTTGTTGTTAAATTAACGGGCGCCGATTCTTCTATTCCGAGGGACGGTTTTGTAGTTTCAGGGCATGGCTCCGCTAAAAAATGGATTAAAGATAATCTTAAAATCGGAACGAAAATAAAAATTGAGGGACGGACGTTAATAGCTTATACAACCCCTGAAAGCTATGTTTTTATGGCAAAAGAGAAAATTGACGATGCGGAAGAATTTATTTCAAATGCGAGAAAAAGCTCAAATACCGCACTTGAAGATAAAAAAGCGCTCGGATATTTAAAAAAAGCTAAAGTTTATTATAAAAAAGCCGAACATTCAAAGGATACGGCAATAATCCAATATGCAAAGGCTTCAATCGAAAGCTCGAATTTGGCAATTAAATATGCTCTTCCGTATATGCCGAATGAATTTAAAGGAGTTTGGCTCCGCCCGAGCGAGAAAAATGCTGTGGAAGTCAGAAAAACTCTCGATAATATTAAACAAACGGGCATAAATAACGTATTTTTGGAAACTTTTTTCCATGGGTATACGATATATCCGAGCGAAGTTATGCACCAATATTACTTAACGACTCAAAATCCAAAGTTTGCTTCTTTTGATGTTTTGGGAACTTATATAAAAGAAGCTCATAAAAGAGGCATGAAAATTCATTGCTGGTTTGAGGCTTTTTATATAGGAAACTCTGACCCTGCTTTGGATAAAACAAGTATTCTTTCAGTTTATCCCGCTTGGGGAAATAAAAATTTTGCAAATTATAATTCAACTTCTTATGTAAGACATCCTGTTGAACATAACGGATTATTTTTAGACCCTGCAAATTTTGAAACGGTTTATTTTCTAACTCAGCTTTTGTCGGAGATATCGAATAAATATCATCCTGACGGCATAAACCTTGATTATACGAGATATCCGAGTTCTCAAAATTCTACCGTTCCGAATTTTAAACAATCAAATTGGGGATATACGGAATATGCAAGAGATGAATTTAAATCTTTATATGAAATCGACCCTGTGGAAATTGAAGTCGGAACTACAATGTGGAAAAAATGGAGCGAATACAGGAGATCTAAAATTTCAAACTTTGTTCAAAATGCAAGGGAAGTTGTTCCAAACGACATTAAACTCTCGGCGGTAATTTTTCCCGATTATTATGCAAGTTTGGAAACAAAACAGCAAGATTGGGCAAAATGGACCAATGAAGAACTTGTTGATGTTGTAACGCCTTTAATTATGACGTCGGACAACGAACTGTTTCATGATATTTTAAAAAGCGTTAAAATGAGAACTCCGAACAAGGTTGATATTTATACGGGGCTTTTTGTCGGATTTCTGGATGCGGAGCCTGAAGATTTATTAAGACAAATAAGTGTATCGAGAGCGTTAAAATCGGAGGGGGTTGTTCTTTTTGATTGGGCCCATCTGCCGCAAAAATACCAAACAGCTCTTAAAACAAGGGTGTTTTTGCCCAGAGATACAAAATAGTTTTAATTATGGTATAATTTTAGTATCGAACATTGATAATTTGGGGATGTAAAGGATTTCGACAGGGCGATTGTATCAATCGGGTTGCATGTCGGTTTTGAAATGCACCGCAAAACGTTTCAAAAAAATAAACGCTAATAACGTTGTAAAAGCTGACTTTGCTCAAAGAAGAGCAATCGCTGCTTAATAGTAAGCGATTTCAGCCACTTTGTATGTCTAACTTGCCGATATACAAGGTCAATTATGCAAGTATAGCGCATATTTTTCAAGGCGATATGTGTGAAATTTCAGCGTTGAAAGTTGCTTTACTTTAAAAAAAGCTTAGATTTTGCAATTAAGGTTTTGACTTTTCCCTTAGCAGAATTGAAATAATTAAAAGCCTAAGCATGTAGAAGCTCGGTCGTGATGCCGTTTTGGACGCGGGTTCGACTCCCGCCATCTCCATTTTATAAGACTTCATTGATTTTTTACCCCTTAAACCTTTATGCTTAAAGGATTTTATAGGGTTTGACATTTTAATTTTATATCTTTGCGGGTTCAACCTATCTCCCGTCATCTCCGGATTTCGATATTATTTAATGTTTGAAAAAGGAGAACCCGCATAATGCTTTGCATTAACGTTTAAATAAATCCTTTTGAAATTATAATTATCTCTGTATGTTTTTTATAAAAAATTTACCTTTGAAATCAGCCCTGCATAATTTATTATGAGAAAAACCGGAACTTTGAAATATCGGTATATTGTAAAAAGTTTCCATGCTAAGATATTTTACGAGAATGTAAAATTGAGGGGTTTTAAGATATGGAAGATGTTCTTAATTTTGATGAAAAAATTTCTTATTTAAAAGAAAAATCTTTATATTTTGAAAAACTGTCAAATGATAAAAAATTTTTATATCAGGAAATAAATAATTTATCAAAAGAACAAATTAACCGTTTGATTAATCTTTATCAAGAAAAAATCGGGCCTCAGAATATTTTGCGTTTAACTGTTTTAAAATCATTACAGAATGGCATACAAATAACAGAAGAATTTTATAAGGAAATACAAGATAAATTTTTAATAAAAGATTTAGACTTTTTCCATAAATATTTTGATGATGAAGTAATAACATTTATTAATAACTATTCTGCACCCAAAGGCGGTAATTCTTTTGTTCTTTGGAAAGATTCTTTTAGAGGTCTATATACGCTGCTTTATTACGGTGATTGCAAGAAAAAAGTTTTAAATTGTTTTAATCAAATGGCTGATTATTTAATATCTGAGCTTAATTTAAATGATTACAAAATAGACATAACAGGTTTTGACGGTGCTCAAAACCAAGGTCAAACAAGAGCTTGGGTAAATATATTTCCTGCAGTTTTAAAAAATTATAACAATTCAATCGGATATTTCTTTGAAGTAAATCAAGGCAAATTTTTGTCAGGTTTATCAAAAAGTTATACAAAGAAAATTGATATTGAAATTCCGCAAGAATTTTTAAGTAAAGAATATTTTAATTTTTATGATGCTTTGAATAATTTAAAACAGGCAAAAAATTTTGCCTCAAGTGCCAATAATGAACTGATTTCAAAATTAAATAATGAACAAGATAATATCAATGATGAAACACTTGAGCTCAATATAACAGATGTAGTAAAGAATTTATACTGGTATCAGGCAATTGGTTTATCAATGTATATGAATGGCAAAAATAATACATACAAAGTTCAATCTTTAGAAAAACAGCCTATAATTGCAAAATATGCAACGTTAAAAGAATCACACAGCGTATATTTAACCTTGCAGGGACAATTGCAAATTCATACAAGTAAAGATTCCCAAACCGTAAATTATACAAAGAAAACACCACCTGCAATATTTGATAAGGATGAAAATGCAGAGTGGTATTTAACTGAAAACGGTATAAAATATATAGAAGCCGAGCTATCTGAATACATAGAAAAATTAAACAACCCTCAACTATACAAAGAAAAAAGAACTGAAACTCACTACTGGACGCTGTCAGCAGGCGAAAAAGCACGATTGTGGGAAGATTTTCAAGAAAATTCAATTATTGCAGTCGGTTTTGACGAAAATGATTTAGGAAATCTTGAACAATATAAATCAAAAGCGGAAATCCAACTTAAATTAAGTGAGTATAATCCTCAATCAACCAATAAAAATAATGCTTTATGTTTGTGGCAGTTTGCAAACGATATGCAGATTGGCGACATTGTATTTATTAAAAACACCCAAACAACTATACTTGGGCGTGGCATTGTAAAATCAGAGTATATTTATGATGAAGACAGAAAAGAATATAAACATACAAGAAAAGTTGAGTGGACTCATATTGGTGAATGGAAATCTGCTACAAAATGGGCTATTAAGACATTAACAGATATTACACAATATATAGAAGATGTTGAAAAATTAGAAAATATGTTCAATGTTGAAGTTGAAGAAAAAGTGCGGAAATATGAAGAATACGGTGAAGAAAAATTTCTGCAAGAAATATTTATGGATAAAAAGCAATATACAACATTAAAAAATCTGTTATTGAATAAAAAGAATATCATTTTACAGGGAGCTCCGGGAGTCGGAAAAACATACACGGCTAAAAGACTTTGTTATTCAATATTAGGTAAAATGGATACAAGTAAAGTCGAGATGATACAATTTCATCAAAATTACGGCTATGAAGATTTTATTATGGGATATAGACCGAATGAAAAAGGTTTTGAACTTGTTGAAGGACCTTTTTATAAATTTTGCGAAAACGCAAAAAATGATGTCGATAACGATTATTTCTTCATTATTGATGAAATTAACAGAGGCAAATTGAGTAAAATCTTCGGTGAATTATTAATGTTGATTGAACCCGATAAAAGAGGAGAGCATTTAAGGCTTTTATATAAAGACGTACAATTCTGCGTGCCTGAAAACGTTTATATAATAGGCATGATGAATACGGCAGACAGAAGTATTGCCATGATTGATTACGCTCTAAGGAGGCGTTTTGCTTTTTATGAATTTCAACCCGCTTTTGAAACGGAGAGTTTTTGTGAAAAAGTTAAAAAAGCGGATAATCCGAAATTTTCGGTACTTATTAAAGAAATAATAAGATTAAATCAAGTTATAACCGAAGATAATTCTCTCGGCAGCGGTTTTCAAATAGGACACAGTTATTTTTGCCCTCCTGACGATGTGATAATTGATGACGATTGGTTAAATTCTGTTGTTGATTATGAAATAATACCTTTACTTAAAGAATATTGGTTTGATGAAGAAAACAAAGTCAAAGAATGGACATTCAAGTTAAAGAATGCGATTAGGTAATTAGTTTTATGGCGGTTCAAACCAATAATATCTTAATTAAAAATATTTATTACATGTTATGTTACGCTTTTAAAAATCTTGAAAGCGTTGTACGGGTTAATTCGGGTGCGGAAAATTTTGATAATATACAGGATTTATTTTCCGTTATTTTATATAGAGGTATTTCAAATCAGCTGAAACGGGGATTAACTAAAGAATATGAAGAAAAACGGGAACGGTTATCGACCGTTCTTGGAAAAATAAATATAAACGAAACAATTAAAACAAATACATTATCTAAAAAGAAGCTTGTTTTAGAATATGATGAAAATTGTGAAAATTCATATTTTAATAAGGTTTTAAAAACTACTTGCCTGTTATTATTAAACAAGGGTGATATAAAGCCCGAAAACAGGAAACTGTTAAAAAAAATACTTATTTATTTTGATTGCATTGAAGAAATTAACCTAAAACATGTTCTATGGTCTAAGATTTCATACCATAGAAATAATATCACCTATAAAATGCTTATAAATATCTGTTATTTAGTTGTTAAAGGCTTACTGATGACAACAGACAGAGGCGAATTAGTATTAAATAAATATCTGGATGACAGACAAATGCACAGTTTGTATGAAAAATTTGTACTTGAATATTACAAATGTCATTATCCCGAATTACAACCAAAGAGAATTGACATAGATTGGAATATTGAGGGAGACAAGACAGGAATAGAGCTTTTACCGAATATGCAAACGGATATTACATTAACGGGTAAAAATAAAACTTTAATCATAGATACAAAATTTTATTCGCATTCTCTATCCTTGTATTATGATAAGGCAAGTTATTTATCTAATAATCTTTATCAAATTTTTACATACGTTAAAAATAAAGATATTGAAAATACGGGAAATGTTGAGGGTATGCTATTATATGCCAAAACGGAAGATGAAATTTTAACGGAAGAAAATACGTTTAATATGAGCGGAAATAATATAAGTATAAAAATATTAGACTTAAATCAAGAATGGGAATTTATAAAAGCCAAGTTAGATAACATTATAACTCAAACTTTTTAGCGCTTTATGCTCTCGGGTGGTTTTTTTCGTACACGTCTTTTAGCATTTTTGTTGAAACGTGGGTATAAATTTGGGTGTTTGAGATACTTGAATGTCCCAATAATTCTTGCACAACTCTTAAATCCGCACCGTTTTCGATTAATTTTGTTGCAAAAGAGTGTCTGAAAACATGCGGAGTAACGTGCTTTTGAAGCTGAATCGACTCAACTACGGATTTTAGTGCTTTTCTTATTGATTGGTTTTGGAGTCTGTATCCGTTATTATTTATAAAAACGGGCGAATTTCCGCTTTTTGAAGTTTTGCAAATTAAATCCGAAACATTATTTATATAATAAATTAAAGATTCCTTTGTTTTGTTCGGAATAAGAACAATCCTCTCTTTTGCTCCTTTTCCGAATACCGTAATTTCATTTTGTTCAAGGTTCAAATTTTCATAATTCAATCCCGACAACTCTGAAATTCTCATTCCCGATACCCATAAAAGCTCCATAATGACTTTATTTCTGTATCCTGCGGGGCTTGAAATTTTAACGTTTGACAAAATGTGTTCAATTTCTTCTTCAGATAAAAAATTGGGCAGGTTTTTCGGTAATTTTGGCGCTCTTATTGTATCTGTCGGGTTAAAATCAATTATTTCCATATTATATAAAAATCTGTAAAAAGCTCTGATTGAAGCAATTTTTCTTGCAATTGTCGTTTTTGTGTAATTCATGTTGGAAATAAAATAAAGGTATTCGGAAAATTTTTTCGTATCAATTTCATTGACGTCTTTTTCGTTTGCCCAAATCAGAAAAACCGAAACGTCGGTACTGTACGCCCTTACGGTATGTTTTGAAAAGTTTTTTTCCAATTTTAAATACGTTTCAAAATCTTTTAAGTAATCTTTTGATTTTTCGTTAATTCCCATAACTATAATTATACATTTATTTTAAAAAATTAATACAAATTCCGTATTTGTTAATTGTAAAGAAAAGTATATTATTGTTTTGGTAATTATTGTTTTTAAGTTATCATAAGTGTAGGAAAACGGGTTTTTAAAAAAATTGTCAAATAATTTTGAAAACTTTAATAATTTGGAAGATAACATAAGGAAATCTTCCGTTGTTCAAGAAAGAACAGGGCTTGTTGCAGTTTATATGTACAAGCATTTTCTCGATTTTCAAAAATCAAACCAAAATACTCAGGATGTTTTTGTTCGCATGATTCAAATTATGAATCAGGTTGTCGACAATTTAAAACAACTTTTTAATATGAGAAATATCCCCTCGGGGAATGTTTATTGTGAAGTCGATTCAACAAGAACTGTTGCCACAATTAACATTTTATGGCGCACGATAAGTTTTACGTCCCGTTTTAATGTTTCCCCCAAAGGTTATGAAAGGCAAGGGCAAAATACGATAATTTGCGGAAGAATTTTTGCAATTAACGGAAATTATTCTCATTTAATGCAAGGCATAACGGATTATGACGAGCAAATGAAAATTCTTTTAAAAAGAGAAATTGCTTCTTTGTATGTCCCTGCCGAAAAAAATCAAAACGCAATTATGACAATTCGTGATAAATATAATGAAGAATCCCTAATTCCAAACGCAGACGCTTCGAGAGATTTTCTTCTTAAAGTAATAGAAATGGTATGTGCCGGCGGCGAACTTCATGAACAACAGCCAAAGCCGAAGTTTTTTGAAATGTAACCTTAAAAGATAACCCGTAAATAATTTATCTACGGGTTAGCACTTTTCGAAATGTTTCTTATTATAGTAACGTTCCGAAAGAAATTATTGTATAATACTTAAATTATACGAATTAGTAATTAAACTGTCAATAAAAGGGAAAATGGAAGAAAAAATTCTAGGGCTTGATATCGGTATTGCTTCAGTGGGTCATGGACTTATAAGCTATGATGACGAGTTGTTTGAGGGGGAAATTTTAAGTGCGGGTTCAAGAATTTTTGATGCGTGCGAAGTTGCTAAGACAAAAGAGCCGATAAACGCAAAAAGACGTGAAGCAAGGCTTCAAAGGCGCCGTCTTTCAAGGCGTAAAAACCGTTTAAAGTATATTAAAAAACTTTTTATTCAAAATGAATTGTTAAATGAAGCCGAAATAAACAATCTTTTTTACGGAAACTCAAACAGAATTGACGTTTGGAATTTAAGAAAAGAGGCTCTGACAAGAAAATTAAACGTTGAAGAATTTTATAGAATAATTCACCAAATCGCAAAAAGACGAGGGTTTAAATCAATCAGAAAATCCGAAGAAGCTAAAAACCAAGGCTCTTTATTAAAAGGTTTATCAGATAACAAAGAACTTTTTATAAAAAGCGATTATCAAACCATAGGCGAGATGTTTGCAACGTTATATACGGGCGATAGCGCAAAAAGAAACAAAAGGGACGAATATAAAAATTCAATTCCAAGAGAACTTTTACAAGAAGAATTAAAAATAATTTTTGAAAAACAAAGAGAACTCGGGCTAAAATGTGCAAGCAGAGAATTTGAAGAACAGATTTTAAATGTTGCTTTTTATCAAAGACCGCTCCAATCAATGAAAGATATGATAGGGTATTGCGAGTTTGAAAAAGATGAAAAAAGAGCGCCTAAAGCTTCTTATACGGCAGAAATGTTTGTTTGTGCGCAAAAATTGGTGAATGTTCGCTTAATAAATTATAAAACGGGCGAAGAAACAAAATTAAACAAAGATGAAATCGGGCAAATTATCGAACTTGCGCACAAAAGAACAAAAGTTACCTATAAACAGGCAAGAAAAGAACTTTTTTTGGAAGACGATATTAAATTTAAGTCCCTGAATTATAAAAACGATAAAGACCCTGAAAATAATACGTTAATTGAATTTAAAAAATACCATGAATTTAAAAAAGCAATAATTGAATCAATGGGCGAAAATTATTTTGAAGAAAATAAGTACAATAAAGAAATGTTTGATAACATTGCAGAAGTTTTAACTTATGAAAAAAGCGACGAATTAATTGAAAAAGCCCTGCTTGAAAAAAATATACCCGATGTTGCCGTTCAAAAATTAAAAGAACTGTCGGCAAGTAAGGTTTTACACCTTTCAATTAAAGCAATGGAAAAAATCACTCCGTTTTTGTTGGAGGGATATAAATATAATGAAGCGTGTGCTCTTGCGGGGTATGATTTTAAAAACGAAGAAAAATCAAAGGGGCTTAATTATCTTCCTCCTTTAACAAAAGACGATTTAACCACAAACCCTGTTGTAAACAGAGCTATTTCTCAAACAAGAAAAGTAGTAAATGCACTCATTAGAAAATACGGTAAAATTGACAGGATTATTATTGAAACCGCAAGAGATTTGGGAAAATCCGCAGAGGAGAGAAATAAAATAAAAAAAGGACAGGAAGATTTTCAAAAACAAAAAGAACAGGCAAGAAAAAGATGTATTGAAAATAACGTCAATCCCGATTTAGGCAATAATTTATTAAGGTTTAGGCTGTGGGAAGAACAAGACGGAAGATGTATCTATTCAAGAAAACGAATTGATATAACAAGGCTATCCGAACCGAATTATACGGATATTGACCATATTATTCCTTATTCAAGAAGTTTTGACGACAGTTTAAACAATAAAGTTCTTTGTCTTTCCGATGAAAACAGGCAAAAGGGAAATAAAATTCCTTATGAATATTTGAATGAAAAAATTAATTGGTTTGAATATTCCGCTTGGGTTGAAAGTTTAAATTTAAGTTCGCCAAAGACGACAAGAATTCTTAAAAAATCCTATATGGCAAACGAAGAAGGATTTATTTCAAGAAATTTAAACGATACAAGGTATATGTCCGTTTTTATTAAAGATTATTTGAAAAATTTCCTTAACTGTAAAGTTGAAACAAGAAACGGTTCCTTGACGGCATTTTTAAGAAATCAATGGGGAATAAAAAAAGTACGAGAAGAAAACGACAAACACCATGCAATTGATGCCATAGTTTTATCATGTTCTACTAAAGGAATGGTTAAATATTTATCAACAATTTCAGCCAAAAGAGAAAATTATGATTTTATAAATAATTCAAAACCAAAATTCAAAAGACCATGGAAAAATTTTCTTGAAGATATTGAACGCACAAAAGAAAATATTTTTGTATCAAGAGCGGTTGATGAAAAAATAAACGGCTCTATGCACAAAGAAACGATAAAAAGCTCAAAACACATAAAAGAAGGGTTTACCGTTTTAAAAAAAGATATAAAAAATATAAAATTAAGTGATTTGGAAAACTTATTTGATAAAGAAAGAAATTCAGCAATATATTATGCTTTAAAAGAAAGGCTCGAAGAATTTGAAA
The DNA here is from genome assembly GCA_905234865.1 of Candidatus Gastranaerophilales bacterium. Taxonomy (GTDB): domain Bacteria; phylum Cyanobacteriota; class Vampirovibrionia; order Gastranaerophilales; family Gastranaerophilaceae; genus Galligastranaerophilus_A. The sequence goes on from CAJOJE010000007.1 coordinate 14,054, forward strand.
ACGACCCGAAAAAAGCCTTCAGCGAGCCTGTTTATATGCCTTTAGGGATAGAAAAAATCAATAACGGGCAAACTCCTCACCAAATAAAAAGTATAAAAATTATGGAAAAAGGAACATCAGGAGTAATTTTAAACAGGGGCTTTGCGGATAATGATTCTATGGTGAGAACGGACGTTTTTACGAAAGTAAATAAAAAAGGCAAAAAAGAATATTTCCTTGTTCCCGTTTATGTTGTTGATTTTGCAAGGGGAATTATTCCAAATCGTGCAATAAAACCGAATAAGCCTTATGAAGAGTGGGTTGAAATTGATGATACGTTTAATTTTGAATTTTCTTTATATAAAAATACGTTGATTTCGATTAATAAAACAGGTAATCCGAGTGATGAAATTTTCGGATACTACAACAGTACACATAGGGGTACGGGGGCAATTAACATAGAAGCGGTTGACGGAAATAAAGAATTTAAAGGTGAAGGAATTGGTGTAAAATCATTATTTTCATTTAAAAAATACCAAGTTGATCCTTTGGGAAATTATTTTGAGGTTAAACATGAGAAAAGATTGGGAATAATCATGAAAAAAAGATAAATTATATGAGTTATAAAACAATAATTTTTTCTAACCCCGCTAAAATCTCCGTTAAAAATTTTCAATTGGTATATGAACCTCTTAACAGCCTTGATAAGGTTAGTATACCAATGGAAGATATCGGCACGATTGTTTTTGAACATCCTCAAATTTCAATTTCAACTTATTTTTTATCAATGTGTGCAAAATATAATATCACCGTTTTAACATGTGATAATAAACACCGGCCAAACGGGGTTTTGACCCCTTTTTATCAACACAGCAGAAATACTAAAATTGCCCTTGCTCAAATAAATATGAAAGAACCTTTAAAAAAGAAAATTTGGCAAAAAATAATAAAACAAAAAATTCAAAACCAATCGGATGTAATTAAAATCCTTTTTAATACGGATGAACTCGATTTTTACGTTAAAAAAGTTCAATCGGGGGATATTAAAAATATAGAAGCGCTTGTATCTAAAAAATATTGGCAAAGGCTCTTTGAAAATTTTAAACGCCATAACGGCTCTAAATATAACGCCGCTCTTGACTATGGGTATGCAATAATAAGAGGCACATTGTCGAAATATATAGCTTCAAGCGGGCTTATACCCTGTTTTGGAGTTCATCATTGTAATGAATTAAATTCTTTTAATTTAACCGAAGATTTGATTGAGTCTTTTCGTCCCTTTATTGATTTAATGGTAAGTTATATGGAAATCAACCCCGATGAAGATTTAACAAAAGAAAATAAAATGTATCTTTTATCGGTTTTATCGGAACAATGCCAATATAAAAACGAACAAATTACAATTCAAAATGCTTGCGAAAATGTTTGTAAAACCTATGTTAAAGCAATTTTTGAAAACAATATCGATAAACTTGAACTTCCCCGATTTATAGATAAAAAATGAGCGTAAAAAATAACGATATATTTATGAGATTAATTGTGTTTTTTGATTTGCCTGTTATCAAAAAAGATGACAGAAGAATTGCTGCAAAATTCAGGAAAGAACTTTTAAACGAAGGGTTTATAATGATTCAATTTTCCGTATATTGCAGAGTATGCAGAGGGTATGACATAGTTGAAAGAGAAATAAGGCGCATAAAAAACGTTTTACCCCCAAAAGGAAATATAAGAATTTTATCGGTAACGGAAAAACAATATGGAAATATGTTGTTTTTAACGGGCGAACCGAAAAATGACGAAATCATTGCCGCAAAACAACTTTTGTTGTTTTAATTTTGCAGGATAAAATATGTTTAATAGGCAATTTGTCAATTTTTACCGCAATAACCGCATATAATTGTATTTTTGTTGATAAAAAACCAAAACTCTTATGCTTTTATCGGGTTTTGAGTTTTGGTATTATACAATAAATCTACTCGATAAGGAAACTATAACTTGCCTATTGCATATTATTTAAAATATAATGCGGATTTTCTTAAAAATTTAGGTTAAAAACTGATGAAAATAATCATTTTTTATGAATACAAAAAACCAAAACTCTTATGCCTTTGTTGGGTTTTGAGTTTTGGTATTATACAATAAATTCTTCCGAAAGGAAACTATAACTCTTCAAATCGTGTCATTTTCCAAAAAGGTATTATACAATAAATTCTTCCGAAAGGAAACTATAACCTGAAGCACGTCAAAGAACTCAACCCGAATATTATACAATAAATTCTTCCGAAAGGAAACTATAACCTTCGGCGACGATGAACCCGTTAATAACGCATTATACAATAAATTCTTCCGAAAGGAAACTATAACATACATGCGTTTTCACCTCGAGCCTTTTTTATTATACAATAAATTCTTCCGAAAGGAAACTATAACCCGTTTTTAATGCTTCGAGTTTATCCTCGATTATACAATAAATTCTTCCGAAAGGAAACTATAACAGTATGGATAAAAGAACAGGTGCAATAATAATTATACAATAAATTCTTCCGAAAGGAAACTATAACATAGTTCTAAGGCACTTTTTTTAACTTTAAATTATACAATAAATTCTTCCGAAAGGAAACTATAACTCCTTACTAATTGTTATTACTAAGGAGTATATTATACAATAAATTCTTCCGAAAGGAAACTATAACAATGAAAGTTATGTTTTGTTATATACTATGATTATACAATAAATTCTTCCGAAAGGAAACTATAACATATTTCACCTAATCTATAATTTTGCATTGATTATACAATAAATTCTTCCGAAAGGAAACTATAACAAGTTAGAATTTATCCCGACATTATATTATATTATACAATAAATTCATGCGATAAGGAAACTATAACCAACTCACTACTTTTAATGCAGGCTACATATTATACAATAAATTCATGCGATAAGGAAACTATAACTATATAGAGAATTAAACGGGTAACGCTCCGATTGTACAATAAATTCATGCGATGCGGAAAATATAACCTTGTTTTCGTAAATACTTCCAAACAAACCATTATGCAATAAAATCACATGATAAAGAAACAGTGATATTTGAGTATTCGCACTTGTCTTTGTTCCGCCGGTTATAAGATAAACTATTTTAAAAATAATCTAAACGTATGTTAAAAAATTGCATTGTGCAGAATAAAATGGTCAAATAAATAAAAAAGGCAAACGGTGGTTTTATGCCGCTTACCTTGGTCTGTGGTCCATACAGACAAATAAATTTGGTAGTACTCCATTATATATTAAATAGAGTTATGGTCTTACTTTTTGTTAAAGCCCTTTTGAATTAATCGTCCATATCATCGGGAGCTTTTTTAAAATCGGGTTTCATTTTTCCATGGTTGCCTTTGATATCGTCTTTTTTGAAATCTTTCGGCGGATGTTTATGGTGATTTATATGATGACCTTTATGGTGGTAAAAGTTAATTTGTGCAGGAGGCGGAAAATCTCCCATGTGGCATTTTGGCGGTTTATGCAATAAAACAAACAAACTCATTGCCGCAAAAACGCCGATGAACGTTCCGAATGTAATGCATAAAAACTGTCTGAAGGGTTCGGAAATACACAAAGTACATTTTTTTTCTTCATTTTTTTCTTGATCTATGATTTCTTGATTTTCTTCCGACATAATAAATCTCCTATTCGTTGGTTGCGATAGTGTTTACATTTATATTAACGATTTAGAAAAAAAAATGTTCATTTTTTTCTAAAAAAAATAGCGTATTTTATAAAACGCTACTTTTTATATTTATCAAACCTGTGTTCATATTCTTCAACCGCCTGCGCGGCATCTTCTTTGGAGTATTTATATGCGGCAAGACTTATTAAAATTCTTCCTTCCGATTCTTTTAAAAGTTTTTCTTTAATTTTGTACGGGTACGTTTCATTGCCTTTTAAATTGCCGTTGTGGATTTCATTTATGATGTCATCTATATAAAGCTGCATGTATTTCGGAATTTTCGGAAATCTTTTAATATATTCAACAAGAGGCATATTTTCTCTATATCTGTTGCCGCTTGCGGATGTTAAAATAAAATTGCCTATTGTGTTTAATCCGCCCATGGAAGCAGGGGTAATGTGTTCAATAGAGCCTGTTGATGCTATAAAAATTCTTCTTACGATTTCCGTTTGATTTCTTTTTGAATATTTAACGACAAAAGCATTCCTGCTGCTTTCCGATGTCGGAAGAAAAAGCGCTTTATTTTTAATGTTATTAAAAATTTCCATTTCGTTTCTTTTGGGGATTATTTCTTCCAAAGAACTTAAAAAAGTTTTTCTTTTAAAAATATCGTGTTTTTTGTCGCTTATAATAAGCATTCTGCACTTTGTGGTTTTTTCTCTTAATTTTAAGGCTGTTTCATTTGAGAGTTTTCTTGATAATCTGTCTACTTCATCCAATACTTCAAATTCTTCAAGTTTTAATTTTGTAAGGCAATTATCTCTTATCATGGCTAAACAGTTTTGAAGATTATCATACGGGTTTAATGAGGCAAATTCTTTAAAAATGGAAAACATGGCTTTTTCCGTTTTTAACATGTTGGAATAATATTTTGATAATAAAATAATTGAATCTTCCGCCGTTTCACATTTTTTAAGCGCTTTTTCAAAACTCCTTAAAGCGCTGCTCGGGATAATTTTAATTCCTCTGTAAGGACAAGTTATGTCTTTTAATTTCCTTAAAGGCTTTCCTGCGGAAGTTGTGCCTTCGTATGGAATATCGTAATAATATTTAAGATAACTTTCAGGGGTAAATCTTTTTAAATCTCCCTTTTTATTCAGCATTTCTTAAATCCGAATTTCTTTGTTATATCTTTATGATAACAAATTGAGGGGAGGCTATCAACATGCTAAAAATATAATTTTGCAAGATAAATAATGCCCAAAGTAAGCAAAAAAGTAATTATCGGAGAATTTACGATAAAATCCGCAGTTTTTAAAACTCTGCTTATTTGCTTATTGTTTGAAAGAAGAACAATAATTCCGCTTATTATTAATCCGAAAATAAAAAATATAAGAGTTCCTTCCAATATTTGGGCAATTGTCCATATAACAATTTCGGTTATTTGTTCCTTAAAGGAGATGTCTATTTGTTCTTTTAATAATGCCCAAGCGGATAGTGTTATAATAAGAGAAAAACCGCCGCAGGCTCCCGAGTATCGAAAAAGTTCTTTTACATACATTGTTTTTTTATTTTTCAACGTATATAAAATTGCCGTTACTCCAAAACCTATAAGAAGCCCTATTTGGCTGAATTTGAACAAAAAAGCAATTATACCCGAAAGAACACCCATATATTCGGGCGTTGTCAGAATTTTGAAATAAATTCCGTTTTCTCTGCTCATATTTTGAATTATACCATAACCATACGATAATAAATAAACATATCCTGTAAGCTAGTTGAAATTTATTTAGCAATTAGCCTTTCTGTGCAATTTCCTTAATTTGCTCCAAACATTAAGATTTATTTGTTGGTTAAATAACGGAGGGAATAAAGTGCAAAATGTTACGGAAAAGTTGAGAGTTAATTTTATGCAGGCGCCTATGGTTGAAGTAAGCGAGCTTTCTAATTTGTTTTTTGAATTAACGAATAAAAACTGTAATTTAAAATGTACTCACTGTTACATTAAAAAAAATCCTTACAAAAAAGAAAAGGATTTTTTGCCGATAGAGAGAATAAAACAAACTCTTATTAAAGCAAGAAGCGATAAATTAAAGTCGGTATACCTGACGGGCGGAGAACCAATGACGCATCCTGATTTTAATTCAATATTAAGAATGTGTTTAAAAGTAACGAATACGACAATTTTAACAAACGGAACTTTTATAAACGATAAAAAGGCAAGGTTTTTAAGAAAAATAGACGATGAGTCCGATTATGAAACGATTTTCAGAATAAGTTTCGAGCATTATAACGAACAGAAAAACGATTTAATAAGAGGACGAGGGAGTTTCAGAAAAAGTCTTTTTGCGGTTCAAAATCTTTATAAATACGGTTTTAATCCGATAATTACAACGACAACCTATTATAAAGAACCGAGAGAAAAGATGTTTGAAGGTTTTAGAGAAGTAACGAAAAAATTCGGTTTTGATATCGGACAAATTAATTTAAAAATTATCCCCTATTTTTCAGAAAATAAATTTGATTTTAAACAAGTAGAAGAAAGAAACTTTAATCCTGATAATCTTGATTGCAAAAATTCCAAAATCGTGAGCATGAAAGGAGTTTTTTCATGTCCTGCATTGTGTAACGATTTTAGGGCAAGAATGGGCTATACGATTGAAAATTGTTCGGACAAGATTTATCTTGATACCGAAAAATGTTACGTTTGTACGCACCACAATACAAAAGCCTTTGCAAACGATTGGATGTAGTTTTTATTTTAAAAACTTCCCCTTAAATGTAATCCCCTGTTTTTAAAGAGTTTTAGTGTAAAATCTTATGTTCAAATTGGCAATCAAAACGCTTTGGTCACGTTTCCAAGACACGATTTCTATTTTAGCAATGTTGACCAAATAATTTTGGGCAAGAACATTTTTCATAAAAGCTTGTACTTGTGAATAATTCCCGACGACGGTCATTTGAAGTTCGCATACGTTGTGCCCTTGCATGCCTGCTTTGAAAACAGGGTCATTTTCGGGAGTATAATTATATCCGACAGATCTTATTCTTATTCCGGATACTTTTGCAAGAGAAATAACGTTATCGAATAACGGTGCAAAAGAAGCGTCCGTTCCGAAATTATTACCTTTTAACTCAAGAATTTTCTTTGCGGGCGGGTTATTCAAGCGGTCGGCTTCTTTTTGCGCAACCTGTTCTTTAAGGGAAGCAACTTCTTTCTTTAATTGGTTGAGTTTTGAACTTTGTTTGTTGTATGAACCCATGGCATCAAAACATCCCGTTACGAGAAACAACACCAAACCGACGCACAATACTGCGGATAAACCCGCTATACCTATATAAATCGCTTGATCTTTTATTAAATCTTTGAAATTTATTTGCATTATTATTTTATTTCCTTGAGATTAACTTCTACATCTTCTACCTGAGGAACGCTCGTTCCGGAACTGCCTCTCGGGGGTGCGGATGACGGTCCTTGCGGTGAGGGCGAGGATGACGGTCCTTGCAGTGAGGGCGAGGATGAATTGACGGGTGCGGCAGGTGCGTTATTTACTTTATCGCCTCCCGTTTGACCGCCGTTTTCGCCTTCAACTTTGTTGCCGTCTTTATCGAAAGACTTTTGATAAGTCATGTTTGAAATTTCAAACGTAAACAATCTTATTTGTTCGTCCATATCAACGGTAAGCGTGTCCAAAACGCTTGTATCGCCGTTATTACCCGCACCTTCTTCTTCGTCTTTAAATACTTCCAGCTTATTTAATTTAATATTTCCTTGAGGAGCAAGATTTCTTAAACTTCTGTAATAAGCGTAAATATCGTTTATATCGGTAGCATATCCTTCAATTCCGACATTTCTTCCGTCCTCGTTTATGTAATATGTCAGCCATAAATCTTTCGGAATGTCGGATGAGAGCGAATCATAATAATTCATCGCAAGTTTATTGTCTGCGATTATTTGTTTTATGACATCGTCTATGCCGTTTTCAAGTTTGGATTTTAATTCCGTAATTTCAGTATCAAGTTTTTTCACGTTTGCCGATATCGGACTTTTCTGACTTTCAAAATATGATTTCATTCCAAAAGCCGCACCGCCCAAAAGTATAAGCAAAAAGAGGAAAATTCCCGTTGCCGTTATACAAAATCTCCTTACAAATACCGAAGTTATATCCAATGTGCCTGCGCCGAAAGGAATTGTACCGTATTCAATTACACCGTCATAACTTATATCGCTTATATAATTAAGCGTTGCCATTTTTGCAAATTTAGGAACACAAGCGCCCAAAACCGCCATTGTCATACTTTGTGCAAGCATGGGGTCAACTGCTTGAGAAATCGGCATTATGACCTTTTTACCGTTTACGTTTGAATCGACGGCAATTATTTCATCACCCGTAAACATATAACGTTTTAATTGTTCGGCGGAAACGTTATCCGTTAAAGATACAATAATAAGTTTTTTGAACGGAAATTTAGGCATTTTGGCTTTAACGGCACTTGCCAGAGCTCCGTAAATTTCATCCCCTTCGTAAGACATAATTGCAAAGGGAACTTCTTCGTATCCTAAAATTCTGTTTCCCGACATTTGCGTTATAGCGTAGCCGTTCGGGTTTATTAACAATATGTTCCAGTTTTCTTCGGTATTAATAAGCTCGTCGACAAACCCCGTAAGAGCGATACCTCTTGGAATTGCGGTAGTAGAAGTTTCTATACCGACAATGTTTGCCCCGATATCCATTATTGCATCTTGAATTGAATCAACGACACGTCTTTGGAAAGAAGAATGAGCGATATATTTTTCCGGAGTGTTTTTTCTTGCGTTAATATCCGTCCAGTTAGCAATCGGGTCTTCTTGTTTAAAAATGTACGATTCAGACGCATCCTGTAAAATCATGGATTCAATTTCATCATCCATAACGGTCGGGTCTTGAATACTTCTAAAGCCAAAATGAACGTTTGGTAAAACCATGTATATATCGGCAGCTTCTTTTGATATGCCGATATCTTGCAATAATTCGGACACCACGTTTCTGTACATGCCCATATCTTGAATTTCTTTTGAAGCTATATTATATTCAAGCGGTCGTCTTGAGTATTTTTCTATCTGCCCCGTTGTTTTATCGTAAACGCATGCTTCCAAACCTAAATTTGCGGTTACGGTCATGCCTATTATTTGCCTGTTATCTGCTCCACTTATACCAAACATAATTCTACCAATTATTTTGTTACTTTACTCATTAATAATAATACAATAAAATAATTGTATTAACTAAAAACTTAAAAAAACTATACATTAACGGAAAAATTATGAACGATTATATCTATGGAAAAAATGCCGTATTAGAGGCGCTATCATCCGAAAACTCAAGAGTAAACAAGGTTTTTATTCAAAAAGGAATAGGACTTGATACAAGATTAAAAAAGATAATTGAACTTTGTAAAGATTTGTCAATTATATTTAATTTTACTGATTTTAAGAAATATAAAGAAATTTTTGGAGATGAAGTTAATCTTCAAGGTGTTGTAGCAAGTGTTTCGCCCGTCCAATACAAAGATTTTGACGAATTTTTAGAGGAAAATCCCGACAGATACAGAAAAATCGTTATTTTGGATAATATAACGGACCCTCATAATTTCGGAGCAATCATAAGAACTCTTGCCGCAGCAGGATATGACGGTGTTATAATTCAAAATCACAGGAGTGTCAGCGTTAATGCCACCGTTGAAAAAATTTCCTCCGGTGCGGTTAATAAAGTTCCCGTTATAAAAGTTAACAGTATCGTAAGCTGTATTCAAAAATTAAAAAATAATAACTGGTGGATAATTGCAACAGATGCAGAAGGAGATAATAATTATCTTGATATTGATTATAAAAATATGAACTTTGCAATAGTTTTGGGTTCGGAAGGCGACGGAATTTCAAAGCCTGTGCTTAAACTTGCCGATTATAAAGTAAATTTACCGACGCAATTTGAATCGCTAAATGTTTCTTGTGCATGTGCCGTTATAGTATACGAAACGGTAAGACAAATAAGTTATACATAGTATTTTCAATATCAAAAGGTTTAATTATAATATTTTTAAAGTTGCAGGAGCAAAAAAAATGAAGACCAAAACCCCCCAAAAGAGTGTACATAGTGAAGAAATGTTTGATTTCGGCGAATTTGACGAAAGTCAGATTTCAGCCATTGAAGAAGAAGAACAGAGCCTTGAAAATGACCTCGAGGGCGAGTCTGACGAAAATAAAAATTTAAAAGAAGATTACAAAAGCATTCAAACCGACGATTCGGTTAAGGCGTATTTGCAGCAAATAGGTAAAATTCCGCTTTTATCTTTTGAAGAAGAAATGAAAGTTGCAAAAGAAATTAAAGAAAATAATTCCGTTAAGGCAAAAGAAATTCTTGTTAATTCAAATTTAAGGCTTGTTGTTTCTATTGCAAAAAAATATATAGGCAGAGGACTTTCTTTTCTTGATTTAATTCAGGAAGGAAATCTGGGGCTTATTAAAGCCGCCGAAAAATTTGATTATGCAAAGGGGTATAAATTTTCCACTTATGCAACTTGGTGGATTCAACAATCAATAACAAGAGGAATTGCGGATAAATCAAGAATAATAAGACTTCCCGTTCATATGATAGAAACATTGGGTAAAATTAAAAAGGCAACTTTTGACCTTTCGATTGAATTGGGGAGAATGCCTACAAAAGAGGAAACTGCGGAAAAAGTCGGTATTTCCGTATCAAAACTTACGCAGCTTCTAAAAAGTTCGCAAGGCACAATTTCAATTGAAACTCCCGCAAATCAAAAGGACGATTCCGCTAAAATTGCAGATTATATCGTTGATGAAACGGATTCTACCCCCGATACAAAAGTTACTCAAGACAGCCTTTTGGGGGATGTTAAGAGAATTTTGGACCAGTTGAACGAAAAAGAAAAAGACGTATTAATTTTAAGATACGGGCTTGATGATAACGGTCAAAAGAAAACTCTTGATGAAATCGGTACAAGATACGGCGTTTCAAGAGAACGCATACGACAAATCGAAACAAGGGCGATTTCAAAACTGAAAAAACTTTGCAGAAATCAAAATTTAAGTTCAAATTTAAGAAATTATTTGGGAATATGATTTAAAAAGCTCTTTTTGAAAAGAGCTTTTAATTTAATGTTAATTTTATGCCATGTTTCAAAAAAATTGCTATTATAAAAAACTATGGTAAAAGTAGTAATAATTTCAAAAAATGAAGAATATAAAAAGTATCTGAGCGAATTTGATTTTCTTTGGAGCGATGTTTTTTATGACGAGCTTTTTGATTTTCGCCCCGATATTTTTATTGTGGATGATGAAATAGAAAATTCCGAAGAAATTTTAATGGCTCTGGGTGCAAAAAACTCTCCGAAAAACTTTGATATAATTTATTTAATCAATAAAGATTATAAAAACGAAATTCCTTTCGGCATTAAAATTATGACAAAACCTCTTAACGCAAGGGTTTTATTATCAGAAATTCATCTTGCCTTTGAAAATAAAAATAAAATAAAAGCTCTGACGGCTGAAAATACGGAATTAAAGAAAAATTTATACCAAATCGACGCATTTTATAATGCAAGTTCAAAATTTGCAGGTACGCTCGATAAAAACAAACTTCTTGAAGTTCTTTTTGAAACAATGGAGAGAATTTTAAGTTTTGATATATCAACGGCGCTTATAAAAGATAATTTGGATGAAAATAAACTGAAATTTTTTGCATATTCTCTTAAAAAAATTACTCCCGATACAAAAGACAATTTATTGAATATGCTCTTTGAGGCGGCACAAAAACTCGAATTAAACGGGCTTAAAAGTACAAAAAACGAAATAGAAGAAATTATAAAAATTAAGCCTTCTTATAAAAATGAATTTTTTGATACGCTGTTTTTAAATTCGGATACGCTTTTTGCTCCGATTGTAATAAAGGATAAATTTGAGGGGATAATTCAAATTTTTAGAAAAACCCCCTTCACAAAAGAAGATTCGACTTTTTTTCAATCAATAATACATCAGGTTTTAGCGCCTTTAAGAAGCGTTGTATACATAGATGAGCTTGTTGGTACAAATTTAAAATTGCAAAAGCTGGAGAGAATAAAATCGGAATTCGTATCAATCGTATCTCATGAATTAAGAACCCCTCTGCAGCCTATTAATAACGCTTTAAGCATAATACTTTCCGAGCAGGCGGGAAAAATAGGGGAAGTTAATAAAAATTTTGCAAACATCGCAAAAAGAAATGTTGCAAGATTGTCGGGAATAATTGAAGATTTACTTGATTTATCAAGAATGCAAACGGGAAAATTCGATTTTAAATTTAAAAAAGCAAGAATTGAACCTTCACTCGAGCTTGCTTATTCAACGTTTAAAAATCAGGCGCAGCTTAAAAACATTGCTCTTGAACTGAATATAGAAGAAAATTTACCCGATGTTTACATTGATTCTCACAGGATTGACCAAATAATTTCAAATTTAATTACAAATGCAATGAAATTTACAAACGAGGGCGGAAAAATTACGATTTCGGCTTCTTCCGTTCAAAAGGCGGATGTTGATAATTTGATATTACCCGTATTAAAAAATTATGACGGAAAATATGTCCAAATATCCGTCCAAGATACGGGAATTGGAATTGAACAAGAAGATATACCGAAAATTTTCGATAAATTTTCTCAAATAGAAAATACTCTATCCAGAAACACAGGCGGCGTGGGTTTAGGACTTACGATTTCAAAATATTTCATTGACGCTCATTTAGGGGGGATAACCGTTAATTCCAAAAAAAACGAAGGTTCAAAATTTAATGTTATAATTCCTTTTTACGATGACATAAAAGCGTTTGACATTGAATTGAATTTAAAAAAAAGAAACGATAAAGAAACGGGATATATTGAAATTAAAGAGCCTTTGGGTTTAAATTTTTATATCAATTTAAAAAGAAATAATATTGTCATCCTTACAAAAAATTCAAAAGAAATTAACTACGAAAGCGAGGGCTTTTTAATCAATAAAGTTGTAATTCCGAACATTGAAAAAGGAGCTTTTGATTTTATGGTATCCAAGGTTGAAGAAGAAATTTCAAATTGTGAAAAAAAATATGATATATTGTTAGAAAAAGCCTTTTATAAAAATGAGGTTAATTAGCGGAGTCTTTATAAATGTCTAAAAAAATTCTTGTCGTTGATGATGAAAAAGATATAACCGAAACCATCTCTTTTATGCTTAAAGCTGAAGGGTACGAAGTTTTTTGCGCAAATGACGGGGAAGAAGGGTTGAATTTTGCAAAAGAAATTATGCCCGACTTAATAATACTGGATGTTATGATGCCGAAAATTAACGGATATAAAATTGCCCGTCTTTTAAAATATGACAATAAATATAAACATATTCCGATTATCATGGTAACTGCAAGAGGGCAGGAATCCGATAAGCTCATTGGTGAAGAAACGGGTGCGAATGAATATATTACAAAGCCTTTTGAGTTTGAAGAACTTTTAAACAGCGTAAATAAGTATTTGGGAGCGTAAAAAATGGACGTGGTTACAAATAAAACCATAGATAAACTCAAATACGATCTTGTGAGAAATCATTTAATAAGTTTTGATGATATAGAACATGCCCAAGAAATTGCAAATGCCCAAAATACGAACTTAGGGCAGGTCTTAATTAATTCTAATTTAATAACGGAAGAACAGCTTTTAAAATTTCTTGAAACAATGCTTCATATACCGTCCGTTAATCTTGACGATTATGAAATTGATAAAAAATGCCTTCAATACATAACGTATAAGGAAGCAATACAATATAAAATTCTTCCTCTTTTTCAAATTGAAGATACTCTGACCGTTATTATGGCGGATCCTCTTGATTTGTATTCTCTCGACAAAATTATCGAAAGAACGGGAAAAACGATTGAACCTGTTCTTGGAAGTCAAAATTCCATTTTGAAAAAAATTAACGAATATTATGAATTAAAAGGCAAAGTGCAGGATATAATTTCTAAAGAAGATGATGAAACAAACTGGGCGGATGAACTCCATAAGGAAGATTTATCCGAAGAACATCTTCAAAATCTTTTCAGGGGGATTTTAAAGCAGGCAATAAAAGAGGATGTGCATGAACTTTTCTTTGAACATCTTCAAGACGATTTGACGGTGAATTTTAAAAAAGGAGATGAAACCTATTCCACAGGCTCAATCCCGACACTTTTAATAAGCCCTTTTGTACAGATGTTGAAATCGCTTTGTGCGCTTGACCCTACAATATCGGAAATTCCGCAATTGGGAAAATTGAGTTTTAACGTAAATTCAATAAAACTTACGGCAATAATTTCCGCATACCCTATTATAACGGGTGAAAGAATTTCATTAAAAATCTATCATCCGCCCGAAAAAATAGAAGAAATAATTAAAAATCAGGAAACAGTATTAAAATTAAAGCAAGAAATCGAACAATCGGGTATAATTCTTGTTTGCGGAAGTTCTCTATCGGGGAAAACTCATCTTGTTTACTCAATTTTAAGAGATTTGACCCCTAAGGGAAAAATTGCAATGACAATTGAATCTATTGCAAAATATAAATTGGATAATGTCAGACAATCGGAATTAAATGAATCCGTCGGCTTTAATTTAGATAAAGCAATGAGATATATTGAGTTTCAATCCCCGGACATAGTTTATTTTGAAGGTATTGCAACCAAAGACGGGCTTGATTTTTTCACTTCTTTAACTTTTAAAAATAAAACTCTGATAACAGAGTTTTTGGCGGATAATATCGACGATTTAAGAAGAAAATTTTTATATCCCGAGTTTTCAATGTTTAAATCTGTCATAAATTGTATAGTTTTTATACACTCTAAAGATACGGTGGAATTTTTTGATAAAGAAGCCATAACACGTTATCTTTTCTAAAATTTTAAATTTTATTAACAAAAACATATATACTTTTCTTGCCCATTTTTTAAATTTTATGATAGTATTTCTGCTATGAGAAGAATGTTGCTTACATTTTTAATGCTTTTAGTTATGCAATCATGTGAAGCTGTTGATGTTGTTGTTGAAAGTTTGATAAATATTGATACGGCAACCGAAGAAACTTCCTTCAGAGCAAAAGTTTTAGACAATGCCGAAATGGAATCGGGTTTAAAATTTGAAAAAGATGCAATTATTATAGGTAATATAATTAAAATCAAAGATGCCTCAAGAGGCGACAGGGATGCTTATATTATAGTTCAACCCACATCAGAGGAAAAAGACGGAGTAATAAAAGCAATAGAAGACGATACCCTTGAAGCAAAAGTTGTCGGATATTCCAAAAAAGATTGGAAAGAAACGGGGCTTGATTTAGGAACAAAGGCGGGGCTTACGGTCGGTTCCCATTTTTTACCGGGGTTAAGTCAGGCATTTTATTTTACTAAAGGAATGATTTGTCCCGAAGAGGGCAAATCGAGGCTTAAATCCGCAGTCAGCGGTGTTTATGAAAATTCGCCCTTTAAATATCTTTCAAAAGGCGAAGAGTTAAGTATGGAAGAAGGTGATATGCTTGTTTTAAAAATGTATCATGCCGATATTCCCAAATGGAATGTCTTAAAAAGGCAAAAATAATTAATTCCGAGTTTTGTAAATAGTGTTAGTGTGTTAGTTTAGTTCGATAAAAAATGAAAGTAGAAAAAATTAATTCGGCTTATAATTGCCGTAAGGATTTAGTCTTGGGCAAAAAAGCTCAAGCAGGTGTCGATAATTCACCTTTAAAAAATATCACCGAAATTTCAAATATATGCTATAAACCGATTTCTTTCGGAAGAACAATTCAAGAGCACAGGAGCTGGGGCGGAAGAATTGACCCTAAAACAAAAGAAGTAAGTTTTAAAATGTTTACTTTTCCCGATGCCAAAGGCGTAGATGTTCTTATATCGAAAGAAAATGAGGAAGAACCTCTTGAAATTCCTATGGAAAACAAGGGTAAGGGCGTTTTTGAAGTAACAAACATATCCCCCGATATCGTAAAAAACGGGGACAGATATCAATTTAAAATTACAAAATCAAACGATGAAACAGAAATCGTAAAAGACCCGTATTCCTTTAAACAAGAGGAATTAAACGGCGCTTCGACTTTGTATGACCAAAGTGAATACAAGTGGAAATACGATGAAGCTTGGAAGAAAAATCCAAACAGAATTACAAGAACTTCAAACGGTAAAGACGGTCATAAAAATGTTCGAGAATGCAGGATTTATGCCGTAAGTCCCGATACAATTTCTGATGAAAGAAGCTATGAAGGCGTAATTCCCAAATTAAAGAAAATAAAAAGAAACGGATTTAACACCCTTGAAGTTATGCATGTGGAAAATGCCTGTGCATACAACTGGGGGTATGACGGTGTGGATAAATCTTCTCCGAGTAAATACTTAGGAGGTCCCGACCAATTAAAAAATCTTGTCGATTCGGCTCACAAAGAAGGGTTAAATGTTGTGTTTGACGTTATTCCAAACCACATAGGACCCGATGGAAACCAATTATCAAAAACGGGACCATATATAAAAGGTCCTAACGATTTTGGGGACGCTTTTAATTTTGAGGGCGATAATTCGGAACACGTCAGAGATTATATCGTAAATTCAATGATGAATTGGGTCGATAATTACCATGTCGACGGGTTAAGGCTCGATATGACAAAATATATGGAGTCTGATTACACCCTGAAAAATATTGCAGCCGATTTGAATTATCATTTTCCGGATTGTTTCACGATAGCGGAAGATTCAAGAGAAAATGTCGGATTAAGCGAAAATGACGCTCCCATTTGGAATGATGAAAGCCAGCTTCATGATAAAAGGGTTACAAATAAGCTCCGCCCCGAAGATTACGGCGAAGGAAAATCGGAAGCGGAGCATGCTAATGTCACCAAAAAGATTTTTGGAGATTACGGCGGAATAGGCAGGCTGGGTATGGATTCGGAATGGGATTTCAGTTTTCATCACAGACTTGATGATATGTTTTATGATCCAAAAAATACCGATGATATGATTAATACTTTAATGCAAGGTCAACATGCGGTAAAATACGTTATGAGCCATGATGAAATCGGAAACCATGAAGGTACGAGAAAAATTGCAAAAGCAATGGTTCCGAAACTTGAATTAAATCAAAAATTATATTTGAATGATGACGATAAAAAAAGGACAAAAGAATTTGCAAAGCTAAAAAAATATAATCCTTCCCATGCGGAATATATCGTAAGCTGCCAAAAAGAACAATTGGCGGCGGAAGATATTGCAATTAAATTCCAAACGGGAGAATTGGATAAATATAAAACTAATAAATCAAATACATATTATGAAAATAAAGAAATAAACGATAAACTTCAAAAAGAAGTTTTAGACCCTTGGGGTATTCCAAAAGAGCTCGGAATTACATATTCAAAAATTCAAAGAGCATACGATAAAGCTTACAATCAGACTAAAATGGCACAAGCTTTCACCTTTGGCATACCGGGGCCAAAAATGGTATTTCAGGGGGACGAAAAGGCGGATTTAACGCCGTTTAGATTTTTCAGAGAATTTGAATCCGTACCCGTTGAAGATTATCTGTATGTGGAAAAAGGTTATAAACCCGCAGAAGATGCGCTTGAAGCGTCAACTATGGGGCAATTAAAATATTCTAAACAAGGTTTATCTAAAATGAAGTCTTTTGAAAAATTAACAAAAGATTTAAACAAGGTAAATGAAAAAAACTCGGCTTTAAGATTGGGATATATTAACGGAACCCATACCGTTAATCACCATGGTTCTTCTGTTGTAGGGTTATTGTCCGAAGATTTTGAAAACGGCAATAAAGTATATACCGTAACGAATTTCAGCGATTTTTCCTATGATAAGGATTATGAAATTCAATTTCCCGAAGGAAAATGGAAAGAAGTTATAAATACCGAAAATTCAAAATACGGCGGACAATCAAAATTTTTGAACGAAAAAACGGTGGAGTCGGACGGAAAAGAAAGTTCAAAAATAAGCCTCGGCGGATATTCAACGCTAATCTTTGAAAGAGTCGGTTAAAATTATTTTTCAATTAAAAAACGCTTCCCGTAAAATAAGGAAGCGTTTTTTAATTCTTTATAAAACTTATTTTTTATTAACAAGTTCTTTGAATTTTTTACCTGCTGAGAATGCGGGAACTGTTTTTGCGGCAATTTTAATTTCTTTTCCCGTTTGAGGATTTCTTCCCGTTCTTGCAGCTCTTTTTCTTGATTCAAAAGTACCGAAACCTACCAAAGTAACTTTTTGACCTTTTGAAACCGATTTTTGAACTGTTTCAATGAAGCCGTTTAAAACTTCGGTAGCTTCTTTTTGTGTAACTTTTGCTTTTTTTGCAACTTCTTGTACTAATTCTTCTTTGTTCATCGTGGAACCCCTTTCTATATATGCCCGATTATATTGGATAATAAGGTTTTTGGCAAGTTTTTTCTTAAAAATATACAAAAGTTATACTATTTTTATTAAAAAATTGTTATAATTAGAATATGGCAAATTTAAGGTGGTATGATAAAGACAGGTACTTGAGCGCATTTATGACGTTGTTGGAGAATTTGCCCGAGGACGTTCAAACCGGCGTGGCGCTTGATGTTTTGGATGAAATACCCAAAATCATCAATAGCGACTGTGATAAATTTATGGAACTTGTTGAAAACCATGACCCTAAAAAGTATCAACGTTGGTATGACCAAAATGAAAACCTCCATAAGGTTTTTGAAGCAATCAGGCAGTTAAACGAAACGGAACGAGAAAGTTTGTATGTAAGTATTTCAAACATCATGCAGCAAAATACCGAATTGAATTTAGTTAATCTCAAAATAAAAGGTAATGAATAAAAAAGTCTTAATAACGGGTTCAACTTCAGGCATAGGCAAGGTTACATACGATATACTCATAAAAGCGGGGTATAAAGTCTTTCAAACAGGAAGCAGAAAGGCGGATTTTGAAAATTATTTTCAAGCCGATCTTTCAAATTTAGATAACGCCAAAAATCTTTCTTTGTACATAAAAGAAAATTTTGGCGATATTGACATACTTATAAATAACGCAGGTGCATACCTGTATTCCCCGATTGAAAAAGTTACGAAGGAAGATATCGAAAAGTATTTTAATTTGAATTTTTTATCTCATTATTATTTAACAACGCTTTTTGTTCCCAAAATGAAAGAAAAAAAATGGGGAAGAATTATAAATATATCCTCTATTTCGGGAGTCTTGGGAGAAGCAAACGCAAGCCTTTATTCTTCTTCAAAATCCGCATTCTACGGTTTTTCAAAAGCTCTTGCACTTGAACTTGCGCAATACAACATAACCGTAAATTCCATTTCTCCGGGGTGGGTTGAAACTCCATTGGCTGAAAACGCTTTATCTAAAGAAGAAAAAGATGAAATACTTGATATCGTTCCTCAAAAAAGGTTTGTTGAGCCGTCTGAAATCGGAAATCTTATTTTATATTTAATCTCCGATAATGCAAAAGGCATAACGGGGCAAAACATCAATCTTTGTGCGGGTTTAACCTGCGGGTGTTAAGAATTTCGGAAATGGTCAAAACTTTTATATTCATCTAAAATAACCCCATCCATTATTATTTTATTTTCTTTTGTCGCATGACCTATTTGAATTAATCCGAGTTTATCCGCTAAGGGTTTATCTTTCGGGTCTAAACATATTAAAAGTCCGTAGTCTTCTCCGCCAAACAAAACAAGCTCTTTATCATCAATTCTTTTTTCGATTTTGTCATATTCAAAGTTAAATCCGACGTTACTTTCTTTTGAAATACGGTATATCGCATCATATAAACCATCCGATGTATCCATCATGGAATACGGATAATTTGTGTTATTTGCAATTTCTTTTGAAATATTCGGGTATAACTTTGGTTCAATGTGTGCTTTTATAAATTCGTTATTTTTATCTTTTATGCCCGAAAGTAAAAGCTGAAGTCCTTTTGCGCTTGAACCCGTTATTCCTTTAAGATAAAGATAGTCGCCTTCTTTTGCGGTTTTTCTCGATGAAATTTGTTTTAAGCCGTATCCCATTATGCAGATTGAAACGGTTATTTTATCTCCGCCCGTTAAATCCCCGCCTATGACTTTTATTTTGTATTTGTTACAAGTACAATTCAATCCTTCATAAAATTCTTTTATAAAAGTTTCATCTAAATTGCCCGATAGAGAAATTGTTAAATATTTCGGCTCTCCTCCGCCCGATAAAATATCCGATATATTAACAAGAGCCGATTTTTTCCCGAGTTCAAACGGAGTGAAGTAATCTAATTTAAAATGAACATCCTCCACTAAAGTATCCTGCGATACAAGAAGATTTAATTCTTTTAAATAAGCGCAATCATTCCCTAAATATGAATTATCGGAAAGCGTTTCGTTTATTATTTTTAAAAATAATGTTTCTTTATTCATTTATATAATTATATAACCCGAATAATGCCATTTTGTAACTGTCTTTTTTAAAGCCCGAAACTTGTCCTATACACCCTTCTATCGTGTAGGATTTTTGTCTGAACGAATCTCTTGAATTAACATTTGTCAGATGAACTTCAACGGTCGGGATTTTTACCGCCTTTAGAGCGTCCAAAATAGCGATTGAAGTGTGCGTATAAGCGGCGGGGTTAATTATTATGCCGTCTTTATCCATTGAATTTTGAATTTTGGAAACAATTTCTCCTTCGATATTTGATTGATAAAATTCAAGCTCAACATCTTTAAAATTTTTTGAATATTCGATTAATTCTTTTTCTATGTCTAAAAGTGTTACCCTGCCGTAAATTTCAGGTTCTCTTATTCCGAGCATGTTTAAATTGGGACCGTTTATTACTAAAATTTTCATTTCTTATACCTCTTTTGATTATTGTACAATATTTTTCCAAAAATACTATAATTTTGAATGAAAAATACAATCTTTTGTCAATCTATGATAAAATTTATATATGATTGGATTTGATTTTGAACTTGATGATTTTCAAAAAGAAGCAATTGATTTTATCAAAGAAGGTAAATCGGTTGTAGTCTGCGCTCCGACGGGCGCAGGGAAAACTTGTATTGCAGAAGCCGCTATTCAATTGGCTTTAGAAAATAACCGAAGAATTTTTTATACAACCCCTCTAAAAGCCTTATCCAATCAAAAATACTATGATTTTTCAAAAAAATACGGCTCTGAGAATACGGGGCTTTTAACGGGCGATACTTCTATAAACAGAAGTGCAAAAATTGTTATAATGACAACCGAAGTTTTCAGAAATATGCTCTACGGAACAACTTTCGGTACGGTCGGGGATAATTTAAAAGATGTTAAATATGTCGTTCTTGATGAAGTTCATTATATGAACGACGAATCAAGAGGCACCGTTTGGGAAGAAAGCATTATTTATTGTCCCGTTAATATTCAGCTTATTGCACTTTCTGCTACGGTTCAAAATTCTAAGCAATTAACGGATTGGATAAATACGGTTCATTCCGATACAAGAAACGTATATACGGATTTTCGCCCCGTACCTTTAAGGTTTTTTTATTATGATTCTTCAAAACCGAATACGGTTTTACCGCTGCTTACCCCTTCGGGCGGTTTGAACACAAAAATTCGTCCCGAATCAAGGTATAAATATTTTAATGCAAAAGCAAGACCGAAAAACCCCATGCTTGACATAATAGGCGTTTTAAAAGAAAAAGAAATGCTTCCCTGTATATACTTTACTTTTTCAAGAAAAAAATGCGACGAAAATGCTCAACTGTGTGCAAAAGCGGAAATTTTGACTTATGAAGAAACAAAAGAAATAGAATTTGCGATTGATGAATATTTAAAGGAAAATCTTTATTTATACGGAAATCCCGTTTTAGAGATAATCAAAAAAGGCGTTGCTCCTCACCATGCAGGGCTTTTGCCCGGGCTTAAAAATTTAATAGAAAGGCTTTTTCAAAAAGGGCTCATTAAGGTTGTTTTTGCAACGGAAACTCTTGCTGCGGGAATTAACATGCCTGCAAGAACAACGATTATAAGCTCCATTTCAAAAAGAACGGATGACGGGCACAGGCTTTTAACGGCAAACGAGTTCCTTCAAATGTCGGGCAGAGCAGGCAGGCGAGGCATGGATGAGATTGGGTATGTCGTAATAATAGGAACTCCTTTTCAAACGCCCGAAGAGGTATATAATCTTGCGACGAGTTCTTCAAATCCTTTAGAAAGTAAGTTTGAACCTTGTTATTCAATGGTTTTGAATTTATTGCAAAGATTCAGTTTAGATGAAGCAAAAGAATTAATTTTAAAAACTTTCGGGTATTTTTCTTCAACGGAAAGATTATCTCCGCTTTTATCGGAGCTTGAAAGGTATGAAGAAAATATAGACGAGATGAAAAAATTCAAATGCGATTACAATTTAACCGCAGATGATATGAGAGAATTTATTAAATATAAAAACCTTTATATTGAATACAGAACAACTCTGAAAACTTTAAGAAGGCAAAATAAAAAAGGCGGTTACAGAGAAGATATCGAAGCGTTTGCAAAGAAAACAAAGGACATTTTGAGAAAGTTTGAAATGTTCGGGTGTAATAATTGCAGAGTTTATAAAAAACACAGGAAAGAACTTGAGCTGATTTCACGCTATGAAAAGAAAATAAGAACCCTTAAAAAAGAAATCGGTTTTCAAAAGGATGTTTATTGGCAA
Source organism: Candidatus Gastranaerophilales bacterium (assembly GCA_905234865.1). Taxonomy (GTDB): domain Bacteria; phylum Cyanobacteriota; class Vampirovibrionia; order Gastranaerophilales; family Gastranaerophilaceae; genus Galligastranaerophilus_A. Next base: position 36,430 of record CAJOJE010000007.1, read on the forward strand.
AAATTCCTTGCCCATAAGAAAATACTTGAAATAACGGGTAACTTAAAAGACGATTTTCCGACTGATATCGGAAAAATTACAATGGGTTTAAGATGTGAAAACGAACTTTACATATCGGAAATTTTAAAATCGGGAATTTTAAGTAATTTAACGACGGTTGAACTTGCCTCAGTTGTTTGCGCTCTTTCAAGCGAAGAAGTAAGAAATAAGGAAAATACCGTTTTAACTCCGCCTTGTGCTAATGTCAGAAAAGCTTTATCCAAAATTAAAGAAATAAAAAGACGGGTTTTTCTTCTCGAGAGAGATTATAAACTTGAAAACCAAATGAATTTACATTCTCATTTTTCATCAATCATGGAAAAATGGGTTTCAAGCAATCTTAATGCGGAAAATGACCCGATTAACACATGGAACGAGATTTTTCGGGAAACCGAATTTTCGGAAGGTGATATTGTAAGAACGTTTAAAAGAACGGTTGATCTTTTGAGGCAATTTACTCTTATAGAGGGGGTTGACCCTGCACTTGTCGAAAATGCGAAAGAAGCAATTAAAGCAATAAATCGTGAGCCTGTTAATATCGAATAGTTTATTAACAAATATTAAGAATTGCATAAAGTTATTTTTTGTTTTTGTTATAATTGGAAACTGAATAAATAATACAAAAGAATTAGTTACAAAGTAATATTTTTTCTTTTTGTGTTATTATATATGAGAGAGTATTCAAAGAAAAAGGAAAATTACTATGGCATTACCAAATGTAGCATATTTTTCAATGGAAATCGCAATGGATCAATCCCTTGCAACGTATTCGGGAGGCTTAGGCTTTTTAGCAGGTTCCCACATGCAATCGGCAGGATATCTTCAAATGCCTATGGTGGGCATTACCATGCTCTGGTCTTTTGGTTATTATGATCAAAGAATTGACGGAAACGGCGATGTTGAAGTTGCTTATATAAGAAAACATTATGACTTTTTAACCGATATTAACGTTCAAACAACCGTTAAAGTTTTCGGCGAGGACGTTATTGTTAAAGCATATAAAGTTGAACCGCATTTATTCGGAACATGCCCTGTTTACCTTTTAACAACCGATGTTGAAGGCAACTCCGAATGGGCAAAGAAAATTTCGCATAAATTATATGACGGAGATGAAAGAATTCGTGTTGCACAAGAAACAGTTCTCGGTATAGGCGGTGTAAGAATTCTTCAAGCAATCGGATATCCTTTCGATGTTATCCACATGAACGAAGGGCACGCACTTCCTGCGGCATTTGAATTATTAAGACAATTCAACGGCGACCTTAATAAAGTTAAGAAAAAGACCGTATTTACCACGCACACACCCGTTGCGGCAGGAAACGAAGTACACTGGGTTGATACGTTGCTTGAATCAGGCTTCTTTGCGGGATGTTCAAGAGAAAGAGCGGTCGAACTGGGCGGAGAAAGCTTCTCCTTAACGGTTGCGGCTTTAAGAATGTCAAGAATTGCAAATGCAGTTTCACAACTGCATGGTCTTGTTGCAAATAAAATGTGGGATTGGGTTCAAGGAAGATGCCCGATTAGAGCTATAACAAACGCCGTTAATATTCACTATTGGCAAGATCCGAAATTTGCCGTTGCAGAAACTGACGATGAATTGTTGAACAGAAAAATCGAAATGAAAAAAGAATTGTTCCAATATATCGTCGATACTCAAGGCAAACGTTTCGACCCCAATGTTTTAACAATTACTTGGGCAAGAAGATTTGCCGATTATAAACGTGCATGGCTTATTTTAAAAGACAGCGCACGCATTGAAAAATTATTGAACGAAAACAAAGTTCAATTGATTTTTGCAGGTAAATTCCACCCCGATGATGCTATCGGCAAAAAAGTATTTAACGAAATTTTAAGATATTCTTACGGAATGAAAAACGTTGTTGTTCTTCCGGGATATGAACTCGGACTTTCGGCAAAACTTAAAAAAGGTTCGGATATTTGGTTGAATACACCTTTAAGACCTTTGGAAGCATCCGGTACTTCAGGCATGAGCGCTAATATGAACGGCGCTTTGCACTTCTCGACTTATGACGGTTGGGCAGTAGAGGGTACGTTCCCCGGAATTAACGGCTATACGGTAGAATATCCCGGATTAGACGATGAAATTCCTTGGGATGAAAGAAATCTGAAAGATAATCAATGTATTATGAATACGCTTGAAAACGAGATTATCCCGACATATTACGACAACAGACAAGAATGGGCAAGGCTCGTAAGACAAGCAAAAAGAACATCCGAAGCATACTTCAATTCGGACAGAATGGTTATCGAATACTTTAACAGAGTATATAAACCTATTGCCCATGGCGGTATTCAAGCAGGGGAAGACGAAGCGGTTGATACAAAATCAAACAAAGAAAATCCGAACTTGGATGCTTGGACATATTCAAACATTAAGTAATAGGCACTTAAAACCTTTAAACCCGCAAGTTAAATTGCGGGTTTTTATTTTGTTTGTCTAAAAACGATATTCAAAATGCCAAAAAACAGGAACAAAGCAAATTTTTGTTTTCTTGACTGAACAAAATACCATGGTTAAAATTATGTAAGACCGTATAAAGGAAAAAATAAATTGAAAAAAGATATTTTCTACCCCCTTATTTTATGTTTAGTTCTTATAATTTTTTTCGGTTTAAATTATTATTCGTTTGGAAGTTTTTTATATGATTGCGGCAGGGAATTTCTCGTTCCCGATATTATGAACAACGGGTTTATTCCGATTAAAGATATTTTTGTAAGTTATTTTCCTCTTTCATATCAATTTAACGCTCTTCTGTTTAAAATTTTCGGGTCAAATTTTGATACTTTAAGGGTAGCGGGGATTTTATTTTCTCTTATTTGCGTATGTTTTATTTATTTTTCGTCGAGATTTTTTGTTGATGAAAAAAAGTCCTTCATGACTTCGCTTATAATTTCTTTTGTATCAATGTTTAATATATCCCACATTTTTAATTGGGTTGCGGGATATTCTTATGCTTTTATTTATGCGGCTTCGATTTTATTTGTTTCAATTTATTTTGCTCTATATTATTTAAAAAAAGATAAATTCTTATACCCTGCTTTTTTAACTTTAGGGGTTTGTTTTGCCTTAAAATTAGAATTTTTGCCCGTCGTAATTCCTTACTTTTTATTGTTTTACTTAAAGAAAACGCCTTATAAAAAAATCATTGTTTCATTTCTTTTATTTTTGCTTCCGCTTTCGTTAAGTTTTTTATTTTTAAAATTTTCAATCAATGATTTTATTTCTTATTTAATATTCATGAAAGATTTTATAAGCGCTCCTCTTTTAAAAACGTACAGCCAAAACGTTTTCCACAACTCAAATTTTGGCGATTATTTTTCCGGTATATATTTAAGCTCTTATAAATTTTTCTTATGGCTTTTTGTTTTCTTTTTAGTTTTATATAAAGCGTCAAAAAACCGAAAACAAACGTCATTTTTTGTTTTATCTTTTATTTTGGGTTTAATTTTTTTAATAACGGGAATTATAATTAAGCCTTTTTACCCGATTGAATTTTTTGGCTTTTTATCTTTTTCTTCAATGATAATTCTTTTTCTTTCAATCAGGAGAAAAGATTATATTTTTGCATTTTTATGTTTAATTCAAATATTTTTGTCTTTAAGATTTTATTTTGGATATTCAAGCGGATATTCCGCATATTTATTGCCGTCAGGGTTATTTGTAAATATTTTGTTTTTCATAAAAAGCGAGTATAAGGTTTTTTCAAAAATTTTAATCTCTTTTTTAATTGTTTTTTCAATTTCGAATGTTTGTTATTTTACAATCTCGAATGCCGTTAACAAAAATATTTCCTTAAAAACGGAACGTGGAACAATTAACGTTAAAACCGTTCAAGAAAAAGAAATGATACAAAATATTATTTCTTTTATGGATAAAATCCCCGAAAATAAAGAAGTTCTTATTTTGCCCGAGGGGACTATGTTTAATTATATTTCAAAAAAACCAACCGCAATGAAATATTATCAATTAATTCCAAACCACATAGAAGCGTTTGGTGAAAATAACATTGTTGAAGATTTAAGAAAAAATCCGCCCGAATATATTATTTTTAATAATACAACCTATTACATATACGGAAAAACGGTTATTTGCGACAGTTTTGCGGAAAAAATATGTGATTTTACATATAAAAACTATGATTATATTACAACATTCAACAATAAAGATTTCATAATGAATGTATACAGACTGAAAAAATCTTTTTAAAATAGCCCTTCTTTCATATATAATAAAATAAAGGGGGAAAAATGCCGCTATCGTTTTTTTGGGGCGAAGAAGATTTCTTAATTGAAAAAGAAATCAATAAAATGAAAAAGGAGATATTAAACGATGATATCAATGAGTTAAACTATAAAACCGTTGATAATCCTGATTTTGCAACTCTGATTTTTCTTTTAAGAAGCCAGTCTATGCTTTTTTCCGAATGTATTTACAATATAAAAATGAACAGGTATTTTCTTGAAACAGGTAAAAAAATCACTCTTGATGAAAAGCAAATTGAAGAAGTAATTGCTTCCATACCCTTAATTTCGGACAAAATTCACATTATTTTTAATTGTCCCGTTCCAAGGGGGGAAAATAAGAAACCCGACTCAAGAAAAAAATTATATAAGGCAATCCAAAAAACCGCCGTCATTAAAGAATTTCCCGCTTTTAAGGCTTATGAAGAATATAAAATTCTTCCCGTTTTAAAAACTATGTTGAAAGATTATAACTTAAAAGCAACGGATTTAATTTTGCAGGAAATAATCAGGAAAACGGGACCCTACTTTAGAGATTTGCATTCGGTATTGGATAAAATAAGCCTTTATATTTATCCTGATACTCAAATTACAAAAGAAGCGATTGATAATATATACCCTGTCGGGCAAAATATTTTTTCGCTTTTGGATTTAATTTTAGAAAAAAATTATTCAAAAACCATGTTTGAAATTTCAAAAATGCTTCAAAATTCTCACTATCTTGAATTATTGGCATTTTTGCAAGCGGGTTTTACAAGAATTTTATCTTCAAAAATATATTCAAAAAATATGACAACTTTTGAAATTGCCAGAAAAACGGGTCAAAACGAATATGCCGTAAAAAAAGCGCTTGAAAAAACCGCTCATATTAAAGTTGAAGAACTTGTTAAGCTTAAACAAAATTTAACAAATGCCGAATTTGAAATTAAAACGGGTGCAAAAGAGCCCATGACTGCGCTTTTGGAGGGTTTTATAAAATGATAAATCCAATCTTTAAAGAATATGAATTTTTATACAATTATTTTGAAACTCTATTAAAATCAAATAAAAGATTTCCGCAAAGCATTGTTTTTGAAGGCTTATCAACTTTAAATCAATATTTTTTCACGCTTGAACTTGCAAGAATTTTAAATTGTACGGGCGATAAAACCAAAGAATGTAATTGTATAAATTGCAGGTGGATAAGAGAAAATAAACATCCTGCCGTAGTAAGCGTTAATCAGCTTGAATTTAAAGAAGATTCCGCAAAAGAGGTAATTTCCGTTAAGCAGACGGAAAAAATAGTATCAATGATAACAAAAACGTCTGAATATCATCGCTTTTTTATTTTTTCGGGCGCAAAAGAAATAAGTTTAAATTTGAATGAAAAAAAATTAATTGAAACTTATGAAAAAGAAGGGTATTTTTACGGAAAAGAAAATTTTGTTTTAACTCCTTTGAACAGAAAAATTCTTCATGAAGAATCGTCAAATTCTCTTCTAAAATCAATCGAAGAAGCCCCCGATAGGGTAACTTTCATATTTTTAACGGATACAAGAGATAATATATTACAAACTATTTTATCTCGTTCTTTAATTTTTAAAATGCCCTATAAATATCAAAGAAATAATGTTCCCGTTGATAATTTTTTTGAAAATTATCCTGTTATTCCTCTTAATTTGGTTTTTGATTTAATTTCAAACCTTACCGAGCTTGCCGAAGAATATGAATTTGACAGTGTTTTAACCTCAATTCAGGAAAAATTAACAGATATGATAAAAATAAATTCTTTTGATATAAACTTACTAAAGACCGACATAAAATCGGTTCAAACAGCAAAAAATATGATAAAAGCAAAAGTCATGCCAAAATATGCGCTTGAATATATGCTTCTTTCAATGACGAAAGAGGGAAGATTTAATGAAACATAAAAATACGATTGCTCTTTCAATTCCGACCGGGACAGGCGCTTCAATCGGAGGGTACGCAGGGGATGGCGGAAAAATAGCAAGGATGTTTTCAAAATATTTTAACGTTTTAACTCATCCTAACGTTGTAAACGGCGGAATTTTAAGTGCTATGAACGACAATATTTTATATGCGGAAGGATATATTTTTGATGAATTTTTTAAAGGAAATGTTGAGTTAACTCCTTTAGAAGATAATGAAGAAAATGTCGTTGGGGTTGTTTTTGATAAAAGCATTCCGAATGATATTTTAAATGTTCATATTAATACAATTAACGCTCTAAAAGAGGTAAAAGGGTATAACATTCCCTATTATGAAATTACGGAAGAAGAAGTTAAAATTGAGTTTTATCTTAAAGAAAAAGTATCTTCAGGGGTTGTCGGGTGTGAGAAAACTCTTTTAAAATCGGCAAAAAGTCTTATAAATAAAGGTTGCAATGCAATTGCCGTTGTTTGTTATTTTGGAAGCGATACCGATTCAATTGAATATGAAAGCGGAGTCGGGGTTGACCCGATAGGAGGAATTGAAGCCGTTATTTCTCATTATCTTTCAAAGGAATTAATGTGTCCTGTTGCGCATAGTCCCGCATTTTCTACAATAGACATTTTAACTTCGATTTCAAATCCGAAAACTTCTTCGGAAAATATTTCCTCGACTTATCTTCCCTGCATATTGGACGGATTAATAAAAGCGCCCAAAATTGTAAAAAAGGGTACTTTAAAAAATAAAGATATAAAAGCTCTTATCGTGCCGTACGGCGCCTTTGGCGGAATTGCCTCCATTGCTGCATTAGAGAACAATATTAAGATTGTATCCGTTCAAAACAAAATGCACTCTCATATTAGTTGCTATGACATAAAGAGAGGTGATATAATAGAATATATGGATTATAATTCTTGTTTAAAAAACTTAATAAAGGATTTTAAATGAAACAAATAAAAGCAATGGTCTTAGCGGAAATAATGATTGCTCTTTTTATATGTACAATACTAATGGGTGTTTCCGTATACATGTTTAAGGCAACGGAAGTAAAAATTTCTCCTTACGTTTATTCCGTATTAGATGCTCTTCCTAAAGCAAATCGTATGGTTATAAACCAGTGCTATCAAGAGGGTACCTGTTCTGTTCAAAATTTACTTCCCGATAATATGGGCGAATATTGCACAAGGCTGTCTGAACAGCTCGGAACGGTAGGTGATGTCTATTGTTCAACAAGCGGTGATGCAAATTCTTCCATTACGTTAAACCGCGTTACTTACGGACGAAATTTAATACTTACGAACGGGGTTTCTCTTTATAATTTAAATCCTTCTTCAGGCTGGAATGCGTCTGATTATGCTCCCTATATAGATATTATAATGCAAATCGGCACATCCACTAAACTCGGAGAAGGTTTATTTGTACTTAGGGTTTTAAAATACGGTGAAGTTATTCCTGGGAGAAGTATAACAAGCGATGGAATTACTTATTCCGCATTAGATGACGAACTTTTCTTTCCGTACAGAATAATGCTTAACAAAGCTTATGACAATCAGAGTAGCTATATTAGAACAAGAGTTGTTGTTGATGCAAAAGAAGTTTTAAATTCTTATGAAGATGAGGGTGGAAACAGCGCTTCTTATTACGATAGTTCTGAACTGCCCTTTAGGGATAAAATGTCTTTTAGAGAAGCAATCTGTGCTACTGATGATAAGCTGTTTTCTTTGTATTATGCGGGTCAAGAGGAATGCGGTTCAATTAAAATGCTCGAAGTTTGCAGCGCAAGATCCGGAAACGGCGCAGCATCCGAAGATCTTAGCGCTTATTGTTATGCTGCTCCTTACAAACCGAGAGGAGCGGGAATATTTAAAGTTTTGGGACTTTAATAATTTTTTGACGATAAAAAACCTCTTAACATTTAAGAGGTTTTTTATTATGCTTTATATTGTTTAATATCAGTTTCTCGGGCGCATTGTAGGAAATGCAATTACATCTCTTATTGAGGGCGAATCCGTAAGGAGCATAACCAAACGGTCAATTCCTATTCCCATACCGCCTGCAGGAGGCATGCCATGTTCTAAGGCGCAGACAAAATCTTCATCAATGCTCATTGCCTCATCATCACCCATAGCTTTTGCTTTTGCTTGTGCCTCAAAACGATTTCTTTGATCAATCGGGTCTGTTAATTCTGAAAATGCGTTTGAAATTTCCCAGCCGTTTACCCTTGTTTCAAAGCGTTCGGTTAATCTCGGGTTATCTCTGTGTACTTTGGCAAGAGGCGAGATATCTCTCGGGTAATCAATAATATGGACGGGTTGGATTAATTTCGGTTCAACTTTTTCTTCAAAAATTCTATCCAAAACCTTACCCCATGAATCGTTTTCTTCCGTTTCAATGCCTAAGCGTTTTGCCTGCTCTTTTGCTTCATCGGCTGTCAGGTATTCTTCAAAATTAATGCCCGTATATTCTTTAATTGCGCCGAGCATGGTTTTTCTGTCCCATGGCGGAGTTAAATCAAGTTCAACTCCTTGGTATGTGATTTTTGTCGTTCCCAAAACATCCATTGCAACGGAAGCTACCATATTTTCTAAAAGGCACATCATATCATTATAATCAACGTATGCCTGATAAAGTTCAATCATGGTAAATTCGGGATTATGGCGAATGTCAATTCCTTCATTTCTGAAACATCTGTTCATTTCAAAAATTTTCTCGGAAACACCGCCTACAAGAAGCCTTTTTAAGTGTAATTCGGGAGCAATTCTTAAAAACATATCAACATCAAGTGCATTGTGGTGTGTAATAAACGGTCTTGCCGTTGCGCCGCCTGCTTGAGTATGAAGCATAGGCGTTTCAACTTCCAAAAAGCCTTGTTTTGTCAAATATTCTCTTATTTTTTGAATAATTAAACTTCTTTTTTTAAACGTTGAGCGAACGTCTTCGTTCATAATCATATCAAGATATCTTTTTCTGTATCTTGTTTCGACATCCGTCAAACCATGGAATTTTTCGGGCAGAGGAAGAATAGATTTCGTTAAAAGTTTTAAATCTTTTGCTTTAATGCTCAATTCGCCTCTCGGAGTTCTTCTTATTTCTCCCGTAAAGCCTACAATATCGCCTACATCAAGCAATTTTAAAACAGCAAGTTTCTCGGGTGATAAATTTTCCTTATGAGAGAAAATTTGAATTTTTCCGGAATCGTCAACAAGGTCAATAAACATGCCGGTATTTCTCATTGCCATAATACGTCCTGCGACGGAATATGTGTCTTCCGTTTCGCTTCCCGCTTCCAAATCTTTATATTTTTCTTGGAGCTGGCGAGCGGAAATATTTTTATCAAATGAATACGGGTAGGGGTTAATTCCTTTATCTATTAAATCTGTCAATTTTTGTATTCTTGCTTCTCTAATGCCCTGAATACTGCTATTTGTAGCTTCCATTTTATTCTCCTTCTTATAACCTAATTTTACCTTAAAAAAAGAATAATTTGCAATTGACAAAAATAAATATTATTATTAGTCTATGAAACAAATAGACTTGATGACAAAATTTAACAGAGGGCTGATTTTGGCTCTTGTCGAAAAAAATATTTTTGAAGCCGTCCAAACGTACAGGCAATATATTCAATACCTTAAAACGGGCGGATACGACGAAGAATTAAAACTCACAAAAGAAGTGTTTATGAAAAAATTGTTGGATTTTGTAGAGGATAAAAAAAACGAAGATAAACTCGATATGTTAATTCCTGCTTATCAAGAATTAATTAACGAATATCCCGACGATTATAAATTTTTGTTTGATTGTTCAAAATGTTTTAACAAACTGAAACAAGAAGATATTGAACTTGAACTTTTGGAACTTGCGGAAAAAAAGGCGCCTTCAAATCTCGATATCAAAAAAGATATCCTCGAGATTTTAAAAAAAAAAGAAAAAGGATTTGAAATGTTAAAAAGGGCGGAATTTATTCTTGAAAAAGAAAAACTCCCGAATAATTACTGCCTTTTATCCGTTGCGAATAATCTCATATATGATGTTAATAACGATTTTGAATATTTCAAAAAAGCCGTTTCTAATATGGAAAATGCTTATAATCTTGATAAATCGGAAAAGCTCTTTTTAAAAAACTTAATTGTGCTTTACACAAAAGGAAAGTACGATGACAAATTGAAAAAAGCGTGGGAAAAATATTTAGAGTTTCAAAACAATTGGAATAACGAGGATTATTTCGATTACGGTGCGTATTTAATCAGAAACGGTAATTTAAAAGAGGGCTTTAAACATTACGAAAAAAGGTTTTTCCATGAAAAACGCCCCGTTAAATATCCGATTAAAAATAAACCCTTTTATAAAGGGGAAATCATTAAGGATAAAACCCTTCTTGTTCATTACGAGCAGGGTTTAGGGGATATATTTTTATTTTCAAGGTTTTTGTTTAACTTAAAAGAAAGAGCGGGAAAAATTATTTTAAGAATGCCTAAAACCGTTCTTGAAATTTTAAAAAGGAGTTTTCCTTTTTGCGAAGTTTCCGATTTGAAAGAAAAGTTGCCCGAATTTGATTATCATCTTCCTTTAATGAGCGCTCCTTACGTTTTGGGAATTGATAAAGACAGTTTAGGGGTAAAAAAAGGTTATCTTTTTTCAAACAAAGAAAAAACGGAAAAATTCAAAAAAGAAATTTTTAATACGGATAAATTTAAAATAGGTATTTCATACAAAGGAAATATCGTAGGGCTTCAAACAAGGAATATCCCCGTTGAAGAATTTAAGGCACTTTTAGATATAGATAAAGTTCAATTATATTCACTTCAATTTGAAGAAAAAGAAGTCCCGAGCGGAATAATTAACTTGGCGCCGTACATTAAAGATTTTGACGATACGTCAAGTTTAATCGAAAATATGGATTTAATCGTTTCAATTGATAACTCGGTTATGAATTTAGCGGGCGCCATGGGTAAAAAAGTTTTTTGCCTTTTTAATTCGCTTCCCGAATACAGATGGTTTGATTTAACGGGGGATGACGTTAAATGGTACGAAACGGTAAAGCCTTTTATTTGTGATAAACAGAATAACTGGGCTCCCGTAATCGAGAAAGTGAAATTTGAAATTCAGGGTATGTTATGATTAAAAAAGTATTGGAAAAACTTGTTAAATGTGAAAATCTTCAACCTTTTGAGGTTGAAGAAATCATGGATGAAATTTTAAACAATAAAATAACCTCTGCGCAAACGGCAGCTTTTTTGACGGCTTTAAGAACGAAGGGGGAAACGATTGATGAAATAACCTCTTGTATTAAAGTCCTAAAAAAGTACGGGTTAAAACTTTCGCCTAATTTCAACGATGTAATTGATATTGTAGGAACGGGCGGAGATGGTGCAAATACGTTTAATATTTCAACCGCAGCCGCTTTTGTTGTATCATCGGGCGGTTTAACCGTTGCAAAACACGGTAACAGGGCGTTTTCTTCAAAATCGGGTGCGGCAGATATTTTAGAAGCAATAGGAGCTAATATCAATTTAAACGTTGAACAAAACGAAACAATTTTAAAAAAGACGGGATTTTGTTTTATGTATGCGTCCAATTTCAGCCCTCTTATGAAAAATGTTGCACAGGTCAGAAAAGAACTTAAAATAAGAACCGTATTTAACTGTCTTGGGCCTTTAATTAACCCTTCGGGCGCAAAAACGCAATTAATAGGGGTATATTCAAAAGAATTGGTTGAACCCGTTGCGCACGTTATGAAAAATTTAGGCGTAAAAAGGGGTATTGCGCTTTTTGGCGAAGGGGGTCTTGATGAAGCGAGCATAACGTCAAAAACGTTTTATGCAAAATTAAAAAACGATAAGGTTGAAACGGGAACTTTCGAGCCTGAAGATTTTGGCTTAAAAAGAGCTGATATTAAAGATATTCAAGGCGGAACCCCAAAGGAAAACGCTGAAATTATGAAAGGAATTTTTAAAAACGAAATAAAAAATTCCAAAAGAGACGTCGTTGTTTTAAATTCGGCGCTTGCGTTTTATATTGCAAACAAAGTAAAAACGATAAAAGAGGGAATCGAATTATCGAATAACCTTTTGGACAGCGGCGAAGTATACAAAAAAACGGTTCAATTTATAGAAAGTACAAATGAATATATTAGATAAAATTGTTGAAAAAACAAAATCAAGAGTTGAAAAACTTGATACCGAAATTCTTAAAAATAAGGCGTACAATCTTGAAAAAGGTGATTTTCCTTTTTTTCGGGCATTATCAACAAAAGGGATAAAAATTATTGCGGAAATAAAAAAAGCGTCCCCTTCAAAAGGGTTAATAACAGAAAAATTTATTCCGAAAGATATTGCAAGAGAATATAAAAAAGCAAACGTAGATTGCATATCCGTTCTAACGGAGCCTTATTATTTTCAAGGGGATAATTCTTATGTTGAAATTGTTAAAAAAGAATCAAATAAGCCCGTACTCAGGAAAGATTTTATAATTGACGAAGCGCAAATTTTTGAAGCAAAAGTAATAGGCGCAGATTGCATTTTATTAATCTGTGCAATTTTAGACGAAAAAAAATTAAAAAACTTTTTAAATTTAGCGCATTCATTAGGGCTAAACGCATTGGTTGAAGCGCATGAGGAGAAAGAAGTTAAAATTGCCGTAAATTCGGGCGCAAAAATTATCGGGGTTAATAACAGAAATTTGAAAAATTTTGAAGTTGATTTTTCAAATTCTTTGAATTTAAGAAAACTCGTTCCAAATGACATAATTTTTGTATCGGAATCGGGAATAAAAAACCGAGAGGATATTTTAATTTTGGAAAAATCAAACGTGAATGCCGTTTTAATCGGAGAAACTTTTATGAGGGCAAGTGATAAAGTATTTGAAATTAAAAAATTAAGAGGCGAAATTTGAAAATAAAAATATGCGGAATAAAAAACGAAGCGGAAGTAAAAATTATAAACGAAACAAAGCCTGATTTTGCAGGGTTTATTTTTGCACCGTCAAAAAGATTTGTTGATTTTGAATATGCAAAAAAAATATGTGCAAAGGTTAATCCCGAAATTAAAAAAGTAGGGGTTTTTGTTGAAAAAACGGCGAATGAAATTTTAAATTATAAAAATATCGTTGATATAATTCAACTCCATGGCGATTATACCGAAAATGACGTAGAATGTCTGAAAAAAGAAGGTTTTGAAGTTATAAAAGTTATAAAGGTAAAAGAAGAAATTTATAATATAGAAACAAAAGCCGACTATCTTCTTTTTGATACTTATTCTCCTTTTGTATCGGGCGGTTTGGGGAAAACCTTTAATTGGGATATTAAAATAAAAACAAAAACTCCGTATTTTATTGCAGGCGGCATAAATCAAGAAAACATTATTAAAATGTATGAAAAATTCAAGCCCTATGGGGCGGATGTGTCGTCCGGAGCGGAAGAAAACGGATTTAAGACAAAAGAAAAAGTTAGCTGTATAATAAATACGGTAAGAAGGATAAATTTATGACAAAAGGAAAATACGGCGAATTTGGCGGACAATATATCCCCGAAACGCTAATGAATGAAATTATAAATCTTGAAAATTCCTATGATTTTTATAAAAATGACGAAAAATTCAAAACAGAACTTGATTTTTTATTGAAAAATTATGCAAATCGTCCCTCGTTGTTGTATTTTGCAAAAAATATGACAAAGGATTTAAACGGTGCGAAAGTCTACTTGAAAAGGGAAGACTTAAACCATACGGGTTCTCATAAAATTAATAACGTTCTGGGGCAGGTTTTGCTTGCAAAATATATGGGAAAAACAAGAGTAATAGCGGAAACGGGCGCAGGACAGCATGGGGTTGCAACGGCAACGGCGGCGGCTCTTTTGGGGTTGGAGTGCGTTGTTTTTATGGGCGAAGAAGATATAAAAAGACAAGCCTTAAACGTTTACAGAATGGAGCTTTTAGGAGCAAAAGTTCAATCGGTTAAAACGGGAACGGGAACGCTGAAAGATGCCGTATCGGAAGCTATGAGAGAATGGTCAAAAAGAGTTGACGATACTTTGTATGTTTTAGGCTCTGTTATGGGTCCTCATCCTTATCCTATGATTGTAAGAGATTTTCAAAGCATTATAAGTAAAGAAGCAAGAGAAGAAATTTTGCTTATGGAAAATAAACTTCCGCATTCGGTTATAGCCTGTGTCGGGGGCGGCTCTAACGCTATGGGAATGTTTTATAATTTTATTCCCGATAAAGAAGTTGAATTAATAGGCTGTGAAGCGGCAGGGCTTGGGGTTGATACGGATAAACATGCGGCAAGCATTACAAAAGGAAGCATCGGCATTTTCCATGGAATGAAATCCATATTTTGTCAGGATGAATACGGGCAAATAGCTCCGGTTTATTCAATTTCGGCAGGTTTGGACTACCCCGGTATCGGTCCTGAACATGCTTATCTTGCGCAGACAAAAAGGGCAAAATATGTTCCCGTTAAAGATGATGAAGCGGTGTATGCTTTTGAATATCTTGCAAAAACCGAAGGAATAATTTGTGCGATAGAAAGTGCGCATGCGGTTTATGTCGGAATGGAAAAAGCTAAAAGTTTAAATCCGGATGAAAGTATTATAATTTGTTTATCAGGCAGGGGCGACAAAGACGTTAAAGCAATCGCCAAATATAAAGGCAGGGAAATTCATGACTAATTCTTATTTTGATAACAACGTATTTAATAAAGGAAAAGCGTTTATACCGTTCATTACCGCAGGTTATCCCACGCTTGAAGATACGGAGAGATTTATTTTAAAAATGGAGGAAGCGGGAGCGGATTTAATCGAAATCGGCATTCCGTTTTCTGACCCGATTGCGGAAGGTCCCGTCATTCAGCATGCAAGCACAATGGCGCTAAAGGCAGGAACAACGCTTGATAAAATTTTTGATATGGTAAAAAAAGTAAGGGAGAAATCTCAAGTTCCTCTTGTTTTTATGACTTATATTAATCCTATTTTTAAATACGGATGTGAAAAATTTTATGCAAAATGCAATGAATTGAACATTAGAGGAACAATTTTGCCCGATGTTCCTTTTGAAGAAAAAAAAGAATTTGAGGATGTTGCAAAATTATACGATGTGGATATTATTTCTCTTGTTACTCCCGCTTCAAATAACAGGATAAGAAAAATTGCGGAAGCTTCAAGAGGGTTTATTTACGTTGTTTCTTCAATGGGGGTCACAGGCACCAGAGATGAAATAACGACCGATTTGGGTGCTATTGATGAAATAATAAGAAAAACAACGATTACAAAAACCGCAATAGGGTTTGGAATTAATACTTTAGCCCAAGCAAAAGAAATTTCAAAACATTCCGACGGTATAATTGTAGGCTCTGCCATTATTAAAATTATTGATAAATACGGCTCAAATTCGGATGAACAAATTTTTGATTTTGTTCAAAGCATGAAAAAAGCTATAAATTCTTAAACGACACCCTCTTTTATCGCTTTAATTGCCGCCTGTATTCTGTTTTCAACGCACATTTTATCTAAAATTGCGGATATGTGGGCTTTTGTCGTGTCAACAACAACGCTCAATTTTTTTGAAATTTCATTATTCGTATAACCCAAGGTAAGAAGTTCTAAAACCTCTTTTTCTCTTTCTGACAAATTATATGTCATTTTTAACTTCCTCTTTTGACTTTTTATATATTTTATAATTTGGTTTTAGATTTGTATATTCCCCAAAGGATTAATATAACCTTTAAAATCCTTTAGCAGTGCGGGTATAACACATATATTAAGAATTATTAAGTTAAAAGTATATAAAAAAGCAATATTTTTGTTATATTGAACTTTATATAAGTACAAGAGAGAAAAAGAGAGAAAGCCAAAAAACCACATATAAAGAGAAGAAAAAGAGAAGAAAACCACAAAACACGAGAGAAAAAAAGAGAGAAAAAAGAGAGAAAACACTAACTGCAAAAGAGGAACAAAACCAAAATTTAACTCCCGAACTTAAATTAAAGTCGGGATTTTTTATTTTTTAACGGTTACTGTACGGAATTTTTATCAACAACCGTAAAACCGTCTTTTTCGTAAATCGTAACGATATTTTTTCCATGGCGCTTTGAATAATAAAGCGCTTCGTCCGCCGTTCCGATTAATTCTCGAACATCACTGCCGTCCATCGGGAATTGGCTTATTCCCGTTGAAATGGTTGCGCCTATTTCCCTGCCGTCATTTGTCGTAACTTTAATTTTTTCAACGTTTCTTCTCAATCTTTCGGCAATAATTCCCGCTCCTTGCTTTGTGGTTTCGGGCAGTAAAACAACAAATTCTTCCCCGCCGTATCTTGCCGCAACGTCAATTTTTCTTACGGTAGATAAAATTTGAGTGGAAACTTCTCTTAAAATCTGATCGCCGTTCAAGTGACCGTATGTATCGTTTATGAGCTTAAAATCATCAATATCAATCATTAAAATAGACATATTGTGTTTATACCTTGAACAGCGTCTTACTTCGTTTTCCAATAAAGTCATAAAATGTCTGTTTATGTATAATTTTGTAAGTCCGTCTTTTGTTGCAAGTTCGTACAATTTGGCGTTATCAATCGCTATTGCGGCTTGGTTTGCAAGAGAGGTCATAAACTCTAAATCTTTTTGATTAAAGAGCATATTATTTTTTTTGTTTGAAATATTGATAACTCCGATTGCTTCACCTTTTGCGATTAAAGGAACGCAAAGAAGCGATTGAACATTTGTCATTGAGCTTTTTGTAACAAATCTCGGGTCGTTTACTCCCAAATTTGTAATAATTGCTTTTCTTTCAAGAAAGACCGTTCCTGCGATACCTTCTCCGACTTTAATTTTTGAACATTGAAACAATCCGTTATTGATATTTTCTTCCGTTCTTCTGTCATTCAAGCCGAAAACAACTTTAATCTGTAAAGTATTTGTCGAATAATCATACAGCATTAAAGAGCCTTTTTCCGCTTGAAGGATATCAATTGCTTTCGATAAAATTACCTGCAAAAGCCTTTTAAGGTCATCTATAAAATTAACTGCCTGAGAAATATTATACAAAATTGAAACATTGTACAAAGATTGCTGTAAATCTTCCAGTTTTTTGTTTTTATCTTTTTCGCTCAAAAGTTTAATTATAACCGGTTCAATATATTGAAAAACCCGATTGATAAATTTTAATTTGCTTTCAATGTTTTCATCTTCAATATCGTTTCCGATGAAACAAAAACAAACAGGGAGCTTCTTTTGATAATTTGCAAAAACTTTCAAGTATGCAATGTTAAAATCTTTTAAACCCGCTTGTTGTAAAAGTCCTTCGTATAATTTTGTGTTGTCGTTGTTTTCTATTTTTACGATATTTTCAAAATCAAGAACCGAAAAAAGTGCTTCGTTCTCATATTCAAAAAACTTATCAACGTAAGGCACGTCGCTTGTTTGAATGTTTTTGAATATATTTTTTTCAAAAGTAAAAAAGTGAATATTTCTTCCGTTCATATCAACGGACAGAAAATCTGTTATTTTTGTTATTAAATCTTCAATACTGATTGCATTATTGGCAATAGCGCTTACTTCAAACATTCTGTTTAATTCAAAAAGCGAACTTTCTATTGAAGCAATTTTGTCGGTCATTGTTAAATTATACTCTTTTACTTGCACTATATCGGTATTATAAAGTATTATTGGAATAAAGACAACTGATGAATATACATAATTCGTATGAAAAATGAAGTTATAAGACAATGCAGAGCATGCAGGACATTAAAAAACAGGAACGATTTAATAAAAATCACCTTGAAAGATAATGAATTATACATAAACCCTCCTTCCGATACGGTCGGAAGAAGTGTTTATGTATGTAAAAATAAAGACTGTATAAATTCATTCATTAAATCAAAAGGCATTAAAAAAGGCTTAAAATTTAATGATGAGGCTAAAATCGAAAAAATTAGCCGACAGCTTCAAGAAGCGCTCCATGGAATTCAATAGTACTGAAGCCCGTTCTTGACGGAAGTCCCATAGTAAGTCCTTTTATGCCCGGTTTTAGAATGTCAAAGTAGCTGGCATGTCCTGAATCTATACATTTTACGCCGTCTTTGGTTTTAATGTAATTATCTGATTTAAAATCGGTGTATCTGACACCTGTTTTCCATAAATCCGAAAATTCATTCAAAAAGTCTTTCGATACGTTGTTTGCCTGTGCGCCGTTACATTCAAATTCGGCCTCTTTTCCTTTTGCGATTTCATATAAGGTGGATGATGTGTAACTGTCGTAATAGTGCATTTTAACGCTTGATTTCGGTGAATATTTGTTTGAATAGAAATCTACAAGAGCGTTCATATAGTTACTGTCAGGCGCCGCATCACACAATTCGTTATGTATTTCGGAATCCTTGCTTTGGTATCTCCATGGGTTTAATTTCATAATGTACTTATCATCAAGCACAAGATTCATTTTTCCCGAATCGCCGCTGCCTATTGTTCTTATTTTTCTAATCGGAGATGTTTCGTCAAGTTCCAAATGTTGTTTGGTGAGTAAGGTTTCTCTGTTCTCTTGAATTTTTTCTATAAATTGCCTGTAACCTTCTTTATCTTTAAATTCTTTTGGAACTTCTCCAATCGTGAAACCGTCTGCTGCAAATAATTTTCCGGGGTTTTCGGCAAGTTTTGGTACATAAAATTCCTTGCCGTCTTTTTGGTATACGTTTTTGAATTTGTTATTTAAAGCCCAAGGTCCCCAATTTGGAATGAACGAACACAATTCATTGAAATCGTCGGTATTTTCGTAAAAATTCATGCCGTATTTTTGGAAGGCTTCAAGATAACCGTCATTTTTAAAATACCAGTCCTCGAAGTTTTCTTTTCCTCCTGTTTTTTCAACAAGAGTTTTAACAACATCGTTTGATTTTTTCGGGTCAAAATTCCCTTTCTCATCTCTAATAATTTCATCAATAAATTTTGAACTCGTGTCTTCGTCGGATGTTACTTTTGTTAAAAATCGGATTGTTGCTTCGGGTGTCATTGATTTTTTGTTGATGATGTCCATTGCCTTTTTGGGATTTTTTGTGTTCAGGGATTTTTTGTAATCCGCAAAGGCCCTGTCCCCGTCGTCCCAATATACTACGTTTAAATTCGGATAGTATAGAGGGGATGTGGTATTCTTGTAGTCGTCTTTGTTGGGTAGTGGTTTTTTCTCTTCTCTTACATTTCCGCCAAAATTACCCGTATAATGGACGGGAGAAGTGTTGTTAATTGCAATAATATTCATAATGCTTTTTTAAAACATGTAAAAAAAACTTTTTGTTATCTTGTTAAAGATAAAAGAATATCTTGCGGATAAACTTCGTTAATATTTCCGTTTGAGCTTGTTATAATACAAAAATCCACTCTGTCGCCTTCTGAAACTGCCCCTAAATCATCAAATGAAATAGCAATTTCAATTGACTCTTTATAAGCATAAGCAACTTTTCTTATAAGCTGCAAGCACCACATTCCTCCGTATCCCGCTTTGATTAATTGAGGGGGGATGAGTTCATGTTCGTTAAACGAAAGTTTTAGTTCATATCCGAATTGATTTTCTAAAACAGGGTACATATTTTCCGTTCTATGCGCCAACCGAACGGGGTTTGCGTTTTCCTGACGTTCCGTTTTGAAATAAATTGATACTTCGTTTTTTATAAAATAAATTGAATTGGCAAGATTATTTTTATTTAATTCAAATTTAATATAAATATTATCTTCGTCATTTCCGTAGTATATGCCTTTTATGGTTTTTTTGGCGGAAAATGTCGGGGAATCGGGGAGGAAAATATATCCTGCGTTGAGCCAATAATTAACATCCGTATTAACCAAACCGTCAATAACGGGTTTGATATGTCCTTTGGGTTGCTTTATGGGTTTTCCGATAATACTGGTAAGAGAAACGTCCAAATGTTTAGGACTTGGTTTTTTAAGGCATTTATATACGTTTTTAAGGTGCGACCTGAACAAAAAGTCAAAAATATGGTCATTTGAGGATTCGTTGGGTTCTCCGTACCACCAAAACCAATCGGAGCCTTCCGCCATAAATATTTCTTCTTTTGCCGTATCAATCATTCTTTTGGCCTTGGCAAGCTCTTTTTCATCGTTTGTATTGTCGATTATCTCTCTTGAATAATCGGATAAATCGTTTCTTGTTTTATTAAGATAAATCCACGCAAGATTTTTAGTAGGTTCTCCGATCCATAAATCGAAATTTCTGTTTATCCAGCTTCCCGAAGCTACGCTATCGAGTTTTTCGGGTTTTACGTTTTGTGTAAAATCGCTTAAAAGAACGGTTTCAAGAGTATCGTCGTTTTCAATTAAAGAATACAGAGTTTCTAAAAATTCTTCCCCGTCATTTTGGTAGCTTTCCCAACAATTTTCTCCGTCCATTGCAATTGTAAGAACATGATTTTCTTTCGGTGAAAATTGAAGTTTGCTTTGTATCGTTTTAATTTTTTCATAAAAGTCATTTGCTGCAACTTTTCCGTCGTAATTGCCGTAGCCGAATCCTACGAGGTTTGCAAAAAACGAATCCGCAAAAACGACGTTTACCTTGTTGTCTTTTTTATGAAAACCGTAATTTACGCATAAATCAAACGGTGCTTCGAGATTTCCTTCAAAATCCCTTGCAAATTCCCTGCCTAAAGTATTGGCTAAAATCCCCTCGTCCGTAACGGTCCAAGTAACACCTAAATCATTCAGCATATTCACGCTCTTCATTGATATGCAATGTTCGGGAAGCCATATTCCCTTCGGGCGTTTGCCAAAAACTTTCTCAAAATAATCAAGAGCTTTTTTGGTTTGTTCTTTGGCATCTTGAGCTAAAAGAGGGTTTTTTTCGGGTAAATTTTCAACGTAGGAGGTTTTAGATTCGGTTATATCCAGTAATAACGGAATAATCGGGTGATAATAAGGACTTGTTGAAATTTCAATTCTGTTTTCGTCTTGAAATTTTTTATACGTCGGAATTATTTTTTTAATTATATCCTTTTGAATTTCAAAAATTTTAATTCTGTCTTCGTAGGTATAATTTCTTTGCTTTTCGGCGAGCTCTTTTAATTCGGGGTAAATCGAATAAAATTTCTTATCTATCCAGCACAAAGTATAATTTGCGATTATGTCGAAATATTCTTGCTCGCTAAAGTCGTTAATCGTAATATCGTCTTTTGAATAACGTTTATTGTATAGCTCTGCGTAATATTCTTTTCTTAAAATCATTGTTGAATAATTAACGTCAAAGAAATACTGTAAAATAAACGTTTTGTTGACATCCGACAATTTATCTTCTTTTGTGATTAAAAGACGGGAGTGGATATCATGAAATCCGTTTGCATATTTTTCAATCGAATTTAAAAGCGTTGCGGAGATATTAAAATTCAGCTTGATTTTTTTATGATCTTCAAGCCTTAAAAGCATATCCAAATAATCTTTTGTGGCATGAAGCCTTACCCAAGGCATAACAAAATCGTCCGTCGGATTTTCCTGATATACGGGTTGATGAAAATGCCATATAAAAGCTAAATTTAATTTTTTCATATCTTTTAAAAAGATTATAACATATTTTCTTTAAAATAGTTTGGATTAATTATAAGCCATTGGTATGAATTTTCGGTTTTTTCAGGCATTTCTACAACGAAAAGTCCGCCGTATTTACCTTTTTGAGAGTATAAAACACCGTCTTTAATAAGTTCTTTGACGGCTCTTTTTACGGTTCCTTCCCCTAAATTTAATTTTTTTGAAAATTCTTTAATTGAAAGAGTTTTATCTCCCGCTTCATTATTTTTTATAATGTAATTTATTATTTTTTTATATCCGTTTTCCCATTTGTAATTTAAAGAAATTTTTTCTTCTTTTACGTTTGATTTTTCAAAATCGCCTTTATTTGTAAAAATTGTACCCGAACTTCCTCTTTTCGGGTAAATGAATTTTTCCGCCGCAAGTTCTTTCATACAAAGATGGATTGTTCTTGTGCTGACGTTGAAATGTTTTGCAAAAAAGCTGTTTGGGGGAATTTTATCTCCGGTTTTATAATTTTGAGATATGTATTTTTTAACATTTTCTTTTAAAACTTTAGATAAACTCTTGCTTTTAATTTCATTTGAGCCTGATTTTTCTTTATCGGACAATTTAACGTCGGTATTTAAAATTAAAAGAACGTTTCTTTTATGAACTTCTTTTATAATTACTCCTCTTTGAATTAATTCTAAAACGGCAAGCCTTGTGGTATTAACCGAGGCATTAATTTCTTCCGATAATTTTGAAACCGTCGGCAGCAATTCCCCTTTAAGGTAGTTATTTGATACCAAAAAACGTTTAATTTCAATTAAGGCCTTATCTTTTTTAGAGAACATTTTTTGAGGTTTTTCAATATCGGGAGAAGAAATTGTCGTTCCCATGTTTTGTTTTGAAATAAAATATCCTTCATTTTCTGCACTTCTGAGCGCATTTTGAACCGTTCCCAAACTCAAATTCAAAAAAAAAGAAATATCTTTTTTCGAAGGAAATAAATCTCCCGTTTTAGCCAAATTATTTTCCAAAAGAAATTTTCTGAATTCAATAATCCAAAAGTAAGCATTCTCCTCTTTTGATTTATTTTCATCAAAAATTTCCTTTGCAGTCTTGAATTTATGAATTTCTTCGATTGAAATTTTTTTCATAAATTAATTTCTCAGAGCAATTCGTTCTAAATATTTACCGTATTCATTTTTGAACTTTTTAGAAATTTCAAACAAATCGTCTTTTGAAATATAACCCATTCTGTACGCAACTTCTTCAATGCAGGAAATTTTCATGCCTGTATTAATTTCCATTGAGGAAACAAAGTTACTTGCCTGCAAAAGACTTTCCGTCGTTCCCGTATCAAGCCAGGCGAACCCTCTGCCCAGCACTTCCGCTTTAAGATTACCGTTTTCAAGATAAATTCTGTTTAAATCGGTTATTTCAAGTTCGCCTCTGTTTGAAGGTTTAAGAGTTTTTGCATATTCGGTTGCTTTATTGTCGTAGAAATATAGCCCCGTTATTGCAAAGTCTGATTTCGGATTTTTTGGTTTTTCTTCTAAAGAAAGAACATTATTGTTCTCATCAAATTCGACAACACCAAATCTTTCGGGGTCTTTAACTTTATAGCCGAAAATTGTTGCGCCTGAATTTTTTTGGACAATTCCTTTTAACATTGAAGAAAATCCGAAACCATGGAAAATATTATCGCCCAAAATTAAAGCGCAAGGTTCATTTTGAATATATTCTTCGGCAATAATGAAAGATTCCGCTATGCCCCTCGGTACTTTTTGAATTGTGTATGAAAAATTAACCCCGATTTCTTTTCCGTCCCCTAAAACTCTTTTAAAATTTTCAATATCATGGGGATTTGAAATTATTAAAATATCCCTGATACCCGCAAGCATAAGAGTCGTAATCGGGTAATAAATCATGGGTTTATCAAAAACCGGAAGAAGTATTTTTGAAATAGGTAAACTTGCAGGATAAAGCCTTGTGCCGTTTCCTGCCGCAAGTATGATACCTTTCACTATTTTACCTCCCTGCTTTGAGCGAGTTTTTCTCTTACTTTTTCTTCGATTTCTTTTAATATTTCGGGATTTTCGCCCAAGAAATCTTTTGATTTATCTCTGCCCTGACCTAATTTTTCATCGTTATAACTAAACCAAGCACCCGCTTTTTTAACTATTTCCATATTAACGGCAACATCAAGAATATTTCCCAATGCGCAAATGCCTTTGCCGTATACGATGTCAAATTCTGCAGTTCTAAAAGGTGGTGCAACCTTATTTTTAACGACTTTTACTCTTACTCTGTTTCCTATGTCTTCGCCTTCTTTGTTTTTAACTCCGTCAAACCTTCTTATGTCCAAACGAACGGAAGCGTAATATTTAAGAGCATTACCGCCTGTTGTAGTTTCGGGGTTGCCATACATGACACCGATTTTTTGTCTTAATTGGTTAATAAAAATAACCGTTGTATTTGTTTTGCCCACAATTGCGGTTAATTTTCTGAGCGCTTTACTCATAAGTCTTGCTTGAAGCCCCATTTGCTGCTCATCCATTGCTTTTTCAATTTCTGCTTTCGGAACCAGCGCCGCTACGGAGTCTATTACGATAACGTCAATTGCACCCGAGCGTACCAATTCTTCCGCTATTTCAAGGGCTTGTTCGCCTGTGTCGGGTTGGGAAATCAATAATTCTTCAACGTTTACGCCCAAGTTTTTGGCATATTCAGGGTCAAGCGCATGTTCTGCGTCGATAAATGCCGCAATTCCGCCTCTTTTTTGAGCCTCTGCAACGATATGTTGCGCCAAAGTTGTTTTACCCGATGATTCGGGACCGTATATTTCAATAATTCTTCCTCTCGGAACTCCGCCCACACCGAGTGCTATATCAAGCGCAAGTGCGCCTGTCGGAATGCAATCTACGTTAACCGAGGGTCTGTCCCCCAATTTCATAATCGAACCTTTTCCGAAATCTTTTTCTATTTTATCAAGAGCCATCTTTAAGGCTTTATCTTTTCCCGCTTTAATTTCATCTATTTCTTGAGTTGCTTTGGTTTCAGTTGCCATTATTATTTTCCTCTATACACAAATTTAAAATTATTATATAATAAATTTTATGAAATCAATAGAACTTAATAATTTTGAGATAGGAAAAGACCAACTTACGATTCTTGCAGGTCCTTGCG
The DNA here is from genome assembly GCA_905234865.1 of Candidatus Gastranaerophilales bacterium. Taxonomy (GTDB): domain Bacteria; phylum Cyanobacteriota; class Vampirovibrionia; order Gastranaerophilales; family Gastranaerophilaceae; genus Galligastranaerophilus_A. The sequence continues at coordinate 61,348 of CAJOJE010000007.1, forward strand.
CTATGGAATCAAAGGAAATATGCGAGGTTGTTTGTTCCAAATTAAAAGAAATAACGAAAGAACTTGATATTAATTATGTTTTCAAAGTTTCTTTCGATAAAGCAAACCGTTCGTCGATAAATTCTTACAGGGGGTTGGGAATTAAAAAAGGGCTTGAAATTATATCTTATATTAAAAATAAGTATAATGTCCCGATTGTAACCGATATCCATGAACCTTATCAGGCGGAAATTGCGGCTGAAGTTGCCGATATTCTTCAAATTCCCGCTTTTCTTTGCCGCCAGACGGATTTACTTGTTGCTGCTTCTAAAACCGGAAAAATCGTAAATATCAAAAAAGGACAATTTGTATCTCCTTATCAAATGAAATCAATTGCAAACAAGGTTATTGAATCGGGAAATGACAAAATTTTAATAACGGAAAGAGGCGCAAGTTTCGGGTACGGAAATTTGGTTTCCGATATGCGCTCGATTAAAATAATTCAAGATATGGGATATCCGGTTATTTTTGATGCAACACATTCCGTTCAAATCCCCGGAGGAAAAGGCGAATCTTCGGGCGGTGAAAGACGGTTTGTTCCGCTTTTAGCTAAAGCTGCCGTAGCGTCGGGTGCTAAAGGATTATTCTTTGAAATTCATCCAAACCCTGATTCTGCGCTTTGTGACGGCGATAATATGCTTCCTTTGGATGAAGTTTATTCGTTATTTAAAATTTTAAAAGAGATATTCAGGATCGTTAATTAATGTTAGACTTAAATGCTCAATATGAAGTTTTAGCCTATTCGATAGGCGACACAAAAGCCGGTACGAAAATGGGGAAACTTCAATTAAAAAATAAAACAACCGATACCGTTTTAAATTGTATTCTTTGGGAAGAGGCAATAAACAGGCTCGATTCCAAGATTTTTAAAACGGGAAACATAGTAAAAATCACAACCGCAACTTATAACGAAAGATTTAATAACTGCTTGATTACGAATATGGAGCTTTTAATCGAAGCGAAAGCAGGAATTGAACAAGAGGAAGCGCTTGAACTTTACGATTTTATCATTAAAACTATCGATGAATTTAAAAACGAAGAATTAAAACGTTTTACAAAAAATACGATAGAAAGCGTTAAAGACAAGCTTTTAATTGCTCCTGCCGCAAAAGTTATGCACCATAATTATATGGGCGGTTTGTTGGTGCATACGGTTGAATGTATTCACTTCGCTCTTGCGATATTTCCCGAACTTTTCCATAAAATCAACAAAGATACCCTTCTTGCCGCTTGCATTTTGCATGATATAGGAAAAATTTACGAATATATTATAGACCCTGAATCGGGGTTTGTTGAATACGATGTCGAATTTAGGAAAAATTGGATATCGCATTCTCAATACGGTTTTTCTCTTTGCATGGCAAACAATCAACCGATTGTGGCACGAATGATAGCTGCTCACCATGGAAGGGCCGATTGGGGTGCTATGATTGATTTAGGGGAAAAAGATTTAGAAAATTATTATTATATCGTTCATCATATTGATGATTTATCCGCAAAATTCGGAAGAATAAGTATTAACGATTTATAGGAGGAAAATTGAAAAAAATCATATTATCTTTGGCGCTTTTCCTGTTATTTGTTTGCAGCAATGCCGACGCTTATCAAATTGAAGCTGCGGCAAAAACAAAACGCATTCCCATGGGGACAAAAATCGAACTTGAAACGGCGCATAAAATTGAAAGCGACAAAGTAAATACCGGCGATATGTTCAGTTCATACTTAACGAGAGATGTAAGAACGCAAACTACAATGATTTTACCGAGAGGAACGGTTGTAAGAGGAAGTGTATTAAGAGTTAAATCGCCTTCCTTACCTTCAAAATCAGGTATTTTATATTTGAATTTCGACCATGTTGTTGCGCCTAACGGTTCGCAACTTCCGATTTCTGCAGGAATTGCGGGAAGTTTTAATCTTGATATGGACGGCGGCATTAAAGGCGGCGAAAACTATGGCGGAAAAGTTAAGCAAAACTGGTCAAAAGCAGGCTCAATCGTTAAAAATTCAACTCAATGGGGAATTAAATCCGGCGACGATTGGTTTAAAGGCGGAAAATATATCGTTACTCCGTTTTCCGCAACGGGCGGTGCAATTGCGGGCGCAGGATATTTTGCAGGGGTAAGCATTATTGACTTATTTAGGAAAGGTAATAATGTCGATATTGAAAAAGGAACGGTTTTCGAACTTATGTTATTAGAACCTTTGGATGTGCCTGTCAGTGAATAATCAAGAAAAAATAAAAGAAATTTTAACAAATAAAAAAATGAAGCTTTCCGTCGGCGAATCATGTACGGGAGGGCTTATCAGCTCTTATTTAACGGATGTTGACGGAGCTTCAAATTTTATTGAAATAAATTTTGTAACATACAGCGAAGAGGCAAAACAAAATTTTCTTTTCGTTCCAAAAAATATTATTGAAAAATTTGGCGTTGTTTCTTTTGAAACGGCAAAATATATGGCAAAAGGGCTTTTAAAATATTCTGATTTTTCAATTTCGACGACAGGATACGCAAGCTCAAACAACGGTGATAAAATTAACTCAAAAGGTACCGTATATTTTGCTTTCGGGCACAAGGAAAATATTAAAGTTTCAAAATATATATCAGATAAAACAGAGAGAATTGAAATTAAAAAAGATATGACAGAACATATTTTATCTCAATTCGTTGATTTTGTAAAAGAAGAATTAACTGTTAAAAAAACCGTTTTAAAATAAGAATTTTGCGATAAAAACGACATTCAAATTTGAAAGGTTGTTTAATTTACTTTAATAGAAAACAACATGCCTGCTTCAAAATTTAAAAGCTGGCTTTGATAGTTTTTGTTTTCAACAATTTCTTGAACGAAATTTTCGGTTTTTTTATAATGGGATAAAATATTATCGGATAAAATTACTCCGCCTTTTTTTAGAATTTTATCGCAAGATTTAAAATATTCTATGTACTCGGCTTTGTTTGCGTCTATAAAAATAAAGTCAAATTCTTCTTTTTTATCTTCTGCCATTTTGGCTAAAATTTCAATGGCATCCCCTGTGATTGTCGATATAATGTTTTCGGTGTCGGTCTTTTTGAAATTTTCAAGTGCAAGGTCAACTCTTTTTTGCCAATATTCAATTGTTGTGAGATGTCCTTTTGTTTCTTTCAATGCTTTTGCAAGCCAAATTGAGCTGTAACCGTTGGACGTTCCGATTTCAAGCGCATTTTTGACGCCTTTTAATTTGATTATCATATTTAAAAAGTTAGCGGAACTTCTGTCGACATTCCAAAAATCTTGAATTGTTTCTTCAAGTTCAAGCATTTTATTGACTGTTTTTTCGTCAAAAAGTTTTTCAATTTTGTCCTGAAAAATAACTTTTGATAAATCGACGTTTTCCTTAAACTTCATTAAAGTTCTTCCTCAACGTTTGGAGTGTTGGGCACAGCGTACGGTTTATCGTCAATTATTACAAGCTCGTTTACGTTTATATTGCCCGTTACTTTTTTTGTGAGGGTTGCTTTTTCTAAATCAATCATAATAATCTTTTTTGTATTTAAGCCTGTTATAATTGCGTTTGTTTGGTTCGGAACGGGAGTAATTTTAGAATAAAAGCCGGTTTTATCAAGTTCTATCGTATCGGTCATTTGGTTTTGGAATAAATCATAAACGGTTATCATTCCCGCTTTTGAAGACAAAATAAACAATTTATTTTTATAAATAACGGCATCCGTCGGTTTTTCGGGAAGCCTTACTTCAGATATTAATTCGGCAGGTATTTCATCGTCAAAATGTTTTATTTGATAAATAAACGCTTTATTTTGAGTTCTTGAAATTGCAATTACCTTGTCGTTGTTAATTATTAACTTGCCTATATTTAAAACCGTATCAATTTTTTTAATGTCGTATGTTTCCAAATTCATAAGATAAATATTTTCATTGTTTTTATCGCTAAAAACAAGTAATTTATTTGGGCTCGAAACAGAGATTTTATTCGGCGCTCTGTCCGTTTTAATTGTTTTAACAAGTGAGGCGCTGTTTAAATCTACCATATAAATCGAACCCGATTTTGCGCTTGTAACGTATGCAATTTGGTTTGCATTATCAAAGTCGGCATCTGTCGGGATGTTTTCAAAATCTATCTTTGTCAAAACTCTTTCATTTACGAGGTCAATAATTTCCGACGTTTTTGTTCCGAAATATAACGCAAGAGCATATTTTGAAACCGGAGAAGCAACTATTTGGTTTAATAAGCCTGAAAGTTTAATTTCATATAACGGTTTTTCGCCGCCTCTATCGTATACTAAAATAAATTTTGATTTATTGGTTGCAAAAAATGCTTTTGTATGTTTAAGCTCTGCCATAGGTACAATATTTGCATCGTTTGAATCTTCGCTTTCGCCTAAAGTCGAATCGCTTGCGGTAATTACAAGGTTATCTCCTCTTTTTGGAATAACAAGATTTCCTAAAATTATTTTTAAACTTTCGGGAATTTCTAAGCCCGTAGGAATTATCATATCTTGAGGCATAACACCAAGTTTAACTTCTTTTGGAAGATTTTCGTTTTGAGTTATTGTGTAATTTCCTTTTGAATTTTTATAAATTTTTAATAAAACAAAATTATTGTTTAAAACAACGACTTCGGGTTGATTTTTAAGCGTTTTACCTGCAGGGTATGTATATTTAACGGCAATTTTGTCTACTTTGTCTGTTTTAGCGGGATATAAAGGCACATACATATTAACTCTGTCGAGCAAAACAACGGAATCAAACCTTTGAGTTGAGTTTGGCAGCTCTCCTCTTATGTATGACCAAACATCGTCAGGAAGCCTCGAGGCTTCGGACGAATTTATTCCTAATACCGTACAGCCGACAAACAATATAGATTTTACTACGTTTTGTATATTCATTTTTCCCTCTTACTTAAAAGCGGTTTTAACCTTATCTATTATACCGTTTTTCTTTTCGGATTTTCCTATTTCAAAAAGTTCTTTATATAATTTTTCTTCTTCTTTTGATAATTTTTTAGGCGTTTTTATTTTAATTGTAACATAATGATTGCCTCTTTGTCCTTCTTTATACAAATAAGGCACTCCTTTTCCTTTAATTAAAAGCCTGTCGCCGTTTTCGACACCTTGCGGAATGTGAAGCGTTTCTTCTCCGTCAACCGTTTTGACTTCGACATTATCCCCCAAAACCGCTTGAGGCATGGAAATTTCCAAAAGTGAATGAATATCGACTCCGTCCCTTTCAAATTCTTTGGAGTCTTTTATGTATACATCTAAATATAAATCCCCTGCCTTGCCGCCGTTTTTGCCTGCGTCACCTTCATTTGCAATTCTTATTCTTTGTCCCGAGTTTATGCCTTTCGGGATTGGGATATTTTTAACTTTTTCTTTTTGATAAGCTCCTCTGCCTTTACATTTTTTGCATAAACACGAAGGGTCGATTCCCGTACCGTTGCATGTGGGGCATGTCGTAACGGAGGTGAAATTTCCTAAAATCGTTCTTGTATTTTGTTGTATTCTCCCATGCCCGTTGCATGTTTTACAAGGAGTTTCTTTTATGTTTTTATTTTTGCCCGTACCGTCGCATTCTTCGCATTTTTCGAGGCGATGAATCGTGATTTCTTTTTCAATGCCTTTTATGGCATCCATAAAGTCAATTTGGATATCCATTTTTAGGCTGTTTCCTTCCATCGGGGCATTAGGGTCGTTTCTTCTTGAATATCCGCTTCCTCCCATGGAACCGCCGAAAAATGCTTCAAAAATATCGTTAATTCCGCCAAAACCAAAATCAAAAGGTCCTTGGTTAAAGCCTGCGTTTTTTAACCCGTCTTCACCATATCTGTCGTACAATTGGCGTTTTTCGTCATCAGATAATGTTTCGTAAGCCTTGCCCAATTCTTTGAATTTTTCTTCCGCATCGGGAGCTTTGTTAATATCAGGGTGTAATTGTCTTGCTTTTTTTCTGAAAGCGGATTTTATTTCATCTTTCGTAGCGCTTTTATCAACACCTAAAATTTCGTAATAGTCCATTTATTCACCGCCTTCTGTTGCAACGTTTACCATGGCAGGTCTTATAACTCGGTCAAAGAGCATATATCCTGCTTGCAGTTCGGCTATAACCGTATGAGAAGGAAAATCGTTCGTAGGCGTTTGCATAACTGCTTCCATAACGTTCGGGTCAAATTCTTTTCCCTGTGCTTCGATTTTCTTTAAGCCGATTTTATCGAGAATATCATTTAATTGTTTAACGCAAATGTTGTGGCTTTCTTTAACGGAATTAACGTCTTCCGTTTTATCCATAGACTCTTGCGCTCTTTTAATCGTGTCTAAAATCGGGATTAATTTTTTTAAGGTTTCTTCCGAACCGTATTTAATTAAGTTCTCTCTCTCTTGCGCCTGACGTTTTCTGTAATTATCGAAATCGGCGGCAAGTCTTAAATATTTATTATTGAGGTCGTCTAATTCGTTTTGAAGTTTTTCTTCGTTTGAAATTTCCGTTTGTTCTTCTTTTTCTTCTTTATTTTCGGTTATTTCTTCCTTTTCTTCTTCCGAAAAAGGGTTTTTATTCGTTTCATTATCAGTCATTGGCTAAACTCCTTGTTTTAACACTATTTAGGCAATACTAACATTATAGAATATGAAGATAAAAAGTCTATTTAATTTAATCTTTTATTAATAATTTAACAATGTAAATTTTTATTAAGTAAAGTTTTAATAAAGTTCAAGTTTTTGGATTTGCCTGCCGAAATCATTAATATAAAGAACTTAAAGGAGAAAATACCTTGGGATTTGCAGCAAGTCAGGCAAGATTTTTATCTTTAACATCTCGTCTTTTGGACAATGAATACGAAGCCGAGCAAATTTCGGAAGAACGTGTTCAATTGACCAATCAGATGAACTTGTTTTCGGATGAATACGAGCAAGCTACAAGTAACAGCTATCTTGTTGCCAATGTTTTCGATAACGCTACTCAAACAAATGCAAAAGTTGCGCTTTCTTATGATGTTATAACCAAAGGCATTTTAGACGGCGGCATGGGAATGAAATTAATTACGTCGAGCGGACTTATGGTAGTTCCTTCGGAAGAAGAAATGTTTAAGCAAATAGAAGAGTCAAATAATACTTTAACGATTAATGATTTCTATGTGTTTGAAGAAGTAAACGAAACAAGCATTCTCCAAAAAAATCTTGAAGAAGGTAACTTCTATTTTTCCTCGGGTAAAGACGAAGATACGGGCGAATGGGACAAAAAAAGCTACGCTATGCTGAACAATGTAACTTCCGCCTATGATACATCAGATGATGCAGCTGCCAAAGCTAAATACGATAAACGAATGAGAACGGCAGAGGCAAGAGATGCTATGCTTGAAATGAGGCTCAATAAAATTGAAACTTCGCATAAGGCAATTGAAACCGAAATGGAATCTGTTCAAAACGTAATAGATAAGAACATAGAAAACGGTTTCAAAACGTTTGGTTAGACAATTGAATAACAATAAAAGGTACTCCTTATTTTAAGAGTACCTTTTATTTTACGGTTTTAAAAAATTAAGATTCAATCAAAAGGCTTGCGCCGATAACGCCTGCCGTATTTCCCAATTGTGCGGGAACAATTTGAACCGCTTTAGCCTGAATGGGCATTGCTCTTTTTGCAATGGTTTCTTTAATCGGATTGAATAAAATATCGCCTGCATCGGCTACTCCGCCCCCTATTATAACTTTTTCGGGATTTAAAAGATTAATTACGGAAGTTAAGCCGAGCCCTATAATTTCTCCCATTTTAGCGTAAATTCTTTTTGCGACGGCATCACCCTGAAGTGCTGCTTGAGCAATAATATAAGGGCTTAATTCTTCGGTTGCAAGCTCCTTGAATTTGCTCGATTTGCCGCCTTTTAAGTATTCTCTTGCTTCCGCTACGATTGAAGGACCCGAAGCATAAGCCTCAAGACACCCGTAATCTCCGCATCCGCAAATAGGTCCGTCATTCATGGTTAATTTAATGTGTCCGATTTCACCTGCGGCATTTTTTGCTCCTCGGATTAATTTTCCGTTAAAAACAAGTCCTGAACCTATGCCTGTTCCGACGGTTATACAAACAAGGTTTCCGCATCCTTTGCCCGCACCGTATTTTAATTCTCCCAACGTCGCAACACGAACGTCATTATCAAGTCTTGTCGGAATGTGGAATTTTTCTTCCATAATTTTTGCAACGGGAACTTCAACCCACCCCGGCATGTTCGGAAGAAGCCTTACAATGCCTTCTTTATAATCAATTTGACCGGGGAAACCGAACCCGATTGCTTCAACGGTTTCTTTTGTCGAATTTGTTTCTTTCATTAATTCTTCTATTGCATTTTGAATATTTGCGATTGAATGTTCATATCCCAAATCCGCTCTTGTCGGGGTTGTGTTTGAATATACAATCTTTCCGTTTAAATCGACAAGCGCCAATTTTACGTTTGTTCCGCCTACATCTACCCCAATTCTGTACTTTTTCATATTTCTCTCCTGTTTAATTGTTTAAACTGTGTATCGGCGCCGGTATTCTTCCCAGACGATTAATAAATACCGATGAATCCGCCTTATTCATCTCCATAATGGGCGCTTCACCCAAAAGCCCGCCGAATTTAGCCCATTCACCCGCTTTTTTACCGTAAACGGGAATAACTCTTACTGCCGTTGTCTTTTTGTTTATCATACCGATTGCCATTTCATCGGCTATCATTCCCGCAATCGTTGTTGTGGGGGTATCCCCCGGAATTGCAATCATATCAAGTCCGACAGAGCAAACACTTGTCATGGCTTCTAATTTGTCAATCGTTAAAATACCTTTTCTTGCAGCTTCCATCATATTGGCATCTTCGCTGACGGGAATAAAAGCGCCCGATAAACCGCCAACAGAGCTTGAAGCCATAATCCCGCCTTTTTTAACGGCGTCATTTAACATAGCAAGCGCTGCGGTTGTTCCGTGTGCTCCCGCATCGGATAGACCCATGGCTTGAAAAATTCCCGCAACGGAATCCCCCTCGGCAGGTGTCGGTGCAAGCGACAAATCAACGACACCAAAAGGAATATTAAGCCTTTTTGCAAGTTCTCTGCCTATAAGTTCTCCCGTTGTCGTAATTTTGAATGCCGTCTTTTTGATTGTGTTCGCAACTTCTCCTAAATCTGCCGTTTTTGGCATATTTTGAACTGCCCACCTTACGACACCGGGTCCCGATACACCGATATTAAGGGCGCATTCGGGCTCGTTTACTCCGCAATAAGCCCCTGCCATAAAAGGATTATCGGTAACGGAATTGCAAAAACAAACAAATTTTGCGGCAGCAAGTCCGTCTTTGTCTTTTGTAAGTTCTGCCGCTTTTTTAATTATTTCTGCGGTTTTATAAACGCCCAGCATGTTAATTCCCGCTTTTGAAGTTGCAAGGTTAATTGAAGAACATATTCTGTTTGTTTGAGCGAGCGCCTCCGGGATTGAAGCCATAAACCTTTTATCCCCTTCGGTACATCCTTTTTCAACTAAAGCGGAATATCCGCCCAAAAAATCAACTCCGACTTCTTCGGCTGCTTTATCGAGCATTTTTGCAATGTAGACAAAATCAGGGTTTTCGATTGATTCCGTTACGATTGAAACGGGAGTTACCGCAATTCTTTTATTAATAATCGGTATTGAAAATTCATCCTCAAGCTGGTTTGCGTATTTTGCAAGGTTTGAAGCATATTTTGTAATTTTATCGTAGATTTTTACTGCGGTTGTTTTTGTATCTGTCGTGCAGCAATCTCTTAAACTTAAAGCCAAAGTCACCGTTCTTATATCAAGATGGTGGACTTTAATCATGTTAATTGTTTCGATTACGTTTTTAATATCAAAATTCATGCTCATTATATTGTATACATCCTGTCAAAAATTTCTTTTCTTTGAACCCAAATTGCCATTTTAATGCTCTTTGCGGCTTCTTCCAATTTTTCTTTTATTTCGCTGAAAGAAAGTTTTGATTGCTCGATGTTACATAACATCATCATAACAAAATAATCCTGCATGACGGTTTGTTTGATATCTTCAATATTTACGCCGACTTCAGCCATTGTTGTCGCAATTTTTGCAACGATACCCGTTTTATCTTGTCCTGTTATGGTGACAATAATTTTTTCTTCAGCCATTATTTACATCTTCCTTAATTACGATTAAATTTTGCATTATTTTCATGATGCATGTCGGCAATACGACATCATTTAAGCCGTTTGAAATGCTGATTATGCTTCCTGCTTTCAAGGTTTGTTCTTCGCCTTTGTAAATGAAAGTATAATCCGTTTTTCTGTCAGAGCGAATTGTAATTTTATCCATGGTTATTCCTTTTCTTGTGTTTAATTTATGAGTTGTACTCCGGAGCTTGTTCCAAGCCTTGAAGCGCCCGCATTAATGAGGTCTTGCGCCATTAATTTTGATTTTATTCCGCCCGAGGCTTTAACTTTTAATCCGTATTTATTTACGGTATCGTACATTAATTTGACGTTTTCAAGCGTAGCGCCTACTCCGTTTTTAACAAACCCCGTTGAAGTTTTTACAAAATCGACTTTTGCCGTAACGCAGCACAGGCATGCTTTTTTGATTTCATCGGGCGTTAATAAATCCGTTTCCAAAATTACTTTTAAAATTTGATTATGAACGGCTCTTTTTTGCGCAACGAGTTCATTTGTAACCTTTTCGTAATTCCCCTCTTTAATTGCGCCTATGTTAATCACCGTATCAATTTCATCCGCACCCTCGATTATTGCCTCTTTGATTTGAGCTAAAGTAGTGTCGATTTGATTTGCTCCGAGAGGGAAATTGACAACGCATACAACTTTAATGTCTTTTTCGGATTTTTGTACAAGTTCTTTTGCAAGTTTTACATAATGCGGATTGACGCATACTCCGAAAAAATTATAATTTGCGGCTTCTAAAACCAGTTTTTCCATGTCTTTTCCCGTTGCGTCGGGTTTTAAATTCGTATGTTCGATATAATTTGCAAGTTCCATAGAAAAGATTATATCAAAACAATATTTTTAGCGCCACTTGTAAACTTTATTGAAGAAATTAAATTTTCAATCGTAATATCAAGGATTTTCTTTTGGGCTTCTATCGTATTATAAGCGATGTTTGGAGTAATTAAGACATTATCTCTGTTTAGTATTTGCTCGGTTATATAAAAATTTTTAAAACATTTTTCTTTAACATGCTCAATATCTTTTAAATCTTTATTGTTGTATAAAAAATCTTCGCACTCAATCGTATCAAGCGCCGCAAAACCTGCTTTTTCCGCTATCAGGGCATTATATAAATCTTCTGTTTTAATAATTTCTCCTTTTGAACAATTAATTAAGACAACTCCTTTTTTCATAAGTTCAAATTTATTGGCGTCAATCAGCCCTAAGGTTTTATCCGTCAGGGGGCAGGTGAGAGTAATTATATCGGATATTTTGCAAAGTTTATCAAGCGGTAAATAATTATATCCTTCAAATTGTACGATGTCGTAATAAAAAACATTCATATCAAAACTTTTTGCAATTCTGTAAACTTTTTTACCGATAGCGCCGAGTCCGATTATCCCCATTGTTTTTTGATAAAGTTCTTTTCCGTTTATGTTGTTTTGTCTGACAAAGCCTTTAAACGGTTCTTGTTTGGCTTTAAATATATACCTTGTCGAACTTAATAAAGCCGCAAAGACAAATTCCGCACCCGAATTATCTCCAAAATGCGGAGCGTTAAAAACGGTGATACCCATTTTTTTTGCACATAATAAATCGACATGGGAAAATTCGCTTGACCTTAAAATTATAAATTTAAGGTTTTTAAATTTTGATAACACCTTGTTTCCCAAACTTGAATTTGTAAAAACCGAAATTATTTTACAGTCTGAAACGCTTTCATCAATACGTGTATTACAATTTAAACTTGTTTCAAAGTAATACGGTTTAAAATTTTCGGGCAAATTTTTTTCTAAATATTCCTTTTCAAAAGGTTTTATATCAAAAAACGCAACTTTCATAAAATAAAAGATACCGTCTTTGAATAAAAAAATAATTCCCCACTTTACTTAGTAATCAGGATAAAATTTAAGTTTTAAAAAAAGCCCTCTTTTTTGAGGGCTTTAATTATTATTTAAGGGTTATTTTACCGTTTATCCGTTCTAAAAGATATTCGTTTGCTTTTTGAATTTGAGGGTCAATCTTTTTATCAACGTCCTCTTTTGTATAATCAACCGTTATGTCGGGCTCTATGCCTTTTTTATTGATATCCGTTCCTGACGGAGTTAAATATTTTTGAATTGTAATGTGCATTGCTCCGCCGTCCGGCATTCTGTTGATTTCTTGTACAAGTCCTTTTCCGAAAGATTTTTTTCCGATTATTGTTGCTCTGTGATTATCTTTAAGTGCACCCGACAAGATTTCGCTCGCAGAAGCCGAACCGCCGTTAATTAAAACAACCAGAGGTTTATCTGTTAAAACTCCTTTTTGTGAAGTTTGAGTTTCTTTGTAACCGTCCCTGTCTACCGTTGATACGATTACTTTAGAGTCAAGAAAATAATCCGCAATGAAGATGGCATTTGTTAAAAGACCTCCCGGGTTAGACCTTAAATCAATAATATAAGCGTCTTTATCAAGATTTTTTTCAATTGCGTCTTTGACTTCATCCGCCGCATTTCTGCTTATAAAAGAACTTAATCTTATATATCCGATATTCGGCGCAATTTCAACGTTTTCGGGTAATTTTGTAGAAACTGATTTTAATTCGATGTTTGCCCTTGTAATTGTGTATAATTTTGCTTGTTCATTCCCCCTTTTTACGAGAAGTTGAACCTGCGTTCCTTCTTTTCCCCGTATTTTGTCGGCAGCCGCATCAACGGTTATGCCTTTTGTTGATTTGCCGTCAATTTCAAGAATTTCATCTTCCGCTTTTAAACCCGCTCTTTCGCCGGGGGTATCTTCAAGAGGAGCAATGATTAAAAGTTTACCGTCACGAACACCTATTTGAACGCCTATTCCGGATAACTTTCCTTGAATTGAGGATGTTTCTTCCTGATATTCTTTCGGGTTTAAAAATCTCGTATAAACATCGTTTAAGCTTGATACCATTGTTTCAATGGCAACATAAGCATCGTCGTTTGTTTCAATAACGTCATCATATTTATGGCGCCATCTTTTCCATTCCTGATTATTGTTTGTTTGATCAACATATTTTGTGTTTATTAAATTCCATGCTCTGTCATATAAAGATTGGGGAGTTTGAGCCAATACGGCGTTATATGAGGTCGTGCAATGAAATAAACCGGCAAATAACAAGAGTAAAATTGCTTTTTTAAACAAATTTTTCATTTTTTAAATTCGCTCCTATTTCTTATAATCTAATTGTAGTATAAATTTGAACTTACGACAAATTTTAAAGCGAAATATTTGGCAAAAATGAATATATCAAGTAAAATAAATATATGGAAATTTCCGGAAAAAAATCTTTATTTTTAATATTGCTTGCCTCCGTCGTACTTTTCTTTTTGTTTTACACGATAGGGGACGTTATATTACAAACTAAATCATATAATTTCATGGTAAAACATACGACGGGCGATAATATCCCCTCGGATAAAATTGTTCTTGTCGTAATTGATGATAAATCTTTACATGAAATCGGGCGCTGGCCTTGGAAAAGAGATAAAACGATTGATATTTTCGATTATCTTGAATTTCATACCGACGCTAAAGCAATTGCATACGATGCGGTTATTATGGCTCCCGATAAGACAAACCCCGAATCCGACAGAATATTTTTCAATAACATAGGAAAATATTCTAAATTAATTGCGGGTATCGGCTTTATGGAAAAAGACTTTGACAATTACATAAACAAAGAAGAATTTAACGCTCTTTTGCCCGAAAAATCGGATATCGAAGTTATTGATAACAGAACTTCAAATGATAAAAGCCAAATTTTTTATAAAAGTTTTACCCCGTTTGTGGATGAATATTTTAAAAACGTAAAATTACTGGGTTCGGTGAATACCATTCAAGATTCTGACGGTTACATAAGGCGCATTGACCAGCTTGTTGAATATAAAGGCAGATTATACCCTTCGCTCGGGCTTTTAACTTATGCAAAATATACGGGAATTAAAAATTTTATACTCGATAATGAATATTTAAGAGGCGAAAACGAGGAATACAAAGTAAAAATCCCGATTAAAAGCGATTTTGGGATGATTTACAATTACATTTATTTTTATAAAACAAAAGATAATATGTATTCTCATCAGGTAATATCCGCTTCAGACGTAATAAAATCTCTTGAAGCAATTAAAAAGGGCGAAGAACCTTTGCTTAAACCCGAAATTTTTAAGGACAAGGCGGTTTTTGTCGGTGCTAATGCCAATGCGCAAGCTCTTTTTGATATTAAAAGAACTCCTATTTCGGATACCTTTGCGGGAGTTGATATTCAGGCGACAAATTTCAACAATTTACTCGATAATACTTTTTATACAACGGTAAGCGTTTATTATAATTTCTTCCTTGTATTGTTTGTTTTTCTCGTCGTACTTGTTTTTGTCGGGGTTCTTCCCGTTCCGACCGCTTTAATGTGCTCGTCATGCGCTATGCTTTTATACCTTTTGTTTGCTTTTGTTATGTATGATAACAGAATTGCAATCGGGCTTATACTTCCCGAAATAGCAATGCTTTTTGCAATCGGGTGCGGGTATTCGATGAAGTATCTTCTTGAAGGCAGGAAAAAAGAAAAAATTCAATCCGCAATGAGTAAGTATATTTCAAAGGATGTTATGAAAAACGTTGTACAAAATATAGATTCAATTAAACTCGGCGGAAAAAGAGCGGAAGTTACCGTTTTATTTGCGGATATAAGAGGGTTTACATCAATTTCCGAGCAATTATCCGCTCTTGAAGTTACAAAAATATTGAACGAATATTTTTCGGAGCTTGTTCCTTTAATTGAACAACATAACGGCATTTTGAACAAATTTATGGGAGATGCGGTCCTTGCAATTTTCGGCGAACCGATTAAAAATGAAAATCACCCTGTCGATGCCGTTAAATGTGCGGATAAAATGTTGAAAAAAGTTCGCAGACTTCAAGAAAAATGGTTATCCGAAGGTAAACCAAGAATTGATATCGGCGTTGGTATTGCAACGGGAGAAGTTTTTATCGGTAATATAGGTTCGGAAACAAGGCTTGAATATACCGTTATCGGAGATACCGTAAATACGGCAAGCAGAATTGAAAATTATAATAAGGTGTACAGAACCAATTTTCTTATAAGCGAAGAAACTTATTTGAGAGTGCAAAAATACGTTGACGTTATTAAAATAAGAGAAGTTTCAATCAGAGGCAAAGCTAAAAAAATCAATATATACGAAGTTTTGAGAATTTTGGATGTATAATAACGGGTTTGATGAAATATATACAAACATTAAAAAAGCAATCGAAGTTGAAAAGAAAAAGCAATATATTAATGTTGAGGGTAAAAATTCAAACTTTTCAAATTTTATATTGAAAAACCTCTCTGACTTTAGAAAGCTTTTACCCCAAAACGAAAAGATGAAACTTGAGCCTTTGTATCTTTCCTTTGAGCAATACGGCGTAATTTCCTTAAATGACAGAATAAGAGTCGTAGATAATTTAATTGCGCTATTTGTCGTATATAAAAAAATAAAAGATAAAAAAGAAGAATTAATTAAAAAACAAGCCTTAGAAGCTTCTAATATTAAATCAAAAGCAAATTCGACAGATGACATTGATGTTTGCTACGTTAAGGGCGTCGGGCCAAAAATTGCCGAATTGTTTAAAAAAATAGGAATAAGGACGGTAAAAGATTTAATTGAATATTACCCTAAAAAATATATCGATTATGAAGGAAAATGTAAAATATCGGATTTAGAATTAAATAAAAACGTGACGATATTGGGAAAAATTTCAAGTTCAAGCGTTTATCAGGCAAAAAGCGGACTTACCGTTCATACAATCACGATATCGGACGGTTCGGGGAAAATTTCCGTAAGCTTTTTTTACAAAATTAAAAACAGGAAAATGATTGAAATTTATAAATCGAGATATCCCGTCGGGTTAGGCTGTATTGCAATAGGTACGGTGAAATTCGATAATTTTACAAACCGTCTTACTCTTGATAAACCGGATATTCAAATTATAACGGGAGAATTTGGTGATGAGGATAATTCGTTGGAGGGAAGAATTGTCCCTGTTTATCCTTTGAGTGAAAATTTAACTTCAAGAATGATAAAAAATGCGGTAAAAAATGCGCTTGAAAAATACGGAGATTTACTTGAAGATAAATTGCCCAAAGAAATTATCCAAAAAAGGAATTTGGAAGATTATAAAAATGCCGTCTATAAAATTCATTTCCCAAAGGATATGGAAGAAGTTAAAAAATCAAGAACAAGGCTAGTTTATGAAGAACTTTTTATATCCCAATTGAATATGGCAATTTTAAGAGAAGAAAACAGGAAGCTTAAATCGGTAAGCCTTGATATAAAGGAAAACGGGCTTGTATATAATTTTGTAAAATCACTTCCTTTTGAACTTACGAATGCCCAAAAAAATGCTTTTTCGGAAATTTTAAACGATATAAAATCCACAATACCCATGCAAAGGCTTCTTCAAGGCGATGTCGGAAGCGGAAAAACGGTTGTTGCCTGCATGGTTTTGCTTGCTGCGATTGAAAACGGCTATCAGGGCGCAATTATGGCGCCTACGGAAATTCTGGCTTCTCAACATTATAAAAATTTCGTAAAATGGCTTTTGCCCGCAGGAGTAAGCGTAGGACTATTCTTGGGAAAAAACTCGGCAAAAACAAGACGTGAAATGCTCCAAAATTTAAAAAGCGGTCAGATGAACATAGCCGTTGGCACTCATGCTTTAATTCAAGATGAGGTCGAATTTAAAAATTTGGGAATGATTGTAATTGATGAACAGCACAGATTTGGGGTAAATCAGAGATTAAAACTTTTTTCAAAAGGTAATTCTCCCCAAACTCTTACCATGACCGCAACTCCAATTCCAAGAACTCTTGCGCTCACGCTCCATGGCGACCTTGACGTTACGACAATTGATGAAATGCCGAAAGGAAGACTGCCGATAAAAACTTTTCTGACAGGCGCCTCGGGAAGAACTTCCGCTTTTGAAAAAATAAAAAACGAGATAAAAGAAGGCAGACAAGCATATATCGTATACCCCTTAATTGACGAATCGGAAACAATAAGCGCAAAAAATGCAACCGAAGAATGGGAAAAATTAAGAAACGGAACGTTTAAAGGGTATAAAATCGGTCTTTTGCACGGGAAATTGAAGCCCGAAGAAAAAGACAAGGTTATGAACGATTTTAAAAATAAAGTTTATGATATTCTTGTTTGCACGACGGTTGTCGAAGTAGGTGTTGATGTTCCGAACGCTACCGTAATTGTTATAGAAAATGCGGAAAGGTTCGGCTTATCTCAATTGCACCAGTTAAGAGGGCGTGTCGGAAGGTCTGACCTGCAGTCTTATTGCTATTTAATTATGGGAAAAAGTTCAAAAACAACAAAAGAAAAACTCTCCGTTTTAGCCGAAACAAATAACGGTTTTATTGTTGCTCAAAAAGATTTGGAAATTAGAGGCCCCGGAGAATTTACGGGTGTCCGTCAGTCGGGTTTGGCGGAATTTAGCCTTTTTGATTTTACAAAAGATATCGAGCTTCTTGAAATTTCAAGAAATGACGCTTTTGAATTCGTAAAAAATCATAATATGGAAGATTATCCGAAATTAAAGGCTTGCGCAATAGAAAACTCTCTTTTTAAAAGTTGAAGTTTAATAATTCTTCATAAAACCGATTTGGCAGGGCAATATTTTTTTATCAGGTGTTTTATCATGCCGACAATAAAGGTAAAAGGCGGGTAAATGCAGGCAGTTTCATCGAACTCATTTTTTAACCGGGACTTGGTAAATAACTCAAATAATAAACCAAATCCCATGAAAAACGGTGATTATACTTTTTCTGTCGTAACGCCTCCGAATAATTTGCCGAGGGTTTCTTTGCATGATGAAATATGCGGCGATAAATATGTTCCTTCTCAGGATTTGCCGCCATTGGAACCCGTCAGGGAACAGGGTCAAAAAAATCCTCCGGGGTCTTTCAGTATGAAGATGTCTTTTGTTGCATCAATGCTTGCCTGTTTATCGTTATTGCCGTTTATCAGAAAGCGATGAGGGTAAAAAAATGAGGATATTTGAAGTAAAAAGCGTTAATTTTAACGGTTGCAAAAAAGAAAAAAATGAGTCGAAAAAACATCCAAAAAATAAGCGGCTCGAGCGCAACGACCAAATATCTCCTCTTTATCCGAAAGGAAAATATCAATTTCCTTGTGATTTAGAATTGTTTTTAACAAAACGTGAAATCGAACCTTTAGATATAATTAAAAATTCCGAATTAAATACGAATATTCCCCTTAGGACGGAAGAAAAACCAAAACCGTTTGATGAAACCCACGGGAAATTAAAACTCGATAAATACCAACAAGAAGCAATAAACGCTTTCAATTCGGGCAATACGACAATAGTTACGGCACCTACGGGAACGGGAAAAACTTTAATTGCAGAACATGTTATTAAAAATTCTCTTGATAAAAATAAAAAAATTATCTATTTATCCCCCCTAAAAGCGCTAAGCAACGAAAAATATTCCGATTTTGCAAAGCTTTTCGGAAATTATGACGAAAAAGGAAATCTTGTTGATACAAAAAATACGGGACTTTTAACGGGAGATGTTTCAATTAATCCAAATGCGCCTTTACTTGTTATGACAACGGAAATATACAAAAATTCTCTTTTGTCTTTATCCGAAAAAGAAACGAAAGAAAAATATAAAGATTATGAAGGGGTAATTTATGATGAATTTCATTATTTGGGGGATAAATCAAGAGGGACAATTTGGGAAGAAGCGGTAATTCATACTCCAAAACATATAAAACAATTGATGTTATCCGCTACGGCTTCAAACTCGGATGAAATAAAAAATTGGATTGAAGGCACAAACAGCAACATTAAAGTTTCTCTTGTAAATGTTCCCGAAAGCGAAAGACATGTTCCTTTAAGGGAATTTGTTTTAACAAGGGATGAATTCGGGAAAATAAATCTTGAAAACACTAAAAAACAATTTATTACTCCTGAAATGTTCAGGTATAAAGATAAATTATCCGAAAGACAAAAAAATGCGTATGAAGAGTATGAAACCCTTTTTGAATTTAATGACGAGGAAGCGTTTAACAATTTAAAATATATGGCGGGAAGAAGGGGAAGAATTAATGCCGAAGAATTTTCAAAAGCCATGCAAAATAAAGGCATGAATAAAGATAAGGCAAATGCGATTTCAATTATTCTATCGGATAAAAAATTAACCTCTTACAAAAAAACTCCGGATAATATGTTAAGTCAAAACGTTCAATTGTCGGAAGTCGTAAAAAAATTAGACAAAGAAAATATGAATCCTTCTCTTATTTATATTTTTTCCAAAAAAAGATGTAATGAAGAACAAAAAGAAGTGGCAAAACGCTCAAAATCACTCTTAACAAAAGAAGAATCAATAAAAGTTTATAATGAGGTTCAAAAATGCAGGGAAAAAGGAGTGTATTTAGGGGAAGATTTTGACGATGAACAATTAAACGCTTTAATGAAAGGCTTTGCCGTACACCATGCGGGAAAATTGCCCGCATATAAAAGCTTGGTGGAAAATCTTGCAAAAGAAGGACTTGTTAAAGTTTGTTTTGCAACGGAAACGTTAATTGCGGGAATAAATATGCCTTTTAAAACAACCGTATTTACAGAGCTTGAAAAATATGACGGAGAAGAAGTAGTCGATATTCAGCCTTCTTTATTTAAGCAAGGTGCGGGACGCTCCGGAAGAAGAGGAAAAGATGATATAGGAAATGTTATTGTTATGACAAAAAACATTGATGATTATGACAAATATCTTTCCCTTTCAAAATCAACGGATACTTCCGTTTTAAGTGCGCAAAATCCATCTTATGCTTCGATTTTATCGGATAAAATGCTTAATAATACCGATGAATTTTTGTCCGTAAGTTTGAGCGCATACCAAAAAGGGAATAAATTAAAAGAAGTAAAAAACAATATCGAAAAAAGAAAACAATTACTTGAAAAATACGGTTTTATTAAAAAAGATAAAGCAGGAACACTCAGAAGATGCGAAAAAGGAGAAATTGCAAAAAAAGTATACGGTGTAAACGAAATAATTTTTACGGAAATTTTATCCGATAAAAAATATCTGAAAAACGTCGATGAAAACGGATTAATTGCAGTTTGTGCTTCTTTTGCGGATGTTAAGGATGAAAACCCGAAAAGAAACTTTGGTTTTTGTAATGAAGATAATAAAAAAGCCATGGTAAAAATTTGCGATTTAATTGATGAAGTCGATACGGATGAAAAATGCATGGGAATAAAAGACAAAGAAACTCCTTTTAGTACAAATTTAGTTCCCTACATTCTTAAATTTTCAAATTCTTCTTCCGATAGAGATGAAGCAATTAATCAATGGGGGGAAATAATAAATTCAATGAGAAGTAAAGAATTAATTTCCCACGAAGGTGATTTTTTAAGAGTTATAAACAGCACGATTGATATTTTAAGGGTGATAAAAAGCGCTTCAAATAATGAAAAGGATATTAAAAATGCGGAGCTTGCGATAGAAAAACTCACAAAGCCGCCGATTGAAGATATTTATAATTATGAATTAAAATTAAACTAATCTTCCATTTTACAAAAGCTGAAAACGTTTCCCGAAATGTAAGCGCCGTTTGACCTTGTTTGTCTATCCGATATTGCGGTTGAACGGCTTTCACGATAAATAAACGCTTTCATAAATTCATCGTTTATTTCTTCGCCTACGATAATAAATATTCCGCCGTATGAATTTGAGGGGCTCGGAAGTCCGAAATCCGAATATTTATATCCGCTTTCTTTAACGCTTTGGAATAATTCCGTCATATCGGCTTCCGTTACGACATTGTTTAATTTGCCGCACATTTTTGCAATTCCTGCGAGAATATCTTTTTTTCTGTAATATGAAGAAAGGTTTGTGTTTGTATCGCCCGCACAATAGGTTAAGCCCCATTCATTTTTATGTTCTTCACATTCTTCATGGGTAATTCCTGTCGGAATAAACAGTGCGCCAAAGCAGGCGTCCCCGATTTCAACAATGCAATTATTACCTATTCCCGTTGCATTTATAAAAGATATGTCTTTTCCTACTTTGTTTGGTGCTTTATTTCCGTCGATATCCATAATTGCACTCAAGCAATTCATTGCTTCATTATTTGTGCTGTCGTTTGACCATTCGAAAACTTGAGGGATGACATCATTGCAATTTTTATTGTACGCCACGATATATCTTGTTCCGTCGGTTGCAAGAATGCCTCTTGTTTCAACGTCAAAATCGTCATTCAGGTTATTTTCTCCACCGTTTTTAAACAATCTTCCGTTGGTTGTTCGCCTTATATCGTATGTATTTCCGCTCGGGAATTTAATTAAATTATATCCCCAGCAATCTTCCAAATTGGTTGTCGTGCAAATTTGGTTAATTTTATAATATCTTGATAATTGTCTTACAAAAGCATCCGTTGCATCGGTTTTATCTTCGCCCGTACCGTAGTATGGCCCGATATCATTATTTAGCGCCATCCTTTCGACGGCTTTGGCAAGTTTATGTTTTGAAGCAATTATTTGTTTTTCTCTTACGTTATTTAAAACCGTTTCCGAAATATTGCCGAATATGATAATCGCAACAATGCCGATAACGGCAATAGTAATTAAGGTTTCAGAAAGAGTAAACGCTTTTTGTTTCATACTAAAAACAATTATAAAAAATTTTTCTATTCTTTGCAATAAAGAGAAATTAATGTACAAAAAATGATTTAATAATTCTTTTTATAGTGTTTCCGTCAAAAGAAAAAATTACTCTCAAAATCATTTTTCTTACGTTTAAAGGGTTAAATTGTGCGCAAAAATATTTATAATTTTCGAAAATAAACTTTAAAACATCCTGTCTTATTCTTTTATTGTATCCGACATAAAGTTTAATTGCTTCGGGTTTTAAATATCTGAAATTTCCGATAACGGGGTTTGCGGATGAAAGATTTGTTTTATGCCTTCTGTATGCCATTAAAGGCGCCGAAATCGTTGCGGAACCTCCTATTAAATGCAAAAACGAAAATACGATTTTATCCGCCCCTTTTCTCCAGTCTTCGGGCGTTTTGTATTTTAAAAGGTAATCAACGGAAGCTTTTCTTAACATGCAGGATGATGTCGGGTTCCAATTCCAGCTTCCGAACGGATATTTTTTAATATCCATGACTTTTACGCTGAAATTTTCGCCCAATCTGTTCAAATTGAATATTTCATCAATCGTTTTAATTTCCGTATTATAGCTTGCGTTTTTGTTATCGGGCGTTGCCATTGAGGTCAGGCTTATTATTGTTGAATTATCATCTATTTCAAACTGGGCGCAAGATGTAAATGCGACCGATATTTCCGTATGAACCTGAATATGGACGGATAAAAAATCGGGTAAAAGAACATCATCCGCATCTACCATACACACAAATTCGCCGTCCGCAATTTTTAAGCCTTCTAAAAATGCGCCGAATTGTCCTTTATTTTCTTCAAGGTTAATAATTTTAACGTTTTCCGGAGCACTTTTTAAAATTTCTTTTGTATTATCGGTTGAACAATCATTCACAACGATAATTTCAAAGTTGCGATATTTTTGATTTTGAATGGAATTGATACATTCCATTACATATCGTCCCAAATTGTAACAAGTTATAACAACGCTTACCTTGGGCATTTTAAAGGGCTTTATGTTATCCATAAAAAATATTTTAACATATTTTGAAAAAAATAGTTGATTATTTTTTTTGTGTTTGGTAATATAAATCATGCAAGTGAGCTTGCAAAATCTCACAAATCCTTTGGGGGTTAGCTCAATTGCTTGATAAACTTTGGTTTATCAATTCAATTAAAACCTGCGAAAGCAGGTGCGTTAAAACTAAATATTCCTTGGGGGATTAGCTCAATTGGTAGAGCACCTGCTTTGCACGCAGGGGGTTAGGAGTTCGAGTCTCCTATTCTCCACCATTTAAAACTAAAACGAACCCTTACTGCTTTGCATGTGGGTTCATTTTTGTTATAATTTAGACCGCCATTTGCGTATAAATCGACACTTGGCGTTTTTTAGTATATATCCGTATAACGTATCATGCCATTTGCGTATAAATCGACACTTGGCGTTTTTTAGTATATATCCGCTTGTTGTTTAGGTTTGAGGCAGGTCGGAAGTGTCGAAAAAAAAGCATTTCAAAAGTCCGATTTGGTAGTGTTGTGTCGATTAAAGTCAGTACCTCTGCCATTTGGTTCAACCCCAATTATAGCGAGGTTTTGGAGGGGATTTTTTATATTACAACTCAAATGCGTATTTTTCGCCACTTGTAAAATTTAAGGTCGGAAGTTTTATGCAAAAAGGTAGGTAATTTTTAGCAA
>CAJOJE010000008.1 GCA_905234865.1 Candidatus Gastranaerophilales bacterium
AACTCAAACTAATTTGCTGCATTCCTCTCTCGTACGACTCAAAACAAGTTTTTCGTCTACGATTTAGTTATCATCCCGATACTTTACAAAACAAGGTCAAATGACCTTGTTTTTTTATTATCTTACGGGATTTCCAAGATTACATCTTGGCAGACAAAAGACGAGGTTGCGAAAATTTCCGCTATAATGTAAACAAATGTAAAAAAGTTGCCTGATTTTTTAAAAAATTTTTTTTCACCGTCTTTTTATGTACAACACATAAAAAGAGAGGTACATCATTTTGAATACTATCGTAAACGCAAGCACCATTGCTTTTAATGGTGTGCAAAAAAGCAAAAACAACGACCCTAAAAACGATTTGAGTTTTATTTCCGATATCAGGGACAGAGATACCGAAACTTTTGACAAATTACAAAAGCAAAAAGTTGAAATTTTACTTAAATACAGGGACGCAAAAAACGTGGTAGATCGCTACCATGCAATTTTGGAAGAAGCAAAAAACCACCCGGATATGGTAAATTACGTCACTCAAGCAAAAAAGGATTTATCCGAAATGGAAACGTACAAAAATCTTTTGCTTTCAAAATTAAGAGAAATAAACCTTCAAATTCTTGCAGAAGAAGAAAAAAATTACTAGGAGGTTTATTTAATGCAAATTAACAACAATAATCAAGCCCCTTCATTCAAGGGGTTGTACGACCCGAACGTCCTTATAACGGGTGCAACCGGATATATAGGAAGCAATTTAACGGGCAGACTTGCAAGAGAAGGGTATAATTGCATAATAGCAAGCAGAAACCAAGACAAAACGGCTTTTTTACAAAGAACAATCGAAGCCGTAAATGCCACCAAAAAAAATAAGAGTCTTTTTTCATTTGTAAATTTGGATTTAACACAGCCCGAAAATTTAAGAGATGTATTTACGAAAAGCAAACCGATAGATGCCGTTGTCCATTTGGGCGGATTGACTTCAAACGGTCAATCATTTAGAGAAGCTCCGCTATATTGGAGAACAAATGTCGGAGGTACGCAAAATTTATTAGACGGTATGCTTGAAGCGGGTACGGACAAAATATTATTCATGTCAACGGGTTCCACATACGGCAAATTGCCCGATAAAACCCCGATAACGGAATTACTCGTTCAAAATCCGGAAACTCCTTATGCAAACACAAAACTTGCGGCAGAGAGAATGATACAAGATTATGAAAAAAGCAACACAGGTCTTAAATCAATCATTTTGAGGCTGTTTAACGTAGCGGGCACAACATCGAAAGATGACCTTACCCCCGGTATAAACGTAATTTCCGTACTGTTTGAGAGAATAAAATCCAATTCTCCTTTTACTCTTATGGGAAACAAATTCGATACGCCTGACGGCACTTGCATAAAAGATTTTATCCATGTGAGCGATGTTTGCGAAGCGGCGACAAAATCTTTAGGCGTGCTTTTGAGCAATAAAAAAAGCAATGTATTCAACCTCGGCTCGGGCGAAGGCACGTCGCTCGGAACAATCATAAGGAAGGGTCAGGAAATATCCGGCAAAGGCGTTCAACTTGCAATTAAAGATGCTCCCGAAGGAGAAACTTCCGTTATGATAGTCGACAATTCAAAAATAAAAAAGGCACTTTCATGGAGGCCGAAAAAAACCATGGATGACATTCTCAAAAGTACATGGGAATGGATAGCAGGAAATTCAAAATAATATAAAGGTAAAGTTATGATTAAACCAATAGGATATTATCCGATTAACAAAACATATAATAAATCAAATGAAGTAAACAATAATAAAAATTTTGCATCAAATCCGATTCAAAATTCAATATTTTCAACAATATCTTTCAGGGGAAAAAACGTCAACCCGAAACAAGTTGCGTTTGTTTCCTTTGAAACCGTACCGATAAATAAAACAGGCGGCATGGCGGATGTTGTAGGAGAACTTGCTCCGGAATTAAGAAAAAAAGGGTTTGATGTCAGAGTTGTAATTCCTCTTTTAAATGCAAAAGACGGAGTTCAAAAAAACGCCGAGGGCAAAACGGTATACAGAACCCATAAGGGCAAAGAATTTGTCATAGAAAAACTCGAAAATTCAGACTATGACTATACTTACGGTACACAAAAAGGACATGCGGAAATCTATAAAGTGAATGACCCGAAAGTTGATTTTCCCGTTTATGTAATTCATAATCCCGACGACGTTTCAAAGAACAAAACGGAATATCAAGGCTGGATTATGGATCAGGTTAAAAACCAGGAAGCCTTTTGCAAATCAAGCCTTGAATCCTTAAAGAAACTTGAAAACTTAGAAAATTTTAAGCCCAAATACGTTATGTCATACGAATGGACAACCGCTCCAATTATAGAAGCCATGAGCAAAGACCCGTATTTTAGCGATACCAAAAAAATAGAAAACATAAACAATTTCGGTTCCGTTTATCAAGGCAGAGTGGGCGCTCCCGTTGTTGCACCTTATATTTTATCCGAAAAAGAACTGACAAGCCATACGGAAGAGCCCAGAACAAGAGCTCTTTTAAACGAAATAAACAACTCCGTAAATGCAAGAATGGGTCATAGCAGCAATTTAAGTTTAAATAAACAGATAAACGAAAATGATTATAATTCCGCTTATATTAAAGTTGCGCAAAATTATGAAAAATACATTCCCTATACAACAAACCATTTGGGATTTTTAGATAAACATTTAATGGAGTCTTATCCCGACAAAGGCTGGTTTAAAGGGTATTACAACTTTTTCGTTCCCGCCGTAAGACATGCAGACTACATAACAAGCTGTTCCGATACATACATGAAAGAAATGCAGCAAGAGGACAGATACTCGGACGGGGTCCAAAATTTAATGAACATGATGAAATTTAAAACCCATGGAATTACAATCGGGCTTGACTATAAATTATATAACCCCGCAGCCTCACCGGAAGAAACCTCAAAGCCGATTAAATATCCCTTCTCCGTTAACGAAGATGAACTTAAAACAAAACCTCATCTTTTAAATTACAAAGAAGGGAAACAAAAAAACAAAGAATATTTACAGGAAGTTTTGGGTAAAAATCCGCAAGAATACAATAGCGTAATCGGCGCAAAACAATACGGTTATCTGGACAAAAATCCGAATGCACTGTTATCATCATTCATCACAAGGTTTGACCCCGACCAGAAAGGCATAGACATTGCAATTAGAGCTTCAAAAAGGCTTCTTGAACAGGAAAAAAATGCTCAAGTGGTTCTTGCAGGTCCCGATTTCAATAAAGATAACGTTCTTATTAAAGAATATCTGAATGATGTCGTAAAAAAATACCCCGGACGTGCCGTTTTGTTTGACGGTTTTATTAATAATATTTCTCAAGTTTACGCAGGTTCCGACGCAGTTTTAATACCGAGCAGGTTTGCGCCTTTTGAACTTGTTCAATTACAGGCAATGGCAATGGGTGCGGTTCCGATTGTTGCAAATGCGGGCGGCTTATCGGAAATTGTCGTTGACGAAAATTCCAATCAGGACGATAAAATGCTGGGTTTCAAAACAAAAGAATCCTTGCTTTTGTCAAAAAATCCCGATGAAGATTATTCGGATACGATAAGACGTGCCGTAAACATTAAAAAGAACAACCCCGAAAGATGGGATAAAATAATGCAAAACTGCCTGCGCTACAAAAGAACTTGGGATAAACCGGCTCAAGCATACATTGATACGGTATTCAATCCCGATTCATACAGTAACATTAAGGATTTATGCAGTATTGACGACAATCTTGCATTTGGTTCAATTACGCCTGATGATGACGATAAAATAACGGAAGACGTCAAGTTCTTAAAAAATAAAGGTGTTAAAACCATTCTTGAACTTGGAAAAGTTAATAAAAACATAAGAAAAACCGCTGAAGAATACGGCATCAAATATGCAAACATTAATATGGATAAAAAACTCGACGAAGAAATTATCTATGATGCTTTATTTGAAATCCAAAACAATAAGGGTTTATTGTTCTTAAACGAAAACAGAGAAAGCGACAATAAATCCGCAATTGCCGCCATGCACATTGCTTCGACGACTCAATTAAATTCAGACCAAATCATTAGCAATGTTTGGAGTGACAGGGGCATAAACTTTAATAAACTTGCAAAAGAGGATGGAGAAAACATAAAAGGATTAATTACAAAAACATCCAATTTTGCAAAAAAATACAGCTTCAAAAACAGAGAAGCAATCATCGAAGCGTTTAAAAATACATCTTCCGAGCCGATAGAAGAAAAGAAAGACGAAAAAGAAGAATTGAAATCCAAATTCGAGAATTTGCAATATTCTAAAAATCTTGTATATGCAGGAAGATATTACCTGAAATAAAACATTAAAACACAGGAATTAAAATCTTATTACAACGGGTCTTAATTCCTGTGTTTAGCAATATTTAACCTGCTCTTTTCGACCTTTTCAATTGTTTTATGATATCATAAAGCAATGACGGAATATGTTCAAACAAGAGATTATTACCTTGATACAATAAAAGGATTATTGGTTGTCGGAATTGTTTTAATTCATACGGCTTTCCACTCGGGCACAAGTTATGTGCCAAACTACATAAGAAATATTGTTTTAACTTTTGATGTACCGCTATTTTTCTTTATCACCGGCTGCGTTACGGCAAAACACCATGATATTAACCCTCTTAAACAAATGTATAAACTGATTTTGTTATTTTTCTTTTGCGTACTCATATATCAAATTTGTTGCTTTAAATTAAATATTCAAGAACTTATGCAGCCTGTTTTTTTGACAGGTGCGCCTACGTCTTTATTATACTCAATTAATGCATCATACTGGTTTGTGCCTATGTATATTGTTTCCTTAATATATGCAAAAGTCATTATTTCTTATTTTAAAAACTTTGTTATATATTCAATACTGATTTTAGTACCCGTATTCTACATTTTTATGTATAACATAGAATGCGTTGAAAAAGCTCTGGGACAAAATGTTCAAAGTTTTTTATTTTACTTATGGTTAATTTTGTTTGGTTTTAAAATGTATAAATTCAAAGGAAGGAAATATTGGAGAACGCCTCTGATTTTGGCTTCGATTGCCATAATTCTCTTATATCTGTATTTTCCGAATTTAATAATGCAAGAATACAAATTTCCCGTCAAATTACCTTATTTCGTACTTTCAATTATTTCAATATCAGGCATGATGTTAATATATAAGGATGTAAAAAATAACTTTTTTGCCAAAATCGGTAAAAATGCGCTTTATTATTACTTATCTCAAGGAATAGGCGCTTCAATAATTTTTAGTATCGCAAAACTGCCCGTTTCAATTTGGCAGGTAAAATTTTTCTTATGCTTTTTAATAAATTTAACAATCACACTCTTTTTCGGGTATATAATTTCATTAATATACCCGAAACTTGAAAAATTATTTATCAAATAAAACAGTTATTCCATCATGCAATAAACATGTTTTATATAAATTTTGACAGCGAAAAAATTGCAATCAATAATATATGTATAAGCATATAGGAATAATATTTATCTTTTATATTTGATAAACTCTTGTATAAAATTTTATTAATCGGAAGAATTAAAGCAGAAAATAAAAATACAATTACCAAAGAGTACATAACCGATAAACGGAAATGTTTTATAATGTCGTCATTTATCAAGAAGGCATGCATTTTGAATAAATTATGAACATTTACAACTGCTTCAAATATTATAAACATTACAACAAGGATATCTTTATGCTTAAATTGAATCTGATTATATAAATACCCAATCAAAACTATTAATATCGGAAAATAATTTAACGCAAAAAGCGCACATTCATAACTATTATGTGCATAATTAAAAATTGTACATAAAATTACCCACAACAATATTACATTTACCAAACCCCTGTGCTTATTAATCTTCCCGTAAAATGAAATCGGTATGAGAATAAGAAGCAACGCAGGAACATATTGCAGCGGATTTTGTTCCGGCAATTTAAGATATCTGTATATATGAACGGATTCACCGAATATATCTTTCCTGAGATGCGTTAATACCGAATTACCGGATTTTAAAGCATAAAAAGGTTCAATAAAAGTTCCTGTCACAACATCGAATATTTTTCCCAAATAAAAATCAAACTCGATATTTGATAAATCTTTTACGGTGGTATAACCATTGAAATATAAAATATATTTTTGCAGCCCAAAACCGATAACAGCAAACAATAAAGAGAGAAGCATTATTTTAGAAAAAGCTTTTACTATTAATTTAATATTACGTCCGTACACTTTGCATAAAAGAAAAGTAACCAAAAAAATACCGCTTACGATATTAATTTCGTTTATTCCGTAATTAATAAGCATTAACATCGATAAAACGATAATGTTCATGTTATTCAGCTTTTTAGTTTCACTTAAATACAATTTAATAATATACGACAGTGTTAATATCTGTGTAAAACCCGCCCAAACGTACATTTCAGGAAATATTGCGAACAATATGGCCGTCAAACTAAAACCAAAAACTCCTGCCCAAAGAATTGCCGTCGTTTTTCTTTTTGTAAGAGAATATAAAATTTTATAAATTAATAATAAAGTAGAACATTCTATTATAGATTGTAAAATTATTGCAACCAATTTTGTATCATGTATAAAAATTTTCAGAAGGGAAATGAAGGGGGAAATCAGCAAATAAGCATACGGGTGCTTATTACTTAACACGCATTTTTCTATATATAAGCGCCAATAATGTTCTCCGCTGTCAAGAGAATATACGACATCATAACACACATCGGTTACTATCGGACAAAAATAAGTGTTAAACAAACCAAACGTTATATAAAAAAATAAAAGGAACAAAAATAAAATCGTTAGTCCGTTTTTTGATATAATATTCTTTAATTTAAAATCCACTTAAAACCTCTTTTTTAAAATAAATTCTTGTCTTATTTGAAATGTTCAATTCTTAGGATTAACGGTTTTTTCTTCCGTATCGTCCGAGAATTTTTCTTTTATGTCGCTTTCTTTATCCTCTTTTGTAATTAAAAACATATATATCGGTGTTTCATCCGAATAAATTTTGTCGAATTTTACGACATACTTATTTCCGTATAAATCATTCGGGATTTCTTTAAGAAATACTATGTTACGCCCCTTATTACTCAGCGTATTTGCAAAAGTATCAACATCGGGTTCAATCGGGCTCATGTTTCTTTTATACCCGTTTACGGAATACCTTTTATCACCGAATTTATCATACATGTTATAATTTAAATATGGCATAAGTCCTATAAAATCAGCATTGAAAAAATATATTTTATCATTTGGCTCAATCAGATTTTTTACGATTTTATATGTATCAGAATTTCTTTCTTCATACACAAATTCCCAATAATCAAAAGGAAAGATAAAAGCCTTAATCGTAAACATCGTTAAGAGAAAAATAAACGAAATATCGAAAAACGATAAACTTTTTCCGTTTAATATGCCGTTATAAGAATTTTCCTCTCTTTGTATCCAAACGGCAGCAATTAAAAATACAAAGAAAAACAAATAATGCCACCAATGCCCATAGTATTTAAAGGAAAAAATATAAAAAAGTAACAAATAGCTCAAAGTTAAGAAAAATAGCGCTCTTTTTCTTTTTAAGAAAGCAAAAAACGCTCCAAAAAGAGCAGAAAACGCACTCAGCGCAAAAATTACGTTCGTAATTCTCAAACTTAAATTTTGCACTTTTCCCTGAAACAGAAAATTTTTAATTCTTTTTATAAATACTAAATTTACAAGTTCCTGATTAGGGTTAACCGCACTGCCTATTTGATAAAAGATAAGCGCACCGCCGATTATAAAAATTAATATCGGATAAAAAAGGGGCTTTTTATTTTTTATTAAATCATATAAATAGATTAACCCTAAGGAAATTGAAGCAACCAATATCATAACGGATGTATTTGCGGATAAAATTATTAAAAAAGAAAATAATAAAGGATGATTTAAACGTTTTTTCCACAAAGATAAAATTATAAACAACAAAAATATCCCGACGGAATAACATCTTGCAACGGTTGAAAAATATATAAAGAAAGGGTACGAAAAAGTAATTAGCGTTTTTTCGACTTTGGAAAACGGCGCAAAATTCCATAAAATAACTACCGACAAAAGCGCAAATATCCAATTCAAAATCTTCATGGATAAAGGATATAAAAAATTATTCTTTGCAAAAGGCATTAACATTGTATGCCAAATAAAAAGATGTCCGTCGTATTTTTCTATTTGTAATAATTCCCGAAAATTAAAATACTTTGCAATAAGCCAAGCGTTTACTTCATCTCTGAAAGGCTCATGACAAAGCATAATAATAAAAGTCGAAACCGCAAAAATTATTAAAATTAAGTATTTTATTTTATTATCATTATATTTAAACATGAACTAATTTTAATTATTTAAAAAAACTTCGTCATGCTTTAAATATATGTTTTTTAAAAAACTTTTTAAAAAACTTTTTTAAAATATTAATTTTTTGTTTATTTTTTATGCGTCATGAAAATAGAGTGGTAAATTTATATTAGAAAAAGAAAGTAATAAAAGGAGTAATAAATTATGGCAAAAACAATAGGTATTGACCTTGGAACCACAAACTCCGTTGTTGCTGTTATGGAAGGCGGAAAACCAACCGTTATAGCTAACGCCGAAGGGTCAAGAACAACCCCATCTATTGTCGGGTTTTCAAAAACGGGAGAAAGACTTGTAGGGCAACTTGCCAAAAGACAGGCAATCTTAAACCCGGACAGAACGATTATTTCAATCAAACGTCACATGGGCGAAGATTATAAGAAAAATATTGACGGAAAAGACTATACTCCGCAAGAAATCTCCGCAATGATTTTAAGAAAATTGGCGGATGACGCTTCAAATTATTTGGGCGAAAAAGTAACCTCAGCCGTCATTACCGTTCCTGCTTACTTTAACGACGCTCAAAGACAAGCTACAAAAGATGCGGGAAAAATTGCAGGGTTAGACGTTCTTCGTATCGTAAACGAACCGACGGCTGCCGCTCTTGCTTACGGTCTTGAAAAAGATAAATCGGAAAAAGTTCTTGTATTTGACTTAGGCGGCGGTACTTTTGATGTTTCAATTCTTGAAATCGGCGACGGGGTTCATGAAGTATTATCCACTTCAGGCGATACACACCTTGGCGGCGATGATTTTGACCAAAAAATTATCGATTGGCTGTGCGAAGAATTCAAAAAACAAGAGGGCATTGATTTAAGAGGCGACAAACAAGCTATGCAAAGGCTTAAAGAAGCTGCCGAAAAAACAAAATGCGAATTGTCCTCGGTTGTTGAAACAAATATTAACCTTCCGTTTATAACGGCTGACGCAAACGGCCCAAAACACCTTGATATTTCATTAACAAGGGCAAAATTCGAAGAACTGTCAAGAGATTTATTGGAAAGATGTAAAACTCCGGTTGCAACGGCAATTAAAGACGCAGGTATTTCCAAAAACGAAATCGACGAGGTTGTTCTTGTCGGAGGTTCAACAAGAATTCCTGCAGTACAGGCATTGGTTAAAGAATACACAGGTAAAGACCCGAACCAATCGGTTAACCCCGATGAAGTCGTTGCGGTAGGCGCTGCGGTTCAAGCAGGCGTTTTGGCGGGTGAAGTTAAAGATATCGTTCTTTTGGACGTTACTCCCTTAACTTTAGGTATTGAAACATTGGGTGGCGTTATGACACCGCTTGTACAACGTAATACGACAATTCCGGTTTCTAAATCTCAAGTATTTTCAACCGCCGACGATAATCAAACCGCTGTTGATATTCACGTTCTTCAGGGTGAAAGACCAATGGCAAGAGATAATAAATCGTTAGGTCAATTCAGATTAGACGGTATACCGCCTGCAATGAAAGGTATGCCTCAAATCGAAGTTACTTTTGATATTGACGCTAACGGTATCGTAAATGTTTCTGCAAAAGATAAAGCAACAAATAAAGAACAAAAAATCACTATTACAAATTCTTCAAATCTTTCGGAATCCGACATTGATAAAATGGTAAAAGAAGCGGAAGCAAACGCAACCGAAGACAAAAAGAAGAAAGAAGAAGCAGAAACAAGAAATAATGCTCAAAGCATGATTTCTGCAGCCGACAGAATAGTAAAAGATTTTGAAGGCAAAATATCGGAAGCCGATACTAAAAAATTGGGCGAACAAAAAGAAGCATTGAAAAAAGCACTTGATGAAAATAAATCTTACGATGAAATTAAAAAATTATCGGAAGAACTACAACAAACTATGTATGCTATTTCTCAAGCAGCTTATGCTCAAGTTCAGCAAGAAACTCAAACAGCTCAAGATAACGGCAATAGCGAACAAAATCAATCACAATCAAACACTAAAGATGATGATGTAATTGATGCCGAATTTTCAAAAAATTAATTAAATTCTTAACGTAAAACCCCGTAGTTAATACGGGGTTTTATTGTACAGATAAAAAACATATTTTTAATAAGGCTTCCGCCAAATAAAATTTTAAAAAGCAATAATAAACCTCCATATAATTATGGAGGTTTATTATATTTATATAGAAAAGTTCTTAGTTAAGTTCATCCAAATTAAGGTCAGATTCGCTGAAAGCTAAATCATGTTCTTCTTTGGCGGGTTTTGCTTCCGATTTTTCTTCGGTTTTGTTTGCCTTATCGGCTTTTTTTGATTCATTTGCGGGAGCATTAATATTAATTGATATAGATACGGGTTTTTGTTCCTGCTGCTGTTTTATGATTTTAGGAGAACGTGCTTCTTCCGATCTGTTTATTGAATTGATAATTTTACCGAGAGCTGCACCTGCAACCGCAAATGCACCCGTTACGAGGGCAGCGTGCTTTCCGTGGACTTTAGCGATTTCCAAACCTGCTTCAAATTTGCTTTTGCCTGCTTTTGTTGCTTTTTTTACGGCTTTTGAGATAGTACCGTTTTCAGCACTTGCAAAAGTGTCAAGCCCTGATTGAATAAGCCCTATTCCTGCGCCTAATTTTGTCATTACCCTTACCGTTCTTGCTTCGTCATTTTTTTTATTTTGAACGGTTTGCGGTTGTTGATTTGAAACTGATTGTATCGACATAAGTCCTCCACTTTTTTCTTATTATTATACATCTACAAAACATGAAAAGATATTTTCTTGCGCAGTTGTTACAATTTATTTTCATTAATTTTTTTTCGTGATAATATATTTTTGCTTGCGCAAATGGGAGAATAGAAAAGTGGGATATAAAATACTATATAAAAACGAAGTTTGTAAAAATCAATTTGAAATAAGGGTAAAAGCGCCTTACATCACAAAAAACGCCAAGGCGGGTCAATTTATTATCTTGAGAGTTGACAAAAATTCCGAAAGAATACCCCTTACGATTGCGGATTACGACAGAGAAAAAGAAGAATTAACCATTGTCTATATGGCGGTGGGATACACAACGAAAAAACTCGCTTCATTAAACGTGGGTGATGAAATTGAAGATATCGTGGGACCTTTGGGGAAACCGACACATATTGAAAAATACGGTACGGTAGTATGCGTTGCCGGCGGATACGGCGCCGCACCCTGTTATTTGATTTCAAAAGCATTTAAAGATGCGGGCAATAAAGTTTACATGATTATGGGCGCAAGAAATAAAGATTTAATTTTCTGGCAAGACAAAATGAAAAATGCCTGCACAGAATTAATAATCACGACGGATGACGGTTCATTAGGCATAAAAGGCTTTACAACAAGCGTTATGGCAGAAATTATGCAAAAAGAAAAAGTCGATTACGCTATTGCTGTGGGTCCCATGCCGATGATGAAAGCGGTTGCCGACCTTACAAGAGATAAAGGAATTAAAACCGAAGCTTCGATGAATCCCATTATGGTAGACGGTACGGGCATGTGCGGAGCTTGCAGAGTAACGGTGGGCGACAGCGTAAAATTTGCTTGCGTTGACGGCCCTGATTTTGACGCTCATCAAATTAATTTTGACGAAGTCATAAACAGATGTAAAATCTATAAAGATTATGAAAAACGTTGTGATGAAACGAACTGTAATCTTCAAAAACAAGCTAAAGAGCTTGAAACAAGTTTAAAATAGGAGAAACCGAATAATGAAAAAATCAATTCCGATTTGCCCGCTGATGTCGGCAGGAAATGATATTCATAATGTTTGCATGCAAGAAAGATGCGCATGGTATCTTAATAATTTGGAAAAATGCTCCGTCTATGTATTGGGGTATAACGCTTTACTTAACGTAAAAACTCAAAAAGAAAGTAAATAAAAGAGGAAAAAAACATGTCTAAACCAATGAACATAACAGAAAAAATTTTTGCAGCCCATGCCGGAAAGGAATATGTACAAGCAGGCGATTTGATAACGGCAAGAGTTGATATAACTCTTGCGAACGATATTACCGCTCCCGTTGCAATTAAAGAGTTTAATAAAATCGGTGTAGATAATGTTTTTGACAAAGAAAGAACGGTTTTTGTTCCCGACCATTTTGTTCCGAATAAAGACATTAAATCCGCAGAACAAGTCAATATGATTAGAAAATTCTGTAAAGAAAAAGGAATCGTGAATTTCTTTGAAGTGGGGAGAATGGGAATAGAACATGCTCTTTTACCCGATTCGGGACTGGTAACGGCAGGAGATTTAATCATAGGTGCCGATTCACATACCTGTACATACGGTGCACTGGGCGCATTTTCAACAGGTGTAGGCTCAACCGATTTAGCTTGCGCTATGGCATCCGGAGAAACTTGGTTCAAAGTTCCTTCCTGCATAAAAGTTGAATTTAACGGAAAATTAAATAAATGGGTCAGCGCAAAAGATTTAATTCTCCATTTAATCGGCGACATAGGAGTTGACGGCGCTTTATACAAAACCCTTGAAATAACGGGTTCTGCAATTTCCGATATGGAAATGGACGGAAGATTTACCATTTGTAATATGGCAATTGAAGCAGGCGCAAAAAACGGAATTATACCGCCCGATGAAAAAACGGAAAAATATTTAAACGGACGTTCAAAAAGACCTTATAAATTCTATACATCGGATAAAGACGCAAAATACGAAAGAATTATTAAATACGATGTGTCCGATATAGAACCTACGGTTGCATTCCCGCATTTGCCCGAAAATACAAGACCAATCTCAAAAGTAGGGGATGTTAAAATTAATCAGGTTGTTATCGGTTCTTGCACAAACGGCAGGCTTTCGGATTTAAAAATTGCGGCAGATATTTTAAGGGGCAAAAAAGTACATCCCGACGTAAGATTAATCGTATTCCCGGGAACTCAGGATATTTACCTAAAAGCAATTGAAATGGGATACGTTCAAACAATCGTTGAAGCTCAAGGAGCCGTTTCAACGCCGACATGCGGTCCATGCCTCGGCGGACATGCAGGAATTCTCGCAAAAGGCGAAAGAGCAATTTCAACCACAAACAGAAACTTTGTCGGAAGAATGGGACACCCCGAATCCGAAGTTTATCTTGCTTCGCCTGCTATTGCGGCAGCAAGTGCGATTTTAGGGAAAATAGGTTCGCCTGACGAATTATAAAAAGGATAAAAAAATTGAAAAAACAAATATTGGGAGTTCAAATATCTTCAACTTTGAATGACAGGTTTTCTAATTACAGAAAAGTTGAAAACATAATCAAAGAGGCGCTATCAAAAGATATTTCTCCCGATATTGTCGTTTTACCCGAAGTTTGGACGACAGGCTGGGATTGTTATTCTTTTTGCGACACAAAAGAAAATGATTTAAAGACTGAAGATTTCTTAAAAGAACTTGCCGTTAAATATAAAGCAAATATTATAGGCGGCTCTTACATTAAAGAAACAGAGGACGGCAATTATAATACATGCTGCGTATTTTTAAAAAACGGAGAAAAACTCGCAGAATACAAAAAAATTCATCTTTATTCGCCCGACGGCGAAGCAAAATATGTAAAATCGGGAGATACTCCCGTTATTGTCGAAATCGAAGGGTTAAAAATCGGGCTTTCGATTTGCTACGATATAAGATTTCCCGAATTATACAGAAGCTATATTAATTCAAAGTCCATGCCCGAATTATTAATCAATATGTCGGCATGGCCAAAATCAAGAGCGGCACAATATATTTCAATGGCACAATCAAGAGCAATCGAAAATCAAAGTTATTTTCTTGCGCTTTCTCAAACGGGACTAATTAAAAACGACGTATATAATGCGGGCAATTCTCTTTTTGTATCTCCCATGGGCGAAATTATTTCAAAAACAGGAGAGGAAGAAACATATTTTAATTTTGAAGTTGATACGGATTTGGTTTATAAAATAAGAAAAACATACCCAAACTTAGATAACAGAAAAGTTTTTGATTTCGGGTTTATTCCAAAATATTTTGTGGAGAAAAGTTTATGTTCAAAAAAATAATATCGTCCGTACTTTGTGTATTTTTAGCACAAACTTTTGCATTTGCAGATGATATTTACACATCAATAAACAATATTTTAAATTCATACGACTTTGAAAGAGATTCTGTCGTATCGGTATCTATATCGGATAAAAATACAAAATCAATCGTATACACAAAAAACAGATACAAAATGTTGAACCCTGCTTCCGCCTTAAAAGTTTTCACAATGGCTTCTTCAATTAATACTTTGGGTGAAGATTATTCGCTTAACAGCACGATTTATAAAAACAAAAATGATATATACTTAAAATTATCGGGCGACCCGTATTTAACTCAAGGCGATTTGGACGAACTTTGTAAAAAATTAAAAACCGTATACAAAGGCGAAATTGCAAAATTTTACATTGACGATACAATTATGGATTTTGCTCCATATCCTGACGGGTGGATGGCAGATGATACATGGCCTTATGAAATAAAAATTTCTCCGTATATGATAGATAAGAATACGGTAAAGCTCGATATTTTAGTAGATAAAGAAAACAATACGGCAAAAATTGTCCAAAAAAATGCTTTTGAAATACCGTATATTAATAAATTAAAAGTTTCGGACAAAACCAACATTAAATTTACAAAAGATGAAACATATAATGCGCTTATTATTGAGGGAGAAATTTCAGACAGCATTATAAATAAAGAATTACCCGTAATCAACCCTAAGGCATACTTTTGCAGCAAATTGCAGGCTGCATTAATTAAAAACGGAATAACGACGGGAGAAAAATTCTTTTTTGCACCCGTTCCAAAAAGTGCAACTCCTGTTGCAAAAATAAATCATTCTCTTTTTGATACAATAAAACGTATTCTATCAACCAGCGATAACATTGGCGCCGAGATGATTTTTAAAATTGCGGGCGGAAAATATGCTCTTATGCACAATCTTTCAAACCCCGCCGTATCAAACGGCTCATTAGGTACGACAGAAAACGGCATTATAATGTTTAACGATTATTATGAAAATTTGGGCTTAGATAAAAAGCAGGTTTCAATTAAAGATGCAAGCGGCGTTTCAAGATATAATGCAATAAGCGTTGATTGGATGGCAAGCGCTTTATCTTCAATTAATTTCAATATTGAAAAATATCTTCCCGCAATAGGCGAAGGCACATTATCAAGAAGATTAAGAGAATTAAACGGCGAAGGACACCTAAAAACGGGAACCTTGAAAGGTTTAAGCTCGCTTGTCGGTACAATAAACATAGACGATAATGAATATTACTATGCTTCGATTATTATGAGCATGAACAGAGCAAGCTCCGTTTTAAAAGGTGTCGAAGATGAAATAATTTATGAAATATACAGGATGAAGAAAAATGAAAATAAATAAACTTTTTATACTCACGCTTGCTTTTTTGTTTTCAATAAAAGGTTCGGAAGCTGCAAGTATTTCATGGATGAATAATTTGCGCACGATTTTTACCAATAATGCGGCATACATATACACAATCAATATGAGAACTTTCGGTGCGCTCGATTATAACGATAACGACATTATCGAACTCGAATTGGGCGAGAGAAAAGGTACGTTTTTAAACGCAATCGAAAAATTAAAAAACATCCAAAAAGCGGGTGCAAATACGATTTATCTTTTGCCGATTACAAAAACGGGAAAATTAAAAGCGCTTGGAACGGCAGGTTCATTATATGCGCTTGATTCTTTTGATACACTAAATCCGCAATTATACGATGATTCCGATTTTAATACGGATGATATCAAAACTCAGGCAAAAAAGTTCGTTGAAGAAGCACACAAACTCAATATGCATGTTATCGTCGACCTTCCAAGCTGCGGCTCATACGATTTATGGCTGGAGCGCCCCGAATTATTCGTAAAGGATAAAACCGAAGCCGCAATTCCTTCGGATTGGACGGACGTTCGTGTTTTTAAAGTTTATGAAAACGACGGCAAAACTTTAAACCGCAACTTAATCAAAGAACACAAAGCATTCATTGACCTTATGCAAGAAATCGGCTTTGACGGAATAAGAGCGGACGTTGCTGCAATTAAGCCCAAGGAATTTTGGATGGAGATTATAAAATACGCAAGAGATAAAGACCCTCAGTTTTTATTTTTAGCTGAAGCCTCGCCAAAATGGGAAAACCCCGCAAAAGGTTTTGCGCCTTATGCTACAACGGAAGAACTATTAGAAGCGGGAT
Organism: Candidatus Gastranaerophilales bacterium; assembly: GCA_905234865.1. Taxonomy (GTDB): domain Bacteria; phylum Cyanobacteriota; class Vampirovibrionia; order Gastranaerophilales; family Gastranaerophilaceae; genus Galligastranaerophilus_A. Next base: position 16,649 of record CAJOJE010000008.1, read on the forward strand.
TTGACGGTTATTATTCAGACTGGGCAAATTTATCCGAAATTAAAAACGCAAAAGATTTAGAATCCAAAATAAAAGAAGATGAAAAAATTGTCAATAAATTTCAAGGTCAAAAATCATACATTTATAATTTTGCAACCCATGATCAAGTAAGTCCCGCAAGTTACGGATATCCGTATTGGCAAATGGTAAACTGGCTGAATGTAACGCTTCCCGGGAATGTTTATATACTTGACGGTTTTCCCATGGCTGATACATATTTATACAGATACCAAAACAAAAAAGCCGATGTAAGTTATACCGACGACGATACTTATTTTGTACATAAAGGCAAAATGGATATTTTTAATTATTCAAGAGCACCGTATTCAATAAACAAAGAAAATCCCGAATACATCCCGGAATATCAAGATGCCGTTGCTCTGAGGTATATGATGTTACCTATATTGGCAAAAAAAGAAACCGAATTTTTATCTACGGGAGATAAATCCGTTTTTGCATACAGAAAGGTAAACGGCGGCGATTCGGTTTTAATCATCGGAAATCTCGACCCGACAAATGCAATTAATACGACGATTAAAGTCCCGAAACTCGAAAAGAATGATTTTGTAATGCCTTTCAAAATGAAAGAAGCACCGATTACAAAAAACGGCTCATTAACGGTAACTTTAAGACCGTATGAAATTCAGGTTTTAGTTATTAAAAAAGTCCTGAACGGCGCAAAATTTTAAGCCCAAAGCATAAAAAGCCCGATATTTAATTCGGGCTTTTTTATAAAACGGGCTTTATTGCCCTGTCTAAAATTCCTAAACATTTTGCAATCGCAATTCCGTAATTTGTAATCGGGGTATTATTTTCTTTTGCAAAATTAATTCTGTTTAAAACTTCTTTTCTGTTTGTCATGCAGGCTCCGCAATGAACGATAAGAGCATACTTTTCAAGATTTTTCGGAAAGTCATGACCTGAATAATATTCAAATTTGATATCTTTTTTTGTATATTTTTTAATTAAATTCGGAATTTTCACCCTTCCTATATCATCCTCGACAGGATGATGAGAACAGCTTTCCGCTATAAGAACAATGTCGTTTTCATTCAGATTATCCAATTGCAAACTTCCTTTATAAAATTCTTTTAAATCGCCCTTATATTTTGCAAAAAGAATTGAAAAAGAAGTAAGCGGAATATCATTCGGAACAATCGAATTAACTTCAAAAAATGCTTGAGAATCGGTTACGACAAGTTTGGGCGGATATTTAAGATTATCCAAAACCTGTTTTAGCGTATTTTGATTACAAACGGTTGCAATAGAATTATTATCCAACAATTCTCTGATTGTATTTACCTGCGGAAGAATAATTCTCCCCCTTGGCGCTTCTTTATCTATCGGAATAACCAAAATAACGTTATCGTTTTTGTTGACCAAATCAGAAATCAAAACACCTTGATTAAAAAAATCGTCCGGAAGAATTTCAGATAATGCAATTTTAAATTCTTTTGTGAAATTTTCACCCCTGTAAATTATTTTCTTACAATATTTTTCCAAAAATTCAAAATCGTCTTTTTTGGGAAGCCCTAAATCGGTTTTATTTATAATCCCCAAAATCAGTTCATCTTTATTTGATAAAATAAATTCTTTTTCTTCTTTCTCTAAAGGTTCATTATCAAGAACATAAACAATAACGTCAGACATATCAAGCGCTTTCATTGTTTTTTCAATTCTAAGCGCACCCAGTTCTCCGACATCATCAAGCCCCGCCGTATCAATTAAAGTGACCGGACCCACAGGCAACAATTCCATTGATTTTATATTTATATCGGTTGTTGTTCCTTTTGTATTTGATACAATTGAAATTTCTTGTCCCGTTATATCGTTTATAATTGTCGATTTACCTGCGTTTCTTTTGCCAAAAAAACCTATATGAAGTCTCATTCCTCTTGTTGTTTTCATTTTTCACCTTTTATTAATTCTACTATTGTTTCAAGCTCACCCTCAATTTTAAACGTATTTTCCAATAAAAGATATTCTCTGATTATCTTTGCAAAAGCTGCTTTTTTAAATTCCCCCCAACCGTTATTTTTATAGCAAACATTTAAATCATCTACGGTTGACCCTTCTTCAAAATCATTGTCCTCTGTGTGCATATTTTCATGGAAGTGATGATTGAGAGCATTTTTAATTAAGTTTTTCGGCAAAATGTCTTCAAATTCGCCCGAATTTATTTTATAAGCAGTATCGATTTTTCTTAATTTATGATTAATTAAATCCATAACTTCATCGGCATCAAAATCTAACAGAATGAAAATCGGAATTTTGACTTCTTCAATGAGCTTGTAATATTTTCTTGCAACCTGATTTTTTCCGCCTGCGCCTATAACGTAGTACCCTCGCTTTTTAAAATCAAGCCCTAAAATTCTTGCAAATTCAATCAAAAGAATTTCTTCCGTTATTCCCTCGACTAAAATTATTTTTGAAACAGGAAAAAGAGTAGAAAAATTTTCTCTTACTTCTTCGCTTTTTGAGGTTTTTTGAAGCTTTAATCTTTTTAAATTCAACGGCAGTTCATTAAGCTCAAATAAATCAAGAGCAGATTCAAAATCAATTTTGGAATTTAAAAATTTTTCATCCTGCGAGGTTAAATTAAAAATTTTATTCTCATCTTCTTTTATAATTTCATTAAGCCTAAAATCACTTTTTTTATTAAGCACTGAGTTAAAAATTTTAACCGCAAGCTCAATTTTAGAGTCATCATCCGAAATATCATCTTTTGTAATTAAAAATTTATTTAAAATGTCATCAAAAACTCTTTCATATCTTTCACTAACGGGCTTAAATCTCGTTAGCCTGTCAAGACAGATTTTTATATATTCGTGGTTTGGAGTTTTAAATTTCATAGAATTAATTGTAAAATCAGAATTAAAAAAAAGCAATTTTTTCATTTCTTATGTTTTAGAAAATGTAAGGGCGTTTTTTTCATGATAAACAGTTTAGGACTATACGGTTTTAATACAAATTCAATTTCAAAAGACACAAATGTGCCAAAAGTTTCCCCTGAGCAAACAACTCCGATTTATTCAAGCAACGTCCAAACACTTTATAAAGCAACCGTTGCTCCTCTGAATGCGCCTAAAACCGTTTTGGATAACCAAAAGGATATCCAAATGTATAACGATGTTTTATCAAAACTTGTTAATTCAAGCGAAAAAATAAGCCCTCAAGACAATGTTTCAAGACAAGTAAAATTGGATGCGCTTTTAAAATCGGGAATTTTATTAAACAGAAATTCAAATAATTCAACGTCGGTCTTGGAAAATCTCCATAAAACCGTAAATTCAAAAAGAGCAGGAGATATGGACCCTGTTAAAATTACGGGACAAGTTATAGATACGATTTATGACCCCGCAATTATTACTCAAACGTTCGGCGATATTCCGAATGAAGCAATAATTTATATTCACCCGAAAGACATTGAACATCTCAAAAGCGCAAGAGCACTTGATGCGGAAGGGTCAGGAACTTGCGTTGCGGCAAGCGTTGAATATTCAATGGCACACAGGCACCCCGCCGAATTTGCAAGATGGGCGGAGGGGCTTACAAGCGAAAATATGACGGTTGAAAAAGATTTAAAATTATCCTCTTTGTCAAAAAATAAAATGGATGCGATTTGGCTTTTAAACGGCTTTGAAACGCCAAAAACCGATTTTGACTTTAATCATACAAAACTTAAAATCAAACCTGACGATAACGCTCTTGTGAGAGCAAAAATTCAGCATAACTTTTGGGATAAGGGCGAAAGAAACATAATTGACGTTATGTTTCAATCAGCATTGATGAATTTGGGTTCGCAGCAAACTTACGATTCACTGACCGATAGAAGAGCGGGGAATTTTTCAATAGAAAATCAAGGACTGGTCGAATTTGAAAAAACTTACATTGAATCGGTTGCGGAAGATAAAGAAAGAACATCCGTCGTATATCAAAATATGGATGATGATCAAATTTTGACAGGGTACAACTATGATATACAATCAACGAAAGAACATATAAAAACGGCACTTGATGACGGGGAGGACGTTATCATAGGGTGCATTGTAACCGCAAAAGACTGTAACGACGGAAAATTCCCCCCGAATAAAGTTATGGGCGGACATGAAATGACAATAACAGGATACAGGAACGACGATAACGGAAATATGATGCTTATTTGCAACGACACAGACGACAATAAGCCCGTTTTACTCGAATATCCCGCCGATGTTCTTATTCCCAAAATTCACCATGCAAGCTATACAACAAACGTTTTTGATAAATTTAATCATCTCAATTGATTGCCGAATTATTTTTGGAGATTTTCTATAACATTGATGGAATTTTTAGCCCATGCTTTGTCGGGGCAGGAAATTCGTCATTGTCTTTTAAATCGAGAAATTCGTGTTAAAATCATCAATTTACATAAATATAATGAGCTTGCGACAGTTTTATTTAATCAGATTATATTGACAAAAAATAATAATTAATATATATTACCTTTAGTAATACTTTTAGTAATAGAAGGAAAGGGAGATGTCGATTTCTAATGAAGTAAATAAAATCAATCAATTAATTGCAGATGCAGAAAAATTAAAAAATCAAGCTTCTTCCAAAATACAAAATTTTACGTTATTTTTGGGAAAAATAGGCAGACATTCAAATATATCCGCCCATTTAACAGATTGTATCAATACTTTAAATAAAGTCCAACGTAGTGCAGAAGATTTTGTAAGAAATTACAAAAATATGAAAGAGGCAAACACAATAAACAGTGACAAATATTTTCACGCAAAAGCAAATTGTGAAGCAGCGCAAAACGGAATTGCAGGAGCTGTTGTATCGAGAGGTATAAGCGACTTAAGAGAACTTACCGATGTCTATAATAATACACTAAGAAAAGGTATGACGTTACAAGAAAGCTATGAAGATTCTATCAAAGACCAAGAAGCAAATAGATTTGGTCGCACGCAAGGCACAAATAACCCGGATAAAAACTGCGGTGATTTAGTTAACAAATATAGACCAAACAGCTTGGATAAAAAATATTAAACTTGTTTGCGGTATAATATAAAAATGAAAAAAATCATTCTTTCGGCTTTTATTTTATTTATATTGAGTTTTGTATTTGCATATTTTAATATATATGATAACAAAGATACTTGCCTTGATACGGGTTTTTGCAGGGAAGGTTTAATTATTAATACAGAAAAAGGACAGATATTAATAAATGAGCAAACCTGCAAAAGTGAAAACGGCGTTTGGGATGACAAAAAAAGAGCTTGCCGCCTTAAATAAAACTTTTAAGTAAAAAACAAACCAAAAGAGTTTTCAAGTGACACAGGCGACAATAAGCCCGTTTTACTCGAATATCCCGCCGATGTTCTTATTCCCAAAATTCACCATGCAAGCTATACAACAAACGTTTTTGATAAATTTAATCAAATATTCTCAATTGATTTTTGAATTATTTTAAAAGACTATTGATAGAAAATAATAACAAGCATTTCGGGACACATTAAACTTGCGGATAAAGTTTATTTAATAAAAAAAGGAAGCAAAATTAAAAAATAAAAGGCGACACCCGGATTCGAACCGGGGGTAAAAGCTTTGCAGGCTTCTGCCTTACCACTTGGCCATGTCGCCGATTGCTTATAAATAATATAAGAAAAACTCGAAACAAAGTCAAGTTAAAAAGAAAATATACTACTTTTGTGCGGATTTTTTAAAAAAGACATAAATAAAAAATTATGATAGAATTTTCCTATGGAAAAATTAATTGCCGTAAACATTATTTTTGCCGTTTTTATAGGGTTTGGGGTTTTATACCTCATAGTAGAACTTATTCGTTTAAGAGCGGATATTTCTAACAAAAACGAATATATTAAACTTGCGCTCATTAAAATCAATCAGGCAAGATACGGAAATTTTCAAATAACGCTTCCCGATGTTAAAGACGACAAGTTAAAACTTTACAAGAGCTTGAATAATCTTTTTGAAAGCATATACGACAGAGATTTAGTCATCAATGAATACAGGGAAAAAGAAAAAGAACATTATCATATGATAGAAGAATTTACGGCAGCTTTGACCCATGACCTTAAAGTTCCCGTTATAGCACAGGATAAAACGTGTGACCTTTTAATTCATGATAAATTCGGCGAACTTAACGAACAACAAAGAGAGGTTATTTTAAAATTAAAGGAGTCAAATAAAGAATTAAAAGAGATGATAAATTCAATTTTGGAAGCATACAAAACAAACGAAAAGGGGGTTGAGCCAAATATTGAAAAAAATATCAACGTTTGTGATTTTATAAAAAACGAAATGCTTGAAACGTTGACAAATCTTGCTTCATCATACGGCAAAAAACTGGAGTTTCATTCTATCAAGGAAAATATAATCGCCGATTTTGACAAGCTTTTAATAAAAAGAGTTATAAGCAACCTTGTATTAAACGGTATCAGCCACAGCTACAATACGGATAAAATAGATATTTGCCTGAATAAAACGGGAGATACATTTTCAATTGATGTAATCGATTACGGGGAAGGCATTGAAGAAGACGACATCAAAAAGATTTTCAACAAATATTATTCGGTTGCAAAAAAAGGAAATAAAGTTTCAACAGGGTTGGGATTGTATCTTTCCGACAAAATAATAAAAAAACACAAAGGGATAATCGAAGTTGAATCAAAAAAGGGTGAAGGTTCTATTTTTAGAGTAATTTTACCTTTAGTGCAAGAAGTTTGTTGATATTTTTAAATAAAGCCGTTATAATAGGCAAATGAAAGATTTTATACCGATTTCCCCCGAAAAGTTCATTAATATGCCTATTGATTATGTTTTTTTAAAATTGAAAAAACTAATCGGAAAAGAAGAATTTGAAAAAGTTTTAAACATTAATTCTTTATATAAATCCCCTTTCTCACAAGAAAAAAATTCAAAATGGCTTCAAAATACTAAAATAATAGGCATTAACCCGAGAATTGCAGGAAATTATTTTAATATTTTAAAATATGCAATGACATTTCCCGAAAACGCCGTACACATAATGCCCGTTTGGGAAATGGGGTGTGACGATGGGTTGTATTCAAGAATAAATTGGAAACTTTCGACAAAATGGCTTAGTAAAGAATTAATCGAAATTGGATATGACACGCCCGAAAAACAATTAAAATTAGTCATAAACGGACTTCACTCCTTAAAAAAGGCGGTAGGGTTCGATATTATTCCGCATACGGATAAATTTTCGGAAGAAGTTTTTTTAATTCCCGATTGTTTCGAGTGGATAAAATTAAACAAAGAAAAAACTCAAGAGATAAAATTTAACGACAGCGAAGAAGTTTACCCGTTAATTAAAAACAAGATTATTTCGTTTCTAAAAGAAAATAATTGCGCAAACGGTGAAACGTTTAAAATCGAAAACTTTTTTGAAGAAGATTTTACAATTGAAAAAAGAGAAGAAATTTTATTCGGACATGATTTTCAAACAAGACAAAAAAGAAGAATTGATTTAATAAATTATGTAAGAAAAGACGGTTTTGAAACACATCCGGTCACAGAACATGCCCCAAGGCGCCCCATTCTGTTTGATTGCATAAAATACGACGGCGAATATGATTATGCGACTTTTAGTGTTTTGAACAAACCGAAAAGTGCAAAAATTTTCAATTCAATTACGCCTTACCGCTGGTATAAACTTGACAGTGAAGGGTACATAATTCAAAATAAAAGAATTGAAAAAACGTTTGATTATTTTATAAATAACGTTATTCAAATTCAAAAAGAGTTTAATATCGACTTTATTCGTGCCGATATGGGACACAATCAAGCTGCACATTCGGATAAAAAAGAAGAAAAAGACACTGATTTTAAACTTGAGTTGTGGAGAGAATTAAAAGAAAAAGTCCAAACTAAAAATAATGTTCCCTATTTTGCAACCTTTGCGGAAGCATTTTTGGGAGATTATTACATAGACGGGATAAAAGATACCTTAAATAAAAATTTTGACGTTATTTTAGGTATTACAAACTTTTTCTTTTTGAATGCGGAATTTATTAATCTTATAAGTTATTATTTAAAGTTAAAAGAAAAATACCCTTTCTCCCCTTGCATATCTTCAATTACAAACGATAGCGACAGGATAGAAAATAATAATTTTTATCAATCGCCGATGGTATGCGAATTAAGATATTTTATTCAAACGTTTTTTTCGCTGACGGGATATATGGGTATGGGGTTTGAAGTAAGAAATAATATCCCGAAATCAAAATACGAGTATTCGGCTCATTACACGAATTATCAAGACCATGATTACATTTGGGGCAAAAATAAAAAGCTCTTTAAAACTATTACAAAATTAAGAAAAATTTATTCAAAAATTAAAAACGAAAACCTCAAAACCCGTATTCTATCCGCAAATTCAAATGAAGTTTTGGTTTGGATTTTATATGATGAAATAAAAAAAGTCCCGAAATACTTATGCGTCGTTAATCTTGATATTGACTACGACAAGAAAAACGTGATTTTTGATACGGGAGAATATGATTGTTTTGACCATAAAAAATTAATTCCGATTTTTTCTATGGAAAAACCCGTTTTTATGATGAAAACAATAAAAGCCTCAACGGGAAAAATCAATAATGTGGGGTTTGCGGATGCTCAAATTTATAAATTTGCCGAAGATAAAAAAAATTTAAAAAATCCAAACCAAATTTTAATCGTAACGCCCGAATTAATTCCCTATGCAAAAACGGGCGGACTTGCGGATTATTGCAAAGAATTAGTTGAAGCATACAAAAAGGTATATAAAAATGCGGACATAAGATTTATCATGCCTCTTTATAATGCAGAAAACGCATCGTTTGATAAAAATAATTCTTATATTGAAATTTTTGGCGAAAAAAACGGAGATGAGCCGAAAAGGTTTAAAATAAAAGATACAAAAATAAAAACAAACTTTGAATACGGAGTTTTTAATTCAAGCGCAAAATTATACAAGACGGACACAAAGGACAAACATATATATTTTGTACATTCAAATATTTTTTCTTCATTGAAAAAGGAATATGCAGGCAATACAAACGAATTTGCCTTTGCATTCGGTGCTTCGATTGCTGCGCTTTTAAAGCCGTTAAATAAATACGAAAAATTTAACCCTTATCTTATCATTACAAACGATCATCTTTGTGTAAATACGATTAATTCCATAAATTGTTATAAAAGATATGACAAATTTTACGAAGGAATAAAAACTCTTCATATTGTTCATAATCCTTTGTATTTGGGAGAACAAGACATTATAAACGGTTTTTGTTCAAGTTACAATAAAAAATTTATAAAAGACCTGGTTGATAACTCTTTTTTAGGCAATTTGATAAATGTTTTAAGTAAAAAATACAAGAAAAAAGACGTTTTTGAAACTCTTAAATTTTTAATGAACGGAAATTTTAACGATGACGAGGACTATCTTAAATTAATACAAGGAATAAAATGTATTTATAAAAATTCAATTTATGATAATCAATATAATTTTACAAAAAGAGCCCTTTTTGCATCTACCAAATGGCTTACCGTTTCAACATTTATGTATGAATTACTAACGGAAAAAAATTTTTTCACAAAAAGTTTTTCGGACAATAAATTAAAAGGGTGCGGAATTTTATCAGGCATAAAAGAAGAAGAATACAGCCCGTCTGATAAAAAATATATAGAATTCCCCTATGGGGATAAAAATATACTTGAAGGAAAAATTCAAAACAAACTTTTCATACAAAAAATGTTATCAAAAGAAAATTTAATTAAAGGGAATGTTTCGTTAGAACTGGTTAAAAATATTGATACAAAGGCAATCGGATATTTAAACGAAGATAAAAACAAACTTCTTCTTTTGTATGCCTCAAGAGCCTACGGCTCAAAAGGATTTCCGATTATTCAGGAAATAATGTTCGATATGCTTGAAAAATATGATAACATCCAATTTATTCTTGCGGGGGACGGAGTTATAAAAGAAGCCGATTGGATAGGTTATCCCGATATTAATAAATACCTTTTGCAAGGGCGATTTGTTGCAATAAACGGTTATATTCACATAAGAAAATTTTTTGCCGCATCGGATATTTTTGTTATGCCGAGTATTCTTGAAACATGCGGATTGTCAATTATGCAGGGTTTAAGATACGGTTGTGTTCCGGTTATATTCAATACGGGATGTGCAAGGGATATTATAAATTCCAAAAACGGGTGCGTTTGTCATAAATCGCATTTTATGGATGATTTTGAGAGCCTCAAAAAAAATTATTCAGAAATTTTATATAGATTAATAGAAAAATTTTCGGATGAAAACGAAAAAATCAAAATGCAAAAATCCGCAATGAATACAAATGTCGGCTGGACCATAAAGACAATTAACAAATATCATAGTCTTTTTAATTCAATGAAAGGGTAAATAATGGCAAAGAAAATTTTAATAACATCCTCGGAATGCTTTCCGTATCAAAAAGCGGGCGGGCTTGGGGATGCAAATGCGGATTATTCTTTTGCATATAAAAAATATTTTCCCAAAGATGAAATTTCTGTCATTTTGCCTTTATATAACATGAAATCAATAAAACCTGCCGTTGAAATATCGGGATATCAACTAAAACAAGATATTTCTTTTGATTATACATACGGAATAAATAAAGGACATTGTATCGTTTATAAAACAATAAAACCATATAACGACATTCCCGCAATATTTTTATATTCGGATGATTTTTCAATTTATGAAAAAATATACGACGGTGACATATTTAGAAATTCCTGCTCGTTTTCTTTTGCGGTATTAGAATATTTAAAAAAATTAAAAAATGACGAACGACCCGATATTCTTCAGACGACGGATTTTCCAGTTTTTAAATCACAAATCGGCGAAAACCCCGAAATTAATACAAAAATCGTACATATAATTCATAACGGCGCAACACCGTATCAAAGCGTTACAAACGCAATGCAGACAATATTTTGTTTGGGGTCAAAAAAATTAATTGATAAATATTTCGATGATATTGAAGTAATTAACGTTATGAATAATTTGTACGAAAAATTGACAACAAAAAAATCGGATATTGAAACGGTTGCAAAATATATTTCAATTAATTGTACATCAATTCTAAAAAAAGAAGAAAATATAAAAGAAATAGCATTTCTTTCAAAAAAAGCGGCACTTATTTTAGATGATTTAGTGAATGAAAATTGTATATTCAATCCGATAAAATACAATGTTGAAACTTGTGATTTTTGGCTTACGGATTCGCCCTCATATTATGAAGATATCCTGAGAGATATAAAATATACGGGAGAACAATTATATTATTCGCTTAAAAAAACGGAAAATAAAAGCGGTGCCGTCCTTGCAGGGGTTGACCCCAAAAGATACGACCCGAATAATTCAAAAAATATTTTTGTAAATTACAATTTAGACAATTTTGAAAAAATGCGCCGAGAAAATAGAAAATATCTATTTGAAAACCTTACAAAAGAAAAAATCAAAAATTATAATAAACTGCTTTTTTCTGACCCGTTGTACAAAACAGAAGGATACTTAAAAGAAATTGACAACTCAATTTTAATTTTTATGTCCGCAAGAGCAGATATCTTTCAAAAAGGAATTGATGTGGCATTTTCCGCCATTGATGAAGTTATTCAAAATGAAAATATTCAATTTATTTTCAGTTCGCCAAATTCTTTCAATATAAATTACATACAAAAATTTATATCCTATGTAAAAAATAATCCCTTATACGAAGGGCGTTATGTTTTTATAGATTCATACATTCCGAATGAAATGTATTGTGCAGGGGCAGATTTATTTCTTATGCCAAGCAGATTTGAACCATGCGGTTTTAGCCAACTAATAGCAATGCGGTTCGGGTGTATTCCCGTTGTTACAAAAACAGGCGGTTTAAACGATACGGTTTTTGATTACAATTCAAACAAAAACAAAGGAAACGGCTTTAAATCCGATTACGGAATTATTGAATGCAATACATCGAGCGATTACGTCAATACTTTAAAAAGAGCTGTTGATACAATTAAAAACAAAGAAGTTAAAAATAAAATAATCAGAAACGCAATGAACTATGACTCTTCATGGAATAAAGAGAAGGTTGAAGGATATCACAAAATTTATAATAAAGTTTGTCCTTAAAATTTCTTTGTAATCAATGCAAAAATATCATTAAACACAACTAATATCATAAGCACGATTAAAAGCGCAAAGAAAAACTTGCTTATATTTTCGACGACTTTTTCATTTAAAGGACGTCCTATTATTTTTTCAACGGCAAGAAACATTAAATGTCCGCCGTCAAGCGCAGGTATCGGAAGAAGATTAATTATTGCAAGGTCAATACTGATGATTGCGGTTAACAGTAAGCCGTTTAACATACCTCTATGTTGAATAATATCCGAACCGATTTTTGTAATCGCAATTATTCCATGCATTTCGCTTGCGGGAATTTTGCCCGTAATTAACTGCCAAAGTCCGACATACATTAATTGCGTACTTTTAATCATATACCTTGTCGAATAATATAAAATATCCCTCGGGGTTTTTGTTTCGACAAAAATCTCGTTTGCGGTTAATTTTACGCCTAAAGTACCGTCAGGAGCAACTTTAACATCCGTTAATTCGACAATTTTTCCGTTTCTCTCAAGAGTGATATCAAGAGGTTTATAAGTATCCGATAATGCGGTTGCAATAGCAAGAGCGGACGATTCTTCCGTTAAAACGTAAGTTCTTCTTCCTCTTATTTCATCTCTCAATTTAATTTCATCGCTTGTAAGTTCAACCTCGTTATCCTGATATTTTTCAATGCCCATTGCGACAAAGTCATTAACAATAAGCTTATTCTCTTTCTTTGTTTCGGGAAGATTAATTTTTGTGCCCGAAGGTATCGTTGAATTTTTATCCAAAGAAGGATTTAACTTTAATAATGTTTCCAAATTCTTTTCAACAATAGCTTTATCCGCTCTGCCGTCGTCGCTTTTGCTTTTTTGAACAAGGAAAATAAATTTATAGGTTGAATTAATTTCAAGTCCGTTTACGGATAAAATTTTGTCATTGGGCATTATTTCATTCGGTCTTGTCTTATTAATATAACCGTCTTTTAAAACAGAGTCGACGATTACTTCGTTTTTCCCTTCGGGAAGTTTATGAAAAACGCTTGATGCAAAAATAATAAGAAAATACGCAAACACAACGTTCATAATAACGCCTGCACTAACGATTATCGCCTGTTTCCAAACCTCTTGATTTCTGAACCTTTCTTTTGAATCCAAAGGCAACATGTCTTTTGTTTCCTCGTCATCCTCCAGAAATGAAACATATCCGCCCAAAAGGCAGGCATGAACCAATATTTCCAAATCGCCTTTTTTTGTTTTATACAACGTGGGACCTATCGGCATACCAAAACCGAATTTTGAAACTTTTACCCCGAACATTCTTGCAGCCATATAATGTCCCCATTCATGAACAAGGACAAGCAGGCTTATAAGTATTATCATTATTAATAAATTAGTCGGATTCATTTTTAAATTGCAACTTTTATATTCTGTTTATTCTTAGCATATTCAAAATTAACGTAAACATCCTGATTTATGGGAACCGTAGCAGAATTTAGATGAACAATTTGAGGCTTTGTTCTTTCTTTTAACAATTGTTTGTTCAAATAAACTCCCTCGTCGTTTCGGCTCGGAGATTTGATTTTTGTTCCGTTAATCGCCAATTTAATTGTATCAGAATAAAACTTTAGCGCAAGAATTAAAATAAATCCCAATATTCCTGCCGTTATTCCGATTTTGTTATAATCATACGGTTTTTGACCCTTTTCCGATATCAAATTCGCTTGGAACAACAAATTTTCATCGTTAGGGTTATTTTTGATAACGTAAATTCTTACCTTAGAGCCGATTTCTTGGGTTAAAATACCCATGTTATCCGCTGCATTCGTTTTGTAATTATCGTCCAATTTAGAATCGTCCAATTCGATATAATAATTGCCGCTGTTTTTTGCTGTTTTAAAAGGTTCTTTGTAGTCGCTTTTAACATTAAGAAAAATGTTGTTATCCGCCTTTGTTACCTCAATTTCCCTTATAGTATTTTCTTTTGCAAAGGATGTTTGAGTAAATGATATCAATATCAATATAATCAAGAAAATTATTTTTCTCATTAATACTCCCCTTAAAACATTTATTTTATAGTTTTACCTTTTTTTCATTACGGTATCATCTATCTTTGGAGGTATAATTTTCTAATCCTTCAGATTGATATAAACATTGGATTTTATAGTATAATCTTTCTATGACTATTCAGGGGAAAAAGATTTTACTTGTAAGGCTTTCTGCTTTGGGGGACGTGATTTTCAATATACCTCTCGCAAATTTGATTAAAAATGCGGGAGCGACGCTCCATTGGCTGGTATCCGAAAAAGGGTACGACATTATAAATAATAACCCATGTGCCGATAAAGTAATTTTGGTTCCTTACGAAAGATGGAAAAAAAGCGGTAATATATTTAAAATTTTTTTTGAATATTTAAAAATACTGAAACAAATAAGAAATGAAAATTACGATATCGTAATTGATACACAATTGATTCTAAAAAGTTTTGTTTGGACAAAATTTTCCAAAGGAAAAAGAAGAATAGTATCAAAAAGCGCAAGAGAAGGAGCAATTTTCGGCGGAAACGAAATAATCGAACCTATTTTTAATGATTTTAAGCTACATGCCGTTTATAACTATTATAAATTCGCCAAATATTTAAACCTTGATACTTCAAAAGTAACACTGACATTACCCGAGAGTAACACAGAAGTTATAACAAGTACGGAAAAACTGTTGGAAAAAATTGATAAAAACAAAAAAAATCTTATGATTGCCCCTGCCACAACATGGAAAAATAAACACTGGGATAAAGAAAACTGGAAAAAATTAATCTCGGGAATTGATTATGACAAATATAATTTAATCTTTCTCGGTACAAAAAAAGATAAAGAATTAATTGATTATATAGGCGGAAACAATTTTATTAATCTTGCAGGAAAAACAAATTTATTGCAATTTATTGAAGTTTTGCGCAGAGCGGATATATTAATTTCTCTCGATTCCGGTTCTACCCACCTTGCTTGGGCAACGGGACACCCTTATATAATCTCAATTTTTACATCCACTCCGAAAGAAAGATATGCTCCTTTAGGAACAAAACATATCGCACTTCAGGGGGATTTAAAATGCCAGCCTTGTCATAAGAAAAAATGTCCAAATAAAAATAATAAATGCACATATCTTCCTTTAGTCGAAGAAGTGCAAGATGCGTTATCGGAAATTGAAAGGTCAATGAATGCTTAAAATTTATTCGTTTTTAACAACCTTATTATCGTTTGTGGTTTTACCTTTAATTTTTGTGATAAGGCTTATACAAAACAAAGATGTTTCAAGCTGGAGAGTTAAACTCGGCAATTATAAACTTCCTGTGGATTTTGACACAAAGAAAAAAACAATAATGATTCATGGTGTATCCGTCGGAGAAGTCATTTCACTTCAAAAATTAATAAGAAAAACAAAAGAAACTTTCCCGAACGCAAATCTTGTCGTCACAACGGGAACCAACACAGGCTATGAAACGGCATTGAAAAAATTGTCCGACACAACGGATTTTATTACATATTTTCCGATTGATACAAAAAGCTCGGTTGATAAATTTCTCGATAAAATTTCACCTGATATAATTCTTATTGCAGAAACCGAAATTTGGCCGAATTTTGCGATAGAATGCAGCAAAAGAAATATACCTCTTTTTATTATTAACGGCAGAATGTCGGACGAGTCTTTTAAATCGTATAAATTATTAAAGTTTTTCTTTAAAGAAATTTTGCCGCTTTATTCAGGCATTTTTGTTCAAAGCGATTTAGACAAACAAAGAATGATAACGGCAGGCGCAATAAAAGACAAAGTCGAAGTTATGAAAAATTTAAAATTCGACATAGAAAAAATCAACTGCAACATTGACTTAAACTCAGGCAATTCAAAAATATTAATTGCAGGAAGCACGCACAAAGGAGAGGATGAAATTGTTTTATCCGCATACGACAGATTAAGAATTAAAAATCCCGATTTAAAACTACTTCTTGCTCCAAGGCATATTACAAGAATTGATGATGTCAAAAATTTATTAAAAGGATATAAATTCAATCTTTATTCCAAAAAACCGAGCTTTGAAGATGCGGATATTATTCTTCTTGATGTTATGGGAGAACTTGCAAAATTGTATTCTTGCGCAGACGTTGCCTTTATAGGGGGAAGTTTTAATAAAACGGGCGGACACAATCCTCTTGAAGCGGTTATTTTTTCTAAGCCCGTAATTTCGGGTCCTTCAATTAAAAATTTCAGAGATATTTATTACATTTTAACGGTAAACGGCGCAGGATTTGTCGTTAAAAACGAGGAAGATTTTTTCCATACGACATCAAAACTTTTACTGGATGAAGATTTTTACAATAAAACCGTACAAAATTCAAACAACGTTTTTAATAATCAGCAGGGCGCTTTGGATTTTGTTATTGAAAAAATCAAAGGGGTCTTGTCTTGAAAAAAGTTTTAGGTACACTGCTTTTATTTCTTATTTTAAATTCAGGATGTGCAAACGCAAAGGAATTTTTGATACCGTCAGATATTGAACTTGTATCAATTGTCGACTACATTGCAAAAGAAGCAGGATTAAACTTTGTAAATCGCTTTATTTTTATAAGAATTATAAAAAATTTATCTCTTGACGGCATTAAAATTAAAGAATACAGCGTGGATGGAATTATTTCTTATTTTAATTCCGATAAATTATTTAAAAAACCGCCAAAAACTACGTTTACCGAAAGCCACACAGGAATTACACTCGATTTTAAATCTGACGGAAAATGCAAAAAAGAAAACAAATGTTACGTTTTAATAGATTTAAACGGTGACTCGCCGCCAAATGAAATTTGGACTAAAAAAACCGAGCCGAAAGATAGAATTATGCTGAAAATTTTAAAAGTCGACTCAAATATGGCAAAAATCAGTTATTAAAAAAGGGTAAAATGGAAATTTATTTTGTAAATTGTGATTTATCGGGATATAAAAAAACCGAAAAAACAAAATTTCACCACAGAAATTCTCATATTTTTCTAAAAGGAATTTTGAAAATATATCACAATATAGATGATGAAATAAAAATCGACAATAAAAAGCCGTATATAGAAAATAACCCCGTTTATTTTTCAATTTCTCACTCAAATAACCTTTTTTGCTATGCAATTTCAAAAAACCCGATTGGAATCGATATTGAATTAAATAAAGAAAGAAATTTTAAGAATATTTTAAAATATATGAATTTTGCATGTCCCGATAATTTGACAAAAGAAGAATTTTACCAAATTTGGACTTCGTACGAAGCAAATTACAAATTGGGGCATAAGATATGTAAAAACTACACGTTCAAATATAAAGACTATTTTGGTTCCGCTTCTTTTTTAAAAGAAGAAGATATCTCCTTTTTTGAAATAACTTACTCGGATATAAACTCAATCGACAATAAAAATAAATTCCATACCGAATATAAAAGTTTTATTTTGCCTTCCCGCAAATAAATTAATTCGTTTATGTTATTTATTGTATACCTTTATTGATTTTGCAAAAAAGAATTTATATTATTAAAATAGGAAATAAAGCCTTTTTTAAATTTGTCAATTAAATTTATATTACAAAAGTAATACAAATTTAACCGAATAATAGCAAAATAATTTATGCACATCTTTTTTATTCAATGACAACAACTGCATTTTTTTGGAGAGAATGAATGAAGGTATCGAACACTTATAGGATTTTGGATAACATGACCCAAAATAAAAATAAGCAGGGGAAAAACAACTCTCAAAACGGAAAGAGAAAAAACAGTTCAAATCAAAACGCAACCGAACAAATCAGCTTTAACCATTTTAATACGGAGGAATTTTTAGGAGAAAACGAAGAAGAAGTCATTGAGCGCATGCTGAAAGATTACGACGGTATTCCTCTTAATTTATCCGATATGGCGGTTTCATCAGAAAGAAGCAAAGATTTTTTTCTCTCCGGTTTAAAAGAAAAATTCTTATCTTCCGTCAAAAATTTTTTAAACAATATTAAATAATTCAACCTTAAAAATATATTTTGTTTTTAAGTAATGTAACAAAAAAACTTATTTTTACTCAAATTGCGCAAAAGTGTATTTTTACACTTGTTCTATAAACAAAACAAACATGCTAAGGAGAGTAAAATGAAAATTGGCGGAGTAAACAATACAAACGCATATAACAATGCACAAAACAATAAAAATAACGCTAATAACGATATGACAAGTTTTGGCGGACATTTTAAAAAATTTCACTTCACCGAATTGGGTGATGAGGTTATTATAACAAATTACAGTTACAGCACTTGCGGCGAAGTTACGGGTACTTATTACACCAAAGAGTTCAAAAGACAATCTTACAAAGGCAAACTCGAAGGAAACAAAGGAAAAGGAACGATAGATCAAGATTTTACACATGTTTTGGTTAATGAAATCAAAAAATCAGACGATTACACACCCGGTTCAACGATTGAGAGAGTTCCATACGTTGGTGCAAGCAGAGATTGGGGAAGTGACGATGAAAGAGCAAAAGTTCTTGACGTTTATTTTGCAGACCCCGGAGAAACGGTTCATGTTTATGAATTAGACGCCGACGAAGAAGAACACGCCAAGGGCGGTTTCTTTGAATATCACCCGAAATCACACCCCAATGTTGTAGTTTATCCCAAAACCGCAAAAGAAGGAAAACCGATAAGAAGCACCTTTGAAAAAATCAAAGACTTTTTCTTTTAAAAAATAAATTAAAACTCAAATAAACTTAAAAAGGGCAAAACTTGTTATTTTGCCCTTTTTATTGTCTTGAAAATTAAAAATCGATTTTGTAAAAAATATTAGTTCGCAACACTATTAAATACAAAAAAAATCAGTACTAAAAAATCGGCGTTAATGATTCGCCGATTTTAGTTCTTAGCTTAACCTAAACTATTTTGTTTGAAGTTTGTTAATAGCAACGGTTAATCTTGATTTTTTTCTTGCTGCGGTATTTTTATGGAGAATACCTTTCGAAACCGCTTTGTCGCAAAGTTGATAAACTTTTGATAAAGCTGAATTTAAAGCTTCTTTATCATCACCCGTTGCAAGAGCTAACGCTTTTTTAACCGCAGTTTTAATTGATGATTTAAAAGCCGTGTTTCTTTCTTGGTTTCTTTGTGTAACAAGAACTCTTTTTTTAGCGGATTTAATATTTGCCATTTTTTAATTCCCTTTCTGTTAGAAAAAATACTTTTTACTTTTTCTGCAGAGGTTTGAGTGAGTAAAATAATTATAAAACAAAAAAAAATTATTGCAATAAAGTTTCTTATTTTGCCAAAATATAAATTTTGGTTGTATAATCGTTATATGAAAATTAAAGCATTCATCGTGGGTGAAATGGTTCTTGCCCTTATAATTATTATTTTACTGGGAATTTTTGTTATTCCTGCCGTTTCCTACAATATACAAGACAGGATTTTGCACAATCAGGTAAGGATAATTCAAGATAGATTTAATAAAGCCATGGAGGATTTGGCGTTTGACGGCGAAATTGGCTCGTACTACGAAAATTCGGCTTCATTTGCAAACACGTTGAGCGAAAAAATTAAAATTTTACGTTTTTGCCCTTCTACAAACTTAAAAGATTGTTTCGGTTATGATAAATTTCAAATGCCTGACGGCTCTTATGCCGATTTAAGCGACTTTAAAGATGGAAGCGTATTTTCTTTAAATGACGGCGAAGAACATGATTTTTCGGGAGATACAATAGGTTTTGTAACGTCTGAGGGTGTGGCTATGGTTCTTGCTTACGATAAAAGATGTAAAAACATGCAAGCGGGAACATACCATTTAAACATTGAAAATAACGAAACAAGCGGCGCAAGGTGTGCTGCCGTATTATTAGACGTAAACAGAAAAGGCGCACCCAATAAAATATACAAAGATTTATCCGTTATTAACGCAACTCGTTTGAACATAAAATAGTAATTAAATACTTGCCGCTCCTTGAATTGCACATAAAAAAGGTGTATCATGTAAGTAAGAAGCAAAAGTTGTACGGGATTGAATACATAATGAAAAAAGCTTTCACTGTGGCGGAGCTTGCGCTTACTGTTGCCGCATTATGTTTGATTGCGGGACTCATTGTGTATGCGATAATATTGGGACTTCAAGAAGCAGTCAGAAATAAACGTATCTCAACCGCAAAAATCAAATTTGCAAGTGCGGTGGAGATGATGTATCTCAATCAGGCAATCGGTTCATACTACGGAGAGGATGAATATACAACCGAAAGGTTTGTAAATGAATTACAAAAATACATTAAACTCGTTAAAATATGCAAGTCCGACGAAATTGAAAACTGTTGGCCTTATAAAACATTAACTCTTGCGGACGATACCAAATATGAAATAAAAAATGCAAGAAACGGAAGTGTTTTTGGAATAAGTACAAATTCAACCACAAATTACAATTCAAATACCGTTGCAATTGTTACTTTTGATAATACATATATGCTTCTTGCGTATAATTCAAGATGTACGACATCCGCCCCCGACAGAAAAAATCCGAACTCCAATCAGGAATTTAATGTTGCAACGGCTTGTGTAGCAGGGATTATGGATGTTGACGGGGAAGAAAAACCGAATAAAATAGGGGTTGATGTTCCTTTGATTTATTCTGCCGGAAGTTTTGCCGATGCTTGTATTATGGTAATTGATTCAACCTGCATCGTATCTGTCGGAACTCTGACAGGAAAAGAAGGCGTGACAAAAAACGAGTGCCTTCAAAATATGAAAAACTGGGGAATATCTCAAGCACAATGCCCGCCTGAAGGAATGGTGAGTTATTGGCTATCTGCCGTGAAAGAATGCGGGGGATGGGCAAACATTGCTTCGCCGAATGAAATTAATTCTATTTTAAATTATATGTATAAAGACTCTGACATTAAGATGTGGGAGAAAAACAAGAATTTGAACTACATACAAAAAAGCGCTCAAAAACTCGGGCTTCCAAACCCCGTTAAAAAACCGTATTACCTTATGAGTTATAATCTCATGGGAAATTATCCGAACTGGAGTATAAATACAATGGAAGTTACACCAAAAAGCGCCGATTTACACCCTATCATAAAATCAATGTATGATCCGAAAACATATACAAACGTTTGGTTTGTCTGTACAAGATAATTTTTTAAACTGTTCGGTTCAAAAACAAGAAGGCTTTTTCCAAAAAAATAAAATTTTCAAAATAAAAACCCCTTTAAAAAATAAAGGGGTTTATTTTATATCAAGGTTGATTATTTTGAAATTTGGCTCATGACTTCTTCGGCGAAATTGTCTTGTCTTTTTTCCAAGCCTTCACCTAAAGTATATCTTTCAAATTTAACAACGCCCATTTTTCCTTCGATTAATTGTTGAACGGTAATATCGGGATTTTTTACAAACGGTTGTTCCAACAAACATCTTGAAGCCATTAATTTATTAATTCTGCCTTCAACGATTTTTTCTCTGATATTTTCAGGCTTTTTAGCCAAATCTTCTTTACCCATTTCTATTCTTTTTTCTTCCGCAATAACGTCAGCCGGAATTTCTTCTCTTGAAACAAATTCGGGAGCGGAAGAAGCTATGTGTAAGCAAATATCTTTTGCGATTTGTTTATTTTCATCATTACATTCATTGCCGCTAACTTCGAGCAAAACGCCGATTTTTCCGTTATGAACGTAAGTTGCAACGCAATTATCGTCATCATAGCGAACAAATCTTCTGATTGTAATTTTTTCGCCGATTTTTGCAATTTGTGCTTTAACATATTCTTCAACCGTTGTTCCGTCGGGTAATTTAACGGCATTAAGCGCTTCAACATCTTTCGGGTTTTCTTCGACAACTGCTTTTGCGACAACATTTGCAAGTTCTTTAAAGGTTTCATTTTTTGCAACAAAGTCTGTTTCGCAGTTTACTTCAACCATAGCACCGACTTTAGCGTCGACATAAGTTGCAACAACGCCTTCTGCAGCAATTCTGCCCATTTTTTTATCGGCAGATGCAATACCTTTTTGTCTTAAAAGTTCTGCAGCTTTGTCCATATCGCCTTGAGCTTCGACTAAAGCTTTTTTGGCGTCCATCATGCCTGCACCTGTTTTATCTCTCAATTCTTTAACCATTGAGGCTTTTATTTCCATAATTTTACTCCTTGTTTTTCTTAAATTTTCCGTTCGTGAAATTTAATTATTTGTAATTCAAAAAGTCAAAAAAGCGCCTTAAAAAGGCGCTTTTAAAGTCTTATTCGGCTGTTGCCGCCGCTTTTTCAACGCCTGCATCTTTTGCGTCGATTTTTTCGATTTTTCCTTGATTAGCTTTATTTTGTCTTAACTCTTTACCTTCTAAAACAGCGTCTGCAATTTTTGAAGAAATAAGCTTAATACTTCTTATTGCATCGTCGTTACCGGGAATTAAGTAATCAATTCCGTCAGGATCGGCATTCGTATCTGCAAGACAAATAACGGGAATGTTCAATTTGTTTGCTTCTTTGATTGCAATTAATTCTTTGCCTTGGTCAACAACAAAGATAATGTCAGGCATGCCTTTCATTTCTTTAATACCGCCCAAAGTTTTTGATAATTTTGCAAGCTGTCTGTTTAATTGTGCAATTTCTTTTTTAGGTAATTTTGAAACTGCGCCCGATTCGATAAAGCTTTCGAGTTCTCTTAATTTATTAACTCTTGCTCTGATTGTTTCAAAGTTAGTCATCATGCCGCCGAGCCATCTTCTGTTTACATAATATGCACCTGCTCTTAAAGCCTCTTGAGCAACAACATCGGTTGCTTGTTTCTTTGTACCTACAAAAAGAACGTTTCTTCCTTTTGCCGCATATTCTCTTACGATATTATAAGCCGCTTCCAATTTTTCAGCCGTTTTTCTTAAATCAAGAATATAAATACCGTTTTTTGAACCGAAAATATAAGGTTTCATTTTCGGGTTCCATTTTTGTGTTTGGTGTCCGAAATGAACCCCTGCATCCAACAATTCAACTAAATCAATTGCCATAGTTTTGCCTTTCTTTTTTACTTTGTACTTTTCTTTAAAATTTGATTTTTGCCCACTATGGTCGATGAGGCAGATAAAACTTATCTTTTATAAACCAAATTTCTCTAATAACAAGCTATAACAAACAAAGGAGAAAATCAAGAACACAAAATTATTTTTAGTGTAGAATAACATCAGAGGGTTTAATTATGAAGCATGATAAAAAAATAAAAAAAGTTGCATTTCCGCACATGGGAACAATTTCAATCGCTTGGTCGGCAGCGTTAAGAAAAATGGGGATAGAACCTTTTATTCCGCCGTATACAAGTAAAAAAACCTTGTCTATGGGTACCAAAAATTCACCCGAGGCAATCTGCCTTCCTTATAAACTTATTTTGGGAAATTTTATGGAAGCAATCGAGGGCGGAGCCGATTATGTCGCCATGATTTCATCCCCCGGAATTTGCCGTCTGGGGGAATACGGAAAAAGCATTAAGAATGTTCTTTACGATTTGGGGTATAACGCTAATTATATAGAATTAAATTTATATAACGGTTTTAAAGGCATGTGGGATTTTTTGACAAAACTGACGGGAACAAAAAACCCGATTCCCATTATAAGAGCGATTAATATTGCGGTCAGAAAAGTTTTTGCGATTGACGAACTTGAAACTTTTTATTCTTACGCAAGAGCAAGAGAAATAAAACCCGGTGACTCGGAAAAAGCGTACAAAAAGGCTTTAAGATTAATTGATAAAGCCGATACCACAAGGGAATTAAACAAAGCAAAAAAAGAAGTCGTAAAACTTATGTCCCAAGTTGAAGTCGATAAAAACAGAGATGTTTTAAACGTCGATTTAACGGGGGAAATTTTTCTCGTATTAGATCCTTTTTCAAACCAAAACATTGAAAAAGAATTGGGAAAAATGGGCGTTCAAACAAGAAGAAGCCTTACCGTTTCGAGCTTTTTAAAAGATGCTATTATTCCAAAAATGTTTAAAAAGGGAGAAACTCATCTGGAACGTGCATACAGACTTGCACGACCTTACTTAATGAGAGATATAGGAGGCGATGCGCTTGAATGTATATCAGACGTTATGTACGCAAAAGAAAGAGGGGTTGACGGTTTGATTCATGTTTCTCCTTTTACCTGCATGCCTGAAATTATGTCCCAAAATATTTTCCCGAAAATGAGGGAGGACGTAAACGTTCCCATTTTATCCTTAATTATGGATGAACAAACGGGAAAAGCAGGATATTTAACAAGATTGGAAGCATTCGTCGATCTTATGAGGAGAAAAAAGCAAAAAACAAAATTGCAAAACAAAAATGAAACGGTCAACGAGAATAATAGAGAACAAGAGCTTGTAAATTCATAACGTCGAAGGTACGATTTTCATTATGGATACTTTACTTGAAATCAAAAATTTGAATTTAAGTTTTGATATAAACGATAAGTTATACCCTTGTTTAAAAGATGTTTCTCTTAAATTAAAAAAGGGTGAAATTCACTCCATAATAGGTGAATCAGGCTCCGGCAAAACAATGACGGTAACATGCGCCGTAAAACTTCTTCCGAAGAATGCAAAAATAACATCGGGAGAGGTTATTTATCAAAATCAAAACCTGTTAAGCTTGTCTGAAAGAGAAGCGGATAAATTGAGAGGTTCGAAAATCGCATACATTCCTCAAGACCCGATGACAAGCCTTAATCCCTTACTTACGATTGAAAGCCAAATGACTGAAGCAATTTTAGCTCATAATAAAAGTTTAACAAAAAAAGAAGCGGTTGAAATTGCCTTAAAATCGCTTAAAGAAGTTAAAATTCAAGATGCCGAAAACAAATTAAAGGCATATCCTTTTGAATTATCGGGCGGATTAAGGCAAAGAGTAATTATTGCAACCGCACTTTCTCTAAACCCCGAAATTATTATTGCGGACGAGCCGACGACGGCACTTGATGTTACGGTACAAGCTCAAATTTTAGAACTTTTATATGAAATTAAAAATAAAGGCAAGTCCATAATTTTAATT
This sequence comes from Candidatus Gastranaerophilales bacterium, assembly GCA_905234865.1. GTDB lineage: Bacteria > Cyanobacteriota > Vampirovibrionia > Gastranaerophilales > Gastranaerophilaceae > Galligastranaerophilus_A. The sequence goes on from CAJOJE010000008.1 coordinate 41,889, forward strand.
TCTCATGATTTAGGTATTGTAAACAAATGGGCAGATTATATTTCAATTATGTATTTAGGAAGAATTGTCGAATCGGCAAATAAATCGACACTTTTTTCAAACCCGAAACATCCTTACACAAAGGCTTTAATTGAAGCGCTTCCTTATAATAAAGAAAAAAGACTGAAAAATATAAAGGGTGCTCCCGCTTCCATAACGGAAATGATAGCGGGATGTGAATTTCACCCGAGATGCGAATTTGCACAAGATATATGCAAAAATAAAATATTCCCCTTAAAAAAGGCTCCTGACGGTAGTTTTGTATCATGCCGGCTGTTTGAATAAAACTTCTTTATACGATATTTACTTTTTTGTCAAGTATTAAAAATAATTTTTACATTAGAACATATTTTATGATTTTTATTCTTCACCTGTGCTATAAAATAAATATCGGAATTATATTTCGTAAGGGGAAGTTATAATGGAATATTTAAGTAAAGAGGAAATAAAACAGTGGAGAAGCTCCTTAGAGAGAATTACGCTTGAAGAATACGCAAAAAGATTAGGTAAAGCAATCAAAGGAGAAAAACAAACCAACGATATTGTCGATATTGTTTTATCAAATTCAAGTTCAAGATATATTTCGGACATTAAGGATGAAAAATCCGCAAAAGACACTATCATTGAACTTGCTAAAAAACCCGACGAAATGGAAATTAAAAAACAAATTCAACCAAGTATTAAAAAAGCTCTTGAAAACCAAGAAACGGAAAAAACTCAAGTTTCAACAACGCAAAATAAATCATTCCTTGATATTTCAAAAAACGGTCGTTCAAGAAGATTGAACTTCAACAAACCGTTAACCGAAAGAGAACAAAAAGTTTTGGATTATTTTGTTCAAAACTCGGACGTCATTGTTTATGCAAAAGATTTAGCAAAAATTTTAAATCTTCCCACCGATTATGTTTATAAGTATATTAAAAATTTAAGAGCAAAAATTGCGGAAGATGTCCTTGAAAATGCCGTTAAGGGCGGATATAAGCTGAGCATTTAATTTTACAATTTTGCAATCACGATGTAAGCGGAATATAATTAATCTATGAAAAACGATTTGATTAATTCCGCTTATTTTATTGAAGATAAAGACGATACGGTTTTTTATCACAATCTTTTTTTAAAATTAAAAAAGGAAATTAACTTCGATTTTTGCGCTTTTTACTACAAAAAAGGTAAATATTTTTGTGTCGCAAAAGAAGGCATTGAAGATAATTCATTATTTACGCTAAAAATTCCGATTAAAAATTCGGAAATAAAAATCGGGTATTTTTTATTGCAAAGAAAAACCCCCTTCACTAAAGAAGAAAAACAAAAAATTTCAGGAGACATTTATTGGAATAAGATTAAAGATTATGAAATTTCAAAAATATTCAAAAATCAACTCTCGATTCTTCAAGAAGCAATAATAGAAAAAACAAAACTTCAAAAAAAACTGGAAGAAAAAAACGAAGAACTTATTAAAATCGACAAAACGAGAACGGAATTTTTAGCTAACGTTTCCCATGAATTAAGAACACCCCTAAATTCAATCATAGGTTTTTCTGACGGCTTAATAAAAGGAGCTTGCGGAGAATTAAACGACAAACAAAAATTTTGGACGGGAAAAATTCTATCTTCCGCAATTCATCTGACGGGAATTATAAATACCATTCTCGATATGACAAAAATCGAAGCAAGAGCAATGAATATAAATTTAAAAGCCGTAAATCCTCATCTTTTAACAAAAGAAGTAATTAATACTCTTGAACCCCTTGCGGGCGATAAAAACATTAAAATAGAATTAAAATCAAACGTTTCAAATATGATTAATCTTGATGAACTTAAATTTAAACAAATAATGTTTAATCTTTTAGGAAATGCAATTAAATTTTCTTACGAAAATTCAAAGGTAATTATAAAATTAAGAGAAAACGAAAATTTTTTAATTGTTAAAATTAAAGATTTCGGAATAGGGATAGATAAAAAAAATCATAAAAGAATATTTGAAAAATTTGTTCAACTCGATAATATTTATACAAAAACCTCATCCTCAACGGGTTTAGGACTTACAATCACAAATGAGCTCATTAAAATGCACAACGGGAAAATTTCTCTTAAATCTTCATTAAACAAAGGATGTGAGTTTACGCTTTGCTTTCCGAAATAAATTCTTTTAATTAAACGGTGCTATGTTTGTAAACTCATTGAATTTTATCGTCTTTTATGTGAAAATTATGGGAAAATAAGGAGAAAAATTTTGATTAAAGTTGCTGTAACGGGCGCAATGGGCAAAATGGGGAAAGAAGTAACAAAACTTGTTCTTAATTCTCCCGATATGAAGCTTGTTTGTGCAATAGATAAATTTAATGTCGGAGAAAAAGTATACAATGAAGTCATTGTAGAAGATGATATCGAAAAATCAATTAAACTTCATAAGCCCGATATTGCCGTTGACTTTACCCAGCCTTCCTGTATTTTTGAAAATGCAAAAATATACTTAAAAAACGGAGTAAGACCGGTTATCGGAACAACGGGATTATCGGATATTCAAATTGAAGAATTGAAAAAATTATCAAAAGAAAATAATACAGGGTGCCTAATTGCTCCAAATTTCGCTCTCGGAGCGGTGCTTATGATGATGTTTGCAAAAACTGCCGCAAAATATTTTAATAACGCAGAAATTATCGAATTACACCATAATCAAAAAAAAGATGCTCCGTCAGGTACGGCAATTAAAACCGCAAAAATGATGACAAGCGTAAATAAAAATTTAAAATCGGGAAATATCCAAGATACCGAACTTATTGAGGGCTCAAGAGGCGGAGTGTACGAAGAAGACGGAAAAGGACTGATTAATATACATTCTGTCAGAATGCCGGGTTTTATAGCTTCGCAAGAGGTAATCTTCGGTGCGGACGGTCAAACTTTAACCGTAAGGCACGATACAATCAATCGTGAATGTTTTATGTCGGGTGTAAAACTCGGTATAGAGTATATTTTTGAACACAATGAATTTATATTCGGATTGGAGAACATATTATGAAAAAACCAAATTTAGCCGTACTTGGCGCAACGGGCGTTGTCGGAAGAGAAATTTTATCCATACTTGAAGAACAAAAAGTTGAGTTTAACGATATTAAGTTTTTATCGTCTTATCGTTCCGCAGGCTCAAAATTAACTTTTATGGGAAAAGAATACACCGTAATTGAAGCAAAACCGGAAGTTTTTGAAAACGTAAACGTTGTTTTGGCATCGGCAGGCAGCTCCACGAGCTTGGCTTTAGCTAAAGAAGCCGCTAAAAGAGGTGCTGTTTTTATTGACAATTCAAGCGCTTTTCGTATGGAAAAAGATGTACCCCTTGTTATTGCAGGCGTTAACGATGATGACCTTAAACTTCATAAAGGAATTATCGCTAATCCCAATTGCTCAACATCTCAATTAATGTTGGTTTTAAAACCGTTAAACGATTATGCGGAAATCAAAAGATTAATCGTATCGACCTATCAAGCGGTTTCAGGCGCAGGACTTGCCGCAATGAACGAACTTACCGACAATACAAAGGTTAATTTAATCGGCATGCCTTTTGAAAATAAAGCCTTTAAACATGAAATAGGTTTCAATGTTATTCCTCAAATTGACAGTTTCACCGAAAACGGATATACAAAAGAAGAAATGAAAGTAACAAACGAAACAAGAAAAATTCTTCATCTTGACGAAACCGTTCCGATTTCTTGCACCGCAGTAAGAGTTCCCGTATACAGAGGACATTCCGAAGCAGTCAGCATAGAATTTAAAAAAGAAATAACACCCGAAAAGGTAAAAGAACTTTTATCAAACGCATACGGCGTTCATATTGAAGATGATGTTGAAAACTTTGTTTATCCGACACCGAAAGAATGTGCGGGAAAAGACCCTGTTTATGTCGGCAGAATAAGAAAATCAATCGCTTTTGATAACGGCATTGATTTATTCTGTGTTGCAGACAATTTAAGAATAGGTGCGGCATTAAACACCGTTCGTTTGGCACAGAAAGTAATTGAAATGGGGTTATATTAATATGACGTTAAGATATGATGCGGGCGAAGTCATTACGGCTATGGTCACTCCTTTTAACGAAAAAAGGGAGATTGATTTTAAAGCTCTTGAAAAACTGGTTTCTCACCTGTTAAATTCCAAAACCGATGCTATTCTTGTGACGGGAACAACGGGTGAAAGCCCGACATTAACTCATGAAGAAGAATACGAAATTTTATATGCCGTAAAAGCTCAAGTTTCAGGCGCCGTTAAAGTAATTATGGGCGCAGGTTCCAATTCAACAAGAACAGCTGTCGATTCTTCAAAAAAAGCGGTTGAAATCGGGGCTGATGCCATATTGTCGGTCGTACCTTATTACAATAAGCCTAATCAACAAGGAATTATCGAACATTTTTCGGCAATTGCAAAAGCGGTTGACATTCCGATTATTATGTACAACATACCGGGGCGCACCGGAATTAACATGACCCCGCAAACTGCGGCATTCCTTGCAAAAGAATATCCAAACATTATAGGACTTAAACAAAGTTACCCCGATATGGATACAATAACCGAGTTAAAATCTCTTTGCCCCGAGGATTTTGCAATTTATTGCGGAGATGACAGTTTGACCTTACCTATGTTATCCCTTGGAGCGTACGGGGTGGTTTCCGTTGCATCTCATGTTGTAGGATGTGAAATTAAGTCTTTAATTCATAATTTTAAATCGGGTCAGGTTAAGGCTGCAAGAAATATGCACCAAAAATTATATCCTTTATTTAAAAAACTTTTTATGGCGCCAAACCCGATTCCGACAAAGGCCGTCTTATCGAGGCTCGGCATAATCGAAAATTATGTAAGGCGCCCGTTGGTTGAATTAAACGATATAGAAAGAGCTGAATTATTCGATGTTTTAAATTCCGTTCTTGACGATATTAATACACAAAGAAAAGCATAAAATTTTGAGTTTGACGCTAAAATAGGCTTGGTTATGATATCCGAGCCTATTTTATTTTAATTTTAATTACAAATAATATTTTGGATTATAGCAAAAAAATGATATAATATATGAACAGGAATATCGAAGGTGTACATAATATAATGAAAAAAGAAAGTATTTTATTTAAGATATATTCAAAAATTTTTAAACGTGGCTATACATTAGCCGAAGTGCTTCTGTCAATTGCGGTTATAGGGGTTATTGCAGCCGTTGTAACAGGAGCGGCAATACCTGTTTTTCAAGAAAAAACAAGAAATTCTCAAGTAAACGTTTCCAAAAGAAAATTCCAAAAAGCTCAAGAATTAATGGCCTTAAACGGAGAAATCGGTCCTTATTATTCCTCAACGTACGATTTTGTAAAAGCATTCGGAAAATATATGAGTATAAACAGAATATGTAAAGTAGGCGCAGAACCTTCCGAATTGCCGCCCGTTAGTGCATGTTTCGGGGATAAATACGAGAAAATAACACTATCCGACGGAACGACGGCAAATATATCCGATATTCAAAACGGAAGTTCGTTTAATTTAGATGAAGATGAAAATAATGATTGGACATCCCCTAATATTGCACTTCAAACGCTTGACGGAACAAGAATTTTATTATCATACAATAAAAAATGCGCCGCATTGATCCCCGGAGTTTATTCGGGCGATACAACTTCAAGATGTGTCGCAGGAATTATGGATGTAGACGGGGATAAACTCCCGAATGCAATTGAAAAAGATATTGTATTCATTGGTAAAGCAACGGCAATAGGAGATAATGGCGAAGCGGCAAGAATAGCAGCTGAAGAAGAAGCGGCAAGAATTGCGGCAGAAGAAGAAGCGGCAAGAATTGCGGCTGAAGAAGCTGCAGCAGCAGCGGCTGCGCAACAAGCGCATGATGATGCCGTTGCATTAGGAAATTCTTATTGTTCAAGAATGAGCACTGCGCTTATAAGCAGTTGTACATGCAATGTAAGTGATACAAATGAAACACGCTGCACAACAAGATTTTCGGCAGAAGCAGGCGGAAGCGTTTACAGTAATTGCAGAATTTATACAAACAATAAAGGGGCAGCCGTTATGGATAATACCGATTGCAGATAATCAAATTAATTAAAATATAACTAAAATGCCTCTATGAAAATAGAGGCATTTTTAACGCAAAAACTTACTTTTAACCCAAATAATCAAAGCCCAAATCCAGCGTAGGGGCTTTTGCAATAATTGCGCTTGAACTTATAACGTTGATACCCGTTTTTGCATATTCTTCGATGTTGTCTAGCGTGACATTACCCGATATTTCAATTATCGCACGATTATTTATAAAGTTTACGCATTTTTTAATTTTATCAAGCGACATATTATCAAGCATTATTATATCAACGTTTGCACTGATTGCTTCAACCACTTGTTCATAATTATCGCATTCAACTTCAATTTTATGAGCGTGAGAATTATACGCTTTTACTTTTAAAACCGCATCTTTAATTGAGCCTCCCAAAAGCGCAATGTGATTGTCTTTTAGCATAACACAATCGGAAAGATTAAATCTGTGAAGCCTTGCGCCGCCTACTTTTGCGGCATACTTTTCAAAAAGTCTGAAATTGGGGGTATTTTTTCTTGTATCAGCCATGGAAACTTGATACGGCTCGATTATATCGACGAATTGTCTCGTATAAGTTGAAATGCCCGACATCCTTTGGACAAAATTCAAAGCAAGCCTTTCTCCCGTTAAGATATGCCTCGGATTGCCTTTAATTTTCGCTAAAACTTTATCTTTTTCGATAAAATCTCCGTCTTGAACAAAAAATTCAACCTGAACTTTGTTTCCCGATAAAACCTCAAAAACAATTCTAAAAGGGTCCTCTCCGCAAAAAATTCCGTCTTGCCTTGACCTCAGGCAAACTTCAAAATCTTTTGTTAAATCCGCATTCGCACAAATATAATCCGTTGAAATGTCACCAAAGCCAACATCTTCTTTTAGCGCATTTTCAACATATTCTCTTACGATAAAATCATTTAATAGATACTTTCCCACCTGTAATTTCCTCAATTTCCTCTATCGTTAAATTTTTATTTGTCGAATCAAGCCTGTAATGAGCACCGTTAGAAGTTTTTCTTGTCAATGCGGCATTAATTATTAATTCCGATACAAAAAGCATATTTCTTATTTCATAAGAAGCAAAATCGGAAAAAACCCTTTTATTACATAAGCATTCTTTTAATTCACTCAATTCAAACAAGCCTTTTTTAAGAGATAATTCATCTCTTGCAATTCCCGCATAATTCCACATTACATCTTTAATTTTTTCTTTAACGGTCTTTGCTTCTTCGATATAAAACGGCTCTTCATTTTCGTATGTGCAAATTAAGTCTTTAATTTTTTCATCATAGTTTTTTGGAGCTGATAAATTCCTAAACCCTAAGAAATCTTCTAAGCCTATTGCGCTTACAACACATTCAAGAAGCGAGTTTGAAGCAAGCCTGTTTGCGCCATGAAGCCCCGTTCTTGCGGCTTCCCCGATTGCATACAAATTTTTAATTGACGTTTCAAAATTCAAATTAACCTTAATTCCGCCCATTAGGTAGTGTGCCGCAGGAGATACGGGAATTAATTTTTCATCCAAATTTATTCCGAATTGCTCACAATATTCCGTTATTGAAGGAAATCTTTCTTTAAATTTTTCAACTCCGATATCCGTTATATCAAGAAAAACGTTTCCTTTACCCGTATTTTTCATTTCATTATAAATCGCTCTTGCAACAACGTCCCTTGGAGCAAGCTCCCCTAAGGGAGTGTATTTTAAAACAAATCTTTCACCCTTGTCGTTTACGACTTTTCCGCCTTCGCCCCTTACTGCTTCGGATACCAAAGGCATGCATTCTTCGTTTTTAACGCTTAGTGCCGTCGGGTGAAATTGAATAAATTCCATATCTTCGATTTTGGCGCCCGCTTTACTTGCAAGATAAATCCCATCACCTGTTGTAACGGGTCTTGCGGTCGTATGTTTATATAATTGTCCGACACCACCCGTTGCAACAATAACGGTGTTAGATAATATTGCTTCAAATTCGCCTGTTTGCTCGCTAAACGCCATTACTCCCCTTGCGATATTTTGTTTATCCAAAAGAAGTTCAACCGCCATGGTGTTTTCGTAAATTTCAATTTCTTTTGATTCTTTTACAAGCTCAATAAGGGCTTTTTCGATTGAATAACCCGTTTTATCTTTTGTATGAAGTATTCTTGGTATACTGTGTGCGGCTTCTAAAGTAAAATCGAAAGAACCGTCATCTTTTTTATCAAAATTTACACCTGCCCTAATAAGCTCTCTTATTGCAATTGAGGAACATTCGGATACAAATTTAACCGCATTAAAATCATTTAAGCCTGCACCGGCTTTAAGGGTATCCGTTATATGAGAAGAAATTGAATCAAGAGGATTAATTTCGGGCATAACGGCGACAATTCCGCCTTGAGCAAGTCTTGAGTTACAATCATCCGTTTTGGATTTTGTTATAATTAAAATTCCGTCTTTTATGTTTTTATTTTTAGATAATTTGTATGCAGCATATAACCCCGATACACCGGAACCGATTATAACCGCTGAATATCTTGAAAATTTCATCTTATTCCTTTTTAATTGCTTAATTATAATTTTATATCAAACAACAAGTATTTTATAACTTTTAATAAAAGTTTTATACACTTACTAAAACATGTAATTTTTCTTTATTGACCCCTGCGCCGAATAAGGCAAAATCGTACCCTATCGGATCATTCGGGTCAAATTCTTTTAGTTTTTGAGTTAATTCATACGCACTTTTACAGTCATTTTGTTTTCTTTTTAACAGGTTTAATTCTCTTGAAACATTCCCCGCATGGATATCGAGAGGAATTATTAAATTTTTCTTATCCAAAAAATCCCAAATTCCAAAATCGACTTCTCCCCCACGCACCATCCACCTTAAAAACATATTCATTCTTTTATTCGCACCGTTTCTCGCAGGGTTTGATATCATAAAAGAAAAACCTTGAGTTTTTGGGTTATATTTTGAATTTTGAATTTTTTCATATACGTTTTGAATTAAAATTTTATGATTATTGTTTCTTTTTTCATAAAAGAAATTTCCCAAAGTTTCATATTCGGCTAAAATTTCTTTTATTATGTAAAAAAGCGCAATAATATCCGTATCTTTATAGAAGCGGTAATAAAATTTTTTTAATTTATCCTCATTTTTTTCAATGTTCAAAATAAACTCATACGGATTATAATTTGAAAATTCTAAAATTGAATTTAATTTTAAAATAAATTGTTCTCTTTTTCCGAATGCAAAAATTGAAGCTATAAACCCCATAACTTCAAGGTTTTTTATATCATTTTTAAAAAAATGCGGAAATTGAATCGGATCATCTTTTATAAAATCTTTTGTTTCATATTTTTTTCTTAAATTATCAAGATATTCTTTCATACTTATAATTAAAGCATAAAAATCGGGTCAAAACACAATATTTATATAAGTGCGGATTTTGCTCCGCACAAAATTACGTCAGAGCTTTGATAAGAGCTGCTTTAATCGTATTTATGAGAGCATTTTTATCTTGATTTAGATTAACTTCTTTTTTTATAATCAAATTATCACCAACTTGTATTTCAAAAGAATTTTTGTCCGTCTTGATTTCATCCGTAATTAAAACGGGCGGAAGATTTGTTTTTTCTCTTAATTTTTTAATTTCTCCTCTGATAAATTCGCCGTTACCCTCAATCACGATTTTTGATAAGTCCTCTCCTATGATAAGTTTAATTGAAGCAGTTTTTTCCATATATTTTTCCTCCTTTTTTGTTCTAATTAATAATGAAAACAAAAAAGTCAATATCGTGACAAAAAAAATTTATTTTAAGTTTTAAACAAGCGAGAAAGGTGTGTGAGATATGTTCGTTAATGCAATAAATTTTGCGCCGTTTGTTGGTGTGGGCGCTCAAAATTCCAAACCAAAAATTCATTTTAAAGGAAATGCTTCCACAGACAGCTTTGAATTTTCTAAAAGCGACATACCCAAAAGGAAAGAAATTCTTGATACCGTCGATAAGTCAAAACCTTTTAGCGAAGCAGGGTTGAAAGGCGTAGTTTACAAATATAAAAAGGGGGATAAAAATTATGCCGTAAAGATGTCGAAAATAAAGGATTTTAAATTTGAAAGAGAGGCTGAGGTATTAAAAAAAGTTCCGTCAAATATTAATTCTCAACAATATGTTGATTATTTTCAACATCCAAAAACAGGGTGCGATGTTTTAGTTTCAACTTTTGTCGAAGGCAAAAAGGGCATTTTAAAAAATTCCGATGATTTTGATAAATTTTTTGACAAAATATTAGAACTTGATAAAGCGGAAGTTTTACATGGCGATTTGAATATGCAAAATTGTCTTTTTGATAAAAACAATGATGTTCGTCTTATAGATTTTGGAGAAGGCGAAACTTTTAAAACGGGTGATACCTACGAAGATTTTATATATCCCGATTTTGTTTTAAAAAGCAATGTCGTAAATTTAGAACATAACGGCATTCCCGATTGCATAAAAAGCTGGGAAAAAGAAGGGGCGGACGTAAAAAAATCGTTTAGCGAATATTTAACGTCAAAAGGAAAATATTATAAAAACCATGCCGGATTTTTAAAAGACAATGCGCCCCACTTAAAAGAAGCAATTAAATATGAAGAAAATTACGCACAGGTTTTAGAAAATCCTTCGGATGAGGTTATTGAAAACGAAATAAGAAGAATTGATTGCCTGCATACATTTGAAGATGCAGATACTGCCGTAAATTATAAAAATATTCCGTCGGCTGCCAAAAGAAATTGGACAATGGCAAAAGATAAAGCAAAAAGCGAAGTTCAATTCATAGATGAAACTTTGAAAAAACCGGATATTTCTTCTTGCGAAAAAGAATATTTTGAAAACCAAAAAGAAATTGCAAATATGTTTCAAACTCAGTTTTCATCATGGGGGAGCTCAACCATAAAATGGCTTAACGGTTTGCATAATAAAAAAGACCCTTCGGATTTAGAAAAAAGGCTTTTAAATAATGAAGATAAAACCATGCCTCCACCCGTAAATTTAGTTAAAATCGTAATGAAATAAAAAATAAAATGCCGATAGTTCAACCTATCGGCATTTGTTTATAAACTTTTGCCTAATTCGTACGCTCGATTTAGATAATCAGTTTGCTTTAAGTATTCAACATTTTCAATTCCGATTGCATTTACAATTCCCGCATTTGTCATGTTCAACCAGCCTAAAATTGCTTTATAATGTGCATTTATGGGTTCGTTTACGATTTTGCCCACAAAGCATGTTGAGCAGAAATTAAAATTCCCTTCTCACCTGTTTTTAATTGGCTGTCGATACCGTAAAGTCTGTCAACAATCTTTTTAATCATTGATGACATTCCAAAATAATAAATCGGCGTAACAAAAACTATAATATCCGAGCTTAAAAGTTTTCCTTTAATTGCGCAAAATCATCTTTATTAATGCAAGGTTTTTCGCCCATAGCGTAAGCATTACAACCTATACAATTTTTAACCTCGGCTTTTGTTGAATCAAACTTATAAATTTCATGACCTTCTTCTTTTGCGCCTTTAATAAATTCATCCGCCAAAAATTTGATGTCCCGTTTTTTCTCGGGCTTCCCGTTATAATTGTTATTTTCATTATTACTTCTTTTTAAATTTGTCCGTACCCAAATACTTGATTACTTTTGCAGGATTTCCGACGACAACCGCATTATCGGGAACATCTTTTGTAACGACCGCCCCTGCTCCGGCAACGGCATTTTCGCCGATTGTAACCCCGGGGAGAATTGTTACATTTACTCCTATCCAAACGTTTTTCTTTATATGGACGGGTTTGCAGGTTATAATATATCTTTCATACATATCATGCTGTATTTACGTTTGTAGGAATTTCAAAACTATATCTTGCACCTGTATATATAAGTATAGGTGTTAACTCGATAAAGTTACAATCAATTTTAGTTTTTTTTATTTTGCCGGTTCGTGCTATATATGAATCAAAATGCATATCTCTAATATAAATTTTTTGAGGCTTCCCGTATTTAATGTAGGCATAATAAACAGCTTGAATAATATGTCCCGAACAAACCGGTTCAAAATATAAAAACCACCCTAACCACTTTTCGGTTTTTACATCTTTAACTACCGTAAGCCAAGGATAAAAATACCTTTTCCCTCGCTTTAACGGAAATTTTAGCTGACAACTTTCAATTATCCAATATTCATTAGCCTTTATGTTTGAATAATCTCTTTGCTATAACTTTTTCGTAATATCGTCTTGCTCTTTTGATTTCTTCTGCGGAGTATTTTTTTTAATAATCTATCAAAAGTCTTTTCGCATGGGAAATTTGCAGTTTTGATTTTATCTTTTTGTTTTGCATAATTTAGTGTTTGCATCCAACAATCAATAGCTGATGGTGCTTTTGGTTTCATATATAGATTTTTGTAATATTCATAGTATTCAGGTTTTACACGGTATTCATCTTCCTTAAAACCTTTCTTCGATAAAAGTATATCTTCACCAAATTGTTCATATTTAATTTTAGCCTTACATAAAGCAGAATAACTTGATTTTTTATCAGGGTGTTTAGAGTTCCAATCCTGCAAAAACTCTTTTATTTCTTTATGTTTCATTCCTGTTGTTTTTTCAATTAGCTCAACATATTTTTTAGCTTGTTTCTTAGCTCAAGCGGGAGATTCTTTATAGAATTTAGAATGTTGCGAGTTTATTTTTATACCGTTGTATCTGTTTTTAGCCGCTTCCGGAAGCGAATCAAAATTTATTAAATAGTTTTTATATTTACCTTTCTTATCATAAGTACAAGAATATTCACCCCGTTTGCATTTGCGCCTGACGGTTTCTTTGACTTCACCTGTTAGATTACAAACTTCATCCATACTCAGCCAAATAACTTCTGCCATTCTTGCTCCTTTAAAAGCCTAGTTTTATGGCATTTTAGAATATATCATTAAACAAAACAGCAAGATATTACCCAACCGGCTATATATGATTTAACATCAGAATATATTTAAACACATAACTTAAAGAAAAAGTATCATTGAGTTTGAGAATAAATTATCAGAAAGCATTGAAATTTATATCATGGATTTTTGAAACTTTTCCGACTTTTTGTTTAATAGTTTTAGAACATTCTCATTTTGTGTCTGAGAATTATCAAACTAAGTGTCTATGTACATAAATTTTATGAAAAATTAACACCTTGATTTTATCATTTTTAATTATTCTATCTAAACTTCCGACCATTTTCCTCTGTTATCAAATTAGGTGTTACTTTACATCAGGTGTAAATTTTTTCAAAAAATTTCGGCAAATATTTAGTCAATTTTCAAAACGGACGTTGCCCTAAATAATCAAACTATGCGTACAATCCCCACAAACTCTAAAACACAGAAATAATAATGCTTAAAACCCAACTTGGAAAAATAATCATTCTATCCAAGCAAATCAAAACGGACATTAAAATACATGCGGCATGAGCCGTATATCAATTGTTCGAGTCTGAGTAATCAAAACAGGTATAAAAAATGCCGATGGCCGGACTCGAACCGGCACGTGGGGTGAACCACACCAGATTTTGAGTCTGGCACGTCTACCAATTTCATCACATCGGCATATATTCAATTTTCAATGTTTTTTCTTTTATTATTTTTCAATGTGATGAAATTGGTTTTTAAACTTCTTTTTTGTGTTTTTCAAACCCAAAAGGCATCACATCGGCATATATTTTCCGCTACGGTAAAATTCATTCTTTTAACTTTGCTTTCACAAAATCAAAAGCCGCAACCGGAAAATATTAAAATTTTCAATCTTCAATCCATGAATAATACTTCATAGACCAAAAAAACTATACCAAAAACAAACCGTTATGTCAAAGAATAATATATTTTAAAAATAATATTATATTTTAATTATTTTTCCTTGAAAAAAACTTTTTGATTTTGTCAATTAAAGAATACTCTTTAATATTCTCTTTCATCTTTGCGCCTTTTGGAAACACGATATATTCAGGCTCAAGCTCAAGCTCGTTTTTTTCTATTGTTTCGTTTTCATCGGCAAAATATACGGTATATAAGCGCTGATGATTGATTGCTTCCTTATTTTTATCAAAACCCAATCCGCTTATTTGAGAGCCTTTAATATAATCGCTTGATTTAGTAATTGCCTTTCGCATTGAAATGCTTGGGCTTTTTGATTGATTTTCGGTTTCTTCTTCGTCTTTTATCTCTGCCGAATAATACCCGTTAGGTTTAAATTCTTCCGTATAACTTGCTTTTACGATTTCTCCGTTATCGTCATATTCTTCGTATCGTTTGAAAGTATCTTCCCCGAGTTCCGTTAAAATTATTTCCTTGTAGTGCCCCTTAAAATTATTTTTTGTCGGATGAGGACGACGGCATGATATATTATTAGCAGTATTTACGTTCATTTTTTTCACCAAAATTAAAAGTTGTTAATACAAATCAATTATTAAATAAGGATAGAAAATAAAAACCCGTCAAAAAAAATTTTTGCGCTAAAAAAACGGAAGCAAAAACTCTGATTGCGCTTCCGTTTTTAGTATTATCATTTTGAGTTTTATTTTTCTAATTCTTTTTTAAGAAGGTCATTAAGAGTTTTCGGATTTGCTCTGCCTTTTGTTTCTTTCATGACTTGACCCACAAAAAATCCGAACAATTTATCTTTTCCGCTCTTATACAATTCAACCTGCGATTTATTTTCGTTTAAAACTTTTTGTATAACGGCTAAAATTGCGCTGTCGTCATTCATAACGCTCAGACCTCTTTTTTCGACGACTTCTTCAACATCCTCGCCTGTTTTTAAAAGCTCGACAACGAGAGTTTTTGCAATATTGTTTGAAAGCGTGCCTTTTTCAAGAAGTTTCAAAAGTTTTACAAAGTTTTCAACGGTTAATTTTGATTCATCTATTGTGATTTTTTCTTCTTTCAAATATGCGGCAATTTCACCCGTCAGGAAGTTTGAAGCAACCTTAGGATTAATGTCGGCTTTAACAACCTCATCATAAAATAAAGCCCAATCCATTTGATTTACTATAACATTGGCATCGTATTCGGATAATCCCAAATTCATATATCTTTCAACTTTTGCTTTCGGAAGCTCGGGCATGGTTTTTCTTACTCTTTCAATCCATTCATCATCAATTTCCAAAGGCATTAAATCGGGTTCGGGAAAATAACGATAATCATGCGCATCTTCTTTTCCTCTCATGGAGCTTGTAATGCCCTTGTTATCATCCCAAAGCCTTGTTTCCTGAACAACTTCTTCACCGTTTTCGACTAAATCAATTTGCCTGTCTATTTCAAATTCAATGGCTCTTTGAAGTGCTCTAAAGCTGTTTACGTTTTTAATTTCCGCTCTTGTGCCGAATTCTTTCTGACCTTTTGGACGAATTGAAATATTAGCGTCACATCTCATTGACCCTTCTTCCAAATTGCCGTCGCAAACGCCTATATATCTTAAATTGTTTCTTAACTGCTCCATATACTCTCTTGCTTCATCGGAACTTCTCATATCGGGCTCCGACACGATTTCAAGAAGCGGAGTTCCCGCACGATTTAAGTCCACAAGAGAATAAGCCGAACCGTAAATGCCTGCTGCTCCTGCATGTACAAGCTTTCCCGCATCTTCTTCAAGGTGCGCTCTTGTAATTTTTATTGTTTTATTTGAAATTTTTATTTCGCCGCCGATACAAACAGGTTCGTCATATTGAGAAATTTGATACCCCTTCGGCAGGTCCGGATAAAAATATTGTTTTCTGTCAAATTTACATCTTTTTGCAATTTTTGAATTTAAAGCAAGTCCCACAAGAATTGCCATGTCAACCACACCCTTATTTAAAACAGGAAGTACACCGGGCATGCCGAGAGTAATCGGAGAAGTCTGAGTATTGGGTTCATGCCCGAATTCCGCACCGTCGGGTGCGAATATTTTTGATTTTGTTTTTAGTTGTGCATGAACTTCAAGTCCGATAACAACTTCGTATTTATCTCTGAGTGATTGTGTTTCCATTGAAAGAGCCCTTCTTTTATATTGTCTGATTGGTTATATAATATCATAAAAACATTTGAAAAATACTTAATATTTTGTAATAATTGCACAAAAAAGAGGCACTTATTTTTGTATTTGTCAGTTTATTTATTTGTAAGAGTATAAGGTATTTTCATGCAAAATCAGGTAAATCCTCAATATCTTCAAAATATGGGCGGACAATATTATAAACAAACCGCAGCTGCCGCTCCGACAGCTTCTGCCGTTAACATTCAAATTTTTAATCCCGTTGCGCAGGCGGCTCCTCAAGGATTTTACCAAGCCAACCCATGCGGAATATACCCTTATAATTACAATAATGCTTTCATTCCTCAATCGGCACAATATACGACTCCGTCCCCTTCTCAATATCAAGGAGCGCCGACACCTTCAATGTATCAAACAATGAATTTAAACGGTTCTCAAAACGGCATTGCCGCACAAGGAGAGGGCGAGAAAAAAGCCGAAAATAAAAAGGATGACAAAAAAGAAAAACCGAAAGTTATCTTAACGGATGATTACATAAGAACGCTTGAAAATTACTTGAATTCAGGCGACAAAAAAATAAGATTAATGGGTGCCAAAGAACTTTTCGACAGATTTAAAGAAGATGAAAACAGAAAAGACGATGCGGCACTTACCGCACTTTTAAATAAATCGCTTCAAGACCCTGCAGATACGGTTAAATTTATGGCACTCACCGCTTTAGATATGGGATATGCGACAGGTAACGACGAAACCGTACAAATTTTAACGGATATGCAATCAACGGACACTTCCTACGGGGAAGATGCAGCCCTTGCTTCGCAGGTACTCCTTAAAATAAGCGGATACAAATCAAATGCGGAAGCGGCAAAATTGAGCGCACAAAACAACAATGCAAACAATAATTTCTCAAACGGTACGGCACAAAACTTCAGTCAGCCGCAACCTCAAGTACAAAACCGATATCAAACGGCATTAAATCAAAACTCGTATGTTCAACAACCGATTGCAAACAACGAGGTTAATTCCATGCCGAATACCCAAACATTCAATCAACCCGATATAAAAAATCAGGAAGGACAGACAAGGATAGAAAATGTTTAATTTTGTAGCTAACGCAGCAGCTGTCGCTTCTCTTATATCGGTCGGTTCCGAAGCCAAAAACGGCGGCATAAAAGAAGGAAGGAAAGGCGCAATAACAAGCGTCGCCGTTTATGACATACAAAATGCTACGGGTGACACCCTCTTAAACATGAAAAGTTCCAAACACAACGCCATGAAACAAGCAGTAAGAGATACCGACTTATTATCGGGTTTATACAAAGTTAAGGGCGCAATATCAGGGTTTGGAAAAGGTGTTTATGATAATATAAGAAGAAACCTTGCGACGACGATTTTTGCCGTAGGCACGCTTGCCGTTAAAAACAAAACGGCAAAAACAATAGGCGTTACGGGCATGCTCATGTCAATCGTTTGGGATTTTCTTGACAACGGAACCAATTTATTTACAAAAACAGATACGATAGAAAAATAATTGTAAATTTTGTAAAGCATTGAAAATCAATCATATTTAAGTTTTTGTAAAAAAAAGTTAACAAATTTTCAATTTATTAGCAATCGAAAACATTCACAAGACTTATAGAAACAGTAGTGACGATAAATATACAAAAGGAGATATAAAAGTATGATGCAAACAGTCGGCGCACAAAGTTATTATCCTCAACCATCATCAACGGCGAACGCAGTAAGTATTAACATCTTTGAACCAAAAGCATTCGCTTCACCTGCGGGAGCACAAACTCAGCAACCCATATATTCTTACCCCGAACAATCAATGTATACGCAATCGGTTCCTAACCCGCATCAATCATACATTCCGCAACAACAAGTTTATGCGCCGATTCCTCAGTATACTCCGTCATATCAGCCGCAAGCAGCACAAGTTGCGCCTCAGCCGATGCCGGCTCCCGTATTAAATCAAGCTCCGGCACCCGCTCCGACACCGGCACCCGCCGCCGTTTTAGAACCTGCGCCTGCTCCGACACCTCAAGTTGCAACAACTCAAGTACAAACACAGGAGGCATCGCAACCCTCCCCCCAGTTCCAACCGCAGGTTGATGTAGTTCAACCTCAACAACAAGACCAAAACGGTATTGATGTTGCTTCATTAGTTACAAATTTACAAAGTGCGGACAATAAAACTCAAGAAGAAGCAATTACGAAAATTGCCCAATTGAGCCAAGGTGACCCCGCAAGCCAAAATGCGGTATTATCGGAACCCGTCATGACATCTTTGGCGGGAATCATTGCTCAAGATACATCGAACCTTCCCGGTCCTACGGAAGCACAGTTAAACGCAATGAATAAAGCCGTATCGGGAGCAAAATTAACCCCCGAAGAAGAACAATTAACTCAAAATTTGGCACCGAAAACGGCAGCAAATAAAAACAAAGTAATCTCAATGTTTACGCTTGCAATGTTACAGAAAAACCAAAGAGATGAAATAGATAAATACAATCAAACTCAGGATAACGCCAACCAATTGCCTCAATTGAAAGCAACCGATTTAATAGGATACGAGCCGATTTCAAAAGCAGCGCAAGACCCGACGGATACGGAAGTTCAGCTCGCCGCAATTCAGGCTCTGTCATACGTTGCAAGACCCGAAGATAAAAACGACTTGGCTCCTATCTTCACAAAAGCGGCTCAAACGACAAAAGAACCGATAATTAAACAAGCGGCAGCAGAAGCTATGGGTAACATCGGGGCAAGCCTTCCTGCAGAAGAACCCGACCTTTCCAAAATGTCAAAAAAGGAAAGAAAAGCCTATGAAAAAGCTCAAAAACAAGCTCAAGGCAAATAAGAAATAAGACAAAACAACATAAACACCAAAGATAAAAAGAAAGACTGCGTTTTAAAACAAGACGCAGCTTCTTTTTTATTTAAAGAATAAATTGATAAAAGCAACCGCATGCAATATCGGGGCGGATATGTCCGAAACCGTCAAGCCAAACGTTTCATGTTTTACGGGTTATCAAATTCTAAAACCCGTTCAAAATGTTATTGCGGCAGTATTTTGAGTAATTTCGCCATATAAAAGCATATTATCGCCTTAACAAATTAATAAAATTCAAGCATTTTGCTTTTATCTAAAAGTACCAAACGGGAATTACGTTAAACAAAAGGTATAATGTTTTATTTCTTTTTAAATCTTCTTTAATTTTTAGAATAGGGATATTAAAAAAAGTTATTTCCTTTTTCTTAATCAAATATTCAGACTCAGGAAGTTTAATTCCTTCTTCCATAACCCATTTTATAACTTCTTTTTGGTTATTATATCTGTCTGTTTCTTTTTTTTGGGTTTTTGGACCTTTTACGACCGACTGTCTGTCATTTACCATATAATAATAGTTTATATCGGGAACAACGGCAAGTTTGGAACATCTTAAAATCAGATATCCCATGGCCTTAATGTCCTCGTAATATACGCCTTTTTCAAACTGAAACCCGTTTTCCGTTAAAAAATTTTTTTTATACAATTTATTCCAGACATAACATTGGTCGGGGAATTTAATTGCGTCAATCTGCTCTTTTTTATCAATGTAAACTGCGGGTTTATCGTATTGAACTCTCCATTTTTCATAAGTTGAGTGTTTTCTTACTATGCTTGCGCAGGTTATATCGGCATCGTTTTTAATTGCCGCATTATAAAGTTTTTCGATGAAATCATTGTCAATATAATCATCAGAGTCAATAAAACTTACATATTTTGCCTTTGCAAGCATGAGCCCTTTATTTCTTGCAGCAGACGTCCCCGATTGTTTTTGTTTTAAATAAATCGTTCTTTCATCCGTTATATACTTTTGCGCAATTTCACCCGTTTTATCCGTCGAGCCGTCATCTACGATTATAATTTCAATTTCTTTCAAAGTTTGATTATAAATCGACTCAAGGCACCTTTCAAAATATTTTTCAACATTATATGCAGGTATAATAACCGACACTTTAATTTCTTTATTGGTTCTGTTTGTCATACTCACATTTCCCGTACTTAATGTCAGGATATCATAAATTTTGGTTTTTTGGAATACGTTTTTATGATATAATAATTTCAGCAATTATTACGAGGTTTTTAATAGTGGAAAACATTGAAAAAGAAGCAATTAACGCAATGAGAATTTTATCGGCGGATGCAATTCAAAAAGCAAACTCGGGGCACCCCGGTATGCCTCTTGGAGCAAGCCCCATTGTTTATACTCTTTTTGCGTACCATCTTCATTTTGACCCTAAAAACCCGAATTTAGAAAATCGTGACCGTTTTATTTTATCGGCAGGTCATGGTTCAATGCTTTTGTATTCGATTCTTCATCTTTTCGGATACGATATTTCGATTGATGATATTAAAAATTTCAGACAATTTAACTCTAAAACCCCGGGTCACCCCGAATTTGGGCAGACAAAAGGAGTTGAAGCCACAACGGGCCCCCTTGGAGCGGGAGCTTCCATGGCAGTGGGCATGGCAATGAGCGAAAAACATCTTGCAAGCATACTTAACAAAGATAATTATAAAATTATCGACAATTATACATACGTTCTTGTCGGGGACGGTTGCATGATGGAAGGCATTTCAAACGAAGCATTTTCTCTTGCGGGAACGTTGAATTTGAATAAACTTATAGTTTTATACGACTCAAACGACATTACGATTGAAGGAAGCTGCTCGCTTGCTTTCAGGGAAGATACCGTAAAAAGAATGGAATCATACGGTTTTTGGACTTATGAAGTGCAAGATGGGAATAATATCGAAGAAATCAACCTTGCAATCGAAAAAGCAAAAAAACAGGATAAGCCTTCATTTATCAAAATTAATACCAAAATCGGATACGGCTGCCCGAAAAAAGAAGGTACGGCAAAATGTCATGGTGAACCTTTGGGAAGCGAAAATGTTCTTGAACTGAGGAAAACGTTAAACTGGAAATATGACGAACCGTTCTTTGTTCCCGATGAAATTTATGTTCATTTTAAGAAATTATTAAAAGAAAAATACGAAAAACAAGAAATTTACGAAAAAAATAAAAAAGAATATTTCGCAAAATATCCCGAAATGAAAGCGTTGTATGACGAATTTTACAATACCGATTACAATCGGTTTTTAGATGATAAATCTTTGTTTGAATTTGATGATAAACCGAAAGCAACAAGAAATTCGTCGGGGGATATTTTAAACAAATTAAAAGATAAAGTTAAAAATTTATTCGGCGGTTCTGCGGATTTGGCGCCGTCCAACAAAACAGAGTTAAAAGGGCTCGGCGATTTTTCAAAAGAAAACCCCAAAGGTCAAAATATTCACTTTGGAGTAAGAGAAATCGCAATGGCGGGAATTGCTAACGGAATTGCATTGTATGGCGGCTTAAGAACGTTTGTTTCAACGTTTTTTGTATTCAGCGACTTTTTAAAACCGATGGCAAGATTATCTGCGCTTATGAATTTACCCGTAACATATATTTTTACCCATGATTCAATCGGCGTCGGCGAGGACGGGCCAACCCATGAACCCGTCGAACATCTTGCAATGTTAAGAGCTATACCGAATTTTGTAACCTTTAGACCCGCCGATACAAAAGAAACAATTGCGGGATGGAAGTATATTTTATCGAATAAAACTTCCCCAATCGCTCTTATTCTTACAAGACAAAATGTTCCCCAACTTAAAAATACGGGAGATAAAGCAATAAAAGGCGCTTATATTGTTGAAAAAGAGAGTAAGGATAAACCCGATTTAATAATTATTGCAACAGGCTCCGAAGTTTCTCTTGCAATTAAAACAAGAGAAGCACTTTTAGAAAAAGGGTATGATTCAAGAGTTGTTTCGATGCCTTCTATGGAACTTTTTGAAATGCAGGATGAAAAATACAAAGAAGAAGTTCTCCCCTCAGACATTGAAAACAGGCTTATAATCGAAGCTATGAGCAAATTCGGCTGGGGAAGATATATGGGCTTTAGAGGTAAATCCGTTACGGTTGACAGCTTTGGAGCTTCTGCGCCTGCCGATATTTTGTTTGATAAATTCGGGTTTAATGTAGAAAGTACCGTAAAAACGGCGTTGAGTATTTTAGAAAAATAATGACTGAAGATTATAAAAAGGCGTATGAGCTTTTTCATAAAAAAGAATATAAAAAGGCAAAAGAACTTTTTGAAAAAATAAATTCAAAAGGTGATAATCTTGATGTCCTGAAATATTCAGGGCTATGCTCTTATTATCTTAAAGAATATAATGAAGCATTATCATATCTTAAAACGGTTTTTGAAAAAAATGCCGCACCTGATATTGAAGGGTATTTGGGCACAATTTATTACTGTTTAAAAGACTACGGAAAAGCGCAGGTACATCTTATTAATTCAATCTTATCCGATTATAACGACGAATTTGCAAAAACACTGGAAAAAGCACTTTTGTCAAAGCATAATGATGAAGCAATGCTCGGGTTAAAACTTTTGATGAATGAACATCATCCGAAAGATATTTTTATTCTGCGAGATATTACAAATATTGCTCAAAAATTAAAAAAGTTTGATATAGCGATAGAATTTTTTGAAATTTTATTGAAGTATTGTCCCGACGATTACGTTGCTTGGAATAACATGGGTTTAATTTACGAAGAAACGGGAGATTGGGTAAAATCGTACAATTGTTATAAAAAAGCTCTTTCAATCCATGACTTTTTCAGCCCTAATTTCAATTTAGGCATAATGTCGAGAAAACTTCACAAGTTTAACGATTCAATTCAATATTTAAAAAAAGCAATTCTTCAAAACCCCAACTCACCGCAGCCGAAATATTCCCTTGCAATGAGTTATATGATGTTAAAGGATTTTAAAAACGGATACCCTTTATATGCAAATCACATGACAAAAATTATGCCCTCTTATTACAAAAGAGAATGGGACGGTAAACCTCATAAAGAAAGCTCTCTTTGCATTTTTACAACAGGCGGTCTTGGCGATATGATTATGTTTGCAAGATATTTTGAATATGTATCAAATATTTTTAAGAAAATTTATTGCCTGTTGCCTGTTAATTTGCACAGGATTTTCAAAAGAAATTATCCGTATATTGAATTTATTGATTCAAACGAAATCTTTACGGAATATGATTTTGCAACAACACCAATGCATATTTTAAAATTTTTCGACCTTGATTTTACGGAATTTGTTCCGAATACAAACGGATTTTTAAAGACGGATGAAAATTTAACAAAAATGTATAAAGAAAAATTCTTTAATAATAACAGTCTGAAAATTGCAATTAACTGGCATGGTAACAGGGAAGGAACAAGAACTTTCTTTAACCGTTCAATGCCCTTAGAATTTTTAGAACCCGTTTTTAATCAATTCAAAGAAGCAAAATTTTATTCGATACAAAAAGATTCTTCGCACACAGAATGTCAAAAATACCCGTTTATTATCGACTTATATGATGAAATTGAAGATTTTGACACTACCGCATCAATTTTAGAAAATATTGATTTATTAATTTCTATTGATTCTTCCCCAATTCATATGGCAGGAGCAATCGGCAAGAAAACATACGTTCTTTTACCCAAAGCAAACGAGTGGAGATGGTTTATTGATGACGAAAAGAGCGTTTGGTACGATTCAATAGAATTGTTCAGACAGTCTAAAGAGGGCGATTGGGCTTCCTGTGTTGATAAAATGCTTGCAAAAATGGAATTAAATTATAAAAATTAATTTTTTATAATTTATAAAGTTTTGACCCGAAACAAATTTTGTACCTGCCAAAACTTGTTTATAAAATCAATTATTCGGTTATTCCCATATGTTTTGAACATATATTTGCAACGTAAGTAAAACCTGTTATTTCACCCAAATTTCCGGTATGAATTCCGTCATAAACAATCAGAGGCACCATTTCTCTTGTATGATCAGATCCTTTATAAGTAGGGTCACATCCATGGTCTGCCGTAATTATCAGCATATCGTCTTTATTCATGGCATTTATAAATTTTGGAATATAAGAATCAATTTGTTCAATTGCATTTTTATACCCCTCAACATCACGTCTGTGCCCATAGAGCATATCGGTATCAACAAGGTTCGTAAAAATCAAATTAAAATCCGTTTTATTTTTTATGGCAAAAAGAGTTTCTTCTAAACCCTCAAAATTGCCTCCCGTAGGTTTATATTCAGACACTCCGCAATTAGAGAAAATATCTTTTATTTTTCCTATGGCATAAACTTTTCCGCCAAAATCAACAACCTTATCCAACAAAGTTTTATCGGGCGGTAAAACCGAATAATCATGTCTTAGGGCGCCTATTCTTTGAGGTTTATTATCTACAATGCGATAAGGTCTTGCAATAACTCTCGATACACCGTAATTTCCTTCATCCAAAAGTTTTCTTGCAATTTTGCACCACTCATAAAGAGTTTCTAACGGTATTATATCTACATCAAGAGCAATTTGAAAAACGCTGTCGGCTGACGTATAGATAATCGGAAATTTTGTTTTTTGATGTTCTTCATTTAGTTCTTCAATAATTTTTGTACCCGAAGCGGGAATGTTTCCTAAAATTCCGCCGCAGTTTGTTTCTTTGATAAATTTTTCGATTAATTCGTTCGGAAAATTAACATAAGTTTTAAAAGGATGTTCAAGGATTAACCCCGACAATTCAAAATGTCCCGTTGTCGTATCTTTGCCTTTTGAAATTTCTTTCATTATTCCGTATTGCGCCAAAGGAGTGTCTGTTTTTTTAACGCCTTTTATATCTTTTATGTTTCCAAGACCGAGTTTTTCAAATTCCGGCAAATAAATCCCGTTTGATTTTTCCGCAATATTGCAAAGGGTATTTACACAAGGCTCATCTCCAAATTCAAGAGAATCAGGCATGGCTCCGATACCCATGGAATCAATTACAACTATAATCGCTCTTTTCAAAGTTTTATAACCCCCGTATTATCATCAAGATATTTCATATGCCATTGCTGAATAGCTTCCCCCTTATACAAAATTCCAACCCCCGGAGGATAAGGAATAATCGAATTAGAGCTTATCATAAGCTCGGAATCCTCTTTGTTTACAAAAGTCTCATTGGCATAAAAGGCAAAACAAGGTTGAATTTTAACAAGAGGATTGGGCTGGAAATCAGCTTTCGGTTCATAGTTTAAATTTTTATTTTTATCTAAAATTTTAACGAGCGCAATTTTTAATTTATCGAGTTTTTCTTTTGTCGTGCCGATTCCGGTTAAAAAGAGCGCACCGAAATCGTTAGCGCATTCATCTTCAATATTAAAATCGTTATACAAAATCTCGGATAATTTTTCTCCGGACATGCCTTTAACTTTAATAAAAAGTTTTGTTATGTCATGGTTTGGGAAAAATTCAACGGAAGTATTTGCAAAATATCTTTTAAAATTAATTAAATTCAAAACAAGCTCATCTATTGTTTTTAACCCTTCTTTTGAAGATAAAAAATTAATAACTTCTTCAATTACTGCAAGCATTGGATATGAAGGAGACGAAGTATGAAAAAGATTGACCGCCTGTTGAAGCATATCACAGGTTATATTTTTGCAATCTTTAGACATATTTAAAATTGCACATTGATTAATTGCGCCCGCATTTTTATGGAGAGAATTTATCGAAAAATCGGCGCCTTTTGAAATAGCGCTGTCAGGAAAACTGTCCGAAAAATTAAAAAGGCTGCCATGGGCTTCGTCTACGATTAAATAGGTATTGTATTGCTTACAAATTTTTGAAATTTCTTCTATATCCGATACTATACCCTCGTATGTGGGGCTTGTGATAATTAAGGCTTTGTAATCGTTCAATTTTATTTGATTTTTAAGAACTTCAAGGTTAATTGCACCGTATAAACCCCATTCGTAATTTTCTTCGGGCATTATCCAGTCGACTTCCGCATGACAAATTATTGCGCCTTGAACAACCGATTTATGGCAATTTCTTGCAATTAAAATCTTGTCACCGGGGCGGATAACAGCTTTCATTGCAGCTAAAATTCCCGTTGTTGCGCCTTGAGTCAGAAATAAAGTTTTTTCCGTACCGAAAATTTCACATGCCCGAAATTCAGCCTGTCTTATAATGCCTTTAGGGTTTTGAAGATTGTCTAAACCCTCAATTTCGGATAAATCACGTTTATAAAATTCGCTCAATTCCCTTAAAACGGGTGTCCTGCCGTTATGCGAGGGGGTTGTAAAAAGTATTTTTTTATTATTGCTTAAAGTTTTCCATAAATTCATGATTTTATAATAAAATATCTTATATGGATATACAAGAAGAAATCAAAAAATTACGCAAAGAGATTGAATTAAATTCCTATCTCTATTATGTTCTCGATGAACCAAAACTTGAAGATTACGAGTATGACGAATTGTTTCATACTTTAGAAAAGCTCGAAAAAGAACACCCCGAATTAATTACTCCCGATTCCCCAACGCAAAGAGTGGGCGGCATAAGCAAGAAATTCAATCAGGTTGCACACAGAGTAAGACTTTATTCTCTTGATAATTCAAACTCGCCCGAAGAATTAAAAAAATGGTATGAAAGAGTTTTAAAAGAGGCGAGTTTTGAAAATTCGGGGCAAATGTCTTTATTTAATACATCCGTTAAAGATATTCCGCTTGCAGTCGAATTAAAAATCGACGGACTTGCAATTGCACTTACTTATAAAAAAGGTATCTTCACACAAGGCTTAACGAGAGGCGACGGCGTTATCGGGGAAGATATTACAAACAATTTAAAAACAATAAAAGCAATCCCCTTAAAACTTTTTGAACCCGTTGATATAGAGGTTAGGGGCGAGGTTTATATGCCGATATCTTCTTTTGAAAAATTAAATAAAATTCAAGAAGAACAAGGGCAAAAAACGTTTGCTAACCCGAGAAACGCAGCAGCGGGAACCGTTCGTCAATTAGACCCGAAGGTAACATCCGAAAGGGATTTATCAATTTTTGTTTATACCGGAATTGTAAACGGTGAATTTAAAACCCATTTTGAAACCATGGAATACCTTAAAAAATTAGGTTTCAGAGTTAATAACGTTAAAGTTGCAAACGGAATTGAAGAAGCGATTAAATTTGTTTTTGAATTGGATGAAAAAAGGAAAAACTTGGATTATGCAACGGACGGTGTTGTTATAAAAGTTAATTCGCTTCAACTTCAAAACGAATTGGGATTTACTTCTCGTGTCCCGAAATGGGCAACGGCATACAAATTCCCTCCTGAAGCCGTTTGGACAAACTTAAATAATATTGAAGTTCAAATAGGAAGAACGGGAATGGCGGTTCCCGTTGCGGTTTTAGAACCGGTTAATCTTGCGGGAAGCGTTGTTTCAAGGGCAAGTCTTTATAATTTTGATGAAATAAAAAGACTTGATATAGAAATTAACGACAAAGTTCTCGTAAAGAAAGCGGCTGAAATTATTCCAAAAGTTTTAAAAGCGGAAAAAACGGAAAATTCAAAACCGTTTATAATGCCTGAAATGTGCCCATATTGCAATACAAAATTGATTGATGTCGAGGGTGAAGTTGCAAAATATTGCCCGAATAATTTGACATGCCCTGCACAAATTCAAGGCAGGCTTGAATATTACGTTTCAAAATATGCCATGGATATTGACGGTTTTGGAGAAAGTATTATTCAACAGCTTGTTACTTTGGGAAAAGTTAAAAATTATTCCGATTTTTATTATCTTACGATTGAGGATTTTTTAGAACTCGACTTGGTTAAGGAAAAATCGGCCAATAATTTATATAATGCAATTCAAGCAAGCAAAAATTCTACTCTGTCTAAATTTTTAAATGCAATCGGAATAAGACTTGTAGGGCGAGAAAGCGCAGATATTTTAGCCTCGAGTTTTAAAACCCTTGATGAAATCAAAAATGCAAAGTTGGAAGAAATTATTGCCGTTGAAGGCATTGGCGATAAAATGGCAAAAAATATTTTCGATTATTTCCAAAATGAAGAAAATTTAAAAACAATAAAAAGAGCGTTGGATGGCGGTTTAAAAATCGAAAATCATCACAAAATAAAAGAAAACTTAAAATTCAAGGGCTTATCTTTTGTGATTACGGGTACTTTGGAGCAGTTTTCAAGAGATGAAGCACAAAGTATCGTAAAATCATTGGGCGGAAAAACTCCAAATTCCGTAAGCAAAAATACAAATTATGTTATTATGGGAGAAAACCCGGGCTCAAAAGCTCAAAAAGCAAAAGAGCTGAATATTCCGATTTTAACGGAAAAAGAATTTATTGAACTTATAGGAGAATAATTTTTATGAAAAAATTTCTGACTTTTGGCGTTTTATCGGCGGTTCTTCTTACAGGCTGCACCTTTGCTTCAGAAAGCAATTCTTCCTCAAAAGGAATAATTTCGGTTAATACGGAAGCCGAAGAAGAAATTAATCCGACAAGCGTTACGATTTCTTTTGCAATAGAAACAAGGGAAAAAGATGCCGACAGTACGACAAACAAGAACAAAACCTCGTCAATCAAGGCCATTGATGCGCTAAAAGGACTTGTTGACGAAAGCAAGGGCGAATTTGTAAAAACAACTTCATACAGACTAAGCCCCGAATATTCTTATAAAGACGGGGACAGAAAATTAATCGGATATTTTGCCTCAAATACGCTTCAAGTAAAATTAAAAGACACCGAAAAAGCGGGAAAAGTAATCTCTACCGCTCTTGCAAACGGCGCTAACAGCGTGAACGGCGTACAATTTTTAACGGAAAACACAAGCGAAGATTGCAATAAGCTAATTCAAAAAGCCGCAACCGATGCAAGACAAAGAGCCGATAAAGTAGCACAATCAATGAATACGACCGTTGTCGGAATTAAAAATATTTCAACGGGGTGCTCAACTTCTCAAAATTATCATACAAGTTACAGATTAAACGCAAAAAGCATGATGAGCGACAACGGTGCCGCAGCTGAGGATTTTTTACCCGTCGAATCGGGAAAATCGCAGCTTAGAGCGTACGTTAATGCGGATTTTTACGTTAAATAGGAATTGAGGTTATAATATGCGCGCAATTGCTTTCTTTATTTATTTAGGGGTGATGTTTTACCTTTTGTACAGAGGATACGTTTGGGCATTCGCTTCAATGCTCGTAATTTTGGGCATATTTATATCCGCACTTCCTGCGTATAAAGAACATTCCATAAGGGTTGCAAAAAAGAAAATATATGACAGCCTAAAATCAAGAAAAGAAGGAAATGACATTGTTCCTTTCATTGAAATAAATTCCGCACCTTGGTATGTTCTTGCCGAATTGCCGGGAATTTCTCCGCAGGCAGCAAAAAATGCCGTAAGATTAAGAAAAGAAAACGGAGCTTACCCCTCGATTAACGTTTTTTTAGAAGTAACGGACGTAAAACATATTTTTGTTGAATATATAAAAGCAATTGCATACGTTAAAAACGAAGTCCCCCCGATTAACCAACAAACAAACCAACATTAACGTTTAAAAGATATTCTTACGCTAAAAATTTATTTTCACGGTTTTTGATATTTTTAATACCGCAAAGCCTGAAAATAAATTTTTTCATACAACTTTTAACATCAATACGGAATAAAATAAATTAATGACAAAATGTTTTAATGTAATGTTGTCGGTAATTTACGGACAAAATTCGCAAAAATCGACAATTTGCGTTGAAATTACCTGAATTTATAATTATGGCGCATGGAATTTGCCTTTTTTACCATATCCATTTGGGCATTTTTTGCTTTTTTGGAGTTAAATCCGCCAAAACCTTTCATAAAATTCCCCATTCCGCCCATCATTTTTCTCATCATTTCAAATTGTTGAATAAATTTATTAAATTCTGTGATTGAAACTCCGGCTCCGTTTGCAATTCTTTTTTTCCTTGAGGCGTTTAAAATATCGGGATTTTTCCTTTCCTCAGGAGTCATGGAAGATATCATCACTTCGATTTTTTTAAATTGTTTTTCACCCTCATAAGAAATTTTTTGTCTGTCATCTTTGTTCAACCCCGGTATCGGGAGCATTCCCAAAATTGAGTCCAAAGAGCCCAGCATTTTCATTTGTTTTTGAAGTTTAATAAAATCGTCAAAAGAAAATGAATTTTTTAACATTGCATCTTCCATTTCTTTTGCGCTTTTTTCATCAAATGCTTTTTGAGCTTTTTCAACAAGAGTAACAACATCGCCCATACCAAGTATTCTGTTTGCCATTCTGTCAGGGTAAAAAACTTCCAACGGTTCTATTTTTTCGCCCATACCGACTAATTTAACGGGTTTATTTGTCGAATAAGAAACAGAAAGCGCAGCGCCGCCTCTGGTATCGCCGTCCAGTTTAGTTAAAATAACACCTGTTATATTTAACTGTTCGTCAAAATTTCTTGCAATATCAACCGCTTCTTGACCCGTCATAGAATCTATCACAAGAAGTTTTTCATTCAACGGAAACATTCTGTCTATTATTAATAATTCCGCCATCATCTCGGTATCAATTTGCAATCGCCCTGCCGTATCAAGAATAATTACGTTATCATTTTTTTCTTTTGCAAATTCAAGTGCCGATTTTACGATTTGGACAACATCCTTGGAATTTTCCTTTGAATAAAAATCAACTCCCGCTTCATCGGCTAAGATTTGCAATTGTTTGATTGCTGCGGGGCGATAAACGTCACACCCGACAAGGAGAGGTTTTGAACCGTCAAGTTTAAGCTTTTTTGCAAGTTTTGCACAGGATGTTGTTTTTCCTGAGCCTTGAAGCCCTAACATCATAATAACGGAAGGATTTGAAGTTAAGTTTAAAGGCTTATTTTCACCGCCCAAAAGCGAAGTTAATTCATCATTTACGATTTTAACAAACATTTCGGAGGGTTTCACACTCTCTAAAACCTTTTCGCCTTCCGCTTTATCTTTAACTTTTGAAATGAATGCTTTTACGACACTCAAAGAAACATCCGCATTTAAAAGCGCCCTTCTTATTTCACGAATTGTATCCTGCATGTTCTCTTCGGTCAGTTTATCGTTTCCCGAGGTTTTTCTTATGATCTCACTTAATTTATCACTTAGATTTTCAAACATATATAAATACCATAAATTACTTACTTAAAATTTCTTTAATCAACTCTTTATCGGACAAAAGTTCCGCTTTTAAATCATAACTTTTTAAATAATTAAGAACTTCTTTGGGAGAATTGGCAACAAAATAAAGATTTTTGGCATTTTGCAGCGCAAAACGTTCTTCAATTATATTATCAAAAAACTTTAAAAGATTATCGTAAAAGCCTCTCGTATTTAAAAATATTATGGGCTTATTATTGTAGTGAAGCTGTTTTTGAACAATCATTTCGGATACTTCTTCCAAAGTCCCGAATCCGCCTGCAAGCGCAATTACGGCGTCCGATTTTTCATCCAAAAGAGCTTTTCTTTCACGCATACCTTTTGTAAGATAAAATTCATCACAATAATTTTCCGAAAATCCGCAATCGTAAAGTTTTTCAGGCATAATTCCCGTAATTTTTGCGCCGTTATCTTTTGCGGCTTTTACGGTTTTATACATAATTCCGAGTTTTGAACCTCCATAAACAAGGTCATAGCCTTCTTTGCCCAAAAGTTCTCCAAGGTTAATCCCGTCTTTATAATATTCTTCATAAAGGGAGTTGCTTGATGAACAAAATATACAAACTCTCTTGATTTTCATAGGGAAAAGGCTCCTAAAAAGCGGATGTCGAAGGCACCATTATAGGCGCCAACATGCTATTTTGGGGGCTTTGCCTTGAATATTCGGATTCCGTAATTGAAGGAACACCAATCGGAGTACCGTCATTAATGTTAGTTTGAATAACTTTTTTCTCGCCGGTTTTAACAACATCGGCTTCAATAACGGGCTCGCCCAAAATATCCGATATATCGTATTGAATAATACTGTTATTTCCCTGTTCCGTTACATATATTTTATTTTCTTTTTCACTTACATGTACTCCGTAGGGTTTTTTGGCATGAAGTAAAACTTTATCCTCGCCGTTTTTGTTAAATACAATGACGTTTCCTTTGTTGTAATTGGTAACGTATATATTGTCCTTTGAATCAATATCAAGACCTATGGGGCCGTCTATACCGTTTGTTTTATCCGCAAAAACGGTTTTTTCTTCAGAGGTATTAAGTTTAATAATTTTATTATCGGAAAAACTTGCAACATAAACATTGCCCGTTGAATCGACAACTAACCCCGAAGGTGCGGGAACACTGCCTATAACCACGGAATTTGTCGCAGCTTTTGCTTCTTCCTTTGCTTTCTTTGCGACGGCTTCTTTTTCTTGAAATTCTTTTTGGATAGCTTCCGTTTTTGATATCAATTCATCCGCTTGAGGACGAAATTCGCTGTCTTTCGGAATTCTTTTCAAATTAAGAAGCGTTTTTGCAAAATAACCCGATTTGCTTAAAAGTTCGCAATATTGATAGATATTTTCATAATCTTCAGGGTCCATTTCAATTGTTTTTTCGTACATTTTGATTGCTTCTTCGTCTTTTCCCGCCATTTCATAAGCTCTTGCAAGGTTGTAGTATGTATCATAAAAAGCAGGGTCGACTTCTATCGCTTTTTTAAAAAAGGTAATAGATTCATCATATTTTTCCTGTTCATAAGAATCTATGCCCTTGTTGTAATAAACCGTAAAATCATCATCGTTTTGTGCAAAGCTAAAACCTTGCAGCACTAAAAACAAACCCAATATATACAAAATTTTATTTTTCATGGTACTATTGTAGCACAAAAAGGAGAAAAAATTACAATGAAAACTTCAAAAAGACTTGACAGAATTCCGCCGTATTTATTTGCAAGAATTGATGAAAAAGTGGCAGAAGCAAAAGCAAAAGGATATGACGTAATATCATTGGGGATAGGAGATCCTGACAGCCCTACGTTAAATTCGGTCGTTGAAGAAATGAAAATTGCAATTTTAGACCCTAAAAACCATGATTATCCGCCCTATGACGGAACAAAAGAGTTCAAAAAAGCGTCAAGCGACTGGATGAAAAAAAGATTTAACGTAGATATCGACCCCGATTGCGAAGTTTTAGCCAATATCGGTTCAAAAGAAGCTATCGCACACTTATTTTTTGCTTATGTCGATTCGGGAGATATCACTCTTTGCCCTGACCCGGGGTATCCCGTTTATCGGAACGCAACAATTTTGGCGGGCGGAGAACCTTATTCCATGCCTTTAACTAAAGAAAACGGATTTTTGCCCGATTTTGAAAAAATTCCCGTTGATGTTGCAAAAAAAGCAAAATTAATGTTTTTAAACTACCCCAATAATCCGACGGGGGCGGTTTGTGACCTTGATTTTTATAAAAGAGCCGTTGACTATTGCAAAAAATACGATATTTTGCTTTGTTCCGATATGGCATATTGTGAGATGACTTATGACGGATATGTTGCACCATCCGTTTTTCAGGTTGAAGGCGCAAAAGATATCGCAATTGAATTTTATTCGCATTCAAAATCATACAATATGACAGGCTGGAGAGTAGGATTTGTTGCGGGAAATAAAGAGGCGATAAAAGCTTTGGGTACAATCAAAAACAATATTGACTCAGGCTGTTTTAAAGCCATACAGCAAGCTGCAATAAAAGGGTATGAAGCCCCCAAATCAGAAATTGAAGCCTTAAACAAAATGTACAAAGAAAGAAAAGACGTTATGGAAGAAGGCTTAAAAAAATTAGGCTGGGATATAACCCCTTCAAAAGCAACTTTTTATATTTGGATACAATGCCCGAAAGGTTTTACGAGCGAAGAATTTGCAACGGTTATGCTTGAAAAGGCAAATATAGTAGTTCCGCCCGGGACAGGATACGGCAAGTACGGTGAAGGGTTTGTCAGAATTGCAATTACAAAACCCGTTGAAATTTTAAAAAAAGCTCTAAAGCGAATGGAAGAAGCAGGCATAAATTATAATATGGTAAAATAACATGTTAATATTCGGAATTGAAACAAGCTGCGACGAAACGGCGGCAGCAATCATAAAAGACGGCAGAGAAGTGATATCAAACGTTGTTGCTTCACAAATTAAAACCCATGAGGCATTTGGCGGAGTGGTTCCGGAGGTTGCCGCAAGAGAACATCTGGATGCAATAAATGTCGTTGTTAATGAAACCTTTGAAATTGCAAAAAAAGAGTTTAATATTAACCCGAATGACATTGACGCATTTTCTTCAACGGTAGGGCCGGGACTTGTGGGATGTCTTTTGGTCGGGCTGAATGCCGCAAAAGCATTGTCTTTAGTGTATAAAAAGCGGTATATCGGAGTCAATCATCTTCAAGCGCATGTTTGCGCCAATTTTTTAGAATCAGATTTAAAACCGCCTTTTATTTGTCTTTTGGTTTCAGGAGGACATACTCAAATTATAAAAGTTGAGGATTTCAATAAACAAGAAATTATTGCTTCGACAATAGACGACGCAACGGGTGAAGTGTACGATAAGGCAGCAAGACTTATGGGTTTATCATACCCCGGAGGAATTAAACTCGATAAACTTGCTCAAGAAGGCGACAAAACAAGATTTCAATTCCCCGAAGCAAAAGTAAAAGAAAACGAATTTAGTTTTTCAGGGTTAAAAACTGCCGTTTTAAGAGTTGTGCAGCAATATAAAAAAGAAGAATTACCCGTAAATGACATTTGCGCAAGTTTCCAAGAAAGAATAACTTCGACTCTTATAAATAAAACAAAAAAACTTGCCGACAAACACAACATTAAAACAATCGTTTTATCGGGAGGCGTGGCAGCAAATTCCGAATTAAGAAAAAAATTATTTGATTTGCAAAATAAGGGTTATACGACCTATGCTCCAAAAATGAAGTTTTGTACGGATAACGCCGCAATGGTTGCTTCATGCGCTTATTTTAACCCGATTAGGGCAGATGATTCTTTGATTTTAGAGGCTTTTTCAAGAAGTTAATAAAAAAACAAAAAATCCCCTCAATTAATAAGGGGATTTAAAATTAAAATTATATTTTATATTTCAACACTTTCTTCTAAATCAACCGCAGGCAGGCTTTGTCCGATTGCTTTTTCTAAAGAAGCCTTTGCGCTGTTATAAGTGTATATGTTTGAAATATATGCAAGTTTAGCGTTTTCGTATGTGATTTGTGCTTCTTTTAATTCAATTGCATCACAAACGCCCGCTTTATATCTTCCTTGTGAAAGCTCAAAACTTTCTTTTGCTTCCTTTAAGGCAGCCTTTGTAGCATTCATTCTTTGTCTTGCATCAGTCAGCATGACGTATGACGTTTGAATTTCATAATATATATCATTAATGGCCGAAGTTGTATCGTATTGTTGTTTTTGTAATTCAGCCTTAGCTTGTTTAATTTGACTTACGACGGATACGGGATTAATTACGGGAAAATTCAAATAGCCGCCAAATGTATACCAGCTTTTATCGGTAAAATTTTTCCTGCCGCCCATGCTTAAATCCGCCGCTACCGACAACTGCGGAAAATAAGATTTTTTTGTATATTTTACATATTGATTTGCTCTTTCAATTTCCGCAAGGGCAATTTTCATATCGGGACGTGCTTTATTTGCAATTTCGACAGCCCCTCTCATCGTAACATCGGTTTCTTGAAAAGGAATAGACGTGTCAATTGTGTACGGTTCAATAAAAGGAGTACCCATTATGTTATTCAATCTTGAAATTGCAAGATCAACCGCATTTGAGGCCTCGATATAATTTGCTCTTGCATCCGCTAAATTTGCGGCAGCAATCGTAACGTCAACCTTTGGTCTGGTTCCTACTTCATAAAAAGCATGTGCCTGTTTATACATTAATTCGAATTCTTCAACGGTTTCCAATCTTACTTGTTTTGCACTTATAGCATATAAAAGATTGTAATAAGCGTCCTTTACATCGCAAACAATTGAATTTACGACGGAGTCAACGTTTTGTTTTGAAACTTCCCAATCGATTTTTGAAATTGTATATAAATTTTGCGAAGCACCAAAATCGTAAACCATTTCAGAAATAGAAATCGTACCCAAAAGATACTTTGTATAATTTGACATATTTGCATTCGGCATAGCCGAAGTATCGGGTTTAATTCTTGAAATTCCCGTTGTAGAGGAAATTGAGGGGGTAAAAGCCGAAATTGCCTGCACCTTATTTTCTTTTACAACCGATACGTTCGCATAAGCCGCTTGGATTTTAGGGTTGTTCCTCATTGCGATATCAATACAATCGGCAAGGGAAAGTAATTCCGTTTTTGAAATCGAACCTTGAATTGAAATTTCTTTCTCGGAAGCATCACCTACGGGAAGATATGCGTCATCTTTAATTAAATAATCGGAATATTCTTCTTGAATTTTTTCAAGTTTTGTTTTCTTTTTCTTTTTGATTTTTTTCTTTTTTTCAGGCTTTTTAGTTACTTCTTCACTTGTAAAAACAGCTGAATTATCATCATTTTGAGTCAAATTTTTGGAATTATCGTTTACGTCTTGTTCTTGATTGTTGTTTGAAACGGTCCTTTCTTCAATCATATCCCGATAGTAAGCATCATTAATATTGTCGGCTATCGTTTCCGTTTCTTCAACGTAAACAGGTTCTTTTATACTTTGATTATCAAAATTCGCTTCACTTGCAAATGCAAACGATGTAATCGAAAGTGCGACAGGAATTATAAGATAAGGAATTTTAGTTTTGTTCATCATCATTTCTTTCATTCTCTCTCATTTCTTGCAAAAGTCTTTCTTTTCTTTTTATACTGTCAACTTTTGCTTTTTCTCTTTGGTCTTGAATGTGCGCATAAAATGCGGGAACCAAAATTGCACCGACCGTAACCGCAACAATCATACCGCCAAATACTGCCGTACCGAGCGCACGTCTTGATTCTGCACCGGAGCCCACAGCAAATACCAAAGGCACCATACCTAAAATAAATGCGATACCCGTCATCATAACGGCTCTAAACCTTAAATTAGCAGCTTCCATAGCGGCATTATAAATTGTTTTTCCTTCTTCTCTTGCGGCTTTTGCAAACTCAACAATCAAAATTGCCTGTTTTGCTGCAAGACCGATTAACATTATAAGCCCGATTTGAGCATAAATATCAAGCGCATTACCTGTTACATATTGAAGGAATAATGCTCCGAGCATTGCAATAGGAGTAATTAACATAACGCCAATCGGAAGCATCCAGCTTTCATACAAAGCAACAAGGAAAAGGTAAACAAATACTAAAGACATTGCAAGTACGGCACCCGTTTGACCGGTTGATTCGATTTCCTGCAATGAAGTTCCGCTCCAAGCATATCCTAAATCGGATTTCATCATTTCATCGGAAATTTTTGCCATTTCTTGAATAGCATTACCCGTTGATTGACCTTTTGCGGGGCTTCCTTGTATTTGAATAGAATTATACATATTAAATCTTGTAATATTGTACGGGCCGGTAACGGGAGTAATATGTATAACAGAGGCTAAAGGAGCCGATTTCCCGTCATTTGTTTTTATATAAATTTTATTAATATCCTCAGGAACGCTCCTGTACGGTTCGTCAGCTTCAAGCATTACCCTGAATACCCTGCCTTTTAAGTTAAAGTCATTAACATAATATGCGCCGAATTGTGAAGACAATGCAGCCGTAACTTCAGCTTCGGAGATATTTTGAGCTTTTAATTTTTCATAATCAATATCTATTAAAAACTGCGGAATATTAGCATTAAATTGAGTAAATACACTCGTTAATTTTGGGCTTTGGTTTGCTTTAATAATTAATGCAATAGCTTCTGCGTATAATTCTTGAGCCGACCTGTCGCCTTTATCAAGGAATTGATATTCGAAACCTCCAAACATACTCATACCCGAAATTGCGGGTGGTACAAAGTTTACGATTTGAGCATTATTATATTTTGACGTTATTTTATTCAAATTTCTCTTATAATCGGCGAGCGTTGTTTCGTATTTTGCTTTATCCTCTTTTGACATAAATAACTTTTTCACAAAAGAAGGCTGCTTTCTTTCTTCAAAGGATTTAAATACGGTAAAGATTAATGCGGTGTTATCACCGTTCATACCGATAATCGAACCTATTTGTTTTATCCCCGGCAATTGTTGAAATTCTTTTTCCATTTTTAAGGAAAGTTCCGATGTTCTTGCAAGAGAAGTTCCGTCAGGGAGAATAATATTGGTTAAAATAACCCCCATATCCGCTTCGGGCAAGAAACCCGTCGGAATTAACTTAAATAAGCCGAACAGTGAAACCAAAATTGCAAGATATGCAACCATAGAGCCCATTGCACTTTTTATAAAGAAATCGGAACCGATTAAGTAGAATTTTTTAACTCTGTCAAAAAACCTGTTATATTTTTTTATGCAAATCTCCCATGCAGTCGCAAAATATTCGCCCCACGCTCTGATTTTTGCTCTTTTTGTTTTAGGGTGCCTGTGCGCCCAATATTCTCTGTGTAATTCTCTAAACTTTTCATAAAACGTTCTTTTTGGCATTTCTTCTTTAGATCTTAAAATAGTGGCACATAATGCAGGTGCCAAAGTGAGAGCTACGACAACCGAAAAGCCGATTGAAGCCGCAATCGTAACTGCAAACTGCTGATACATTTTTCCTGAAATACCGCCTATAAAACAACAGGGAACAAATACCGCCATAAGTACAAGCGAAGTTGCAACAACGGCGCCCGTTATTTCCTGCATTGAAATTATGGTTGCTTCTTTTGGAGATTTGCCCATTTCGATATGCCTTTGGACGTTTTCAACAACAACGATACTGTCGTCTACTACCGTACCTACGGCAAGAACAAACCCGAATAAAGTTAATGTATTGATTGAAAAGCCCAGCACCTCAAATATGGATAACGTACCCAATAACGAAACGGGGATTGAAACGAACGGAACAATTGCTGCTCTCCAGTCGCCCAAAAACATATAAACGACAATAACAACCAATAATACGGCAAGAAAAATCGCTTTAACAACTTCAGTCAAAGATTCTTTAATGGTTTCCGTCGTATCACGCATAATAGAATATGTTATGCCGCTCGGAAATCCTTTTGAAAGTTCTTCCATTTTTTTATTACAATCTCTTGCAACCTGAATTGCATTTGCATCAGATAATTGCATAACGGAAATTACCGCAATTTCATCCCCGTTCATACGTCCCAAACTTGCATAACTTTCGCCTGCAAGTTCAACTCTCGCAACATCTTTAATTCTGATTGAAGAGCCGTCGGTATTAGATCTTACGACGATATTTCCGAATTGCTCAGGGGTTGTTAATCTTCCGGTTGTTTTAAGATTAATTTTTATTTGATGTTTATTTAATAAAGGTTCTGCACCGATGTCACCTGCGGCAATCTGGGTATTTTGTCCTTGAATTGCATTTTGAATTTCTAAGGGTGAAACGTTTAACGCCGCCATTTTATTGGCATCCATCCAAATTCTTATCGAATAATCTCTTGCGCCGTATACATCAACCTGACCTACGCCTTCAACCCTTGCAAGTTCATCTTTCAAATAAATTGAAGCATAGTTTGACGTTTCAACTTTATCCATAGATTTATCGGGCGAATAAACCGCATACATTACAAGTCCTGCGCCTTGAGTCGATCTTTTTGTGGTTAAACCGTATCTTTGAACATCGGAAGGCAGCCTCGGAGTTGCAAGAGAAACCCTGTTTTGAACATTGACAAGAGCCATATCCGGGTCGGTCCCCGTTTTAAAGAATACGTTCAATCTGTATGAACCGTTTTGAGAAGATGAGGACATATAAATCATATCTTCTACACCGTTTACTTGCGCTTCAATCGGCTGCGCTACCGTAGATTCAACGACTTCGGAGCTTGCACCCGTATATGTTGCGGAAACTACAACCTGCGGAGGCGTAATGTCCGGATATTCTTCCAAAGGTAGAATTCTCAAACAAATAAGCCCTACAAGCATAATAATTATGGCAAGCACAATTGAAAATCTGGGTCTTTCTATAAAAAATTTGGCAAACATTAAATTAGTCCTTTTTGTCGGTTTATATAATCTGCTGCGGTACTATTCCTTAGAAGAATTATCCGCTAAATTTTGTTCGTTATCGGTTTTGGATATAATATTAACTTTTGCACCGTCACGAACTTTTATAATACCGGACGATGCGAATTGTTCATCTTTTTCAATTCCTGATTTTATTAACCAAAAATCTCCTTGCTGCCCGTCAGTTTCAATTTTTCTTTTATGAGCAACATTGTTTTCATCTATTATATACAGATATCTTCCCTCAGTATCCTGCAAGACGGCAGCTTGCGGAACTCCCAAATATTTTGCGGTTTTATTGGAATATACTTTAACTCCGACAAAATCTCCGGGAATCAAAGTACCGTCAGGATTTGGGAAAGTTGCTCTTAAATTAATTGAACCTGTCGTTTCCGAAATTCTATTATCGAGGAAATCCAAATTACCCGTTTTATCATACATTGTACCGTCAGGCAATTTTACTTCGACTTTGATTTTTTTATTTTTTTCATCGGGTAAAATTTCATCGTTTTTTAATTTAAGGTATACCGCAGAATCAAGCGAATACTGAACATAAATAGGATCAACGCTTACGATTGTCGTTAATTTAGTGTTTGGAGAGGACAAATAATTCCCGACGGTAACTTCGGGCTTGCTTATTTTCCCTTGAATAGGCGCCGTCACTCTTGTATATGATAAAAGTCTGTTAGCATCGCTCAATGCGGCATTTGCGGAGCGAACAGCGGCATTTGCCGAGTTTTTTGCCGCAAGCGCCTGATCGTATGCAGATTTTGAAACATAGTCGTTCTTAACGAGTTCTTCGGCTCTTTCAAAATCCTTCTGCGCCTGATATTGAGCTGCTTTGGCACTTTCTAAATTTGCTTTTGCTTTTTCAACGGCGATTTGAAATTCCTGAGGGTCGATTGTAAAAAGCAATTGACCTTTCTTAACGTAATCACCGTCATTATAATGTTGTTTTAATATCATTCCCTGAACTCTTGCTATAACATCGGATGAAGTTACGGCATTAACACGCCCGGGAGCTTCAATCGTGCTTGAAACATCAAGTTCTTTCGGAGTCGAAATATCAACAGACGGTATTGAACTTGCCTGAATTGCTTGCGCTTGTTCGTTTTCTGAATGTTTTGTCGCCATAAATCTGAATAATATGCATACAAGTAAAAGTGCGACGATACTTACGGAAATTATAATTTTTTTCATATTTTCACCATTAAATCAGTTTCTTATCGTGTATATAACAGTAATATACTAGCATTAACAAAACTTTTAGTGCAAGTATATTATATGTACGAATTTTTACAAAACTAAAGAATTTTTTAAATTTGTATGATATTTTGGTGAATTTTTTTGCAAAAAAATAAAACTCAGGGGGGTTATTTTTTAAATTCCGACATTTAAAAATATAATATTATGAACATAAAAAAATACTTTAAAATATTAGAATACAAAACGGAAAAAATAAACAAAAGAGCAAAAAATCCTTTTTTGGAAAAAAATTTTCAATACAATCCTTTTATAAGCGCTATCGAACAAAGTTACGTTTGGATTGAACAAAAACCTAAAGCGGATTAAATTAACTCTTTTGTATCCGCATCGAAGAAAATAAAATCGTTTTTATTTATGTAAAAATCCGAATATTCTTCAATGTCGTCGTTTGAACCGACAATCGCCTTTAATTCGATATCGTTATTTTTAATATGTAAAACTCTTATTGCTCCCGTATTTTCAATAAATGTTATTTGGAATTTTTGTTTTATATAATCATCAGAATTACCCGTATACGATAATTTTATGTTTTCGGGACGAATACCCGCTATTATCTTCTTTCTCGGAGATAAACCAATGTTTGCAAAGAAGTCCAAAACGCCTGATATATTAACCCTGTTTTCATAAACATTCCCTTCGATTAAATTCATGGGATAAGTTCCCGAAAAAGAAGCGACAAACGTATTTTTCGGGCGTTTAAAGACATTATCGGGTGTATCTTTTTGAAAAATTTTACCTTCGTTTAAAATAACGACAAAATCTCCCATGGTAAGAGCTTCCGTTTGATCATGGGTAACATAAATAAATGTTGAATTAAGCTCTTTGTGAAGTTTTTTAATTTCAACCCTCATATTTGCTCTTAATTTAGCATCCAAATTGGATAAAGGCTCATCCATAAGAAACACTTTTGCCTCTCTTACGATTGCCCTGCCGAGCGCAACTCTTTGCCTTTGTCCGCCCGATAATTCTTTGGGCTTTCTTTTTAAAAGGTCCAAAAGTCCGAGCATTTCAGCTTTTTCAAAAACTTTTTTTTCGATATTTTTTTTATCAACCCCTCTTATTTTTAAAGGAAAAGCCATATTGTCAAAAACGCTTAAATGCGGATACAGAGCATAGCTTTGAAAAACAAAGGCAATTTCTCTGTCTTTTGGAGGGATATCGTTCATTTTTTTGCCGTCAATAAAAATTTCTCCGATATCAGGCTTTTCAAGACCCGCAATAAGCCTTAAAAGCGTTGATTTTCCACAGCCGGAAGGACCCAATAAAACACAAAAGCTTTTATCTTCAACCGCTAAATCTATACCCGATAAAATCTCTTTTTTGTCAAAAGATTTATGCAGGTTTGATACAATGACTTCGCCCATATTTTATGCTTTATCCATAGGAAGCAAAATGCAATAAAGAGTGCCTTGGTTTGAATTTGAATAAACCCACATATCACCTTTTAAATCTTTTACAAATTTATAAACAAGTGCTATTGTCATTTTTGCACTTATTAATTTTTTGGTCATGTTTTCATTCAAATAATAAAAGTCGAAAATTCTCTCCAAAACATCGTCGGGAATAACAAAACCCGTATCTTTTATTTCAAACATTGCATATTGTTTTTTAATGTTTTCATCTTCAACATTAAACCCCTTGGATTCTAAAAATTCCAAAGGAGGATTACCGACATTCATTGAAATTGAGCCTATGTCGGTATATTTTAAGGATAATTCCAAAAGAGCTTTTACAAAAGTTTCAACGGCATTAGAATCGCTGTTGCAGCTTCTTGTTAAAAAGGTCGAAAGGTCGTATGAAAAATTAATTTTCTTTTTCGCAAAAAGTATTTCATAACTTCTTGCAACGCTTGTCATTAAATCACCCAAATCAAACCTCTTATATTCATAAGAATATAATTCCGATTCAAGCTCAAAATATTGAAATAAGCGTTTTAAGTCATAATAAAGTTCATTTGAATTCCTGTTTATTATTGTCACGTATTTATTTTGTTTATCGTTTAATTTTCCGCCCACACCGCCTTCAAGTGCCTTTGAAAAGTTTACGACGGAATTTAAAACGGAAAAAAGTTCAAAAGAAATTGATTTTAAATACGAATTTTTTTCATCAATTATTTTTTTGGCGATTTCATATTCGCCGTTTACCATACTTTGAACTTTATAATTCTGAGTTACGTCTTTAACGGAAACGTAAACTTTGTCTTCTTCGCCTTTTGAAGCGGCAACTTCAACAAATTTATCTTCTTCTGCGGGAATATTTAAAACTTTTGTCATAACGGAGGTTTCCTGCCCTACCAATTTATTAAGTAAGACCGAACCGCCTTGTATATAATGCGAGAAAAAAGCTCCTATAAGTTCAACTTTTGACGTTTCAAAAATAACCTGCGCTTTTAAATTAGCATCAAGTATTTTAC
This sequence comes from Candidatus Gastranaerophilales bacterium, assembly GCA_905234865.1. GTDB lineage: Bacteria > Cyanobacteriota > Vampirovibrionia > Gastranaerophilales > Gastranaerophilaceae > Galligastranaerophilus_A. The sequence goes on from CAJOJE010000008.1 coordinate 85,752, forward strand.
CGTCCATTGACACAATCAATATTCCGTCGGGAAAAATGTCAAACATATCTTCTTTTTTTGGTTTTTTGAATAATGAAAAAAATTTCATCCTATGCTTCTTCTCTATATATAGTACATTTTTAAAATAATATTAACACACCTTTTAATAATTTCAAACCAAACTACAACACATAGACCAGAAAAAACATTGCATGGAATTTTGTTTTTGCTAGCATGTTCAATAATATATTATGTTTTTAACATCTTTCACACCCAATGATATCCTTATGATAACGGGGTTTCTTTTATCCCTGTTTGCTTGCGTTTCAAACGATTGCATTCAAACTATGGGGACCTTTTTGATTAATACGAAACATCGTCCCTTATGGCAGATATGGCTTTATGTATGCTTTGTTATTTGCTTAACTTTTATTATAGGCCGGTTTGTAAACAATGGCGATATGGCATTCGGAAGGCTTGACAGAGTGCCGTATCCCGATAAATTTTATTGGTGGCATATTTTACCGCCGATAGTTTTAATTTGTTTAACAAAATGCGGAATTCCTTGTGCTACGAGCTTTTTAATCGTAAGCACATTTTCTTCGAGTACGGTTATCGGAATGATGGTTGCAAAATCCGCCTTCGGATATACCGTTGCGCTTATCGTCGGTTTTATTGTTTATATGTTAATTTCAAGAAAAATCGAAAAATATTTTTTATACACAAAAAATAAACCTTATTCAAAAAAATGGATTATCGCAAAATGGATATCTACGGCATTTTTACTCTGCGCTTGGCTTTTACAGGACGGTGCGGTTTTATACGTTTATATGCCGAGAAAAATGGAGTTTTTCCCGATGATAATAAGCCTTCTTGCGTTTTGTACGCTTTTGTATATCGTTTGTTACGGAAGGGGCGGGAATCTTGCGGGAATTATTAAACTTAAAACCAATACGCAAGATATACGTTCCGCCACGATAATAGATATTATATACGGTTTAATTCTTGTTTATTTTATGTTTGTAAACAATATCCCGATGTCTACAACGTGGGTATTTATCGGCTTACTTGCGGGAAGAGAAATTGCAATGTACAACCGATTGCGTTTTGAAACTCAAAAGAAAGTTTATAAACATGTTTTAAAAGATTTGTTAAAAACAATAACGGGGCTTATAGTTTCCATTTTAGTCGTATTTTCAATTCATAATTTTAACTCGATTAAAGAAATTCTGCACGCCTATTTTAATCTTTAATTTCACAAAATACATCTAAAAATTCGGCTAAATCGCAGGCTTTTAAATTCGTATTAAGCAATTTAATCCCGTATTTTAAGCTCCAAAGACAGGTGGGGCAAGTTGTAAGAACAATATCCGCTTTTGTTTTTGAGATATTTTTAATTTTTGTTTCAGATAAAATTGAAGATGTTTTTATGTGACGGGTGAAAAAATCTCCGCTAAATCCGCAGCACTCATCCATTTCTTCGTAATCGACAAATTCAAGATTTTTTATACTTTTTAAAATTTCCAAAATGTCCGAAAATACTTTACCGTTCAAATGACAAGGTTTATGAAAAGTAACCTTTAGGGGGTCTTTCAAGGATAAATTTTTACTTTTATAATAATCCGTAAAATAAACGAGTTTATCCTTTTGTTCGGATTCAAGCCCCTCATAATTTAAAACCGTATCATAACAGGTAGCGCAATCAAATATTACTTTTTTTGCCTCTTTAATGAGTTTTATATTTCTTTTTTTGTATTTTTCATATAAATCAAAACGCCCTTTAAGGTAATAAGGAAGAGCACAGCAGGAAAATTTTCCGACATTATCAAAATTAAAGCCATGGACATTTATTGATTTTGAAGCACACCCTTTGAAATGAACTTCGCCTTTATTTGATTTAATTTTTTTTCTTTTTATGTTTTTTGGAAAATATTTTAATAAATATAAAATTTTCAGCCAAAAAAGTTTAAACTTAAACAACGGTGCCGAATAAAAAAATCTTTCAAAGGGGGTTTGATACTTATTTTTAATAAAAGAAAAAATATAAACGGCGTCAATCCCCGAAGGACAGGCTTTTTTGCATTTTCCGCATGCAAGGCATAAATCAAGATTGTAGGCAATTTTTTTACTCCATTTTAAATCACCTCTGATAAGACCCAATAACTGCAAAAATTTACCCCTTAAAAGTGCGGTTTCCGTTCCTTTTGCATGGTATATCGGGCAAACATCCATACATAATCCGCATCTTGAGCATTTGATTATTTCTTCGCTAATTTTTTTGTCCATTTTGTAGTATAATTTTACCATGAAAAAAGCGCAGGTTTTTATCGAGTATTTAATGTGTCTTTTATTTGGAATTTTGCTTTTATTGACTTTTGTAGCATGTTTTCAAAAACAAACGACACCATACATAAAACAGGCAGGCGGAGGGTCGCTTTGGGCAAAATTTCAACATAACACGATTCATGTACGCCCGATGACAAAATAAATTATGAAATCAGCAATATTAAAAGACGGCAAAATTCAAATTACGGAAAAAGACAAACCCGAATTAACTCATGACAAAAAAGGCGCAGTCGTTAAAATTACGGGCTGCGGTCTTTGTGGTTCGGACATTGTTAAAATTAACCATGCAACAAAAGAAAACGAAAATAAAATAGTTTTAGGTCATGAAATAACGGGGATTATTGAAGATATTAACGTTAATATCATAGGAAACGGCGAAAAAATTCCTTTTAAAAAGGGTGATAAAATCGCCATGGGACATCATTACCCCTGTTTTAAATGTAAAATGTGTCTTTTGGGACATCATTCAATGTGTGAAACGTTTAAAAGTTCTAATATTTATCCCGCAGGGTTTGGAGAATATATTTATATTAATGAAAATCATCTTAAATACACCGTTTTTAAAAAGCCCGATAATCTGACGGAAGAAGAATTTTCGTTTTTGGAACCGTTATCTTGCTGTATTCGTGCAATAAGAAGAGCCTGCGTTGATTTTGAACATGATAATTCTATTTTTAATGCGCTTGTAATCGGGCTGGGTTCAATCGGACTTTTAACGGCTCAGGCACTAAAGGCCTTCAAAGTTAACACTTTTGGTTTTGATATAAATTATGAAAGACAAAACTTTGCAAAAGAAAATTTCAACATAGATTTTAACGAAAATTTAAAGTATGACTTGATTTTTATGACATCGGGGAGTTATAAAGCACTTTATGATGTTTATAAATTTGCACAAAAAGGAGCCGTTATAATTGTTTTTTCTTCAATTTCAAACGATAAGGACGGGTATTTGAATAATGAAATTTATTACAACGAACTAACGGTTATGGGGAGCTACTCTCCAAGCCCTAACGACCTTTTAATGTCAAAAAAACTGCTTGAAACGGGTCTTGTTAAAACAAAAAATTTCAGTACGAATTATAATCTGTATGAAATAGAAAAAGCAATAAAAGATACTAAAGAAGGCAAAATTTTAAAGGGGTATATAAAATTATGAAAATGAAAGCGATAAGATACTATGCTCCAAAAGATATAAGATTTGAAGAAGTAAATGTCCCCGAATTAGACGAGGGGGAAGTTTTAGTTAAGGTTAAAGCCGCCCTTACCTGCGGAACGGACGTTAAAACATATAAAAGAGGACATCCCGTTTTAATAAAAAAAGTACCGTCGGGTTTCGGACATGAATTTTCGGGCGAAATTGTCAAATTAGGCGAAAATACGGAAGGCTTCAAAATAGGTGACAGAGTAGTTGCCGCAAATTCCGCCCCATGCGGAGAATGTTTTTTCTGCAAAAAAGGGCAAGAAAATTTGTGTGAAAATTTAGAACTTTTAAACGGAGCTTACGCTCAATACATAGCAATTCCAAAAAGAATTGTCGAAAAAAACCTTATTAAAATACCGGATAGTCTGCCCTACAAATTGGCGGCTTTTTCGGAGCCTTTGGCAAATGTTTGTCATGGAATAGACAGAACCCCTATAAATAAAGGCGATACGGTGGGTGTTATAGGAATAGGTCCCATCGGGCTTATGTTTTGTGCTTTGGCAAAATTAAAAGGCGCAAAAGTAATCGCCATGGGAAGAAACCCTTTAAAGTTAAGACTTGCTAAAGAATTTGCGCATGTTGACGAAGTAATTGACCTTAAAAAATTTTCCGACCCGACTGATATGATTTTATCCATGACGGAAGACAAAAGGGGCTTGGATGTTGCAATAGAGTGCGTCGGATTGCCTGAAATTTGGGAGAGCATGTTTAAACTCGTAAGACGTGGCGGAGTTGTACATTTATTTGGCGGATGCGCTTCCAAAACAAGCATTAATATTGATACAAAAAGATTACATTATGACGAAGTTAATATCATAAGCGTTTTTCACCACACGCCAAAATACTTTAGGGAAGCATTAAAATTAATTGAAGAAGGTAAAGTTGATGTTGAAAAATTAATAACAAAAACAATGCCCTTAAAATATGCCAAAAAAGCAATAGAAATGCACGCTTTGGGAGAAGCAACAAAAGTTCTTTTGGAACCTTGAAGTATTTTTCTTGACTTTGTGGTTTTAATTGGTATTATGGTTAAGAGGTTTTACTTAAAAGCCTTTTGCAATAGCCTTGGTTGAGTATACGAAACCAACAATCAAAATAATCGACTGAGCGCAATTGCAAACAGAATTGAAAATTTAATAATATATGCCGCAATAGCTCAGTTGGTAGAGCAAGGGACTGAAAATCCCTGTGTCCTTGGTTCGATTCCGAGTTGCGGCATATTTTTTTATCCCAAAAATTAAAAGTCTAAACTTAGTATTATTTTTTGAGCAGTTTAGGTGTATTTTTATGTCCGTTTTGGTTTGAACGGATAGTGTGCTTATTTTTGGAAGTAGGCTTTGTGTTTGAGTTTCAGGGGTAGGAATAAAGGATATTGCGGAAGCTAAAGGTTTAACTTCAACTCGTTCACTTCGTTTGGAATTAAACAAACCTGAAAGTAAATATATTTCAAGAGAGGTTCAGGTTAATGGCGGATTCAAGTTTAGAACCTGAACTAAAGGATAAGTTAAGGAACAGTGAAACAAAATCAACGGCACTTGTTCCTTTAAATTATCAGACGCCACAATTTGTATCGGATAACGCAAAAATCGTTGCTAATTTTAGAATCAATATAGTTTTAAAAGTCATTTTCTTACAATTAAAATAAAACATCTTGCAAAGAAATTATGTGAATTTTGTGTAGAATATCCGGAAATAGCGAAAAATTTGGACAATTCAAGGAAGGAGCAGGTCTATGTATATTAAGAAAAGTGAATTACTTGCATTAAGAGAAAGTGCAGAATATAGAAGAATCAACGAAAGTTTTAAGAAATGCCAATTTGAAAAATTAGCTAAATATGATGTATTTTTAAGCCATGCAATTTTTTTCTTTAAGAATAAATGAATGTATAAATGCAGATAATAATATAGATAAAAATGATAAAATTCTTAAATTGTATGAAAATGAAGTTGTAATTTTACTAAATAAATACCCTAATAATGAGCATATTGTTGAAAGTTTTGTAAGCATAAAATCTAACCTGCTAATGACACTTTGTTTAAATGAACACGAGGTAGAATTAGATGATAATATACTGCAAACTTATAGAGGATATCATAACAAACGGAATAAAAACATTGATATTATCGAGGCTTTAGGAAGGATTCTCTATATAAAAGCACTGAATTTAATTTCTCAAGAAAACAAGTTAAAGCATTAATAAAAGAGCTTGAAAACTTAGAACTTGAAAGCCAATCAATTTATAAAGAATACATTTCATCAAATGACGAACTAAAAACTTGGATTAAAACGCTAAAAAACGGAATTAAACTGCAAAATTCATTTAGAGAGTTTATATAATCTGTTAAAAATTTTGTACAGGAATTGACAGAATTTTTAGTAAAAAATGTGTACATTAAAACGATAATTTAGATGTTAAGTTGCCCGAAAGAGTCAAACCGGGTGTTAAACTTATCCTTTTCAAGTGTTCTTTTACGGAAAGTGTGAGTTTTGTCCCCGAAAGTCCATTTTTTACAAAAGAGCCTAAAAAGGCTCTTTTTTAGCGGCCTATGCAGTGCTAATCCGCATTTTGACGATTTTAACCGTTTATCGGTATTTTTATAAAATTTTCAAAACTATTGGTATAGAAAAACCGTTTCCTCTTTTGAATAATTTCTGTTGTCAAATTTGATAATTGCTTTATTTTTTTTCTTGCCATAAAACCTCCTTTTTTGTTTTGAAAATTAAAACGCAAAAGAAGATACCATGCCGAACTTATTTTAGTATTCATCAAATGGTAAGACCCTGAAAAAAGTTCAGGGTGACATTTAAACAAAATTGACTTCCGTCCTTTATTTATGCGTGTTTTGGGAGTTGTTACATATCGGGGATTTTGTGATAAAGCGCCAATGTTCGGTGTTTTACATTCGAAGTTTTAAAAAAATAAATTTATTTGTTCGGACAATTGCTTTTATTGTCATTATCCCAACGTCTGTATATTGCGGCAAGTATTGCCCCCGATATATTATGCCATACGGAAAATATTGCCCCCGGCACTGCCGCTTCGGGAGTAGCGGGGAAAGTTGCGTTTGCAAGGCTTGCGGCAAGTCCTGAATTTTGCATGCCTATTTCTATTGAAAACGCTTTTGTTTTTGCATTGTTTAATTTTAAAAGCCTGCCGATACAAAAACCGAATATATAGCCTGATATATTATGAAGAATGACTATTAAAAAAATTATTGCTCCTGCGGATAAAATCTTTTCCGAATTGTGTGATACAACGGAGGCTATAATTAAACTTATTGCAACAACCGAAATTCCGGGTAATACTTTTGTAATCTTTTTTGCAAAACCAAAGAAGAACTTGTTTACAATAACTCCGAGTATAATAGGTACCAATATAACGTTGATTATTCCCGTAAACATTGTTAATACACTTGTTTCAACCGTAGCTTTCAACATTAAACAGGTGATTATCGGTGTTAAAACGGGTGACAATAATGTATTAACGCTTGTCATACAAACGGATAGCGCAACATCCCCTTTTGATAAATAAGTAATAACGTTACTTGCCGTTCCTCCGGGGCATGTTCCGACTAGAATTACTCCTGCCGTTAATGCCGAATCCAAATGAAACAAATAACTTAAACCTAAAGCTAAAAACGGCATTAACGTATATTGGGAAATCGTTCCGAAAATAATTTCTTTCGGGTGAGAAAAAACTAAAATAAAATCGTCCGATTTAAGAGTTAATCCCATTCCAAACATAATAAGCATTAGTAAGTAGTTTATATATGAAGTTTTTATCCACAAAAAGCCGTTTGAAAAGAATAATGAAAATGAGGCTGTTGCAAGCACCGTTATTGCCATATGTTTTCCGATAAATTCAAATATTTTATTAATTTTGTTCATAAAAATATCCATGTCCAAAAAAGTTTCTCATTTTAAAAAGATGTAAACGTACTCCGTATAACTTGAATTAATTATAACGCAAAGCTGAATTATGAAGCATGATTGAACGGCGGAGCGGAAAGCCTTCAATTTCCGAGCGGGAAAAAATTAAAACATTGCGAATCATCCTGCATTCATCAATAAAAAGTGTAAAGAAAACTTAACTTTTAAATTGATACAGGTGTTTTTTCGGTATAATGTGCATGCATATTTTATTATTTGGCAAAATACAATTAACAACAACTGACAAGAATAGTTTATGCCGTTTTTCCGAAAAATCGGGAAAACAATAGAGATGAGAGAGAATATGGCAGGAATTTTAAATAGAAATTTAAAATTTCGGTTAAAACACATATTTATTTTTGCTGCCATATTTAAAAAAATACGCATATTAAAAGGAGGAATTTTATGCCTATTCAAAACATTGCGGGATTGTCACAGTTAAATTCCGCTAACGGCTTATCACAAAAACAACAAAATTCAAACTCGCAAAATTCACTTGCAAAAAGAAATGACACTTCTTTATTAAAAAGCGATGCAATAAGAAATAACGCTCTTGCAAACATTTCTTTTACGGGTCAGACAAAGCAATTTGTTAAACAAAATCGGGACTTTCGCCTTGACCACAGCGTATATATGTACGGAAAAGAATTCAGCGATGTTGAAATAGATGAAAAAGATATCGAACATTCAATCGGGCAAACCGTTGAAAAAGGCGAAAAAGGTTATAATGATCAATGGGAAGGAAGCGCAAGCGTAAGCGTTTATTATGCTGACCCTAACGAAAGAATAACAAAAGATATCAGAAAAAACCACGCTTATATCGTTAAATATAAACCATTACCAAAAGAACCGTTGGTTGAAGATATGAGAGAAGTAAAAGACGTAGAAAGACTCTCTCAAATGCTTGATGATTTAAAAGTAACTCAAGATATCGAAGAAGCAAAGCACAAAGCAAGAGAAGCAAACAGGAATGCTCAATACGAAAGAGAACAATCTCTCGAAGAAAGAGGCGAAAAGGAACTTAAAAAATCAGCTGTCGCAAAAGAAAAAGCTAAAGCAAAAAGAGCGGAATTGGAAGACAAACAGGAACATATTTCTCAATTAAGCGAAAAATTAGATGCTGCTTATGCAAGGTATAAAGAAGTAACGGGAGAAGATTTTGTTCCAAAAGAAGAAAATCTTTTAACGGACAAAGAACGTGAAGAAAAAGTTGTTCATCAGGAAGCCTCGGAAAGCTACTACACAAGCCCTTACCATGGCTGGCAGCGCAAAGATCTTGCATATCGTTATTAATAAAAGCAGTATAAATAATTAAGGAGAATTTTAAATGATAACAAATAATATACAGGGACTATCGGTAATGAACGCCATAAAGGCTGCTAATTCATCCGATTTAAACAAAACAAATTCAAATGCTTCCGATTCGGTAAGAAACGATAAAAGCTTAATGAAGGGTGATGCGCTCAGAAATAATATGCTTGCTTCAATTGCTTTCAAAGGTGAAACAATTAAGTACCACAGAACGGGCGGAGCTTTTGCTTCAAATGTTTTAATTAAAATTAAACCGGAAAATATCAAACACTCGGAAGCCCAAACCGTTGTAAGAGGAAATAAAGGGTATGACGAACAATGGGTTGAAAGAGGAAGCCATGCCGATATGAGCGTTTATTATGCCGATCCTGACGAGAGAATTACAAGAAAAATTAAAGATAACCATGGGTATATCGTAAAATATAAAGATATGCCGAAAGAACCTTCAATGGAATCCGTTCAAACGGAAAGCGATAAAGATAAATTGACCGGCATGATATCCGATTTAAGGATTTCAAAAGAAATTGAAGAAAAAAGAAGCGAAATAATCGAAAAAGATATAAATAAACATGAAGAAATCGCCGCAAAAGCAAAACAAAAGGGCGAACAATTAAAAAGACAAGCTTCAAGAGAACGTTACCAAAGAACAATGGTTGAACAGGAATATTACAATAGAAGCTCTCAATTGAGTCGTGAAATAAATGAAACCACGTTTGATATAGCGGCTATGAAACGTAACCGACAGTCATAATTTTTTGCAATCCGCCCGTTTTTACGGGCGGAATTTCTATAAAGATTTAATTTCATACTTATTTTGTATTGAAGTTTTTGTAAAATTTGTTACTATAAGCCTTAACATTGTATGAATATGATTAAAGATATAATTAGTATGATGAAGATAAAACACTACATAAAAAATTGTGTGGTGTTTGTTCCCGTTTTACTTTCAATGCAGTTTTTGAAATTTGAACTTTATCCTAATTGTTTGATTATTTTTCTCTCTTTTTGTTTTATTTCTTCTGCCGTATATATTTTAAACGATTTATTTGATATTGAAAAAGATAAATTACACCCTACAAAATCAAAAAGAGCAATAGCTTCGGGAAGAATTACCAAAAAAACGGCAATATTATCTTTTTTAATTTTGCTGATTCTCAGTTTTTCTCTTGTTTTGTTTTTAAACATTCCTTCTTTTTTGTGTATATTATCCTATTTGGTGTTAAATATATTGTATTCGGCGTATTTTAAAAAAATTGCAATTGTTGATGTCTTTTGTATTGCGCTGGGATTTATTTTAAGAATTATATCGGGGTGTTTTGCAATCGGTGTTTTGCCCTCACCTTTAATTATATTAATGACAATGTTCGTGTCGATGTTTTTTACTTTTTCAAAAAGAAAACTTGAACTTAAATATGTGAAGGATAAAAATTTATATCGTGAGTCGATAAAAGATTTTAACGAAAATATGGTTAACCAATTTATATTATTTAATGCGGTTTTGTCGGTTTCGTTTTACATAACTTACGTACTTGATAAAACAACAATTCAAAGAGCAGGGTGCGAATATTTGTACATTACGACAATACCTTTTGTACCGGTGATTTTAAGACTTCTTTTTCTTGTTAATTCAGACAAAACCGATGATGACCCTATGCGCTTTATTGAAAAAGATGTGCCTATTAGAATTTTATTTCTTTTGTATATCTTAATTCTTGTTATACCGGCGACAATATAAGGTCCGGCATTTGTCGATTAAAAAATATCATAAAATTTTTGCAAGATTCGGTGCAAAAATAAAATTTGGATTTTAGAGTAAAGTAAACTTAATTTGTTGAACTAAATTCATTGACTTATTGTTCAAATTTTATATAATAGTTTTGTAAGGTGTTAAATTTGAACGGAAATAATGACGAAAAGACAGGAAAATGCTCTAAAAACCCGTCAAAAAATTTTAGATGCTGCATATAAATTGTTGAATAAAAACGAATTTGACGATTTGAGTATTGATGATATTACAAATTATTGTAATGTCGCAAAAGGAACTTTTTATACATATTTTAAGCATAAAGAAGATATTATTTTTGAAATATGCAGACCGTTTTTTGCCCGCATTGAAGAACAAATGAAGCAAATGACAAACAAAGATATAATCGAGAGGTTGACTTATTATTTTGTTGAATTTATGAAAGAAGTTCAAAGATACGGCATAAATTTGGCAAGAGTATGGATTAAAGGGGTAACGGATCCTTCTAAGGCGCCCGAAAATTACGACAATAAAAAATGGCAGTATGATTTTACAATGCTGAAAAATATTTTAAATTCCGCCATTCAAAATAAAGAATTAAAAGAAGATACGCCCGTTGAATTATTATCGTATGTTATAATTTCTCAATTATACGGTATGATGACGATTTGGTGCATGTCTGACGGCGAATTTAACCCGAAAAATCGGGCGGAAAAATTTTGTGAATTACAATTAAAAGTTTTATTAAAAAACTACTTAGTGCAAACATAATCAAGAAGCAGGAAGAAACAACGTTTGATACCCCGTAGATATATACAAAATAAAAGGAGAATGATATGATTAATGATTTTGTTTTTGAAAACACGACAAAAGTATATTTTGGTAAAAACCAACTTGAAAATCTGCCGAATGAATTAAAAAAGTACGGCACAAAAGTTATGCTCAATTATGGCGGAGGTTCAATTAAAAAAATCGGTCTTTTTGATAAGATAACAAATATTTTAAAGTCATCGGGCATTGAAGTTTTTGAATTTGGCGGAATTGAGCCAAACCCGAAACATACAACGGTCAATAAAGGTGTTCAATTCGCAAGAGAAAACAATATTGAAGTTTTGCTTGCTGTTGGCGGCGGTTCAACGATAGATGCTACAAAGGCAATGGCTGCAGGGTATTATTATAACGGTGATGTTTGGGATTTAGTCTGCGGAAAAGAAAAAGTTACGAATGCTCTTCCGATTTTTACCGTTTTAACTCTGGCTGCAACAGGTTCGGAAATGGATTGCGGCGGAGTTATTTCAAATATGGAAACAAATGAAAAATTAGGGCTTGTTCATCCTCTATTGCAGCCGAAAATTTCGTTTTTAAACCCTGAAAATACATTCACCGTCTCAAAATATCAAACGGCAGCGGGAAGTGCGGATATCATTGCTCATATTCTGGATATTTGCTATTTTGTAAAATCACCTAAAATGGATATGCTTGATATGGTAATGGAATCGGTGTTAAAAACGGTTGTAAAATACGCACCTGTTGCAATAAAAGAGCCCGATAATTATAATGCGAGAGCAAACTTGATGTGGGCTGCAAGCTGGGCTTTGAACGGATTTTTAATTGCAGGAAGGGCGCAAGCTCCGACAAACCATATGATAGAACATGAATTATCCGCATATTACGATATTACCCATGGACATGGTTTGGCGATTCTTATGCCTCGTTGGTTGGAATATATTTTAGACGATACAACCGAAGGCGATATTAAAAAATTCGGCGTAAACGTATTTGGGCTTGATAAAAATTCAAGTGCAAAAGATGCGATAGAAGCATTTAAAAAATTCCTGTTTGAAGATTTAGGATTAAAGCCGACACTTACCGACTTAAATATTGATAAAACTCATTTTAAAGAAATGTCCCGCCATTGTTGTTTTGGGGAGATTATGCATGGATATAAAGATTTAACTCCCGATGATATAGAAAAAATACTTGAAATGTGTTTATAAAAAGGGATTAGTAATGAAAAAAATATTGCTTTTAACTTTAATAATGTTACTTTCGGCTCAAAGCGGCTGTTTTGCAATAAGTAAAGACAAAGGAGAAAATAAATCTATGACAAATAAAATCGTACAAACGGCAGGCAGAGATATTTTAGGAAACTTTGCGCCCGAATTTGCACATTTTAACGATGACGTTTTATTCGGTGAAAATTGGAATAATCATGATATTTCGATAAAAACAAGATGTGTTATAACCGTTGCAGCCTTAATGTCGCAAGGTATAACGGATAATTCCATGAAGCATCATCTTCAAAATGCCAAAAATAACGGTGTTACAAAAGAAGAAATTGCGGCGGTAATAACTCATACGGCATTTTATGCAGGCTGGCCTAAGGCTTGGGCAACATTCAATTTGGCTAAAGAAATATGGAATGAACCATCTCAAGCTCTAACGGAAAAAGACAAATACGCAAAAACGATTATGTTTCCTATTGGTGAACCAAACAGTGCTTATGCTAAATATTTTATCGGACAAAGTTATATTTCCCCCGTTTCAACTTCGCAGGTAAAAATTTATAACGTAACGTTTGAGCCAAAATGCAGAAATAATTGGCATATACATAAAGCAAGCTCGGGCGGCGGACAAATGCTGATTGCAATAGGCGGCAGAGGATATTATCAAGAATGGGGAAAAGAACCCGTTGAAATGAAACCGGGGGATGTAATAAATATCCCTGCAAATGTAAAACACTGGCATGGCGCCGCACCTGACAGCTGGTTTTCTCATTTGGCCGTAGAAATTGACGGTGTCGAAACAGAAAACGAATGGTTGGAACCTGTAAATGATGAAGTGTACAATAAATTAAATGAAAGAAGCTTATGAAATGGGCAAAAGTACGGCAAAACCAATGTACAAATTATTTTAAGGCGGCACATTCAAGAAAGTACGATTATTTTCCCTCGTTCCACAAATCCTGTTCATATAAAAGAAAATTTTGAAATCTTTGATTTTGAATTAACGGAAGATGAAATGAATGAAATTCGCTTACTCGATAAAGGCAAGAGATTTTTTAATATGACATTAGAGGAACAGGAAAAAAACTTAGGCGCATGGAAACCCGAGGATTAATTTTTTTTAAAAAAGACGGCTCTTGCAATGATGCCGTCTTTTAGTATGTATGTTTTAAAATTTTCAAAATCAAGAATTTAAAAAGTGCAAAATCAGCCAAATTACGGGAATAATAAATAATGACGGGAGCATATTCATTGTTTTTGTGTCTTTGATTTTTAATATACTTAAACCGGAACTTAAAATCAAAATTCCGCCTACTATTGATAACTCTGCAAAGAAAACATTTGACATATACTGACCCAAATAAAGACTTAATAAATAAATCGAACCCTGCCATAAAAACAAAACAACGGCAGACCACATTATGCCGAGTCCGTATGCGCAGGATAAAATTATTGAAGTTATAAAATCAAGAGTTGCATTTGTATAAAGCAGGGTATTATCTCCGTATAATGCACTTTGAACGGGACCTAAAATTGATAATGAACCTATGCAAAATAGTAATATTGCAGTCGATAAACCTTTTGCAAAACCTTCATTTCCCGTTTTTGCCGTTAATTTATTAAATTTGCCGTCTATGTCAAAATAAGTGCCGATTAAAGTTCCAAGAGCCATTGCTATAATAAATAAAACGGGATATTTACCGTTTGGTAAATTATTACAAAACATGCTTACCCCAAGGCACAAAGCGCACAATCCTATTGCGTCGAATAATGCGGATTTATAATTTTCTTTTAAACCCTTTTTGGTTATTCCGCCTATGGTTGAGCCGATTACTATTGCTATTGCATTTGTTATGGTTCCTATCATGTAAAATTCCTTGTACTGATTTATTAATACGGTAAAAGTTTTTTAATTTGTAATTTTATGTTACCATAATTTTATGCGAGAAATAGAAAAACTTGATGCGGGGTTAGAATATTGTTTTGACGATGAGGAAGTAAACGCAAGAAAACTGCATGCCGTTAAATATTGCCAAGAATTAAATCAAATTCCCGTTGAAGAAAGCAAAAAACGAGAAGAAATTACAAGAAAACTTTTAGGTTCATCCAAGAAGAACCCTTGCTTAATGCCTGTTTTTAATTGCGATAACGGACTGAATATTCATGTGGGGGATAATTTTTTCACAAATTATAATGTTACCATTTTGGATATTGCAAGAGTGGATGTTGGCGATAACGTTATGATTGGACCCGGTGTTTTAATTTCAACCGTCGGACACCCGCTTGATTTATGCGGAAGAAGAAAGAGGCTTGCTTTTGCAAAACCCGTAAAAATCGGAAATGATGTATGGATTGGCGGGAATGTTACAATTCTTCCCGGAATAACTATCGGTAATAACGTGGTTATTGCGGCAGGAGCGGTTGTAACAAAAGATATTCCCGATAATTGCGTTGCAGGCGGTGTTCCCGCAAAAGTAATCAAACAACTTGAAGCCGAATAGGATTTATCAGCTTTCGTTAATTATTTTGCCCGTAATGTGCTCCGGAGTAAGCTCTAAAACCATTACGAACTTGCCGAAATTTTTGATTTCTTCTTCAATGTATTCATCTCCAAAATCAAATTGCTCGCTTAATTTTCTACATATATCAATTGTTTTGTTAAAATCGTCAACAATTTTTATTCTGCCGAAAACTATAACGCTTTTTACGTCAAGTCCTTTTTTAACTTCGGATTGAACCCCTTTATCATAAACGCAAAAAGAAACTTTATCACAATTTTTTATTGAATCTGTTTTATGCCCTTCTTTTGCGCCATGGAAAAAGATTTTATTTTCATCAACGGAATAATAAAAGTTAATCGGTATTCCGTAAGGATAACCGTTATCCCCTAAGACGGAGAGCACTCCTCGAACCTCGTTTTTTAAAATATTTATACATTCTTCATTTGATAACTGTTGTTTTATTCTTCTCATCGGTCTGAACATTTTAATTTCCTTGATTTATCGAATTATTTTATTAACTGTTGAATTTCTTTAAAATGCGGATGTTTTGAACTTTTTAACAAATTAAACAATGCTATTTCAAGAGTAATTATGTATGCGCCTTTTTGCTTCATAATATCAAGAGCAATTTTATGATTATATTCTTCTCTTGAAGCGCAGCAGTCGCTTATAACAAACACGTTGAAACTATTTTCAAGTAAATCAATGACGCTTTGCAAAACGCAGATATGCGTTTCAATTCCAAAAATTAAAATATTTTTGTTTTTCAGGTTGTTGAATTTTTCTCTAAAATCCGCAGTTTGCAAAACGGAAAACGTATTTTTTTCAACCGTTGTAAAATTACCCGTTCTTTTTATATTTTCTATTGTTTCTCCTAAACCTTTCGGGTATTGCTCGGTTATTATCGCATTAAGATTTAATATGTTTGCCGTTTTCATTATTTTTCCCGCATTTGAGGAAATTTTTTGAGAATTTTCAAGCATATTTACTAATTTTTCTTGTATATCTATGCATATAACCGATGTATTTGTTTCGTCAAACATTATTACCTCTCTTTTTTGCAAATTCAATATCGAATATCTACGTTTAATATTTTAAATATTTTTATTATTTGCTTTAAATGCGTTGCGTTTTGAACATGGAAAGCTATTTTTCGCCCGTCCTTTAAGTAAAAGTTCATAGTTGCGTTTATAACGGAATAATATAAGTGAAAACCGACTAAAGAGGATAATTGTTTGTTTTCTTCAACATCAACGTAATTAATTTGAGCTACACCGAAGGTTATTTTATCCAAAGATATTGTTTTTGAAGAAGTGTCGATTTTAATTGTAACGGGACCTCCTAAATCCCATTTTTTTACTCTTTTATCTACATTAAAACAAAGATAATATGAAAAAATAAAGAAAAATATACCGATTGAAACCGAAAAAACAATATTTGCATTCTGCAAAAAATAAAACTTAATAAATACAAACAAACCAAAAAAAATACTAAAAGGAATAATATTTTTTGACGCCAAATTAAGAAAAAAATCGCTTTTTAATTGGGGTTTAAATACTTTTAAGCTCATAGAAAAAATTATATAAATTTACTTTAACGGTGTCAACCATGGTTATTTTGCAGCTGTGCATTTTGCGGCATAAGTTTTTATTGTAAAATATAATTTTTATTAATAAAAATAAAACGGAGAAAATTTGGAACTTATTTATTATTATAATTCGCCGTTAGGCAAAATAAAAATTACGACTGACGGAAAATTTTTAACGGGGTTATGGTTTAGCGGACAAAACAAATATGAAAATAACTTAAATCAATCCTTATCAAAAGAAAAATCCGGTACTCTTGTTTCTTTTGCATGCAAAGAGTATAACGAAAATCGGGTTGATATATTTAAAATAGTGTTAAATTGGCTTGATATATACTTTCAGGGCGAAATTCCAAATTTTACTCCGCCTTTAAAATTTCAGGCAACCGAATTCAGGAAAACCGTTTGGGAAATTTTGCTTAAAATTCCTTACGGAAAAATGACGACATACGGTGAAATCGCAAATATTATCGCAAAAGAAAAAGGCATTTTAAAAATGTCTGCCCGAGCCGTCGGTAACGCCGTCGGGCATAATCCGATTTTAATTATTATTCCATGCCATAGAGTAATCGGAAGCTTTGGAAATTTAAAAGGATATTCAGGCGGCTTAGAGAGAAAAATACAACTCCTGAAAACGGAAAAAATAAATATAAATGAATTGAAAGATAAAACAAGGGTAATTTCGTAAAATTAAAAACATCCTCACTGCTTAAAAACATCAAACAAGACCGTAAAACAACAGTCGGTTTGTGACAAAAGAACGGATATATTGAGAATTATTTTAATAACGAATTTTTAAATTTAAAGAGAAATCTAATAATTTTATCATCCGTAGTTCTAATAGTATGTGCTAAATTGTTTTTAATATATTCTATTGTATTAATACTATCAAAATCAAATAAATCTTTTAGTTCAACATTTAGTGTATTTGCAATATCTACAAGTAAGTCAAAAGAAGGCTTTGTTCCGGCAGATTCCAATTTCGCAATATGATTTGATGAGTAATTTGCCATTTCGGCAAGCCTTTCCTGCGTCAATCCACATTTGTTCCGTAATGCAGCAATTCTTTTTTTCTAATTATATTATTCATGGCGCAGCAACATTACCTTTGAAGATAAATAAACGGAACACGACTTCCTTCATAAGTGTTGTTTTGTGTTCAAAAAATTATTTAATTAAAATTGATTAAAATATTATTAAAATTTATCCCCTATCAGACCGTAAAGTAGCAAACTAACCATTCCTGTCAACGTGATTGAACTAATACATCGGACATTAAAATACACTTTCGTATTCTGTCCACAAAACTCGAACTTTTGAAACCCGCTCAGAACAACAAAAAAGAGGTCTTACGACCTCAGTTTTTCAAAATGGTGGGCGTTGAGGGATTCGAACCCCCGACCCTCTCCTTGTAAGGGAGACGCTCTACCAGCTGAGCTAAACGCCCTTATATTATTTTATCCTTTGGAAAATTAACTTTCCCCAAGCACTTTATTATCTTACATAATCAAAATTATATGTCAAGTTTCACATGAAAAAAATTTTATGTTAGAATTATCCTTGCAATGGATAAAGAATATATTTTAAACAATTTGGAAAAGTTATACGAACCGAAAATTCTTGTCATCGGGGATTTTGCCATTGATGAAATGATTTTCGGACAGACGGAAAGAATTTCAAGAGAGGCGCCTGTTCTAATTTTAGAACATACCGACACCAAAATTATTTTAGGAACGGCATCGAATGCCGCCAATAATATCTCTGCCTTAAACAAAGGAAAAGTTGGTGCAATAGGCGTGTACGGCGATGATTACCATGGAAAAATTTTGCTTCAGGCATTAAATGAAGCCAAAATCGATACGACCTTTATGGTCATGGACAAAACAAGAAAAACAACCACGAAAACCAGAATTTCAGGCTCATGTTCTCAAAGCGTAACGCAGCAAATCGTCAGAATAGACAGGCAGACAAAAACCCCCGTATCGGGCGAAGTTGAAGAAAAAATAATGGAAAATATAAAAAAAGCCGTAAAATTATACGACGGAATTATTCTCTCCGATTACCATTTGGGGCTTTTAACGGATAATGTCATAAAATGCGCAATTGAAGAAGCAAAAAAATACAATAAAATTATTGTTGCCGACATTCAAAAAGACTTTCTGAAATATAAAGGAGTAACTTCGATTACTCCAAACCAGCCCGATACCGAAAAATTCATCGGAAAATTTATTGTCGATGATAAAACTTTAAATGAGGCAGGGGAAGAACTTTTATCAAAATTGGAATTAAAAAATCTCCTTATCACAAGAGGGGAAAACGGTATGGCGGTTTTTGAAGAAAACAAACCCGTTGAAAAAATCCCCGCCTTCAATAAAAAAGAAGTTTTTGACGTAACAGGCGCCGGAGATACGGTAGTTGCGGCGTATACTCTTGCTTTATGCGCCGGTTTTAATGCTAAATATGCAGCCACAATAGGTAATTTAGCCGCAAGTATCGTTATAAGATTTTTCGGTTGTCACACGACAACGGTTGAAAATTTAAAATTTGAACTTAAAAATTTAATGATTTAGGGGAGTTTGGAAATGGATTTTATAAAAAAAATAAGACCTTTTGATATCGTAATTATTGCTTTAATCGTTATAGGGCTGGTCGTTTTTGGAATTACACGTTTAGAAAAAAGAGCAACTTCGTCAAAACAAATTGAAGCCGAAGTAAAAGTTGATATTGAAGTTTATTTCAGAGGGGTTGTAATAACAAGCCAAAATTCCCCGTTTAAAGAGGGTGAAGAATCATTTATCACAATAAGAAATGTTCCTTATACAAAACTCAAAATTAAAAATGCAAATTTTGAAAGAAAAAAAATCATGCTTCCCATCCCCAATTCCTCCAAATATCAAGTCGTTGAGGATGTAACGGCACCTTTCAATTATGATTTTCTGGTTACGTTGGAAGATAGCGCAAAAATCACAAAAGACGGCGCAGTTGTGGGCGGAAACAAAATAAAAATCGGATTGCCGGTTACGTTAGAAGGCGTTGACTATAAACTGAACGGGGTTGTTTCAAATATTACCCTGTCTAAAGCGGTTAGCGAAAATAATTCAAACAGCTCACTTGAAGCAGAGGTCAACAAAAATCAAGATGTTCATTAACGAAATAATTAAACGGTTTCAAAATTCAAAAATTGCCGATTTTATGGCGGACAGTTTGATTTTTAAACACATAGACAATATTGCTTTTGTTATTCTTGGTTTCGTCATAATTCTCACAACATACGCAGAATCCAATTATATCGGGTATTTTGCAATGTTGTTTTCATTATGCATGTTGTTTAAATTAATCGTAAAAAAGGATGAAACCGTTCAATGCTCCCTTATAAATAAAATTTTAATCATTTATTTTTTAATAGTTTTAATCTCGGCATTCGGCGCAAGTTATTTTTCCCTAAGCCTTAAAGGATTAATGAAAACCGTTATTTATTTTTGTTTTTATTTTTCATCCGCATATTACTTATCTTCAAATAAAAGAAAAATCATACCTCTTATAATTTTAATCTGTCTTACAACGGGGCTTGAGGCAATAATAGGCATAATTCAAAATTTATCGCACATAGAAGCGATTGCAACCTGGCAAGACACAACAAACATTACAGACCCCACCAAAATACTATCAAGAGCCTACGGAACCCTAAAACCGTATAATCCGAATTTACTTGCAGGGTACTTATTAACGGGGTTATGTTCAAGTCTTGGTATGTTTTTGGTTTCCAATTACAGAAAAAATAAAATCGGAATAATACTTTTTGGTGCATTATTTTGTACGATTTTTTACGCAATTTTTGTCACCGGTTCAAGAGGCGCATATTTAGGACTTTTTGGTTTATTCATTACCGTTTTGTACTGTATTCATAAATATATCAAAAATAACTTCGGCTCAATATCAAAAATAAAAGCTAAATTCAAAGTTATTTTTGCTTCGATAATTGCTTTTTGTGCAGGCATTGCTTGTTTTATCCCGTCATTTCGAGAAAGATTTTTATCGGTCTTTACGCTCAGGGGCGATTCTTCAATTGCCTTTAGGATGAATGTATACGAAGCATGCATAAAAATGTTTCAAGACAATCCTTTTTTAGGAATAGGCGTCGGCAATAAAAATTTTAGAGAAATATACGGTTTATATATGAAAACGGGATACGATGCCTTGGGTGCATACAGTGTACCTCTTGAAATTGCCGTAGAATCGGGAATTTTTGCGCTTTTGAGCTTTGGTTTATTTATATTTTTAACCGTAAAAAAAATTCTGCATTTTATTAATTCGGATGTTATTCACCCGATTAGGAAATTTGTATTATTTTCCGTTTTGCTTACAATATTTGCTCTTATGTTCCATGGATTGTTCGATACGATATTTTTCCGTCCGCAGGTTCAAATTATTTTTTGGCTAAACATAGCAATTTTCCACTCACTTTGTTATAAAAATAAGTTTTGTTACAAACATAATTAAAAACAGGCAAATTTTTCTTAAAAAACGCCTTTATTAAAGTGTAGGAGCGGAAAATTATGTCAACTAATCAAATTTCACCGTCATCATATCAAGTTTCAAGCGGACCTTCCGTTATAGGTGCAATCGGAAGTTCTTTATTGAATGTCGGTTTAACGGTAGGTGCCGGAGCCGCAGCGGGCGGCGCTGCAGGAAAAATTGCGTCTTTAATCCCCTCAAAACCATCAGAAGCCGCTCTTGAACATCAATATAAAGATATGTTCCAAAAAGCTGCCCGAAATACGGAAGAATTGCCAAAATATCTGGAGAATATGGAGGCAGGCGCAAAAGAGATTATCAAAGACATAATCAAAAGAGGCCAAGGGGTTAATGTAGCGCAGAATGCAAAAAATGCAGAATTTGCAACCGTTATGGAAATTGCACAAACGGCAGCGGCGCATACGGACGAAACAATTAAAGCTCCCGAAGTACAGGAACAAATAAAAAATCTGTTTAAAGATGCTGCCGTTCCGACAGGCGGCTATGAAAAAGCAGGAATTAAACAGCGCCTTGACAAGATGGCAGAAACAATCGGGGCAGCAAGCGAAACCAATAAGGCAACTTTAGGCAAGATAGAAGAAGAATTTGTAAGCAAAGTCAAGGGGCAAGGCTTTGAAAATATACAAGAATTAGCAAAAGACGGCGCAAAACATTTAAGAAAAACCACCCTTATAGGTGCAGGAATAGGCGTTGGCGTGTTCGTGGCGCTTGCTATTAATTTATTTAACTCGTTTGGTTCAATCGGCAAAAAGTATATGTCAAAAGGTCAACAAGGACAAGCTGCAGGCGGTTTTTCAACACAAGCATGATTTTATAATATTTAAAAAGGCGGCAATATCAAAAATTACCGCCTTTAATAAATTATCTTTTAATCATAATCGAATCGTTAATCTCGGATACGAGTTTTGAAAAATCTTTTTGGTTTTTCTTCACTATGCTTAAAACTTTTATTCCGTCAGAATACATCTCAATCATTTCTTTTGCCCTTAAAATAACGGGGTCGTCGGTTTTATCGGGGAAATTCGATATAACTGTTCCTAAAACTTTTATGTCATTATTTAAAAGACAATCTATCGTCATAAGTGTATGATTAATCGTTCCCAAATCAGGACGAGCAACGACAAGAACGGGTAAATTCAGGTATTTTATGACATCAACCATAAGAACACCTTTTTTAACGGGAACGTATATTCCGCCCGAACCCTCTACAATAACGTTTTCCGCTTCATTTTTCAGAATATTGAAGTCATCTTTTACTTTTTTAAGGTCAAATTCAACTCCGTCAATTTCGGCGGAAATTAAGGGCGTAGACGGCGTTTTTGTAATGTAAGAGCTTTTTGCGACAATATTTCCCGATTGTGCAACATTTTGCGCATCCGATAAAACATTTTCGACAACACCCGATTGAAATGGCTTCAGATAAGCAACCGTTTCTTTTTGCTTAGCCAATTCTTCGCAAATCCCTTTTGAAACATAACTTTTACCAACATCAGTATCCGTTCCGGTTACAAAAATATACATAAAACCTCCTCTTTTATATCATTATATCAAAAATAGTGTAAAATAAAATCTATGAAAGCGATATTACAAAGAGTAAAAAAAGCGGAAGTCGAAATCGAGAATAAAACTTATTCCGCAATTCAAGAAGGGATTTTAATTTTATTCGGAGTGGAAAAAAATGACACTTCGGATATGATTGATTTTTTCGTTAATAAAGTTTTAAATTTAAGAATTTTTGAAGACGAAAACGAAAAAATGAACTTATCAATTAAAGATATAAAAGGAGAAATTCTTGTCGTTTCTCAATTTACTTTGGCTTCAGACTGCAAAAAGGGGCTTAGACCTTCTTTTGATAACGCTATGGAACCAAAGAGCGCAAAAGAATATTACGAAATTTTTGTATCGAAATTAAAAGAGTCGAATTTAACCGTAAAAACAGGTATTTTTGGAGCAATGATGAATGTTTCTCTTATAAATAACGGTCCTGTCACTTTTATTTTGGAGAAAAAATGATTAAAGACAAATTTTTTGAAATTATTAAAAACGAAGGAATAAAACAAAATATAAACACCTTTATTGTGGGCGGAGTAGTAAGAGATTTAGTTTTAAAAAAAGATATTAAAGATTATGATTTTGTAATTGAAGGAAGCGCAATAGAGTTTGCAAAAAATGCAAATTTCAGTATTAAATCAATCCATGAGCCTTTTAATACGGTAAAAGTCAACATAGATGAAACAGAAATCGACATCGCCTCGACAAGATGTGAAAAATACCCGAAAAACGGATGTCTGCCGGTTGTTGATAAAATCGGGGTTAATATCGAAGAAGATTTAAAAAGACGTGACTTTACAATTAATTCAATTGCCCTAAATTTAAAAACTAATGAATATATTGACCCTTATTCGGGGCTTTCGGACATTAAAAACAAGGTTTTAAAAATCCTGCATGATAATTCTTTTAAAGACGACCCCACAAGAATATTAAGAGGTCTTGATTTCAAATATCGTTTTAATTTTGATTTTGACGAAAAAACAAAAGCGCTTGCGTTGGATACAGCCAAGAACTACGATAGAGAAGGACTTTCAATAGACAGGGTTTATTTAACCTTAAATAAAATTTTTAAAACTTCGTATTCGGATAAAATTTTAAAAGAAATTTTAGAAAACAATTATTATAAAATTTGGACTAACCGTTCTTCAATCAATCTTGATGAAGTTGGTTTTCTTGAAGAAACAATAAAAAAATTCGACGTTAAAGAAAAAAACAAGTTTTACATAGCGGCACTTGAAGCTATTCCTTATGTTAAGCCTAAATTTAAAGATGATTTTGAAATTTTAAACTTTTTTAAATCATTCAATGAAATTCAACTTGCGCTTTATTATTTTAAAACAAAAGATATTTCAGCTTATAAATATTTGTCTTTAAAAGAAATAAAACCTCTAATCAACGGTAAAGCTCTTTTAGAAAAAGGGTTCAAGGAAGGAAAAACGATAGGCGATATTTTAAATACCGTCAAAAAAGAGAAAATTTTAAACAAAGAAAATTTCAAAACAAAAGAAGATGAACTGAATTTTGTGATGAAAAATTTTAAAGTTAATTCTTAATATTTATCTTTTACTTTAATTTGAATATCTTCGATAAGCTTCCTGTTTATGGCGAGCAAATCAGCAATAACCGCAAAAAACATGGACTGAATACCCATAATCATAAGTATCGCACATAATATCAACGATTGAACGTGCCCTGCGGCATTTGAACTTGTTACATAAAAATATAAAAATCTTAAACCCAAAAGTACGCCAAAAAACAATAAGAAAAAGCTCAATCTTATGAAAAATCTGAACGGTCGATAGATTATAATAAACCTCATCATGGTAAATACGGAGCGTTTAATATAATCAAAATTGCTTTTCACAAGTCTTGAAGGGCGTAAATCTTCATTAACTCCGATTGGAACCGATTTAATCAAAAGCCCTTTATATTGCGCCTGAATAATTGTTTCCATGGTATAGGTATAATTATCAAAAATATTTATTCTTAAAGCCGCTTCTTTTGAAAAAGCACGAAAACCGCTCGGCGCATCGTCAACATCAGCGCCCGATATCATTCTCATTACCAAAGAACCCGTTTTTTGAAGCATTTTTTTCAAAGGAGAAAATGATTGGATTTTCTCAATCGGTCTTGCGCCAATTACAATATCGGCTTCTTTATTTAAAATAGGCTCGACTAATTTTTCAATATCACATGCTTTATATTGATTATCCGCATCAAGATTAACAATAACGTCCGCACCGAGTTCCACGCACTTTTTTAATCCGGTTGCAAAAGTTCTTGCAAGTCCCATATTTTTAGTATGAGAAACGATATGATGTACGTTATTTTCTTTTGCAACTTCAATTGTTTTATCAATTGAACCGTCATTTATTATTAAAATTTCAATCTCATCAATCCCCTTGATTGTTTTCGGAATGGAAGAGAGTGTAACGGGAAGGGTTTTTTCTTCGTTATAACAAGGTATTTGAATAATAAGTTTCATAATAAGAATATACATCAAATATACTAAATTTGGCAAAAAATGACACAAAATTCATAAAATGTGAGAAACTAAAGGGGTAGAATAAATTCACATATTTTTATTGTCATCCTTGTTAGTGCCAAACATCTTTTTAGGTTTGGCCTTTTGTTTTATAATAAAATATTAAGAAAGTTAAAGCTCTAAAACTCTTTGATTTACGCAGCATGCGGCAAATTGTATATAAAAAATGAAAAAATAGTATATAATATTGAAAACTATGCGCAAAATTTTTTTGTTTCATGTTTTATATAATAGAATTCCAAATTTTAGGGTTCAGTAATTTTTTTTTAACTATAATACGATAATATATAAAATATTAGGAGAATAATATGGCAGACATCACAAATGCCGCACAGATAGGTGTAAACCAGCACAGCTATGACTTTAATTCAAAAAAAGCTCAAAACGACTCCAAAAATATAAGCGATGAAACATTAAACAATAACGAGCCGAGCAAAATTTTGAACAGTCTTGATGCCATGTCCGTATATAATCAAGGAAAAATCAATACGAAAAAAGCGGGAAAAGCCGAAGGTGAATATAAATTTGACCCGAAAAACGTAAGTGATGACGTTAAAGATTTTCAAGAAACTTTTGATATCGTAAAAGATGTTTCGAGCGAATACATGCAAGCCTTGATAAATAAAGGATATGAACCGTCTGCTGCTATGGAAAAAGCAGGACAGTTTGCTTCACTTCTTTTAGGCGGCGAAGAAAAATAAGAAAACCAAACCCTATAAATTACCCTCCTTATCGGGGGGTAATTTTTTGTCTTTTTCAGGCGCATTTAATATTTAATTAAGGATTTTTATATTGATATTAAATAATTTTTATGTGAAAATCTTGTCTGTAAACGAACTTATAGGCTATTGTTTTCATGCAAAACGTTTTATATTTTTTATTTGAAAAAGCATACATAAATATAACAAACACATGCACAAATTCTTGTAAATTTTGCGTAAGAGATATTAAAGACGACGTATCGGGCGCTTGTTTATGGCTTGAAAACGAAAATATCAGGGCAAAAGACGTTATATCGGAAATTGAAAAAAATATAGACAAAATAAAAATTAAAAACGAACTTGTTTTTTGCGGATACGGAGAACCGCTCGTAAAATTTAAAGAAGTTCTTGAAATTTCAAAATATGTTAAGGAAAATTACCCCGAAATCAAAATCAGAATTAACACAAACGGGCATGGAAATTATATTAATAAAAAAAACATAGTTCCCGAACTTAAAAAATATATTGATTCAATTTCTATCAGCCTAAACGCACAAAACGAAGAACTTTATAATTCAATTTCATGCCCAAAATTTAAAGGTGCATACAATGAAATGTTGAATTTTGCGAAAGAATGCACAAAATCGGGAATTGATACAACAATGAGCGTTGTTTCAAATTATAAACCCGAGTTATATAAAATTGACCTTTTTGAATGCGAAAAAATTTCAAAAGAAATAAATGCCGCATTTAAAAACAGAGAGTGGATTGAAAACGGTTACAATTAATCAGGTAAAAAAGGAGAAAAAAATGCAAGACCCTGTTTTAAACAAAATCATGAAACCGAAATCTATTGCGGTAATCGGCGCTTCAACAAAGCCCAAAACAATAGGTTCCGAAATTATGCAAAGATTAAGAGATTATAAATTTAAAGGGCAAATATACCCTGTTAACCCTAAAGGCGGCATGATTGAAGGTTTCCAAGCATACACAAGCGTTGCCGAAATCCCCGGAAGCGTTGATTTTGCAATTATCGTAGTAAATGCAAAATTCGTTTTGGATACAATTGATCAATGTAACGAAAAAGGCATCAAAGGTCTTTGTATTATTACCGCAGGCTTCAAAGAAACAGGAAAAGAAGGTGCGGAACTTGAAAAACAACTTTTGGAAAAAGTTAGAGCATACGGTATGCGCTGCGTAGGTCCCAACTGCTTAGGCGTTTTAAATACACACCCAGATGTTACTATGGACGGTACTTTTGCAGAATCGCTTCCGATTAGGGGAGATATCGGTTTTGTTTCTCAATCGGGCGCTTTGGGCGGCGGTATTTTAAATATATTAAAAGACTTGAATTTAGGTTTTGCTCAATTTGTTTCAATCGGAAACCAAGCCGACGTTAATGCCGAAACAATGCTTGAATATTGGGAAAACGACGATGACGTTAAACAAATTCTTTTATATATGGAATCAATTCAAAATCCTGCTAACTTTAGAAAACTTGCAACAAGAATTACGAAGAAAAAACCGATTTTAGCTCTTAAAGCAGGTCGTTCCGCTGCGGGTGCTTCCGCTGCAAGCTCACACACAGGCTCGCTTGCAGGTGCAGACAAAGCAGCTGCCGCATTATTAAAACAATCG
The DNA here is from genome assembly GCA_905234865.1 of Candidatus Gastranaerophilales bacterium. Classification (GTDB taxonomy): domain Bacteria; phylum Cyanobacteriota; class Vampirovibrionia; order Gastranaerophilales; family Gastranaerophilaceae; genus Galligastranaerophilus_A. The sequence continues at coordinate 113,327 of CAJOJE010000008.1, forward strand.
GGCGTTATAAGAGAATTTTCTTTGAAAAATTTATTTGCAAACGCAAAAGCATTCTCAAACTGCCCCATTCCTAAAGGCAACAGAGTAGCAATCATTACAAATTCAGGCGGCCCCGGAATTATGGCAACGGATGCTATTTGCGAATCAGGCATGCAAATGGCTAAAATAACCGACGAAACAAAAGAAAAACTAAGAAGCTTCCTTCCTTCCGCAGCTTCCGTTAAAAACCCGATTGATATGATAGCTTCGGCTCCTATCGAACACTATCAACAAACTTTAGAAACGGTTATTAAAGACGAAAACGTTGATATGATTATGGTTATCTACTTACCGTTCTTAGGTTTAAAGGATATCGACGTTGCTAAAGCCGTTATGGATATCAAAGCTAAAAACCCCGAAAAACCCGTTGTCGGCGTTTTCTTAACAACTTCAAGTTTCTTTGTCGAAATTTCAAATATGGAAGTCAACATGCCTTTCTATATGTACGCCGAAGAAGGCGCAGAAGCTCTTTGCAGATTAGATGAACAAAGACAATGGATGGAAAAACCCATGGGTCAAATTCCCGTTTATGATGTCGACAGAAACAAAGTTAAAGACATCATTGCAAAATCCGTTAAAGAAGGACGTGACCAATTAACAACGTTAGAATCAATTGATGTTCTTCAAGCATACGGAATCAGAGCTTGCAAATACGGTTTAGCAACGGATGAAAAAGAAGTTGTCGAACTCGGAAACTCAATCGGATATCCCGTTGTTATGAAAATGACGTCAAAAACCACATCGCACAAAACGGATGTCGGCGGCGTTGTTGTAAATATTCGTTCCGAGGAACAATTAAGAAACGAATACAGAGCATTATTAAAACGTTTGGAAGATAAAAACCTCTTAGACGGACTTGAAGGGGTAATCATTCAAGAAATGGTTAAAGGCAATCGTGAAATGGTTTGCGGTATCGCAACAGACCCTCAATACGGTCCCATGATGATGTTCGGCTTAGGCGGCGTATTTGTTGAAGCGCTCAAAGACGTAACATTTAGAATTGCTCCTTTAACGGATCTTGATGCTTCAGAAATGGTTAAATCGGTTAAAGCATACAAACTTCTTCAAGGTGCAAGAGGAACAACGCCCGCACAAATCGACCAAATTGAAGAAACTTTGTTGAGATTATCGCAACTTGTAAATGATTTCAAATTCATTGACGAATTAGATATCAATCCCTTACTTATCAGCGAAAAAACAGGCGAAGGCATTGCGGTTGACGGAAGAATTAAAGTCAGAATGGCAGAAGCTAAAGAATTTTTAGGCTGTGCCGTTGCTGCTTGCGGAGCATAGCATAATTAAATTAAAATAAAAAAACACCCCTGTTAATTAACAGGGGTGTTTTTTATAAAATACATAATAAAAATGCGCTTTTAATTAAAGCGCATCGTCTGTTATTTCTCTAATTCCTCTTCAATATTGAAGTTCTCTTCTTCCAATTGTTTTTTCTTTATATTATGAACAACGGCATCAACAAGTAAACCGTAAGATTTTGAGTTTTCGATACTTTGCCCGAATTCCCTTCTCAGGCTTTCTTTTACCATATTTTCAAGCCTTGTCGTGTCGAGTTCAATTTTTTCATTCAAATCATCGGAAATATACTTAAATAATTGAGAATCATTCGTGTAATCTCTTTTATTGCTAAACATGAGCCATTTCATTTTTGAAGAAAGATTACCTAACTTTTTGATAAAATTCATTGGACTTTTGAACCCTTTCAAAGTTTTAACTTCACTTCCAGTTATTATAAGTAGAGTAAAAATAAAAAGTGTCAGTTTTTAACTTTAGATTAATAAATGTTTACAATTAGATTATACACCATATTTTTCGGGTATTTGCAAGATTTTTGAAAAGTCGGTTTTATATACGACATTGTAAATTTATTTTACAAATAAAAATATTTTATTAAAGAATTATTCAAGGGAAGTCGAAATTAGTTATATAGGAACTTTTGAGGTAATTTAGACCATGCTTAACAACATAAAATCTTTCGGATTAAATGTCATTCCCGATAAAACAAGGACGATTGAGCAAACGGCAGAAAGCGTTGAAAATGCAATATCCGGCATGTGGGAACCGATTTTAGGATACCTCAAAGAAAATGAAAATGTTTTCTCGGGACAGGTTGATGAAGAAATTTCAAGAGTAAACAACATGACAATGCGTATCGGCATGAGCTTAAATCAAGGAAACGAAGTCAGAAACATAAACTTTGAAAGCTAGATATAGTTTAATTAACGTTTATTTCTTCGTTGCTGATTTTTTACTATGTTCATTGTAAAATTAACTTATATTTTATATAAGGAGTTTTGTGATGAAAAAATCAATTAAAGATTTAGGCGACATCAAAGGAAAAACAGCTCTTGTAAGGGTTGATATAAATGTTCCTTTGGACGAGAACAAAAATGTTTCCGATGACACAAGAATACAGGCAATTTTGCCTACTTTAAACTATTTAAAAGACAAAGGTGCTAAGATTGTTTTAATGGCACATTTGGGACGTCCGAAAGGCGAAGTTAATCCTGAATTTACCCTTGCACCCGTTGCAAAATATATGTCAAAACTTTTGGGTGAAGAAGTTGTTTTTATTCCTGATGTTAAAGATGCCCAAAACGTTGTAAAAACTTTAAAAGAAGGTCAAATTGCACTTCTTGAAAATATCCGTTACTATAAAGCGGAAGAAGCAAAAGATGATGATATGACTTTTGCAAATGAACTTGCAAAATTAGGCGATTTTTACGTTAACGATGCATTTGGCGCAGCTCACAGAAATCATACGTCAACCGCTAAACTTGCAAAAGTTTTAAAGCCCGCAGTATCGGGACTTTTAATGGAAAAAGAATTAAGATGTTTATCGGAAGCTCTGGATAACCCGACAAGACCTTTCACTGCGGTTGTCGGCGGTGCTAAAGTTTCTTCAAAAATCGGCGTTCTTGAAAATTTAATCGACAAAGTCGACAATTTAATAATCGGCGGCGGCATGGCTTATACTTTTGTTAAAGCAAACGGCGGCAAAATCGGAAATTCAATTTGTGAAGACGACCAATTGGAAGTTGCAAAAGCAATTGAAAAAAAAGCGGCTGATAAAGGCGTAAAACTTGTCATGGCAACCGATGTATTGGTTACAAACGATTTTTCCGGAAACGGCGAAAACAAATTTGTTAAAATTAATGAAATTCCCGACGGTTTTGAAGGAGTTGATGCAGGCGAAAATTCAAGAAAAGCATTTGCGGATGTTCTTTTAAATTCAAAAACAATCCTTATGAACGGGCCTGTCGGAGCTTTTGAAAATCCCAAATTTGCAGAAGGAACGAAAGCGGTATTAAATGCAATCGTTAAAGCAACCAAAAACGGTGCAACTTCCGTTATCGGCGGCGGCGATTCGGTTTCTGCAGCTAAAAAATTCTGCAAAGCATCTGATTTTACCCACGTTTCAACAGGCGGCGGAGCTTCTTTGGAATTCATCGAAGGAAAAATTCTCCCCGGTGTTGCGGCACTTGACGATAAATAAATTTATTTATACACAAAAGTGCCTTTAGATATTCTAAAGGCACTTACATTTTTAGTTTTCTTTTCGTTACAACACTTTTGTTAAATTCCTAATCCAATAATGCTTCCAAGATTGAGGCATTTTTAGTCGCCAATGTATTTTCTCTGATTTTAGAACGGTGAATATATGTTCTAAGTGCTTCTCTGATTAATTCCGAACGTGAGCGATTTTCGGTATCGGCGATTTGGTCAATCTCGTCTAAAAATTTTTCGGGCATTGAAATTAATACTCTTGCCATATTTTTCTCCTTTATTTCTCTCTTTGTTTTATGCTCTCTTGTACTTATATAAACACATTATAAATATAAAAATTGCTTTTTATATATTTTTTTTATATACTTTATTTTACATTTCTTAATATTAAAAACAAAAAACCCCGGTTTACAAGGGGTTTGATATATTAAAGAATATAGGTTTATTCAACTTCTTCTTTGTAATCTTCATACTCCAATAAATCAACGGCATCGTCTTGAATTGTATCGCTTTGAATTTTTATAAGCCAGCCCTGATAAAAGCAATCTTCATTGATAATCTCCGGAGAATTAATCAATTCTTCGTTAATTTCAATTACTTTTCCGCTGACGGGCATATATATTTCAGAGGCTTCCCTAATGGATTCAATAGTTCCGAACACTTCGCCCCTTGCAAACTCGCTTCCGACTTCGGGCAAGTCCACAAGGACTATTTCTCCCATTTGTTCAATGCCGATATCTGTTATACCTATTGTAGAATATTCTTCCCCCTCAAGAAGCCACTCATGGGTAAGCGAACATAAAATTCCTTCGGGTGCTTTTGATTCTTCTTTCATATTCTTTCCTTCTTCTTAATGTGGGCTTTAATTATTTATTACCATGTAATTACAATCTTGCCAACGGTTTCTTTTATAAGTTTAAACGGATGTTACGATATACACAAGAGTTTTTTAAAATTTATACTAAATAAACGAGTAGAAAAAGCCTTTATACGTTAATATCATCATAATACCCGTCATCGTTATCGTCAAAATTATCGGTCGCAAAATCCGTCGAATCATCAATTATTTCATATTCGTCATCTTCTTCAAGGTTTACGTTTTGTTTTGGAAGATTGATTTCAAAGTGTTCTTCGTCTTGTTTTCTTTCAAACGAATCCGACGTCGAATCAAAATCGGAATTTTGTTTTAGAAAAACATCGAGATATTTTTGAGAAGCACTTTTTGGTTTTTTGATAAATTTTGTAAGAGTATTAATTAATTTATTTTCTTTAACGGGTTTTTTCTCAATATTTGAAGATTTCTCTTTTTTTACGAATCTATCTTCGGTTTCTTCTTCCAAAAAAACCGAATTATCTTCTTCGTTTTGATTGGATTTTTTCTTTTTTCCGCCCCTCATATTCATAAAACCCGTATTCCCGCCGCCTCCGCCGTCTTTGCCGAGGCTTTGAGAACCTTGAATTATGGGTAGATTGCTTGGGCCGTTAATATTAAATCCCATACATATCCTTCTTTTTTCAACCAATTAAATTATATTGATTGTTTGCATAAAATATAATATTTTAGGGGAAATATACTCTATATAACGGATGAAAACTACAATAACTTTAACATAAGTTCAATTGCTTTTACCATGCCGTTTGGGTCAGCTATGTTTTTTCCTTTTATATCATAAGCGGTTCCCGTCGGAGGAGAAGTTCTAATAACTTTTAAACCTATCGTCGTATTAACGGAATTGTCGCCCGTAAGCGCTTTTACGGGGCATAAGCCCTGATCATGATACATTGAAATTATGCCGTCATAATCTTGCTTTTGGTGCGAAAGATATTTTTTTCCGACTTTTAAAAATAAAGCATCAGCGCTATATGCACCTTCAACATCAAGGTTTTGAAGCTTTAATTCGTTAATTGCAGGATTTATTATCAGTTTTTCTTCATCACCCAAAATTCCGTTTTCGCCCGCATGGGGATTTAGCGCACAGAGAGCAATTCGGGGATTTTTAATTTTACATTTGTTTTTTAAGAAATCATGGAACCTTATCGTTTTTTCAATAATCATCTCTTTTGTTATTTTAATGTCCGATAACGCAACATGCCTCGTCAAAAGCATAACCCTTAAATCATTTTCAATAAAAACCATCTCCGCCTTATTACTTTTATCACCCAAAAAATACTCCAAAATTTCCGTTTGTCCGTTAAAATTATATCCTGATTTATGGAGCGCTTCTTTAGAAACCGGCGCAGTTACAATTCCTTGAATTTTTCCTTCATTTGCAAGATTACATGCAATTTTTAGAGAATTATAACAAAATTCACCGTTATCTTTTGGGTCAACTTCAATTGTTTCGTACCCCAAATTAAGATTTTTTCCTATTATAATTATTTTATCTTTATCAGGGTTTATAATTTTTAGTGCCTTTGAAGTTATTTCTTCGCCCACACCTAAAATATCCCCTGTCGTAATTGCAATTTTATTTAATTTCATGGTTTTTTAAATAGTTTATAATGTCTATTAAAGCGTTAGCATTCCCCATATTGCCCGATTTTGTAATGACGAATTTTGCGTTAGAATCCATACATAAAGATATTGCAGGGAGTATGCTGTCTGTTACCTGCAAATATCCGCATTCAATCGCCTTTGTACATTTATACGAAGTTTCGCCCCCCAATGTTATTAAAATGTAATCTCTTTTTGAATTTGTAATTTTTGCAACATTAGCAAGGTAATCAGTCATTTTATCGGCAAGAATTTCTCTGGTAATCCCTTCATCTATTAGTTTTTCGTTTTTCTCGTCGGAAGATAACTCTTCTTCAATTTTATTCACATGAACTACAATTATATTATCTTTTCCGAAATTTTCGACAATTCTGTTTGAAATTTCCACATAATCATTATTTAAAATGTTGTCCAATTTTAAATCAATAAAAAACGTGTTTTCAATATCATCCTCCAATTGCAGCTTATTAATTTGAGAAACGGTAATCGAATTTTTTGAACCCGAAAGAATAAGTTTCGGCAAAACGGGAATTTGCTTTACGACGGGATTTTCACTTTTTGCGTCAGGAAGCCAAATAGTGCTTAGAGCATAAGCAAGACCGGCAGAACCGGTCGGAAGAATATCATATTTGCATTTATCAATTGCAAGCACAATTTGTTCTAAATCAACCAAAGATACGGCGTCGGCTACAATTAATTTTTTTCCGCTTCCTATTAATTCATTCAGCTTGTTTATGATTGATAAAGCGCCTTTTGAAACTGTTTCAAACCCGATTAAGGCAATTGAATCATACATCGATTCATTTAATTGTTTTTTTAAAATGTCTATAATATAAGAGGAATTTATCGGAGCATAAGTATCTCTGGCAGCATCCGTTCTTTCAATCGGAACACCCCTTAAAAGCTGATATCCGCCTATTGTAATTCTTCCTTCCTGTATAAAAGCGGGAGCAATAAGCGCAGCATCGTACTGAATTGCATCGAGCAAAGCCAGAGTTTCAACGGCAATATTTCCTCTCAGAGTTGAATCTATCTTTTTGTAGAACTTTCCGACGGAAAGATTTTCTTTAAGTTTTTTTGCATTTTCCCAAACTGTTTGTGCTGCCGTTTTCGGATTTACCATATTCCTTGTTTCCGTTGTAACGGAAAAAGTTCCGACATTTTGATGAGTTTTAAGGTAAGTATCCGTATCGAAAATAATTTCGGTATTGGAACCTTTAGCAAAAAACTGTAAAGCGGTGTCGTTTGCACCCGTAAGGTCATCTGCGATTATACCAACGGCTTCCCTTATTGACATAAATTAATTCTCTTCTTTTTTTGAACCCATAAGTCTGATATTTGAACATCTTATAAGAAATCTTTCAAGTTTTTCACCATCGGGACTTGTCCATTTACTTGAAATCAATCTGCCTTCAATTCCGACAAGAGAACCTTTTTTTACCCATTCTCCGGCAAATTCGGCTTGCTTATCCCAAATTTCGATATTGAACCAGTCGGTCACTTCTTCTTTAGCTTTAGCGTCCCACCTGTTTACCGCAACCGAAAAATTAACCTTAACTTTACCCGAATCAAAATATTTCATCTCGGGCGGCTGCCCTACACGTCCTACAATAACCGCAGAATTTACCATTTTAAACCTCATTGTTAAATATTTGTCTTTATTATATATCAACAAAAAATAAGCGCAAATCTACGCAAAGCAATTTCAACAATTTTTGTTAAGCATTTTTAAATTAGTTTTGATTGTATTATAATGTATTTGATATGTGTCAACATAATAAAAAATCCGGACTGAAAATTGCTTTTCTGGTTTGCATGTTTGTTCTTTTATCGGAACATCAGGGCATGCAATCCTGCGCTGCAAGTCCTTCAATTGAAACAATAAATGCCGAAAAAGCGGTTCTTCAAAGTCCGACAAACGAGTACATTTTTGCATATATTCAAGCCCTTTTAAATGACGCTAAAGTTGCCTATAAGCTTCAAAATTACGAAGAAGCGGCGGATTATCTTCGTTCTGCGCTTTATTTTTTGAAAAATCAGCCCAATTCCGATGAGTACAAACAGTCAAAACAAAGACTTAACGAATTAATTCAAAAAATGGGTACGGGAACTTCTCCGAAAGACAGGTTTGAAACCGCAAAAGGTCTGTTTTTGCAAGGTAAGAATTTCCCTGCGGCTTATGAATTTTCTAATTTACTGCAGGATAATTACGAAACCGATTTATGTTACGAATATTTAGGCGACATAGCAAACAAAATGGGGTATGGAAGTTATGCCCTGTCAAGTTATAAAAATGCTTTTCGCATTAACCCCAACAATTACAGCGCAAAATACAAATATTCGATGATGATTATAGGAGCGGGCAAAGAGGCCGATGCAATTTATCAATTGGCGGAAGTTATAGAAAATACAAATTCGACCGCTCTAATACAAGAAATTATTCACGTTTTTACAAACAGAACAAAACAAAACCCGAATAATGAAAACAACTACGATATTCTGGGTTTATGTTACCAAAGATTGGGACAATACGATAAAACTTACAAATACTTAAAAAAATCACTCTCAATAAATCCTAACGATATTTTCATAAGATATCATTTGGGTAATTTGTTGTTTAATATTAAAGAATTTTCTCTTGCCGACGATATCTACTCGGAAGTTTTGAACGACAACCCGTACGAATCTCAAATCAGGATTTCAAGAGCAAAAGCGTATAAATCTTTAAGCAAAGACGAACTTGCAATTAAAGATTATCAAATTGTGCTTGCTATGTATCCCGATTCGCTTCAGGCGCAGTTTGGTATTTATGACATATTAAAAAGCAAAGCGCCTCTTGATAAAATCGTAAGTTTATATTACCCGATTGATTCAAATATTAAATTTGACGATAAAGGATATGCAAAACTCGGATTTTTTGCAAACAAAATTCAGCGCCCCAAGGATGCAGTTGTTTTCTTTGAAAAGGCAATTTCAATTAACCCTAAATCGGAAAGTTCGTACGTTCAATTATACAGGCTATATCAGCTTTTAAACGAAGATGAAAAAGCAAAACAAACAATTATGAAAGCATATAACGCATTCCCTAAAAATTCCGATTTTATTCAACTTTATTCTTCAATAAATTCGGATAAAATTGATGAAAAAAGTTCTGTTGCACAAGCCTATTTTAATGACGGCGACTATAAAAAAGCAATTGCCGTATACGAACAAATAGAGCCAAAAAATTACGATACATATTTTGCAATGGCAAATTGTTACAGACAGTTGAGCAATTTGGAAAAAGCTATTGAAAACTACAACAAAGCGGTCGAATTAAACCCGAATGACTCTGAAATATACTATATTTTAGGTACGGCATACATTGAAAGCAATAACATGAAACAGGCAGGCGAAGCATTTAAAAAATCCGTCCAACTAAACGGCAGTAATGAAAAAGCAAAAAAAATGCTCTCTGTTGTTCAGCAAAAAGAAGTGGTTTCAAATTTAGAAACAGCATATAAAATGTATGACAAAAAAGATTATAAAACAGCATTAAGCGAATTAAATAAAGCAGCCGAAATTTACAGAGAAGACCCCGAAATTTACTATTACAGAGGCCTTACCAAAGATGAACTCGGCGATTATAAGGGAGCAATCGACGACTATAAAATGACTATTAATCTTGATAGAAGATTTACATCCGCTTACTTTAATTTGGCGGTAGATTTAGAAAGAACTCAACACCCGAAAGAAGCGCTTTATATGTATGAAAAATTCCTGGGCGCCGACAATATTGATCCTGATATGGCAAAAACCGCAGAACAGAGAATGCTGGAACTTGGAGAAAGGTATTATTGATGACAAAAATTGATAAAACGGCAATTATAATCCCCGCAAGATTACATTCCACAAGGCTTCCGAATAAACTCCTTTTGGAAGTAAAAAATAAGCCGATTATACAATGGGTATATGAAGCGGCATCAAAATCAAAACTTGCTTCAAATGTTATAATTGCAACCGACAGCAAAGAGATTTTTGATAAAGCAAAAGAATTTGGTGCAAATGTTGAAATGACATCGGAAAATCATACTTCGGGTTCCGACAGAATAGCCGAAGTTTTAAAAAGACATGAGGATGAATTTGACTACATATTAAATATGCAAGGCGACGAACCGCAAATTACACCCGAAGTTATTGACCTTGCGTTAAGCAACATTCATAATTCAAATGCCGATATCGTAACTTTAGTCAGAAAAATAACGGATGAAAAACAAATTGAAAGCCCGAATTGCGTAAAATGCGTTTTTGACAAAGATTATAATGCGCTTTATTTTTCAAGATATGCTATACCCTATAAAAGAAATGAAGGCTTTGCTTCTTATTATGCTCATATCGGCATGTATGCTTACAGAAAAAATTCTCTTTTAAAAATGACCTCTCTTGTTCCTTGCGACATTGAAAAAACAGAATCCTTGGAACAATTAAGAGCCTTATATAACGGTATGACGATTAAAGTCGCAATAACGGATTTAAACCCGACAGGGATTGATACGATTGAAGATTTTAACAAGTTTAAAAAAGAAATCGAAGGATAATTTGTAATACCCCTTCAATTTAATTAATTGAATTTATACAATTAAAAAGACCTGCCATATTACATTAACCTGATATAATAACGGGTGAGGCAACAAAATGGAACGGTTGATAAGTATATTAAGAACAAAATAATATCGAGCCGCATCAGAGCAATTATTGCAGAGCTTCTTATGAATTTTGAAGAACTTTCTCTTGATAAAATTTTGAATTTAATGCACACAAAAACCCCCTTTTTATACAAGAGGGCTTTTGTAATAAAACTTTTTTTAAAGACTAACCGCCTGTGCTTTCACTTGAGCTTTCACTTGAGCTTCCACTTGAGCTTTCGCCTTGGCTGCTTGCACCGTTTTTATATCTGCAATATGCGCCCGTATTTGCCGTTGCTGCAACCCACTGAAAGTCTTCGCCCATCGCATCGCAAGCATTTTCACCTGCGGAATCAGCACCTTGACCAACAGAATTTGCGGCATTTTTCAAGGTTGTACCGATATTGTTACCCAATAATTGAAGAGCAGCAATAGCAATTACGGCAACCATTGCCAAAATAAGAGCGTATTCAATCAAACTCTGCGCTTTTTTCTTTGTAAACGTTACTTTCATACTTATCAACCTTTACCTGTTTTGTACTTGATATACTCACATATTATCATATTTTTTTTAGGTAGTAAATAAATAATATATGAACTACTCCATATTATGTATTATGCCACATTTTTTAAATTTTTAAACATGTAAAGCTAAAAAAATTTTGCCAAAATCGCAAATAACAGCATAAAGCAAGGATTTTAGCCGTTTATAAAACTAAACTTTTATGAGCACAAAGTCTGAATTAACACCAAAAAGTTTTGGCTAATTTTTCAACGTAAACGGAAACATTTCAAAACAGAATTTCATAATATTTAAAAAAATAAGCTGATATCACCCCGAAATAAACTTAAAAATCAAAAGAAAAAAGATATCTTCTTGAATTTAAGTCCTTTTTAATCAAATATTGCACAAAAATACAAAATTATATATAATACGATTTTAAAATAAGATATAAAAAAACGAGCCTCAAAAAATCGAGGCCCATAAAGTGTTCTTTTTAAAACTTATTCAGCTGATGCTTCTTGAGCGGCTGCTGCTTGTGCTTCAGCTTCTTGTTTCTTTTGTTCTTCTAATTTTGCTTGTGCTTTCTTGGACAATTTAACTTCGGATTTTTTATTGTAAACCAAAGCGCCGTTTTCATCACAGTTTTTAATTAAATATTGAACCGTTTCCGTAGCCTGGGCGCCTTTTTTAATCCAATTTTCGGCACTTTCTTTGTTCAATTTCATTTCTTTTGTTTTAGGGTTATAATGTCCTAATTCTTCAATAGGAGCACCTTCTCTTTTATCTCTGGAATCAATAACAACGATTCTGTATGTAGGATTTTTTTTGTATCCGAGTCTTTTAAGTCTTATTTTAACCACTTTTATTGTCTCTTTCCTATTTAATTTTATCTCTTCAATTATCAAAACACAAAGAAAATTTCTTTGCAAGAGCATTTTTAACTTTATTTAAAAGAACCTTAAAGGTTTTTTGCAAAATCATAAAGCAAAAAGGCTTATTTCGAGCCGGTAGAACCAAACCCGCCTTCTCCCCTTATTGTTTCGGTTAAAAATTCAACTTCTTGTATATCAGCCTTCGTAACTTTTGATATAACCATTTGGGCAATCCTCTCACCTCTTGTTATCGTATACGGTTCGTTTGAAAGATTAACAAGCCCCACTTTAACTTCCCCTCGATAATCTTCATCAATTGTACCCACACAATTAATAAGACTTATCCCATGCTTTATCGAAAGACCGCTTCTCGGGCGAATTTGCGCTTCGTATCCTTTCGGAAGTTCTATTTTTATTCCCGTCGGAACAAGATATCTTTCAAGCGGTTTTAATTCGATATCATCATAATTTGCCGCAACAAGATCCATTCCGGCGGCACCTTCCGTTTGATATTCGGGTAAACTTACGATATGTTTCAATTTTTGAATTTTTAAAATTATTTTGTCGCTCATTATAATTATTTCTCCCTGTTCAATTCCCAAATAATTTTTAAGCCCGATAAAGTTAAATCGGGATTTATATAATCAAAATCTTTTTTCATTAAATCAAAAAGAACATTTGAAAGTCCGCCCGTTCCGATTATTTGAGCATGCTCTCCAAGCTCTTTTTCACATGCTTCTATCATTCCCTCAATCATTTTTATATGCCCTGTCACAATACCCGAGAGCATGGCATCAATCGTATTTCTTCCGATGCAATTTTTCGGAGCTTCTATTCTTAATTTCGGAAGTTTTGAAGTAAATTTGCTCAAAGATTTAGCTTGTATTAAGGGCCCCGGGGCAATTATTCCGCCTTTAAAGTTTTTATTTCCGTCTATAACGTCGAATGTCGTTGCGGTTCCTATATCTATTACAATTGCCGGAAGTTTATATAAAACCGCTGCCGCAGAAGCATTTGCGAGCCTGTCCGCACCTGCTTCTTTCGGCTCGTCCAAATCTGTCTTAACGGGTAATTTTGACTTATGAGAGATAACATAAGGAGTGATTTTTAAATATTTTAAAACCGCAATAGAAACCGTTTCTTCCAATACGGGAACAACCGAAGATATAACGACGGATTTTATTTTTTCAAGCTCCCCGCCCGATATCAAAAGATTATAAACCAAAATTCCGTATTCATCGGAAGTTTTCAATTGGTCAGAAGCTATTGAATACTTCTTTATGATGGAATTATCGTCAAAAATTCCGATTGTAGTATTTGTATTTCCGATATCAATTGCAAGTAACATAGAATAATTATCACACAAACAAAATATTCAAAACCCTATATAGTGTTTTATGTTAAACTATGCAAGTATCTTCATAATTCTTAATATATCCTGATTTTCTTATTTTTTCGGTGATATAATTAGTTTGCCTACTTCCTCATTTATGAAAATAGCAGGTCAATTGTAAAATTATGTTAAATTTCAGAGAGAAAAGTCGAATTTTCATGAACCATCGCCGTTTTATTATTAATATACACATTGGATTTTGAATTGACGACAAAAAGAGTATAGATTGGGAAAAAACTATGACAAACACAGCAAAAACAACCATTTCAAAAGGTAAAATCACGTCCTTGATAGCTTTATTGAGTTTTACGGCATATATGCCCGTAAGTTGCTCTTCGGCATTTGCAAATATTTCGGCAACAACATTGCCTGATTTAAAAGATTCAATTAACGGTTCCGTTTCAATAGACGGAAATAAAATGAACGTCGACAATACGACTTATGCTGCGGGAACAGTTGCGCAATTCGATTGGAACAGCTTCAACGTCGGAAAAGACGCTGAAGTTAATTTTGGTTTTTCCGCTAACAGCCAGACTATTTTAAACAGACCGAAATTTACGGTAAATTAACCAACAGAACAATAACGGGGTGTGCTTCCTGCATTAATACGGGTAAGGTTATCTTAATTAACCCGTCGGGTATCTTGTTCGGTTCAGGTTCAAGCGTGGACTTAAATTCAATTACCGCTTCAACTTTTGACATTAAAGGCGCTAAAGATATATCAAGCATGTCGGCAGCCGAACTTGCTAATTATAAAGGTTTTAACGAAACAACAAAAGTTGTATCGGGAGGACTTGTTGATATTGCAGGATACAATAAAAACGTTTCTTTCGTCGGCAACAATAATATGGTATCAGAAGACGGCAACGGCGTAATCGTCGTTAATGCTAACGGTACAAGACTTGCTTCGATTGTTGCGGATAATGCAAACATATACGGCGACAAAAACGTTGCTATGGCAGGTAACAAAATCGAAATTAAAGATTCGGAAGTTTCATCCCACTTCAATTCAACACCTAACGCAGGTACAAAATATGACGCTAACGGTAATGCAAACTGGAATGAAAATAAAACCGCAACCGAATCATTCCAAATGACATCGGGAGTAAAACTCGTAACCGGTGACGGCGTAAACTTCTACTATACAAACCATGGAAGTACAAAAAACTTATACAACGGTCAACGTGACGGAAGCGCAACAAGTGCATATTTGCCCTTTGCTTATACAAGATCCGAAGATAATATGGTTGCAGGACAAAAATACGGCGTTGACATTGTAGATTCAAGAATAACATCAGGTAACTTCGACATTCATAACGGTGTTGACAGTGCGGTAAATTCCGGTGTAAATATTGATAATTCACTTATTCAAACAAGAAAATACTTAGGTGCCGACAGCTACTACGACAGAGATAAAGACGGCGTATTCGAAACTCATTACTATGCGGAAGATCAAGGCACATCCGGCGGTCTTTGGATAACCGGTAACGGTTCTCTCGATATCGTAAATTCAGACCTTCAAACCGTTTACTCCACAACGGAAGTTACAACGGAAAAAGGCGGTACTGCCCATACAATTGACGGTTCCGCAATAGCGGGAGGACACCTCGTTCTTCATGCCGATGAAGATATTAATATTGTAAATTCATACGTCAGAACAAAAGATTCTGCGACGAACACCGAAAACGGTATTAATTCGAGCGTTATAAGCATTGTTTCTCAAGACGGCGACATTAATCTCAAAAAAGATGAATCAAACCTCGTAAATACTTACGTTCAGGTTCAATCCGCAGGCGGAATCGTTATGGATGCTCTTAACGGAGATATTAATATTGACGGATACGACAGAGTATGGTCATTCGGTGACGCCGACGTATCGGGATATGAATACAGGACAATTTCCGCAACGGCTAATAACGTAAATATCAATAACTCGTTAATTAATTCGAGCGATATTGATATTTATGCCAACGACAAAATTAACACGACAAATTCATACATTGTATCAACCGATAACTTAAGCTTGGTTGCTCAAGATACATCAATTGATTCATCACTTGTTCAATATGCAAACTTGAACTTGTATGATGCAAATACGGTTAACAACGTTACGATTAAAAACGGAACAACCGTAAAAGATACATCAAGCGAAGACCTTGTTATTGAAACAAACGGTGACTTAACCGTTGACGGCACAAGACTTCAAGCAAGACAATATCAACAAACGGGTACTACAAATCAAAAATCGGTTACTTTAGTTTCAACAAACGGCGACGTTACAATTCAAAACAACGCCCGTATCCAAACCACCGACGGCGACATTACGGCAACGGCTCAAAACGGTAATGTCAACGTAGTTGATTCATCGTTGTATTCAACAAACGGAAGCGAAACATTCACCGC
>CAJOJE010000009.1 GCA_905234865.1 Candidatus Gastranaerophilales bacterium
CGAATATGATAGGAAAAGATATCTCATTTTTTAATGCGACAAGTATCGGAAAAAATTGTGTCGTAGAGCTTGGGGATGCATGTTTCGGCGCTCTGTTCGTGCCCGTTCCTCTTAACGTAACGGGAGATGATGATCCTAAGTGTATCGAATTAAAAAGACTCGGTGCTTCTTATTGCGCTAGAAATGACGATGATTACTGGGGAGGTGCGGTTTTAGCATGCGGAGGAACGGATTTTATGCCTATTTACGCAGATTTTAACAAGTTTACTCAAAATGCTTATAAAGGCGGAAAATATATATCCGGAAAAGCCGAAGAATACGGGCTCCCGACACCTCCATCCAATAACGCCGTAGTATATTTTTGGCTGAGCCATGAAACCGGTCCTTCGGGTGCGGGTGTATTTTACTACAATAAAGGCGGTTTTTATTCAGGCAGTATGCAAAGGACTTCTTATTCTTCAAACGTCTTAGCTATATGTAAAATAATTGAATGAAAATAAAAAAGCTTTTATCCTGCGATAAATTCGAGGTATTTTTCCAAAACTTTATATCCGTCTTTAAATTCGTAAATTCTAATAAGGGCGCTGTTTGCCAAAATATATTTCAACTCTTTAACTCTTATTTGAAAAATCTTTTCGCCCGTTTCTCTTTTGTTCTTTTCGTTAGAATTTGAAAATTCAATTAAGTTCATTAATTCTTTGTATAAAGAATTGCCGTCGGTTTCTTCCAAAGGGTGCAGTCCCGAGGCTTTTAATATGCCGTATTCGACATTTGTAACTTTGGGCTGAACAATAGTGTATGAAAAAATTCTCCTTATTGTTACGTAGTTATTTGCAACAGATTTTTGGTATACGGGAATTTTTGAGCGCAAAAATAACCCCTGCATGCTAATTTCGTCCAAATAACTGCAATTAAATGCCTTGTTTTGTTTTACATCGGTTTTATATGCCATTAAACTCCCCTTTGAAAACCATAAGTTCATAATAATAAATCAACAGAAAAAATAAAGAGTTTTTTATAAAAATTTACAACATTTTTCGTGTATAATAATTGTTGATACAGAGGAGAATAATCATGGAAAGAACATTCACTGCGCTAAAACCCGATGCCGTTAAAAGAAATCTTATGGGAAGAATAATTCAAAGAATTGAAGAAAAAGGATATAAAATTATCGGCATGAAGCTGATGGATGTGCCGCATGAATTGGCGGAAAAACACTATGCCGAGCATAAAGGTAAACCATTTTACCCGAGATTGATTGATTACATAACTTCAGGGCCCGTTCTTGCCATGGTCTTGGAGGGGGATAATGTTATTATGGGTTTAAGACACATTGTCGGAAAAACAAACCCTGATGAAGCCGAAGCGGGTTCTATCCGAGCTGATTTTTGTACCGTAAAGGAATACAATATAATTCATGCCTCGGATTCAAAAGAAAGTGCGGAAAGAGAAATTAACCTTTGGTTCAAAAAAGAAGAAATATGCACCGACTACAAAACCGCTCTTGAATTTTTAATGGGTAACTAAATGAATAATTTTAATTTTGAAGTTATCAAAAAAGATAAAAATTCAAATGCCAGAGCAGGTATTTTTCAAACTCCGCACGGTATTATCCACACACCCGTTTTTATGCCCGTCGGGACAAATTCTGCCGTAAAAATGCTGACAAACCAAAATTTATTGGATTTGGGAGCTGAAATTATTTTAAACAATTCTTACCACATGTATTTGAGAGCAGGATGCGACCTTATTAAAAAAGCAGGCGGACTTCATGAATGGCAGGATTGGCATAAGCCGATTTTAACGGATTCGGGCGGATTTCAGGTTTTTTCTTTATCGAATTTAAGAAAAATATCGGAAGAAGGAATTAAGTTTCAAGACCCTAAAAACGGCTCGTATCATTTTATTACTCCGGAAATTTCCATGCAAATTCAAAATGATTTGGGCGCCGATATAATAATGGCATTTGATGAATGTTCGCCGTATCCGTGTGATTATGAAACGGCAAAAGCCGCATTAAATAAAACTTCAAGGTGGCTCAAAAGATGTTTTGAAGCGCACAAAAACGATAAACAAGCTTTGTTTCCGATTGTTCAGGGGGCTTTTTTTGACGATTTAAGAATTGAAGCCGCAAAAGACGTTTCAAATTATGATGCAACCGGATATGCGATTGGGGGAGTATCTGTCGGTGAGCCGAGGGACGTTAAGTATAAAATTACCGAGTTGACGGCGCCTCTGTTGCCTTTTTCAAAACCGAGATACTTAATGGGAGTCGGAACTCCGATTGATTTGCTGTACGGCGTTAAATTCGGAATAGACATGTTTGATTGCGTTCTTCCGACAAGAAACGCACGACATGGAGCTTTTTTCACTTACGAAGGGAATAAAATAATTAAAAATCTGGAATTTAAAGAAGATTTTTCTCCGTTGGATGAAAAATGCGGCTGCTATACTTGTACTCACCATACAAGAAGCTATATCCGCCATTTATTCAAAGTTCAGGAGTCAACCGCTGCCGTACTTTTATCAATTCATAACGTGCATTTTCTCGTAAATTTTGCAAAACAAATCAGAAAATCAATTTTAGAAAATAAGTTTGATGATTTTTTTGCCGTTCATTCCAAACTCCAAGATAAAGAAATTAACAAAATGTAATATACAAAACTCTTTTTGATTGTATATTTGACTTTAGAGTTTGTTTGTTGTGAAATGAATATACTTATTACTGATTAAAAAAGGAAAAAATATGCCCACAATTAACCAATTAGTTAAAACAGAAAGAAAAAGAATTACAGATAAAACAAAATCACCGGCTCTTACAAACTGCCCTCAAAGAAGAGGCGTTTGCACAAGGGTTTATACAACCACTCCCAAAAAACCTAATTCCGCTTTGAGAAAGGTTGCAAGGGTAAGGCTTACCAATGGCTTTGAAGTTACTTCATACATCCCCGGTATCGGTCATAACTTACAAGAACACTCTGTTGTCATGATTAGAGGCGGAAGGGTTAAAGACCTTCCCGGTGTGAGATATCATATCATCAGAGGTACACTTGATACTGCCGGTGTTGCAAACAGAACTCAATCCCGTTCTAAATACGGTGCTAAAAAAGCGAAAGCAAAAAAATAGCGAAAAATCCGTAGGGTGAAGCGAACAAAGTGAGCATAACCCGCCAAGGTGAAAGTCTTATGAAGCGAAGTTGATGAAATCAACGAAGCGAAATGAAAGACTTGAATTTAAAAAGTTAATTGGCCGTATCAAATGGCAAAATTAAAGAGTTGCAGTTAATTCGTGCTGAGTAATTACAACAATTTATCAGAAAGGCAAAATAAACATGTCAAGACGTTCAAAACCCGCAAAGAGAATTCCTTCTCCGGATCCTATATATAATAGCGTTGATATTGCAAAATTTATCAACCGTTTAATGACAAGAGGAAAAAAATCAATAGCTCAAAAGATTTTCTATTCTTCAATGGATAAAATTCAAGAAAGAACCAAAGAAAATCCTATTGACGTTTTCAAAAAAGCTCTTACAAACGCAACACCCCTAATCGAAGTTAAAGCTCGTCGTATCGGCGGTTCAACTTATCAAGTTCCTGTTGAAGTTAAGCCCGAAAGAGGACAAGCGTTGGGTTCATGCTGGTTAATCGAATCGGCAAGAAAAAGAAGCGGTAAATCTATGATTGAAAAATTAACCGCTGAAATCTTAGATGCTTCAAACGGTCAAGGTTCGTCATGCAAAAAACGTGAAGATACCCACAAAATGGCTGAAGCAAATAAAGCGTTCGCTCATTACAGATACTAATTTAATAAAAATTAATATTTTAAAAAGCCTGCAGCGTGCGTTGCGGGCTTTTTGATTTTAATAATATTGTATGATTGAAACAAAATTTTAAAAATCGTATAATAGAGATATAAGTATGTTTTAAGGTATTATGCTAAGTATGAAACAAAGAACTACCCTTTATTACGGAATTTCTTCGGATGCTAATAAAAAGAAAGCTTTTTCTCTCGGGGAAACTCTTATTGCAATAGGCGTTTTAGGCATTATATTTGCCATTTTAATTCCTCTTGTCATGGCACTTCTTCATGACCGAGTAAGAGAAAGCCATGTTAATCTTTTTAAGAAGAAATTTCTTAAATCTATGGAAATGATGGCGCTTCAAGGCGAGGTTGGTCCTTATTACAGAAATACTCAAGAATTTGTTGATTATCTTCAAGGACACCTGAAAATCAATGCTGTGTGCAGAGTCGGCTCCGAACCGGCTTCGCTCCCTCCGATTTCCGATTGCTGGGGCGATGATTACCCCGGTATTACTCTTCCTAATGATACAATTTTGGATATTGATAAAATTGAAACGGGCGATGCTTTTCAAATGCCTTCAAACAGCAAAAATGATTGGTCTACGCATAATATTGCAATATTAACGATTGACGGCAATCATATGATTTTATCTTATAATCTTCAATGCGAAGCTTTGGTTGCGGGTGTTTATTCCGGTGATATTCCCGCCAAATGTGTTGCGGGTGTTATGGATGTTGACGGTATAAGAACCCCTAACAAGTTAGGAAAAGACGTTGCCATTTTTGCTAATGCAAACGGTTTGGGACCTACTTGTTATATTTCTCATGACGGACTTTGTCTTTCCGCCCCCAAGAGGGTTTCTGCCCCCGCAACACATTCAGAGTGTATTCAAAAAGCGGGCGAATTGGGATATGATGAAGGAAAATGTATGAATGCCGATAATGATGAGAATTATTTTGTTCCTATGGCTGAAGAATGCGGCGGCTGGGCAAACATCGCTTCTCCTCAACAAGTTAAAAAGGTAATTGATTATATGTATGATGAGGGGGTTCCTTCTAACGGCTCAAAAACCGATATTGAATATATAGGTCATGCCGATATATTAGGTCTTCCAAATCCCTCTAAGCAATCAGTTATTTTATTAAATCATACTAATACGTGTAATACGGTTGAAGGAAGGATTGAATGTAAGATATCGGCTCAAAAACTTTCCAAAACTTCCGTTGAATCAATTGTAGAAGATGCTACATCATCCGGTATTATGGAATCCTACTTCTTTTGCAATAAAAGTGGGGGCTAGAACAATTTCTAATTTTAATTTAAAAATCCCGAGCGTTTAAATTATGTTCGGGATTTTCTTATTAATATTTTTTATCGTGCTTTAAAATTATTTTGTTAAAACAAAAATTGCTTCTTCGCTGAAAAAATTTGCAAGCGGTTTTGAAATTCCTTTTCTTGCTCTTTTTTTGGCAAGATAAATCGAATCGACAATTCTTATGTTTCTTGATTTACAAAATTCAAAGAAATCTTCTATCGTATTTAAGTGTATATTCGGTGTATTATACCATTCATAAGGCAACGCTCTCGATTTTGGCATTTTTCCCTTGAAAAACAAATAAAATCTTACTCTCCAGTATGCAAAATTCGGAAAAGCAACAATTGCTTTTTTGGAAACTCGTAGCATTTCATCAATTACATAATCGGGTTTTTGCGTTGATTGAAGCGTAAAATTCAGTATTGCATAATCAAAACTTTTATCGGCAAATTGTTTTAACCCTTCGTCGATATTTCCCTGAATAACGTTTAATCCTCTCTCGACGGATTTAATGACTTCGTCCGGATTAAGCTCTATGCCTATTCCCGTTATTTTTTTCTCTGTTTGTAATTTTTTAAAAAGGTAGCCGTCCCCCATGCCTAAATCTAAAACCTTTGAGCCTTCTTCGACAAGCCTTGTAACCTGTTTGTAATTAAGTGTTCTTGACATTTTATTCCTCTTTTAAGAAACTTTTTATTATTCTTGCCTGTTTTTCCCATTCGATTAAAAATGCGTCATGCCCGCATGGGCTTGACAGTTCTATGAAAGATACCTTTTTTTCTTTTTTTATCAGTGCGTTTACTATTTCTTTTGCGCTTTCCGTTGAAAAAAGCCAATCGGAATCAAATGTCATTATTAAAAATTTTGCATTTGTTTTATTAAAGGCGTTTTCAAGTCCTCCGTATTTTTCAATCGGGTCATAATAATCAAGTGCTTTAGTTATGTATAAATAACTGTTTGCATCAAATCTGTCGACAAAAATTCTTCCTTGATAATCAAGATATGATTCAACTTCAAAATCTACGCCGAAATCAAAATTGGGTTTATCCTGCTTAAAATCTCTGCCGAATTTATTATGCATGGCTTGTTCCGATAAATAGGTAATATGTCCCACCATTCTTGCGATTGCCAGTCCTTTTTCGGGGTGATTTCCTTCGTAATAGTTGCCGTTATTAAAATTCGGGTCTTGTAAAATTGCGTTTCTGCCGACGGCATTAAATGCTATGCCTTGCGCCGAAACTCTTGCCGCTGCGGCTATGATAATTGCGGATTTAACATATTCGGGGTGCTTAATTGTCCATTCTATTGCCTGCATGCCCCCCATGGAACCGCCCGCAACGGTTAATTTTTTAACGTTAAGGTAGTCTATGAGTTCTTTTTGAACTTTGACCATATCTTCAATCGTGATTACGGGAAAATCATGCCCGTATGGCTTGTTTGTATCGGGGTTAATCGAAGCGGGTCCCGTTGTTCCTTTGCAGCCGCCTAAAACATTTGAACAAATTACAAAAAATTTATTGGTGTCAAACGCTTTATTCGGGCCTATCATTGTGTCCCACCAGCCGGGTTTTTTATCGTCTTTTGAATGATAACCTGCTGCATGCGCATCCCCTGTCAGGGCATGACAAATTAAAATTGCATTATCCCCGTTTTCGTTTAATTTTCCGTAAGTTTCATAAGCAATTTTAATGTTTGACAAAGTCTTAGAACTCTCTAAAACTATCGTTTTATTCAGGTTTAAATACTTTGTTTGTACCTGATTAATGCTCTCGTTCATTCATAAATTTTAATACATTTGTATGTTTTTTACAAACTAAAGTATAATTTTTGTAAATAATTATAAAAGTTTTGATATTCTTTGCCGATATAATTAGTATCAAAAGGTTATCAAGGAGGTAAGGTATTCGTGATGAAAAATGCCGACAATAAAGATGAGATGAAAGAAATTAACGAAAACGGAGTATCTCTTTTTTCTCGCTCTCTTGATTTAATGGAAGATGATCCGCTTGAGGAAATTTTTGCGTTAAATCTCGGAGATTTTTTGTGCGAAAATCTTATTAATGATGAACTCGCAAGCAAAATTTCCGTTAAAAAAGACAAAACGGAAAGCTTAAAAGAACAGTTGAAAGAGTTAATTTCAATATATTCTATTGACTCGACTTTGTCTTTATTGGGGTTTAGAGAAAGCGAAGACTATATAATTTACGATTCTGTCGCAAGAGCAATTAAAGTAATGCTCGGGCTCAGCGAATGCAATATTTATCTTTCCCAAAAAAGACAACCTTTGTCGCTTCGTGGAACTTCTTCAAATAATCATAACGATTTCATAAGCGATAATGTTAAAACTTGTTTTGAAAAAGAAGAAGTTATAACGGTTCAAGATGATGAATCATATATTAAAATTTTCCCCATGAAAAATAATTTTGAATGCATAGGTTCAATTGAAGTAATAAAACCTATCGACCATCCTTTAGAGAAAGAATACGAAGATTTATTAAAAATTACCGCAGGACTGTTTGTTACGTCTTTGGGTATTCAAAAATTAATTGACGAAGTTAAAAAGGTTTTAAATCAAGAAATTGTTTCTACTTCGGAATTGCAAAATTTAAGAGCTCAACTTACCGCAATTATCGGCGATCTTCAAGAACAGCAGCAAAATTTTGTTGAAACCATGGCAAGAGCGGTTGATGTTAAGAGCAGGTATAAAAATAACCATTCCAGACATGTCGCAGAGCTTTCGAGAGAAATTTGCAAAGTTATAGGTTTAAATGAAAAAACGACCGATTTAATTTATTATGCCGGTTTGTTGCAAAATATCGGCAAAATCACGCTCAATGAACAGCTTTTTACCAAAAAGGACAAATTATCCAAAGAAGAATGGGAAAAACTTCAGCAATATCCGAATGCAGGCGTTGAACTTTTGATGAATATTAATTTCTTGTCGGAAGTCGTGCCTTATGTTTATTACCAAAAAGAACGCTGGGACGGTACCGGTCAGCCTGAAGGATTAAAAGGCATGAGCATTCCTTTCGGCTCAAGAATTATTGCGCTCAGTGATGCGTATTGTGCTCTCGTACAGGACAGGAGCCATAGAAAAGCTCTAACCAATAAAGAAGCACTTGAAATTCTTAAATCCGAATGCGGAACAAAATGGGATAAGGCTGCTTTTGAAGCCTTAGAAAAAATAAAAGGATAAATTATTAAACGCTTTTATTTATAACGTCCAATCCTTTAAACTCTGCAATTTTATCAAATTTTACGTTGTTTAATTCAATATCTCGTCCAAACATTGCAAATAACATTGCTTCCAAAGAGGATGAGGGCAAAAGGTTGTCGGGCATATTCCTGAAGTTATATTTCATTTTTAATCCGGCTTGAAAATTTTTGCAATCTAGCGAAGTCTTTTCAAGATAATCGGGTTTCAAGCCGTAGGCTTGCCTTAGTAATAACGTGTTACACCTGTAAACATCGCATTTTGTATTGTTTAATTCCAAAAATAATTCTTTAAATCTGTCGTTTAATCTGTTTGTCCAGTTATTTTTGTTTATTTGAAAC
This sequence comes from Candidatus Gastranaerophilales bacterium, assembly GCA_905234865.1. GTDB lineage: Bacteria > Cyanobacteriota > Vampirovibrionia > Gastranaerophilales > Gastranaerophilaceae > Galligastranaerophilus_A. The sequence continues at coordinate 8,674 of CAJOJE010000009.1, forward strand.
TTATTTTCAAGAGTTTTATAATTTTTGGAATGTATTCTCCATTTTCCTTCCAATAAGGATTCATCGGGTGTAAGCCCCGCAATTAATGTTGAATTTTTAACGTACGGGGATTTATCAAAAAATAATTTTATGTCATCCGAAAAATACAATTTATCAAGAAGGACAATTTCTTGATTTCTGTCTATAACGCAAACCGAACTTAAATGGCTCGAATTATACCCGAGCGACAGCCCGATAAAATAAAATTTACTTGATTTTTCCGAATTTATCATATTTAGAGTATAATCATTATGAGGTTTATTTGCAAGAGGCGTGATGTTTTTAAAATATTTTTTTATTTTGTTAAGGCTTTTCGGTAAAAATTTTAAATCAGAACTTATTTCGCTTTTTATACTTTCGGTTATAGGCGGATTTTTGGAACTTATGGGAATTGCGATGATTTTTCCCGTAATTCTTGTAATAACATCAAAATCAAGCGGCGAAGGAAAAATTATTATAGATTTTATTTCCGATTATTTGCCTTCAATGTCGAGTGAAACAATCGCGCTTCTGCTTTTATTGGTTATGGTCGGAATTTTTATTTTCAAAAATATCTTTATGATGGCGATAGTTAAATTTCAGAATGCCTTTGTAAAAAAATGGGCCGATTTTGTTGTAGATGATGTTCTTAAAAAAATCATGAATGCTCCATGCTATGAAACTTCAAAAATCCCTTACGGAGATAAATTCACGATTATTTATTCCGCAATTAGGGATATTTCCCTTGATTTTGTTTTAAGATGTATAATTTTGCTTGCAAATGCGATAGTTGCGTTGTGTATAGTTTCGCTTTTATTTTTTAAGTTTACCGTTCCCGCTCTTTTGTCAGCTTTATTTATATTTTGTTTTGCATATTTTGAAAATTCTTTCTTTAAAAACAAGGCAAAAGCCTTTGGGGAGGTTGAAGTCGAACTTTTAAGAGAATTTTCAAATAATGTTAATTTTATAATAAGCTCCGAAAAAGAAATTAAAAGCGCAAGCAAAGAAGATTATTTCAAAGATTACGTTTTAAACAATTCTAAGAACATATCGGATGTTTATTCAAAAAGTATTTCATACGGAACATACCCTTTGTATGTTACCGAAATGGGAATTATTTTGTCGTTTTTGATTATGATTATTTCTCTCGTTACGGTTGAAAATATCTCAAAAACCGAAATTATATCTTCTCTTGCAATTATCGTTCTTATGATATTAAGGCTTGTGCCGCAGCTTAATAAAGTTTTAATGGCAATGTATTCAATTAATAAAACCAAGCAAAAAGTTATATGGTTTCTTGAAAAATACGATATTATCTCAAACTTTTCGCTTGAAAAAATCGGACCATCAAAGAGGCTTCCTTTTAATTCTTCTCTTGAATTTAAAAATGTTTCTTTTGAATACGACTCGAAAAGAGGTGTGAAAAACGTTTCTTTTGTTATTAATAAAGGAGAGTTTATCGGAATTATAGGCAAATCGGGTGCAGGAAAAACCACTCTTGCCGATTTAATATCCGGGCTTAATTTGCCGTTGTCGGGAGAAATATTTGCGGATAATGTTTTACTTGATGAAGAAAAACTTGTCCGGTGGAGAAAAAATGTTTCCTTTTTAACTCAAGAGCCTGCTTTTTTGGCTGATACCATATTGCAAAATATTGCTTTTGGTGAAATTAACCCTGATATCGATAAAGCAAAGAGAGCGCTAAATCTTGCGGGAATTAATTTTGACTTAAATTCAAAAATTGATTTATCGACAGGGCAAAAAAGGCGTGTGGCACTTGCAAGAGCTTATTATTCAAATAATCCGATTTTAATACTTGATGAGGCAACGTCTGCACTTGATGTTCAATCCGAAAATATTGTCGTTGAAAATATCCTGAAACTAAAAGGTCAAAAAACCATAATTGCAATAGCACACAGGCTTTCCACAATTAAAAATTGTGATAGAATTTTTTATCTTGAAGAAGGCAAAATCAAAGATATCGGAACATTTGCGCAGCTTCGTGAAAAATACAATGAAATTGAAGATATGATAAAAATTTCTTCATTTGAATAAACTATGCTAAAATATTTCTATGAGATTTCAAAGATTTTTTTACTGCTTAGGAACTTTACTTTTGTTGTTTGCTTTTTTGGAGCTTACGATTTTTCCTTATGTTGTTCATATACTCTTTCCGAATTATTATATAGCCGTTGAACCTCATGTAAGATTTGTCATGTATTTCTACATTGCTTCTTTTGTCCTTTATATTTTGTCTTTTGATTATTACAAAAAACAAATTGCAACCGTTTTGATTTTTTTCTTTTTGTACGAAGTTTTTCAATATTGCGTTAAATATTTATAGCAATTTTTCTTTTAAAATATACTTTATAAAAATATAGAGGAATTTTAAAAGAGGAGTTTTATGGCTGATTATTCTTTAAATAATTTGCTTGTATCCGAATCAAGCATTAGAACCACCCCGCAGGATTCGTTGAGCGATTGTAAGAACGATTTTACGTCGGTATTCGGCAATTTCGGGGATGAATTTTTGGAAGGCATGCCTTTAAAACTCCATGAAGAAAACGAACATACACCTTTTGCGTATAGTACGATGATGAATAATATTTTTATGGATAATAATATTCATCAAGACAGTTATAGCGAATTGAACTGCTATGACGAGCATGAATCGCCCGGGCTGCAATTTGAATGTTAAATTGAGCTTTCCGTATTTTTGATTTTGTTTATCATATCGGTTATTATTTGCCTTTGCGCAAGAAGAGCCGTACATCTTTTTGTGTACGCTCTTGATACCGAATTGTACTGCCTTGAAAGTTCGGCATAATTTGCTTTTGCTTCGTTTATTTTATTTTCTTCGCCTGAAGTTTTTGCTTCTTCGAGCGCACTTTCCGCTTTTTTAAGACTTTGCAGAACTTCTTCCATTTTTGCTTTTTGTTTGATTGTTTTTTGAAGCATTTGGTCGTATTTTATTTTTTCTTCTTTAATTTGTCTTATTTCCGAAGTTGTGCAATACACTAAATCTTCGGGGCTTAACCTTATCGGCTCTTCGATTGTTTGTTTTATTTCGTCTTTCTTTTTGCGTTTGCTTGTTTTTTTTGGTTTTTTTAATATTAATTCACCGTTAGATTCTCTTTTGAATGCTTCAATTATGTCATCAACGTATGTGTCATACCCTTCGTAATCGTCAAATTTTCCGTTTTGAATTAAATTATTTGCAATGTATAAATATTTTTGCAAATTTTCTCTCATGGCAGGGTGTTCTTGAAGCCAAACGTTATATGGCGTATTGCCTCTTTTTGAGTTACAATCTGCACAGAGCGGTATATAGTTTCCCGTATTGTTTTCGCCCCTGTTTGATTGCGGTTTGATGTGTTCCGTCGTAGAACATGAGCTTCTTAAAAGTTTTGCCGCTATTTCTTGCCCCGAGCGTCTTGAGTGTTTAACATAAAAAGCGTGCTTATTGTTTGTCGAATTTGGCATTTTGCAGGAAGTATTCAAAAGGTTATTGAAAAATTCTTCATTTTCGCTTCCTTCACTTTCATTGAGCCAAATTCTAAATTGTTTTATGAAATTTTTTCTTTTAAAATGTTTGTCATTTTCTTCATTTGTTAATATTTCATCAATTTTGCCTATTTTTTCTTCCGATTCGCCTAAAAAATCGAAAATTTCCTGCTTTTTACATCTTTCCAAATCTTTATTTTTAACCGCTTCTTTTATTTCTTCTATTACCGTCAACTGGCTTTCTTGGAGCGGTTTTATCGATGTTTTTGCTTTGTCGTCTACAAGTTCTTCGATATTTTTTTCGGGCTTTTCTTTTGAAAGATTAAGTAAATCTTCCGCAATTTCTTTTTCAAACGGCTTAAAATATTTAAAACATTTTGAAAATTCTTCTTGAAATTCTTCGCCTCTTAATGTTGAAACTTGGTTGGATATACTTAAAATTTCCCTGTTTGTTACCATTGGAATTCCGCAGCATGGGCAGGAAAGCCCCTCAATTTGTCTTATTGCAAAGTTATCTTGTGCACATTGTGCGCCCTTGAACGTGATTAAATTATTTCTATACCATTCAAAAGGAATTTTAAATTCTGATGATGTTTTATTTTGGCAGGCATTTTGACGTGATAAGTTGCACTTATCCTTGTTTATTATGGGTTTATAAGGGTATTCCCTTTGAAAAGGCTGAGTATAAAAAGCCACTTTCATTTTTTACTTCTTTTTAAAATTATTTTCATGTAGTAAAACATAAAAACGATTTTTTTCGTTATTTTAAGCAAAAAAATTAATGAAAATTTACATCTTAACCGTAACCACTTTGTTTCTCCCGCTCTCTTTTGCGGAATATAGCCCCTTATCAGCATTTTTGTATAAATCTTCCGGATTTTTCATTGTTTTTTCGTCATATTTTGCAACTCCGATTGAAATCGTAACGGAAATTTCTTTTTTATCAAAAGAATAATCCTCAAGACTTATTTTTTTCTTTTCAATTTTTTTTCTTAATCTTTCCGCTACTTTTGCGGCTTCTTCAAGCGGAGTATTCGGGAGTAATATTGCAAATTCTTCTCCGCCGTAGCGGGACGGGATATCATATTCTCTTAATTCTTTTTTAATTGTCTTGGCAACCGTTTTTAATACCAAATCACCGACGGCATGCCCATAGGTATCGTTTACGGATTTAAAAAAGTCAATATCCGTCATAATGCAGCATAAATCAGTTTTTTGTCTTTTGGAATTTGAAACGGTTTCAAAAAGTCTTTGATGAAACATATGTCTGTTGTTTAGTCCCGTTAGTGCGTCCAACGTGGCATTTTCCAAAACTTTCATATATTCCTTTGCTTTATTAACGGTAATTGATGCTTGCATTGTAAGTTGTTCCAGATATTCAATTTCCGCTTTATTCAAAGTTTCAATCGGGTTATATGCAACAATTGCACCTGTCGGCTTTCCGCTGTTTGTAAGAGGGAAAATGCAAACTTTCCCGTCATCTTTTGAAATGTATCGTATATCTTTCATTTCCGATAAATAGGTTTCAATGTTATTTATCATGCATTTTGCGGGCCAAATTAATTTATATTCCTTTTTTCCGTTCTTTTTCAGAAAAATATAAATCAAATGTTCCGATATAAAACCGTCTATCATCTCTCCCATAATCGGAAGAATATAACTTAAATCGTATTGAGTTTCCGTTATTTTGGTTATGTTTCTTATTGTTTTGTAAAAATTCGCATTGTTTTTAACTCCCTCAAAATATTCAAGGTTAATAACGGCAAGCGAGATTTGTCTTGATAAAAGAGGAATTGTATCTTTAATTTTATCTTCGTTTATTTTTCCTTCAAGTTTTATCAATCCTTCCTGTTTTCTTTGCTTATAAAGAGGGAAATAAATTTCATTTTCATTTTTAATATAATTTTTGTTTGAATTTTTCAGTTCTTCAAATTTTAAGTTTATTTTATTATTTATAGGCAAATTTTCCCATGGTTTGGAAAAATCTTTCAGAGTATTCGTCAGAGAATTTTTTGTGTAAATTGAAACCTCTTCGCAATTAAAAAATATTTTAAAAACATTTTTTAACCCTAAAATCAGCTCATTTGCCGTTGTTGAACTTTCAAACACCGTTGTTAATTCATACATAATTTTGTATAAATCAGTCATTTTCCCCCGTTTCGGCGGCTTCAAAATATTCTTTATCCGCACATGTTCTAAAATTATCGTTCATTGCTTTGTCGAATTCTTCCGATATTATAAGTTTCCCGTTTATCCAGCTTACTTTGCCTTTGTTAAAATTTTCGTCGCTTAATTCTTCCATCATATCTTTATATTCGGGTTCAAGCGCTATTTTTTGGCTGACTTCGTTTAAAACGTCATATACATATCTTGTTTTGTTGGCATCGTTATTGCCGCTTATTAACAAACCCGCTTTTTTAAATTCTTCCCATGAAGCAATATAATTATCCATTGACCTTAATAAAATCGCAAGATTGTAGTGTGCTTCGTAGTTTAAGGGTTCTTTTTCAATTGCTTTACAATAGTTTTTCCCTGCCTCATGATTTCTTTTTAAAATTTGGTTTACTATTCCCAAATTATAATAAACATCATATTCTTTTAGTGTTTTGAGCGCATTTTGATATGATTCTACGGCATTTAAAAGGTACTTTCTTGATTCAAATTTATCTTTTCCCGCTAAAATTGATTTGTTTCTCCAGGCAACTCCTTGATTATAGTAAGCCACACCTTTATTATAGTTGTAATTTTTTTTGGAATCTATTATGTACGGTATATAAATCCATTTTTTCGGCTTATTTTTTACTGCCAGTTCATACTCGTCAATTGCTTTATCGTAATTATATGTTGCCGTTGTTAAAACTATCGCATAGTCTATTCTTGCAACCATAAAATCCGGTTTTAAAATGAGCGCTTGTTCATAGTTCTCCAATGCCGAATAGTAATCTTCGTATACTACATATAAATTTGCCAAATTATATCTTGCCCTTATATGTTTCGGGTGCAATTCGAGAGCATGGGTGTAGTTTTTGATTGCTTCTTCCTTCAGGTTTTTTTTGTATGCTTTATCACCTTTATAAACATAATAATAACTTTGTATTTTATACCATTGCTTTTTGTAAAATCGAGGATATATAAAATATCCGCCGATCAAACACAAAACCAGTAAGAGCGAAATTACCCTTACCGTCGTGTTTTTTGTAAATAATAAAAGTCTGTATAAAAATTCCCTCATGTTCTAAAAAGTTCGTGAAGTTTAGTTTGTATTTCGGCTTCGTCTATCTCGTTTGTTACGTTGTTTAAGTCGATGGCTTTTTGATATTCTTTTGCCGCTTCTATTTTTAAATTCATCATATCATAGCAGCGTCCCAAATTAAAGTGCGCAAGCATATAGTCGGGTTTTAGTTCAACGGCTTTTTCAAAACAATCCAAAGCTCTTTGAATATCGTTTATGCTGTCTAAATAAATAACTCCAAGGTTATTGTATGCAACATCATAATTTTCATCTTCGTTTATTGCTTGTTTGTACCCGTTTATCGCATCTTCTATATGATTATTTTGCCAGTATGCCATTGCAAGTCTTGAGTATATTTTAGAATCCTTTACTCCTTCTTGGAGGCTCATATTATAGTATTTTATTGAAGCTTCCGCATTTTCGTTTTCAAAATATATATCGCCGAACAGCGAATATATTCCGCCTTTTTCTTTTGTTAAAGTAAGTGCATGCTCAAGACATGTTATCGCAGCTTCATAATCTCCCTTAACTTTAAAATATATGGCAGAAAGCGCCTGTTCCACAATTGATGTCCATTCGTTATCGGGGTTTAATTTTATTGCTTTTTTGTATAAATCAATTGCGGCATCATACTGTTCCAGCTGAACGTATGTATAAGCCAATGAATTTAAGTAAAAAGGATTATCTTTTTCGTAATCTATTGCAAACCTGAATGCGTTTGAAGCGCTTATATAATCGCCTTTTCTCAGGTAAAGATGTCCTAAATCATAATACGGTCTTGCAAAATTCGGTATTTTTTCAACAAGAATATTATAATAATCAATTAACTCATCAATATTTTCAGGATACGCCCGTTGTATAAATTCGATTGTATTAACTAATTTTTCAGGGTCGTAATTAGAAATAATATGAGCATTTTGATAGCATTCTAAGGCAACGGACGGACGATTTTTCCTGATTGCTATTTTTGCCATTTTTTCATAAAAGCAAGGTGCATTTTTTGAATTATCGAGCGCATCTAAATAAACCGAATATGCATCTTTATCTTTCTTAAAAGTTTCTAAAATTTTTCCTACGGTTGAATATTTAAGATAGTTTATATCCTCAAGAACATTTTTGGCAAACATTTTAATTGCGGCTTTGTCGAAAACACTTTCGATTGTAGCTTGCGTCAAGCAATAAGCGCCCTTTAAAAAGTTTGATATATTTTTCTTTTCCAGAAGATTGATTGCCATAAGCATTTTTGCTCTTGATGTTCCTTTCGGACTCATACTTACGGCTTTTTTTAATTCTTGTTTTGCAAGAATATCTTCTCCTTTAAGCGAGAGAAAATATCCTAAATACATTCTCGCATCGGGATTTTCGGGTTCAAGCCGCACTGCTTTTTGACATTGCTCAATTGCGCTTTCGAGACCGATTTGTTTATTTTCATACATTAAAAGCGCAAGTCTGTAATAAGCACTTGCTTCGAACGGGTCGTCGTTTATTGCTTCTATATAGCATTCAATGGCTTTTGTAAGCTGTTCAGCCGAACCTTTCAGCAAATATTCACGATGGTATTTTGTTGCTAATTCCAGCTTATTTGTTGATTTTTCAGCTTCTTGTCTAATTAACGTTTTTCCCGTCATTGTGTTACCCGAAACCTTATAATATTTCTTTTATTATCTCAAAAAAATCTCTTTTTGAGGGAAAAATCGTAAAAAATCAACCGTTTAAATTAGTTTTCCGACAGGGTGAAAAAACCGCCGCATAAGTAGTTTACGAGGCGGTTTTAAAAATTTTATCCTGTTTGGGTTATATTTTTTCTATAATCCTGTCTATTAAACCGTATTCAAGAGCTTCCTTTGCCGTCATAAAGTTATCTCTTTCGGTATCTTCTTTAATTTTTTCGATTGCCTGACCCGTATGCTCGGATAATAAAGATGATAACATGTGTTTCATTCTTAAAATTTCTTTTGCCTCAATTTCAATATCCGTAGCTTGCCCCTTAGCTCCGCCTAAAGGTTGATGAATCATAACTCTTGCATTCGGGAGTGCAAGTCTTTTACCTTTTGTTCCTGCCGAAAGCAAAAAGGCGCCCATTGAAGCCGCATCTCCCAAACAAATTGTTGAAACGTCCGCTTTAATGAGTTTCATAGTATCGTATATTGCCATTCCTGCCGTTATAACGCCACCCGGAGAATTAATATAAAGCATAATGTCTTTATCCGGATTTTCGGAATCCAAAAGCAACAGCTGCGCAACGATTGAATTTGCAACATCATCGTCTATTTCGGAACCCAAGAAAATTATTCTTTCTCTCAGTAATCTTGAAAATATATCAAATGACCTCTCGCCTCTTGATGAATTTTCAATGACGGTCGGCATATAGTCTAAAATTTTGTATTCATTCATAATTATTCTCCGTATAGTGAAATTATTATATAACAAAAAGTAATTAATTGTAAAAAAAATACGCTAAAATATTTAAAATTTTTCTTTTTCGTATTAAACTAAACAGGTTTGGTACACCGTAATTTTGAGGTAATTTATGTATAATGTTGCAATAGTCGGAGCAGGTCCCGCAGGAATTTTCACCGCTCTTGAAATCACTAAGTTAAAACCCGATTGGAAAGTTGTTTTAATAGAAAAAGGTTCTAAAATCGAAAAAAGAGTATGCCTTTTAAGAGAAGGATATAAAAATTGTCCTTCCTGCAAAACTTGCGGACTTCTTTGCGGCTGGGGCGGAGCAGGAGCTTTTTCCGACGGAAAATTAACTTTAACTCCCGATGTCGGCGGTCACCTTGTTGATTATATGAGTTTTAAAGATGTTGAAAATTTAATTCAATACTGTGATGATATTTATTTGGAACATGGTGCAACGGAAGTTGTATACGGGCGTAATAAAGCCGAATTTGCGGATATTGAAAGGGCAGCGACGCTTGCCGAATTAAAATTGGTTCATTCTCCCGTAAGACACTTGGGAACAGAAAAATCGCTTCATGTTTTAAAACACATGCAAGACTTTTTAGATGATAAAATCAAAATCATTAACAATTTAACCGTTAAAGAGCTTAATGTTAAAGATAATGTTGTAACGGGAGTTACCTTATCTAACAATGAAGTAATCGATGCCGAATATGTCGTCGTGGCTCCGGGGCGTGAGGGTGCCGATTGGTTTTCTAAAGAACTTTTGAAAAACGGAGTTGACGTTATTAATAATGCCGTTGACGTCGGAGTTCGAGTAGAATTGCCTGCAGCCGTCATGGAACCTATTACAAGCAGATTATATGAATCAAAATTGATTTATTATTCTCCTACCTTTGGAGATGAAGTAAGAACATTTTGTATGAATCCCAACGGTGAAGTGGTTTCCGAAAATTATAACGGAATTCAAACCGTTAACGGACATTCTTATGCCGACAAGAAAACGCAAAATACAAACTTTGCGCTTCTTGTTTCCAAAAAGTTTACGGAACCTTTTAAAGAACCGATTAAATACGGGCAACATGTTGCATCTTTGGCTAATATGCTCTCGGGCGGAATTTTGGTTCAAAGATTCGGAGATTTGCTTGACGGTAAGCGTTCTACGCCGGATAGAATTAAAGAAAGTATTTTGCAGCCGACTTTAGAATGCGCAACTCCGGGTGATTTAAGCCTTGTTTTACCGTACAGACAATTATTGAGCATAATTGAAATGCTTTATGCGCTCGATAAAATTGCTCCGGGTGTTGCTTCAAGATATACGTTATTATACGGAGTCGAAGTTAAATTCTATTCTGCAAGACCGAAATTAACCAACGAGCTTGAAACAAAAGATATTAAAAACCTGTTTGCAATCGGCGATGGCGCAGGCGTGACCAGAGGCTTAATGCAGGCATCGGCATCAGGCGTACATTGTGCAAGAGTAATTGCCGAAAGATAAAAAGGAGAATAATGGAACCGTATCAATATTGGACAATATCAGCATTCATACTTGTTTTTGTCGGATTTTTGACATCGGGGAATTTATTGCTTGTGATATCGGGAGCATTATTTACCGGAGCGGTTATTGCTTTTAAGTTTCCCGATTTATATATTTTACAACTTGGCACAGCGCTTTTTGTTGCGCCAATGTTTTATAACGCTTTGAACAAAAATAAAAAACTCCAAAAAGGAGGTAAAAATGGAAACCGATAAAAGAATATTAATAGCTGACGATGATGATGAAATAAGGGAACTTCTCGTTTTTGACATTCAATCATCGGGGTATGTGACAGACAGCGCTTCAAACGGTGAAATTGCCCTTAAAAAGGCTCTTGAAAATAATTACGACCTTATTATGCTTGATGTAATGATGCCAAAAATGAACGGATATGACGTTTGTAAAAATATTAGAATGGTAAAACCGAAAGTACCTGTTTTAATGCTTACCGCAAAAGGTTCCATTGAGGATAAAACCGAAGGATTTGACGTCGGTGCGGATGATTATTTGGTGAAGCCTTTCGAAATTCAAGAGGTTTTGCTTAGAATAAGAGCTTTATTAAGAAGAAATGCCGATGTTGAAAAAAAAGAGGCAAATAAAGAAATTTTAAGAGCAGGGGACATTGAAATTCTTGCAGATTCCCTTGAAGCTGTTATTGGAGGCAAAAAGGTTAAATTAACTCCAACCGAATTTGAAATTTTATATTGCCTTATGCAGCATTTGAACAAACCCGTTACGCTTGCCGTCCTTCTTGATGAAGTTTGGGGCTATGGCTCGGATGAGGATGTTAGAATGGTAAGAGTACATGTGGGCGGTTTAAGACAAAAAATCGAAAAAAATTCAAGAAATCCCAAATATCTTCATACGGTTGTAAATGTCGGATATAAATTAACACCTTTTGGCGGTTTGGAGGAAAATTGAAGCGTCTTAGAATAGTTCAACAAATTATCATCGTAAGTTTGTTTGCGGTTATTGTTCCTTTTATTACAATCGGGCTTATCATAACAAATGTTTCTCAACAATATGTCCGAAGGGAATTAAATTACGGCGTTAAACAAATTTCCATGTATATTGCGGATGCTATTGAAAGATATATTTTAGGCTCTGATAAAGAATTTGATTATATTACTTTTGCCCTGAAAAACATTCCGACAAATTCTTCAAGACAAAAATTTTTAAAAGATACAACCAAAGTTTCCGATAAATTTTCTAACCTTGAGATTATAAATGCTTCTCGTCAGGGTGAAAATTATCAATTTAATCCAAAGACGAGAACGGTTAAGCTATATACGCCAATTAACGATAAAGAAGTTTTAACGGGCGATTTGAATATAGACGGGCTGGATAATCTTGTTGCCGACAAAACAACAAATTTTACCCAATCTATTTTCATTTTTGATGAGCAAATGCACCTTGTTGTGTCAAACGACTATGGAACAGAAGCCATAAAAGAGGTGACGGAGACGCTTCCTGCCAATAAACAGGAAGGTGTCGGCGTGATTTTTTCTAAAAGAAAAAATCAACCCTTTGCATATTATAAATTATCCAATCCTGATTGGACGGTTGTCGTTATGACTCAGCCTTCGGTTACAAAAAATACAATTACGAAAGCGAAAGTAAAAATTGTTCTCTCTCTTTTAATTGCGGCAATTTGTATACTTTTAGCGGTATCCGTTTACGTTTATTATCTTTATGTTAATATACGGCAGCTTTTCAAGGGAATTATCGCAATTTCAAAGGGAAGTTATGACAGAAAAATACGTCTTTTAAAAAGCATATTTACTCCTCATGAAATCGTTTTTCTTGAAAAAGAATTTAATTATATGACCCAAAAAGTTTCTCAGGCATATTCGGAAATTCGTCAAAGAAATTTGGAATTAAAAAGGCTGAATGAATATCGTGACAGCCTCGTAAGTGCCGTTTCCCACGAATTTAGGACTCCTCTTACAAGTATTATCGGGTATTCAAGCCGCCTTATGCGCCAAGATATTTCAATTAGCGAAGAAATGAAACAAAAATCTCTCCATATTATAAAAGATCAAGCCCAAAGGCTTTCGAGAATGGTTGACGATTTGTTGACCGTTCCCGATATTGAGAGTTCTCATCTTGCTTTTAAATCGGAACCGGTTGATTTATCGAAAATCGTCGAACTTTGTGCGGAATATTCAAAAAAAGACAATGTTGAATTTGGTTTTGAAGTTGATGAACATATTCCTTTAATCAATTCTGATTATGATAAATTAATTCAAATTATTTTAAATCTTTTTTCCAATGCATTAAAATATAACCTTGATGATGAAATAATTTCAATTTCTCTCAAAAATTACGACAGGATGATTGAATTTAAAATTTCCAATAAGTCGGAAAATATCTCGCCCGAATTTTTGGATAAACTTTATGATAAGTTTATTCGTCTTGATACCGAGCTTACAAGAACAACAAGAGGTACGGGGCTCGGTTTATACATTGTAAAGGGCTTGTGCGATGCTATGGGGATTATTGTTTTTGTATCTTGCGTTGATAATAAATTTACGGCAACTTTAAGGTTTAATAAAAATAATGAATAATTCTTTTATGCTGTGTGCAATAAACGAAGCCAATAAATCAAACAATGATATTCCGATTGGATGTGTTATTACAAAAGATAATAAAATAATCTCAACGGCGCACAATGAAAAAGAATTAAAAAATGATGTTTCGCTTCATGCTGAAATTGTTGCGATGAAAAGAGCGGGAGAATATTTCAAAAACTGGCGCCTTATTGACTGTGATTTATATGTTACTCTTGAACCTTGCCCTATGTGCGCTTTTGCAATTTTATCGTCAGGAATTAAAAATGTTTATTTTGGAGCATACGATATAAATTATGGTTCATTCGGTTCAAAAATCGACATGAGGAATTTATTAAACAGAAAAATCAACGTCTATGGCGGTATAATGGAAAAAGAGTGTGAAAAAATTTTAGTTGATTATTTTAAAAATATCAGGGAATAAAATTTATACAATTATTTTTTTGTACCGCAGTTTGTTTTTTGCTTCTTTGTAATCGGGCATGCATTTTTCTACAAGTCTCCAAAAACTTTCTTTATGGTTTTTTTCAACCGTATGGCATAATTCATGGATTAAAACGTAATCAATCAAATCATCTTCAAGTAACATTAAATTTATGTTTAAATTTATGTTGTTAAGCGAAGAACAGCTTCCCCATCGTGTTTTTTCGCTTTTTAGGGAAATATTTTTGTATTTAAAATTGTATTTTTTGGATAATTCATTAAGTCTTTTTGGTAAATAGTTTTTTGCTTCGTTATAAAGAGCTTTTTTAATTGCCTTTTTTAAGAAATCTTGAATTTCTTTTGAGTAAAAATCAGCGCCAATCGGGTATGTAAAACTTACCATACCTTTTGATGTCGTGATTTTCGGAGATTTGATAAGCCCTGTCGTGATTATTAAGTTTCCTGATTTGGTCGTGAAATTTTCATTGATTTTACAGGATTTATAATTATTTATAGTATCATTAATCCAGTCTTTTTTTAAGTCAACAAACTCTTTTGCTTTTTTGTACGGGCAATTTTTCGGATATGTAATTTTTACTCTGAAAGGGTCATTGACCGTAATTTTAATTGATTTTGATTTTGGATTTTTAACATATTTGTATTCAACCCCGTCAATTTCAAAAATTTTTGGCGGGGTTGAAGTTTTTATCTTTTCTTTTTTGAATAAATCAAATAAAATCATCTATTCTGTTATTGCGCCTCTGTCTGCGCCTGATACGGTTTTTGCATATTTTGTCAAATAGCCTTTTTCGATTTTCTTTGTTTTTGGAACAAAAACCTTTAATCTTTTTGCGATTTCGTTTTCATCTACAAGGAGCTCTATTTTTCTTTTTTCAATATCAATATGAATTTTGTCACCGTCTTTAATTACGCCTATTATGCCGTTATCAACCGCTTCAGGGCAAATGTGTCCGACACACAATCCTCTTGTTCCGCCCGAAAATCTTCCGTCGGTTATAAGAGCGCATTTTTTGCCCAATCCTTTTCCGACAAGTAAAGATGTCGGCGCAAGCATTTCTCTCATGCCGGGTCCGCCCTTAGGTCCTTCATATCTTATAACTACAACATCACCCTCTTTTACGATATCGTCTTCAATTGCTCTCATGGCGTCTTCTTCGCTGTCGTAACATTTTGCATTTCCCGTAAAATCAAAACAGCTTTCGTCAACTCCCGATATTTTGACAACTGCGCCGTTTGGAGCTAAGTTACCATGCAGAATTGCAAGACCGGGGTTTTTTGTAATGGGATTGTCAAACGGTTTAATTACCTCATTATCAGCCCATGCATTTTTTGCAATTTCTTCCGTTGTTTTCATTTCAACGTTTGTCGTATTTTTTAGTTCATTTGTTTTTCCCCATAATGTTTTAATTGCGCCCGATATGCCGCCTGCATTGTCAAAATCCGTCATGGTAAGAGTAGCTGACGGGTCGAGTTTAATTAATTGGGGAATTTTAAAACTTAATTCTTCAAAATCGTTTAAACTTAAATCAACTTCTGCTGCATTTGCAATTGCAAGTAAATGTAAAATTGAATTTGTTGAACCTCCCAATGCAAGGTCAACTATAATTGCATTTCTCATCGAAGTTTTTGTAATGATGTCTTTCGGGCAAATATTTTGTCTTACCAAATCCACTGCCAAAAATCCCGAATCAAAAGCAATTCTTCTTTTTTTGGATGAAACGGCGGATGCGGTTGCGCAGCCTTCGATTGATAAACCCATAACTTCCGTCAGGCATGCAAGAGTGTTTGCCGTATATAAACCTTGACATGCGCCCATTGTAGGACATGCAAAATGCTCCATTTCATGGAGTTTTTCTTCCGTTATTTCTCCTGCTCTGTATCGCCCGACAGCTTCTGACGAACCTCTTATAAAGGTTAAAGTTTCGCCTTTACAATGTCCTTCAAGTGAAGGCCCTGCCGTTACTACAACGGTCGGGATATTTAATCTTAACGCACCTATAATCATGCCGGGGGTAATTTTGTCGCAATTTGAAAGCAAAACAAGTCCGTCCAGTTGGTGTGCGCCTGCAACCGATTCAACGCAATCAGCTATTAAATCACGACTGGGCAGAGAATATCTCATGCCTGAATGCCCCATTGAAATTCCGTCACAAATTGCGGGAGTTCCAAAAATGAAAGCATGTCCGCCGTTTGAATGTATTCCTTTTTCGATTTGTCTTTCTAAATCTCTCATGCCGATGTGTCCGGGGACAAGGTCCGAAAAGCTTGAAGCAATACCGATATAAGGCTTATGAATATTTTTATCGGAAATACCGCCTGCGTATAATAAAGCTCTGTGAGGAGCGTGGGCAATTCCTTTTTTAATTGCGTCTGATTTCATTTTATAAAAACTCCTTTTGATATACTTTTGTCTAATTATACTATAAATATTGGGCTCGGCACATAAAAATAAAATTTTTTCAGGGTCAAATGATGTATTATTTAATTGTGGGCTTGTTTTTTTAAATTTAGCGTTGCATAATATTTTTGTTGAAGTTATTTCAATGAAAACTTAATATTTTGGGTAGAACAGCTCCGTTAACTTCGTCAGGAGTTAAGGATAATTACCGAGTCGGGCAAGAACTCGACGAGATACCTGCTCAAAAGACAATTTAATATATATCGCGGGGTAGAGCAGCTTGGTAGCTCGTCGGGCTCATAACCCGGAGGTCGTAGGTTCAAATCCTACCCCCGCATCCATTTGTTACAACACCGTATATCGGTGTTATTTTTTATGTAGGATTTGAACCCTTGAATTACTTCATTTTCAAGCTCGTCGCTTAAAAAGTCCTACCCTTTTCATCCATTTGTTACAACACCGTATATCGGTGTTATTTTTTTATGTAGGATTTGAACCTTTGAATTACTTCATTTTCAAGCTCGTCGCTTAAAAAGTCCTACCCTTTTCATCGGTTTAAACTTTCAAATATTGTCCTTGTTAATTTTTGTAACGGTATTTTCTTGTGTCTAAATTAAAAAGTCAAATTTCATTCTATATACTTTTTTATATTTCTATATCAAGTGTGTGCTTACAAAAAAGGAAAGGTTGTTTTTATGGAAAGTGTTCAAGGTTTTACTGCGCCTAATTTTAGTGTGTCTAATGACGAAGGTAACGCAGAGTCTAAGGGAGCTCAAAAATACAAAAGCCCCGGTGCGCTTGCTACCGCAGGCGGTGTAACTGCAGGTCTCGTTGTAAACGGTTTGGTTCAATCGCCGACAAATATCGTTGCAGGAAAAATCCTTGATAAAATGCATACGGTTTGCGGCTCAGTCACAAAAGATGAATTTATTCAAGCTGACAGAGCTGCTGCCGCAACTCTTAAAAGTACGGGCTTAGAAGAAAAGGGTGTCGGAATTATAAATGCTTCTTTTTCCAATTTGGATGAAATAAGAAAGATTATGAGCAAAGAAATAGACAACAGCTTTTTAAAACATTTGCCGAAAGACGTAAAAGAGGTTTTGGGGTACATGGCCTCTTCTCCCATGGCAAACGGCGATAATGCCTGTTATACTTTTGCAAGCAAGAAAATTCTTTTACCCGAAAACGGGCTCAGGCTGTCCGTTTTCCATGAAATGGGACATGCGGTTAATGCCAATTTGAGTACGGCCGGTAAACTCCTTCAAAAGTGCAGGCCGATGTCTTTGCTCGCAATACCTGTTGCTTTAACGGGAATTTTTAAAACCAAAAAAGCGCCCGGTGAAGAACCTAACGGCAAAATAGATAAAGTAACGACTTTTGTTAAGGATAATGCCGGCAAACTTGCTTTCTGTGCATTTTTACCCACAATTTTAGAAGAAGGGCTTGCAACCATGAGGGGTAATAAATACGCTAAAGAACTTTTAAGCCCCGAACTTGCAAAAAAAGTCGCAAAAACCAACGCTTTAGGATTTTCAACTTATGTTCTTGCCGCCGCTTTATCGGGACTCGGAGCTTGTCTTGGTTCTAAGGCAAGAGATTATATTGCAGGCAGAAAGCCTGTTGAAGAAAAATAATAATTACGGCTAAAAAATTATATCTTAAATTTCATCGTAAATAACTTAGGTGCTTTTATATCTCGCATCATTTTACTTATTCTTTTCGCTCTGGAGAGCATTCTTGCTCTCCAGACCTGTTTATCAACGCCCGTTATATCGGTTCTTTCGGTGTATTGAATTGAAATTGCGCCGTCCTCAATATTTTCCAAAGTTGTCACTTTTGCAACAACATGGTCTATATATGATTTTTTGGACCTATCGTTAAAAAACGTGTAGTAATTTATCATATCGTATGTACTTCTTGTTTCAATCCAAAATGCCGTATCGTATGAACTTTTAATTTTTTTTGCCAATTCATGGAAATTATCCGTTTTTTCATAATAAATATTGATAAT
The DNA here is from genome assembly GCA_905234865.1 of Candidatus Gastranaerophilales bacterium. GTDB lineage: Bacteria > Cyanobacteriota > Vampirovibrionia > Gastranaerophilales > Gastranaerophilaceae > Galligastranaerophilus_A. The sequence continues at coordinate 26,794 of CAJOJE010000009.1, forward strand.
CTCCGTCCAATTTTCAGCACCTTCATTATCTTTATAGTATGTGTTTATGCAGGGGTTTTGCGTGCCTGCGCAGGTTGAAACTTTTAATTTATATATTTCTTCGTCAAACGTAATTGTTTCCGCACGTAAAACGGCTGTATATTTGTACCCTGCGACAAACAGAATAATCAAAATAATCAATAAGCATATTATAAGTTTTGTGCCGTTTTTCATACTATGCCTCTTAATATAATCAGCTTATCATTTTTTGACATCAATGTAAATTATAAATTTTTGCTGTCTTGAACTATATCGTCAATTAATTTTTTAGCGCTTCTAATCGGATTTACGGTTGCATTTCCTCCGAGGCAGCCGCCTTTGCACGCCATAACTTCGATTATGTTACCGTTAGGACAGCTTGATGTTTTTGCAAATTTTTTCAAATTTCTTATGTTCTCTTTGTCGAGTCCGTTGATAATAAAGGGGTTAATTTTGTCCTTATCTTTTACCAAATGTTTAACGGCTCCCGCAACGCCGCCCGTGATAGCAAAATTCCTACCCTGTTTTGACGGAAAATTTTCGTCTTTATAAGGTGCACAGTTTGAAATTTCAATATCCCTGCCCGTAAAAATTGCTTCAAGTTCTTCGGCATTTAAAATGTAGTCAATATTGTCATTGTCTTGAACTTCTTTTCTTTTTGCAACGCAAGGGCTTATAAAAACAAGTTTCGCATCTTTATATTTTTCCCTGACGATTTTCGCCGTATGGTAAAGAGGAGTTTTGGCAGAAGATACAAAAGGTTTAATTTCCGATAAATGTTTTTTTATAAGCTCGTTATAACCGGCGCAACAAGATGTTGTCATAAACGGCTCGTTATTTTCCATCCTTTCTTCAAATTCTTTTGCTTCTTCTTTTGTCGTTATATCCGCCCCTAAAGCAACTTCAAAAACATCACTGAAGCCTGCTTTTATAATCGCCGATTTTAATTGCCCTAAATTCCCCGTAAATTGTCCTGCAATTGCGGGTGCAAACATGGCTATAACTTTTGTGTCATTGGATTTAACGTGTTTTAATACGTCAATAATTTGGCTTTTTTCATGAATTGCTCCAAACGGGCAGCTTGCAACACATTTTCCGCATGATATGCATTCGTCATGGTTTATAACGGCTTGCCCCTGCTCATTTTTAATAATTGCATCGACAGGGCAGGCATCTTCGCAAGGAACCGCAAGTTTTACGATAGCATTATAAGGGCATGCCGATATGCACATTTTGCAACCTTTGCATTTTGTGCCGTCTATGTGGGATTTTCCTTCGGTGACGGTTATCGCTCCAAAGTGACAGCTTTTTTCGCAAGGTCTTGCAACGCATCCTCTGCAAAGGTCGGTTACATATATTTTGCTCGGAACGCACCCTTGACATGCATCTTCCAATACCGTTAAAACGTTTTTGTCGGGTGTTTGTCTTAAAAGCGCTTGTTCGGCATATTCTTTAATTGACGTAATCTCGTCATCATCCTCGATTGCAAACCCTAAATCCGCAATTATCCTGTCTTTTATAATTGCTCTTTCTTTATGAATACAGCAACGGTAAGGAACTTCAAAATGTTTGGGACGCATTTCAACGTGGATTTTTTTGACGCCGTTCTCAAAATCTTCGCTGAAAAATGCCTTTACAATCCTTACCAAAATATCCTTTTTGATTTGTATGGACTGAATATTATTTAGCATGTTTTATCCTTTTGTTTTAATTATTATTTCTGTATTTTAAGTATAACGATATATCACAGAGAACAAACCCCATGTTTACTAAATACAGCCATATTACCCAATCGTAACAGAAAAATATTTTGTGAATAATTCCAAAAATATACCCTGTCATAATAAGGCATAAAAATCTTAAACTTTTTCCTTTAACGGATTTTGCTTTATATGTTTTATAAACCGCAATGGGCCAGCTTGCTCCAAAACAAACCATCATTCCCGCTTCAAATACGCTCATAAATTTCCTTTGGAATTATTACCAAAAAATATTAACACAAAAAAGCAATTTATTTGTATGTTTTGTTTATAAACGTTTATAATTGTTTTATCGGAATTGTTAAAGTAATCATGAAATTTTTTGTATTATTTTTTATCATTGCTTTTAATTCAAAATCAAATTTTTGCATTTTGGAACTTCCGGAAAAGGGAACCCCGATTAATCGGGCGCAACTCAAGTGATTGAACCTTTTAAAAGAGGGGTTAGAAAAAAATATATAAAACTTATTTTGTTCTTGTGAATAACGGGGTTAATTCCAAAGAATTTAATATAAAAATGAATGTCAGGGAAAAATATATAAATCTTGCTTATAAAAAATCAATTCTTTTTATTTTGAATAACAGATATGAACTTTTAAAGCAGGTTTTAAAAATAGAAAAAGACCAATCAAGCGAAGATGATATTGACGTTATTCAAGCCCAAATCGCAATAAATAAGCTTGAGGGCGAAATAAGCGTTGCAAGAAAAGATGTTAAAGAGGCGCTTTTGAAGTTTAATGAAGTTTTAAACATTGCGGATAAAGAACGTTTCGATATTATTGACAACAATTTGTTTGATAATAAATTAATACTTGATGTAACCGTTCCTGATTGTAAATTGGAAATTCCTTCCGTTGACGATATTATAAAAGCCGGTATTCAAAATATGTATGACGTTATGGAAGCAAAAAAGAAAATCGAAACGGCAAAATATCTTTTATCTCAAGCAAAAAGACAAAGAATTCCCGATATTGAGCTTCAAAGCGGGTGGGCGTTTGAAAATAAGCATTCTTCGGATGACGGCACTTTTAAAAACGGTGCTTATTTAGGAGTAAACTTTTGAATATTATATGGACCGGCTTAATTTTTTAAAAATCATAAATGTTGAAAATATCGAGGAGCTTTCTTTATAATTTTAATTCTTTTTTCCATTTGTATTTAAAATAAAATGCAAGAAAAATATAAACAAACCACATAAATACGGTATTTAGAGCATGAGAATTATTTATAAAATATGCAATATTCCACATAATAAATGATACGATATTAACAAAAATCCAAACCCACCATTGCTCGTAACATCTTTTAACCGTTAAAAGCTGTCCCAAAATCGAAAAAATAACGGTTGTGATGTCTAAAAAAGGGTAATTCCATCCGCTTATAGAATTTGCTAAAAACCCTGAAATAATTGAAATAATCAAGACTGTTGAAAAATATAAAATCCTTTCTTTCTTTGAAAGAACGGTTTTTATAATCTCGTTTTTATCTTTTTTTAAGTGTTTTTTCCATTTTATAATCCCTATAATCTCCATTGGAAGAAAATATCCGCCGTATAAAGCCAAATTTCCGAAAAAGCCGTTTTTATACGCTATATAACAATAACAAAACGTCCCTATAAGCCCTGTGTAATAACAATAAATTTTTCCTTTGCCTGCAAAAAACGTGTAACTTATGCCGCATAAAGCAGATATTAAAGCAATTTTATCGTCATGTGCAAAATAAGATACGGAAAAAGTTATTAATAATACGGTAAGAAAAAAATATTTCTCAAAAACCGAGTAATAATTAAGTTCAGACTTTATAAACGAAAGTATTTTCATACTATTGAATTATATTGCAAAAAAAAGAATTTTTCGATTTTATAATATTGAAATGAAAATATCAAGGACGGAAACTTCACCTAATTTTAGAGGAGTTCTGAACAATAAGTATACACTAAAAGGATTGGAAACAATTTCCGACCATGGAGCAACTTTTAATCAGGCTGCCTCGTTTTTGGGCGCAGCACTATTAAGGCCTGCCGCTATTTCTCTGACTCCTGATTTTGTTGATGATGAAAATAAAAATTACGCAAAAGCAAATTCAATAGCTTCGGGAGTTGCAAAACTCGCAATTGCGGAATTGTTTATTCTGCCTCTTGAGATTGGCATGAAACAAGTTGAAAAAGAACCCGAAAAGTTTTTAAAAAAAGAAACGATTGATAAATTAAAAGGAGGTGCTTCAAGTATAAACAAATCCAAAGATTTTAAATTCTTAGCTCAATGTTTTAAATTAGGCGGAAATTTGGTGAGCGCAATCCCGAAATCCATGCTAACGATTGCCATGATTCCGTTTTTGAACGATATTTTTAAAAACAAAGAAAAACTTCCGATTAATTTTAATTCCAAAAAAGAAGGAAACGCTAAAAATCCCCCCGTCCAAAAATATGAAATAAATCCCGTATTTTCTCCCGTCAGAAACTCGATTTCATTTAAAGGTAATGAAAAAATCGCCAAAGGCATAGGTAAAATTATTGATATTGAAAGCGTTCAAAACTTTGCAAAAAAACATTCCGATAATGCGCATAATATTTCAAGAGATATGACAAATGTAACGGATGCCGTTCTAACGGGAACATTTGCGCTGTCGGTTAAAAAATCTTCAAAAATTGATGAGGAAAGAAAAAACCCTCTAATCTATAATACCGTAATTTCAACCGCAATAAGCATTGTCGGGGGAAGCGCACTTGATTCTCTTGTACAAAAAGGTTCAAAAGGTTTTATTGAAAAATTCAAAAAAGCAAACGAAAATAACCCTAAATTATCAAAATATATTGAAGGAATAAATATTTTAAGACCTACGGTTATTTTTGCTTTTATTTATTACGGTTTACTTCCCTATTTTTCCACAATCATGGCAGACAACATAGATAAAAAAACAAAAACCGATAAAAACGCTTGATTATTTGTTTTGAGGTTGTTAAGATAATTTCCGTATTTTTGTTATAAAAACTTGTTTTTGAGGAATTATTAATTTATGAAGGCAGATAATTTTTTCGTTATAGAAGTTGTTGATAAACTTTCAAGAATATTTATCCTGATGTTTGCGGGAATAATTTTGGGCGCCGTTGTAGGACTTGCATTTCATTACGGTTTTAGGGCGGATATCGTTAAAACGTTAGGCATGCTTATTCTTTATTATGTTATTTTTACATCTTATGTTTTTGTTACAAATACAAGAAGAAGATTTTCTTCGATAGAAATTTACAAAGACAGACTTGCTTTGATTTCTCAAGAAGCGGGGCAAGTTTGTGAAAGAAAAGAAATTTATTACGATGAAATTAAATTGTACAAAATCAGTTCTCTTTCCGATAAAAAAACTCTTGAGCTTCAAAACCCGAACAGAGATAAATTTTCGCTTCGTGAATTCGGGTATTCAACGTTAATTGAAACTCAAGACGGGGAGAAAATCGAATTTGCAACCAAAAAATCCGACGGAGTTTTAATTTATTCTCCTGCGTATGTTTATAGAATGCTTGACGTTAAAAGGTGTGTCAAAGATTTTCCTTTGGTATTGGAAAGGTTTGATTCAAGACGTGATACGGAAGATTTCGATGCTCAATTCAGGTATTATGATGAAAATGAGAAAAATCTTTCGCTTTGGAAAAATGAAAATTATATAACAAGTCTTTTAAAATATACGGTATTTTTCGTTTCTATTGCAATACTGGTTGCCCTGTTCATCGCTTATATAATGTGGGCTGATATTAAAGACCAAGAAAGCGCAATGAAACTCCTTACAGCTACATTTTCGCTGTTGTTTACGGTAACGGCGCTTATGTATCTTGTTGCTTCCATGTCATCCTTCTTCGGCGGCATTGTTAATCGCATAAACGGCAAAAAAATTAAGTCGGTTATAGAAGCCTAACCAAAATGTTTACCGTATTGGCACTGTTAGCAAGGATTGTTTCAAACCCCCTTGCTAACATGCTTCAAAAAAAGAATGCCGAATTTAACTCATCTTTTGCAATAAATTTGTTTACTTCTTTTTTCATGTTTGTTTTAATTTCCCCTTTTGGTTTTACGATTAACTTTTTTCGATTTTCTTGTGATTTTTATATATTGGTTTTTTTATCGGGGTTTCTTTGCTTTTTGGGTACTTTATGCCTTATTAAAGCTCTTTCTTTGGGCGAGATGTCCGTTTTGGGCCCCGTTAATTCTTATAAATCGGTTATAGGACTTTTGGGCGCTTTTTTTATATTGGGTGAAATTCCCTCAAATAAAAGTATAATCGGATTTTTAATCATAATTTTTGCAAGTTTTTTGTTTCAAGACGAAAACGGCAGATTTTTATTTAATAAAAGCGTTGTTTTAAGATTATCGGCGCTTATATTTACAGGCATGGAAGCCGTTATTTTGAAGAAAATAATTCTTTTGTCAAATCCCGAAACTTGCCTTTTCTTTTGGGTTGTAACAAGTTTTATGTTTTCTTTCCTTGCTGCAATTATTTTTAAAAAAACCAAAATTGAAAATAAAAAGACGATTTTTGATTGTTTAAAAATTGCAATTTTGCTTTTACTTATGCAATATTCCACGAATTATGTCTTTAAACATCTTGAAGTCGGGCTTTCCTTGTCTTTGTTTCAGCTTTCAAACGTTATCGCATTGATAATCGGATTTAAAATTTTTAACGAAAAAAATGTGCTAAAAAAGAGCATAGGCACATTGCTTATGCTCTTTGGTTCAATATTAATTCTCAAGTGACTATTTTTCGTCGTTCCAAGAATACATTTTTCTTAATTCTCTGCCTACTTGTTCTAATTGATGTTCGGCTTTAACTTTTCTTGTAGCAAGGAAATGAGCTCTGCCGGCAGCTTTATTTTCGGTTATCCATTTTCCTGCAAAAGTACCGTCTTGAATTTCGGATAAAACTTTTTTCATTTCTTTCTTTGTTTCTTCCGTAATAATTCTTTTGCCGATTTCATAATCGCCGAATTCTGCAGTATCGGAGATTGAATATCTCATTCTTGAGAAGCCGCCTTGATAGATAAGGTCAACGATTAATTTCATTTCGTGAATGCATTCAAAGTAAGCATTTTGCGGGTCATATCCTGCTTCAACAAGAGTTTCAAAACCTGCTTGCATTAAAGCGGTTACGCCACCGCACAAAACCGCTTGTTCGCCAAAAAGGTCCGTTTCTGTTTCTTGTCTGAAAGTTGTTTCAAGAACGCCTGCTCTTGAACCGCCGATACCTGCTGCGTATGCCAAAGCTGTTTCAAGCGCTTTGCCCGTTGCGTTTTGTTGAACCGCAACCAAACAGGGAACACCTTTTCCTTCGGTGTATTCGCTTCTGACGGTGTGTCCCGGACCTTTCGGCGCAATCATAACAACGTCGATATCGCTCGGGGGAACGATTTGATTGAAGTGAATATTAAAGCCGTGTGCAAAAGCTAAAGTTTTTCCTGCCGTTAAATTCGGAGCGATTTGATTTTTGTAGATATCTGCCTGTTTTTCGTCGGGCAATAATATCATAATAAAATCAGCCGTTTTTGACGCTTCTTCAACGGTTGTAACTTTTAAGCCCGCATCTTCGGCTTTCTTCCAAGATTTTGAACCTTTATATAAACCTACAACTACTTTAACTCCGCTTTCATGTAAATTGAGAGCATGAGCGTGACCTTGTGAGCCGTAACCGATAATTGCAACGGTTTTATCTTTCAGTAAGGAAAGATTACAGTCTTGTGCGTAATAAATTTTTGCCATTATTTTATCTCCTCATTTTGATAATTAATGATATTTTAAGTTTAAAACGTAAAAATCTTTAGTCAATCTTTGTTTTTGCTTTATAATTTATGAAATGAGGTATTTTTTATGAATAATCAAATTTGTGTAAAATCGCTTTTAATGAATTTTTCCGCTTTATCCGTTTTTAAAAATTTCTTATCGGATAACAACGGCGCTTCTTTTTTATTATTTTTGGAATCAATTAATAATCAAGATGAATTTTATCAGGTAATTGAAAGTTATACCGATTTCATATCCGAACTTTACAATTCCGAATTTTCGGGTAATTGGTCAAAATATGTCAAAAACTTTGTTTTAAGCGACGAAAATCCCGTATCTCGTAAATTTGCTTCTCAAAGCGAAGATGAAATTCCTGCTTTTATTTTATCCGCTTTTGAATATGAATTAAGAATTTTAAGCGATATTGCGGGAATTTCGACAAATGACATTAAACAGCTTTTAATTTCTTTTTACCCCGATGAAGAAGATGCTGTTAATTCTCTTCCTTCTTTTGAGTCTGATAAATTCTTATTTACAAAAGATTTAATTTTGAAATCGTACAAAGAAAACGGATACGGGATAGTTTCCAAATATCATGCGTTTAAGTATGATTTTGATTTGAATTTAAAGCCCGTTCTTGTTCCTGATGACATCAAACTCGATGATTTAAAATTGTACGATTATCAAAAAAATACTTTAAAAAATAATACTTTGTCTTTTTTGAAAGGAAATCCCGCAAATAACGTACTTTTATACGGGGACAGAGGTTGCGGAAAATCATCTCTCGTTAAAGCCGTTTGCTTTGAATATGCACATTTGGGGCTTAAAATTATTCAGATTTATAAAGAAAATTTAGGAGAAATCGAAAGTTTAACCGAATATCTTTCAAACTTTCCCTCTAAGTTTATTCTTTTTATTGATGATTTGGTTTTTGACGAAAATGACCCGAAATTCGCTTCTTCTAAAGCGGTTTTAGAGGGGTCTTTACAAAAAAGAGCGGAAAATATTTTAATTTACGCAACAACGAACAGAAGACATCTTGTCAAAGAAAGTTTTTCTTCAAGACAGGGTGATGAAATTCATATTAACGATACTCTGGATGAAACGGCATCTTTAGCGGATAGGTTCGGTATAACGATTATTTTTTCTTCGCCCGATAAAAATAATTATTTGGAAATCGTAAAACTTTTAGCGGAAGAGTCGGGAATTAAAAATATTAATGCCGAATTTTTCAAAAAGGCGGAAGCGTTTTCGCTTTTAAAAGGCAACAGGGCGCCAAGAGTCGCAAAACAGTTTTTGTCCGATTTTCTTGCAAATGAGGTTTAATGTATTATAATTTTATTAAAAGGAGTTAATATATGGATTTAGTTTTATTACAACAAGGATTGACGGTTTTGTGCCTCGGCTTTGCCGTTGTTTTTGCTTTTTTATCGGTAATGATTTTTGCAATGGGAATTATGGGCAGGGTTATCGGTTACTTAAATGAAGTGTTCCCGCCCCAAGTTACATCTGCCGTTCCCGTTAAAAAGACGGCAAATGAAGATGAAGAAATTGCCGTTGCAATTGCTGCAGTTTACGCAAGATAATTAATCATCAATAAATTTAAAGCCCTCGTTTTGCGGGGGCTTTTTTGGTATATAATTGTTACATATTATTAAGATAAAGTTTATTTTCTTCGCAATTTTTAGGTGAAAATTTTTTTTAATTAATCATAGGTATTATAAACAAGAGAGGAATTTGAACATGCTGAACCAACCTAACGGTACGGGTCGTTTGGGTGCTTTGCCGTCTGCTTACGGTACTTTTGGACATCCTTCAGGAATGCATAATGCAACAATAAACTACATGACGGGTATGCCGAATACTCCGCCTTTAACAAATACGGGTTCAAACCCGCAAATTACGGGAGGGATGCCCGTTCAGGACATGTATACTCCGCAAACACGAGCTGCAAAAATACAAACGGCTCAATCTTTGCTTGATAATACAAAAACGGAACAAGGCATGATTTCACGTCTTTGGGACGGGATTAAAGGCTTTACGGGATTTGGCACAAGTTCCGTTGATTGCCAAAAATATATAAATAAAGCAAAATCGGGTGAAATTTCACCCGACAGAGCTTTGCAAAAAGTGCATGAATACAGAGCCGCACAAAAAGGCGGTATAAATTTATTCTCGGGCATTTTGGCAGGTGCCGCAAGTTTAGTTGCGCTTAAAGTTTCTCCTTCGGGTGCAAGTTCAATGAAAACACTTGCTTACGGAGCTTTAATCGGGGCAGGTACAAAAGCGGGATTTAATCTTGTCGACAGAGCTACAAACGATGTAGACGGAGATGCTCTTAATGCGGTAAGAATAGTAAAAGACGGGCTTCAAGGGGCGCTTGACGGTGCTGTTATAACGGGAGTTGTTTCAAAATCAAACCCCGTTGATTTGCAAAATGTCGACAAAGCTTGGCAAAACGGCGCAATAACGGGTGCTAAAGCGGGAGCAATTTCAGGTGCCGCAATTGGTGCGGGAGATTATACGATTGATTGTGCATTCGGAGAACAAAGTTTTGATTCGGGTGCTTTTGTCGATAATACATTAACGGGCGCAATGACAGGTGCAGTTGTGGGTTCCGTTGCGGGAGGATATAAAGCAAATAAAGCTGCAAATGCTGCTCCTCCTCCTTCGCCAAATCCAAATCCAAACCCAAACCCAAACCCTAACCCGCCGCCGCCCAATCCAAATCCAAATCCAAATCCGCCGCCACCTAATCCAAATCCTAATCCAAATCCAAATCCAAATCCGCCTTCGCCAAACCCGAATTCGGTTTCACCGACGGTTACAATCGGCGGTTCGCAAAATGTAATAACGGCAGGAGGTTCGTCTACCCTGCCTGTCAACACCCAAGCGGGCGGTGCTGCAGGTTCTCCGACGGTTACGTTATCGGGCGGTCCTTCAACAATTGCCGCTTCCCCGACAATTACACCCGCAAGCTCGGCTTCAATAACGGGAACGGGAAGTTCATCAACAGTAACTTTATCAGGCGGTCCTTCGACCGTTTCACCTACCATAACGCCTTTCGGCGGGGGTTCTCCGACGGTTACGTTAACGGGCGGAAATCCTACAATTTCAACCGCAGCGGAAGGCGGTTCGATAAATCCGCTGACAGGAAAACCAAAACGTGGCAGAAAAGCTTCTTCAAAGCCTGCCGCTTCTAAAACTTCGGGCACAAAAACAAGAACAAAAGCCAAAGCAAAGACAGACCCTGCTCAGCTTCAGCTTTTCCCGTAAAATAAAGCGGTTTAGTTAAATTTTATAAATAAAAGTGATATCTTATTTATAATTAACGAAACAAAAATGATTAAAATAAATACGGCAAACAACCATTTAAAGTTTTGCCGTATTTTTATGTTTAAAATGCCCTTGCAGTAGGCTTATAACATATATATTAAGAATTATTACAATACAAGTATATAAAAAAGCAATATTTTTGTCATACAAAACTTTATATAAGTACAAGAGAGAATTAGAGAAAACCAAAAAACCACATAAACAGAGAGTAAAAAAGAGAGAAAAAAACCGCAAAATACGAGGAAAAAAGAGAAACCCTAACTACCACACCACAAAAAGAGGAACAAAACCAAAATTAACCCCCGCTTAATGAGCGGGGCTTATTTTTTATTGTAATAAACTTTTAATTGCCGACATTAAAACGGAAATTTCATAAGGCTTTGGAATGTAATAATCAGCCCCATGGGATAAAATTTCTTTTTTCTCGAGTACGTCTGTTGAAAAAATGACATAAGGCATTTTTTTATTTAATGTTTTATAATATTCTTTCGCTCTGTCAAGGGCGGCAATACCGTTGTTTTCGCCGTCTTTTCCCCAATCGAGAATTATTAAATCGGGATTAAAATTTTTCAGACAATCTTCAAAATCGTCGTATTTTTCGCAAACTTTTGCGCTAAAACCATTTATATGACAGGTTGTTTCAATTAAAAGTCCCATGGCATCGTCGTTTTCCATTATCAAAACTTTATTTCTTTCGATGTTGTCGACTTTGCCGTATAGCTTTGGTCTGTCTATGATGTAACCTGATTTTTCTTCTTTTTTTAACGGTTTAATTAAATTAATTGCAGATTGAATAACTTCTTGTTCGCTTTTATACTTTGACGGGGTAAATTCCATGACGGCCGCCGTTAATTTCATAAGGGACGTTTTCTTTTCTTCTTTTGAATTTGTCGAGAGCATAATAAAGTTGTTTTCAAAATCATATTTTGAATAAAACTTATCAAGAACGTTATCAAAAGCATACACAAGGTATTCGGCGAGTTTTTCCGCCTTTACGGGGTTTGTGAAAATTAAAAAAGAATTTTCGCTCAAATGTCCGACGGTATCTTCTTTTATAAGGGTTGAAGATATTATTGCGCCTATTGTTTGAAGAACTTTTTCTCCCGCAATTTCTCCGTAAATTTCTTTATATGTATCAAGTTTATCAATATATACATAAATAATACAAATTCTTGCTTCTTTGGATAAGGTTCTTTTTAATGTTTTTCTTGTCAACTTTTCCGTTAAAAAACCTGTCAGGTGGTTTGTAAGATTTTCGATATGTCGTCTGATATGTGCATTGAGCCTTGCTTGAAATTCTCGATTTGGCATGCTTTCCGATAAAAAATCATCCGCTCCCGCATTTAAAAGTTCGAGCTTATCGGATAATTCCGCCGATTTTGAAACCGCAATAACTGTCGGCCTAAAGCCGCATGTAAGTATTCTTACTTTTTTTATAAATTCCTTGATATTTTCTTCTATCGTGTCTGAAATTATTATAAATTCAAATTCCTGTTTTTTAATTTCAAGTGTTGCGTCCGATAAATTTTCGACGATTACCGTTTCTGCTTCAAGAAGTCTTAAAATTTTCTTGTATCTTATCGAAAGCTCTTTTCTTTTGCTTATGATTAAAACGGAAGGATTATACATTCAATCTCCTTTCCTGTGCAAATTTTTCATCGGTAAAAATCGGAAAAGATACGATAAATTCCGAGTAAATTATGGGCTTTTCTTCGCTTTTTACCGTTATTTCGCCGTTCATTTTATTGACAAGCGTTTTGACGATATACAAGCCCAGTCCGCTTCCTTGCGTTTTTGACGTCAGATATGAATTTGCCCTGTAAAATTTCTCGAAGATTTTTTCTTTATTGTTGTTATCAATATGAATTCCGAAATTTTTTATCGAGATAATGTTTTTATCGGAAAAATAGTTTGTTTTAATTTCTATTACATTTGAATTAAGCGAATATTTTGAAGCATTATCTAAAAGGTTTACAAAAATTTGTTGCAAATTGTCCGTATCCAGCATTGAATATAAAGGGAATTTTGTTAAATCGGTTTTATAAATTTTATCTTTATAATTTATTTTTACAATATCAATCGATTTGTTTAAAATCAAATTTATATCAGCCTTTTTTAAAACCGATGAATTATACTTATTGCTTGAATCTGCAACAAAAATCGCATTTTCGACTAAATTGGAAAGTCTTTTTGATTGTTCGTAAATAATATTTATAAATTTCTTTTTTTGTTCGTCAGATAAATTATCCCAAGAATCAAGCATGGTTTTGGAAAACCCTTTTATGCTCGTAAGGGGTGTTCTTATTTCGTGGGATATTGTCGATAAAAATTCTTTAATTGCATCCATTTACTTATTATAACGCATTTTTTTCTATAAATTCAAATATTTCACAAAGTCTTTCTTTGTTGTTTAAATATAAATATCCGATTAAAACTTCAAAAGCGGTTGCGTACCTGTGGGTACTTTGATTATTTTTTTTGTTTATCGTAAGAGGAAGGTTGCGTCCTCTTTTTATAAGTTCCCGTTCTTCATCGGTTAGCGCAAGTAACGTTAAAACTTGGCTTTGAAATTCGGCTCTTACGAATTTAACGGTATTTTGATGTAATAATTTAAGATTTGGGCTGAATTTAACGATTTTTTCTCTTATAAATAATTCCCAAACCGCATCTCCTATGTGTGCGTATTGTTTTAAATTATATTCACTCATTTTTAAATTGTACCATGGTAATTGTAATATTACTTAATAATTTTTTTTATTTTGTAAATTAATTTATTAAATATAACTTTATTAATATATAGGATAAGGTTAAACTTTTAGGAGTTTTTATGAGTATTAACAATGTGCAGGCCGTATCGGATGCGCTTAAATACATTAACGGGGTTGAAATTGAAGATAAATCGTCTTCGGTTCTTCAAGATGTTAAAAATTCGATTTTTAATCCGATTAGCGTAGGTTTTGGCGGTTTGCAGGTTGTAACGGGCGTAAAAGATATAACAAAAGCATCAAGCGTGAAAGAGGCTTTCGAAGTTTTGAAATCAGGCACTTTTGCAATGGAAGAAGCCACTTTTGAAAACTCTATTAAATATTTTCAAGATCTTGCAGCGCCAAAACCCGTTACGACGGCTGTTGCGGAAGCAGGTGCAAATACGGGCTTTTTTGCAACAATAAAATCGGGGTTAAGTAAAGCATTTAATTTAATTCCGGGGTCATCATGCTTAAAATCCGGTTGGGAACAGTTTGGAAATACGGGTTTAGGCAAAGTCGTAAAAGGTTCGGGCGCTTCCATGGTTGCTGTTTTGGAAGGAGTTATCGGACTTGTAACGGAAGTTGTCCCCGCATTTATGGAAGGCGGATTTGAATCGGGCATTAAACAGCTCGGGAAAACAACCCTCAAAGCAACGGGCGCAGGCTTAGGTTGGGCAGGAGGTTCTGTCGCAGGCAGGGCAGTCGGCGGTGCAATAGGTACGGTTCTCGGAGGTCCTGCAGGAACGGCAATCGGTTGCTTAATAGGCGGTTTTATCGGTAGCGTTGCGGGGTCTGTTGTAGGGGCAGGCGTTGCAAAGAAAATAACCGGTAAATCAGAAGTTGAAATTCTTCGTGATCAAAAAATTGATGAACAAGCTCAAATGATAGCTCAAGATAAAGATGCCATGAAAGAATTAAATGAGCTTGTAATACAAAAAGTTTTGGACGATGAAGCGTTGGGAGAAACTTCAAAAGATACCGAAATTATGGTCAATCATTTAACGGAAGGTGCTTATTCGGTTAATCAAAATGCACCTTCCTGCAATCAAAATTTATATAAACAAGCAGATGAATTACATCAAACATTAAATTCTAATCCCGATTTCAGTCAGCAGCAAATTAAAAAACAGGCAATAACAAATGCAAACTATTTTGAAGAAATGGCCGAAAGAATCGCTAAAGGTGATACGTCAATGTATAATATTTCGGATGAAAAATTAAACAGCGTATTCCATGCTTCAAACCCTTCTTCCTCATCAAATTCGACATCGGTATTTGACCAAAGGAAGAAAGAAGTTGTCAATTATTACGGTTAATCATTTTTTAAAAATCAAGGCGGATAAATTATCCGCCTTTTAATTTTAAAAGTTATCTTACTACGGCCCGAAGCGCCATTAAATTTTCGTACGGCACTCCCGCCTCTGACAACTCCTCAGCTGATAATCCGAATAACGTAATAATATCGGACACCCTGTCGTTCTCCGTTATAATTGACCTTCTTATGATGTCGGAAACTTTGTTGACTGCGTTTTCCCTTGTCATATAAAGGTTTGAATTAGTTTTATGAAGTATTCTTTTCTTAGCCTTGCCCATTTCGTTAATTAGTATCCGTTAAATCATTTTGTTTGTAAATCGTTTATATCGTAATGTAAAAACTTATTTAATTACTTGACTATTGCAAAAAATATGTTCTATTACCATGCTTTTCCCATAATACGACATTTGTAAAAATTTTTTAAAATATAACAATAAAATTTCTTTTTTTGTTTTACATATTTGTGTGTGAGTAAGAGATACTATGGAAGCAATTAACTCTGTTAACGTAAATCAAAATTTACCCGTAAGTTTGCCTCAAGACAAAAATACTCCTCATCCGCATAAAAAAACCCTAAATGAGAGAAGAAAAGAAATAGATATCTATATTGAATCACATTTAAGAAAATTGGGGTATATGGATGAGGTAGGAGAGTCTTTGCGTCCGATTTTAGAAACTTCAAATAACGGTTTTGTACGACAAATTCCAAACCTATCTTATATTCCTGCCGCAACTTATATGGCGCTTGACGTTGCGGATAAATATAAAAAAGGAGAGGATGGAACGGGTCATAAACCGAGTTTAAAAATGGCGGCAAGAGAAGCCTTATATCAAGGCATTGTTTCTTTTGCACTTCCCATGGCAATTGTTGTAAACAGTGTTAATAAATTAACTCAAGTTGCCGCAAATGTTTTGCCTGAGCCGCCAAAAGTTTTAAAGGAGGGGGCAGATAAAGTTGATGAATTTATAAAAGGCAGAAAAGATTTAGACGCATACGCAGGTAAAATCGGCACCGTACCTAAGCTTGTCGCAGCGGGAATTTCAATTTTTGCTCTCTTGAAATTATCTAAACCGATAGACGTTGCCATGCACAAAATTTTTAGTTGGACGGTTGACCCTATTTTAGGAATTAAAGACGGAAAAGAAAAAACGGCAGATGATACAAAGCCGGTTAAATTAAGCGAAGTAAACAAAGCCCATGCACAAAAGGCGGGCGAGACAGTTAATGCGTAATTGAACTTTATGCTTTTATCCGTTAAAATATAAGTATACGGTTAGCTAAAATGTTGAGTCGTTGTTGTTTAAAATAAAAAGAAAGAAAATATAAAATCCTCTCACCTTGTTAATTCCGCTCTCTTGGAATTTCCGGCGGTTTTTGTCCGTCATTTCGCTTCAAAACGCAAAAGCATTTTTTCGCTTCATCGGACTAAAACCTTGGCGTGCCTTCGCTTTCCTTACGGTCGCTCCGCACTGCGAAATTCCGCCCCCTTGGAATTTCCGGCGGTTTTTGTCCGTCATTTCGCTTCAAAACGCAAAAGCAAGGCTTCTTTTCAATCTGTAATCAGAACATCGCATGGCCTGAGTTTCAGCGGTGATTATTACGCAATTTGCCGATTATAAAATTTTATTTCAGCATTTGGGCGAGTTCTTTTTGGAAAGGTGAAATTTCCGCTAATTTTTTAATTATGACGGGAATTGTATTTATTGCATAATCAATTTCTTCTTCCGTCGTAAAACGGCTTAAAGAAAATCTTATGCTTCCATGGAGAGATGTAAACGGTGTTTTCATTGCCCTTAAAACATGGCTCGGCTCTAAGCTTCCCGATGTGCAGGCAGAGCCCGAGCTTGCGCAAATTCCCGCCTCATCAAGATGAAGCAATATCAGTTCGCCTTCAATATATTGAAAGCCGATATTTGTCGTGTTCGGAACTCTTTTTTTAGTTCTTGAATTTAATTTTGCACATTTAACTTTTTCTAAAATGCCTTGTTCTAATTTATCTCTTAATTCTTTTACTTTTGTTTCTTCAAATTCAAGATATTGAACGGCAAGTTCAGCAGCTTTTCCGAGCCCCACTATATATGGAGTATTTTCCGTTCCTGCTCTCAAGCCTTTTTCTTGGTGTCCGCCCGTTATAATCGGGGAAATTTTCGTCCCTTCCTTTATGTAAAGAGCGCCTATGCCTTTTGGAGCATGGAATTTGTGTCCGGATATTCCCATTAAGTCCACTTTTGTATTTTGTACATCAAGTTTAATTTTTCCCGCTGCTTGTGTTGCATCAACAAAAAAGACCGTATTTCCGTTTATTGATTTTACGATTTCCGCTGCTTCTTCATAAGGATAAATTGCCCCCGTTTCGTTGTTTGCCGCCATAATTGCAACAAGCGCCGTATTCGAGGTTACTTTTGATTTTAATTCTTCAATGTTCAATTCACCGTTTTCGTCAACGCCGATATAATCTGCCCGATAACCTTCCTGTTCCAATTCTTTGAAGGTATTTAAAACGCATGGATGTTCAACTTTTGTTGTGATTATATGTTTATTTTCACAATTTTTTAATACGCCCCTTATTGCCATATTTGCGCTTTCGGAGCCCGAAGCGGTAAACAAAATTTCTTTTGATTTTTTTGCTCCGAAAAGGTTTTTTACTTTTTCTCTTGCTTCTTCGATTGCATCGTGAGCCGTATGCGCCATTTCATATATACTGGAAGCGTTGCCGTAGTTTTCCGTAAAGTACGGAACCATTTCTTCAAAAACCTCGGGGTCAACTTTTGTTGTTGCGTTATTGTCAAGATAGATTACATCTTTCATATTATGCCTCAAATATCGTTATTTCATTATCAATAAGTTCTTTTAATTTTTTTTCGACAAAACTTTTCAAGGTTGCCGTTGAATTGGGGCAGCTTGAACAGGTTCCTTTTAATCTAACGTAGACGTCTTTACCTTTAATGTCGACAAGTTCAATTCCGCCGTTATCTTTTACGAGTTCGGGTAAAATTTTTGTTTCTATGACGGTATTAACCTTAATTGCAAACTGAACGGGAGTAAGTTCGTTTTCTTTAATAACGGGTTTCGGAATAACAGAGTCGATAATTTTTTGTATTGCACCCTTACATCTGCCGCAAGCCGAACCCGCATAAGTTAAATCGGAAACTTCCTTAACGGTTTTTGCCCCATGTTCGACAGCTTCTCTTATGGCGCTTTCCGTTACGGAATAACAGTTGCAAATTATTTTGTCGGTTGAATTATCTCCGATTTTATATCCTCTGTAATTATTCAGAGCATCTTCGAGCGCTTCTCTGCCCATAACCGAGCAATGGGTTTTTTCGGGCGGCAGACCGCCTAATTTTTCAATAATATCTTTATTTGTTATTTTTTCTACTTCATCAAGCGATTTTCCTATAATCATTTCCGTTAAAATGCTTGATGAAGCAACTGCGGAGCCGCAACCGAACGTTTGAAATTTTGCGTCAACCACAATATTGTTTTCGATTTTTAAATATAACTTTAAAGCGTCGCCGCATGCAAGTGCGCCTGCTTCGCCGATTGCATCCGCATTTTCTATCGAACCTACGTTTTTCGGATTTTTATAATGTTCTTTAACTGTTTCAGTATATTCCCACATAGTCTTGTACCTCTTTTTCATTCAAAATTATAAATCAAAAATACAACTTGCATAGGGTGTTAAAACAAAATTAATAATTAATAATAATTATATGACTGACGAGTATTCAAAAAATTCCCTTTTGGGACAATTAAAATCAAGCGGTATCCTGAAAAATTCCGATGAAAGCGAACATTTGCCTTTCGGCGCTTTGTCGGGAATGAATGATACCGAAGACGTTGCTTTTGAAGAGGAATTTGTTGATGACGATAAAGAAAACATAAGTCCCAAAAAACGTATAAACGATACGGATTCAAACCTCCTTAATACGGGCGGAATTGATGTTAATAATAAAAATTTATCGGATGAAGAAAAAATTAAAAATATTAAACAAATGATTAAAAAAATCGACGATAAAATATATATGCTCGAAGATTTTGACGATAAAATAATGTTAAAAAAATTAAAAGATGAAAAGGAAGCCTTGTTGTTTACGTTATGCTCAATGCTTGACGATAAAGAAAAAAATGAGGCGTATGACGACATTCAAGAGGTCATACCTCCTTTTTTAAAAATATTGTTTAAAATATTTCCCGTTATAAGAAAAACTTATCTTATGAAAAGTGCTTTAAAAAAACTTGTCGTACTGAATGAAAATGCTGCGGAAATGGTATCCAAAAAAGTTCCGTACGGGGAATTTGAAGGAAGATACAGCCAGTTTTCGGCTTGTTTAAAGTGCGCTAATGCAATAAGTTTAAAACTTGAAAAGAAAATTCGTTAATTTTTGCATAACAACTGACCTTATTTTAAAAAATAAGGATAAAATTTATATCTGCAAAAACTTTGATGAAAATACGGGAAATTACCCGAATTTATTCAGTTTTTTGCCTTCGGTTCCTTTTGCGTCGACAAAACGTCTTAGTGACCTCGTTCCCGATGTCACCTGTTGTCGACTCAGCGCTTGTACATAAAGGTCGTTAATACGGCTTGCTATGTATGCATGCGAATTGTCGGAATTTGATCGGCCGGTGTTTATGGCACTGAAGCCGAATCTTACGCTGTTTACAGGAGTTATGCCTGTCATAGACTTCCTTCTCTTATGTTGTTGTAGTTTTAGCGGTTAATCGTCTTGTTTTTTCTTTTTTGACCTTTCTATTTTAACTAAAAAACAAAAAAAGTCAAAATTTCACAAATCTCGTCTTTTGTAACAAAAAATTTACAAAACTCGCATTTTGGTGTTTAGGGTATAATCTTCTTATGAGAGTTAAAGAAATTTTTGAAAATAAAGTTAAAGAAGCAATAATTAAAGCGGTTGAAAAAGGCGAGCTGCAGGGTATTAATGCCGTAAATGATTTTAAGTTTTTTTGCGAGGTGCCTAAAAATAAAGAATTTGGCGACTTTGCAATAAACATATCTTCTCTTTCAAGATATGCAAAACTTCCTCCCGTTAAAATTGCGGAAATTATCAAAAATAATATTAATGCGGATAATTTCGACATAAATATTGTTGCGGGGTTTATTAATTTTAAACTGCATGAAAAATTATTAATCGGTATTTTGCTTGAAATTCTTTCAAAAAAAGAAAACTACGGTAAAATTAATTTAGGAAACGGAAAAAAAGTCAATATCGAATATGTTTCCGCTAATCCGACCGGTCCTTTTCATATCGGTCATGGAAGATGGGCGGCAATCGGTTCTTCGCTTGCCGAAATTCTAAAATTTACGGGATATGATGTTTTTCAGGAATTTTATATTAACGATGCGGGCGCCCAAATCAAGCGCCTCGGTAAATCGCTCGAAAACAGAGTAAAGGAGCTTCAAGGCGAAAATGTCGTTTGGGAAGAAGACTTATATAAAGGCGACTATTTAATTCCTTGCGCCGAAAAATATATTAAAGATAATATGGGAATGAATTTTGAAGAATTTGCAAAAGCCGATATGCTGAACTTGCAAAAAGAGCTCCTTGAAAAATTCCAAACTCACTTTGATTTATTTTTCTCTGAAACTTCTTTATATAAAAATAATGAAGTTAAAGCCTGTTTGGATGAACTTAAGAAGAGAAATAAACTTTATGAAAAAGACGGTGCCGTTTGGTTTAAATCATCTGAATATACCGATTCTCAAGACCGAGTTTTGAAAAAGTCCGACGGAACCAATACATATTTAACGGCGGATATTGCGTACCATATTAATAAATTGAAACGTTCCGATTTATTAATTGATATTTGGGGTGCGGATCATCATGGGTATATTCCGAGAATGAAGGCCGCAATTGATGCTCTCGGGTATAATTCCGATAATCTTGAAGTTCTTTTGGGACAGCTTGTAAATATTATTGAAAACGGCGAAGCCGTCAGAATGGGCAAAAGAAAAAAAATGGTTACTTTGGGCGAATTGGTTGATGAAGTAGGCGTTGATTCCACAAGGTATTGGATGTTAATGCGTTCAATCGATACGACGCTTGATTTTGATGTTGAGCTTGCTAAAACAAAGAGTGATAAAAACCCTGTTTTTTATGCTCAATATGCTCATGCAAGATGCGCTTCGATTTTAAGGAAGGCAACCGAAGAAAGTGTTGACATTGTGACAAAAGAAACGGTTGCTCCGTATGTTTTGACGGATGAATTTAATAATAAAATCAACAATCCCGTTATTAATTCGATTTTTTCGGATGACGAAAAATCTAACGAGTCAATTAAAAACCTTCTTTTAAGGCTTGAAGAATTTAAGTCTGTTGTTGAAGTTTCTTCAAGGTTACGAGCGCCTTATATGATATGCAAGTATTTGCAGGATTTGGCATGTGACCTTCATCATTTTTATAATTTTACAAGAGTTATGTGTGATGATAAAGAAAAGGGAAACGTTCGCCTTTTAATTGTCTATGCGGTTAAAAATGTCTTAAAACAAGGATTTTCGCTGTTAAAAGTAAGTGCTCCCGAGAAGATGTAAAAAAACGGTTGATTTTCTTTTTTGTCCATGGTAACTTAATAAATGTCGAAAGATTGATAACAAAAATCTTTAAGGGCTATTAGCTCAGGTGGCTAGAGCGCACCCCTGATAAGGGTGAGGTCCTTGGTTCGAGTCCAAGATGGCCCACCATATAGGACAGGATAGTTTATATTCTGTCCTATATTGTTATTTATTTACTCTCTAATTCTCCGATTATCGGCGCAGAAATTTGAAAAAATAAAATACCCGTCACCGTAATTTATTGTAAGTGCTTTAATTTTACCGATTCAATATTTTCTTAACGCTTATTATTGACGAATATATTTAAAATTTGTTAAAATTATTGTATGAGTCGTTGTTTTTTGATTTATCTTTCGGTTATCCTGTTATCTCTCGGTTTTGCTGCTCACATGATAGATAGGTGTTTGCAGTTATATTCCGGATTTTCAAATTTTAAAATTGATGAAGCAATGCGCTGCATTAAGCTTAACGGCGAAATAATAAAATTTTCCGAAATTAAAAATATCACGATAGATAACGACATATCAAATTATTCCCCTGTTGACAGACTTGCCGTAAGAGATACGGGCAGGCTTATTTCGGATAGAATAAATATTGAATTAAAAAGCGGAATAATCAAACACATAACAACAAGAAGAAGAATGCAGGTTTACCATTTTTGTAAAATTTTAATGAAATATAAAAAGTTTCCGATAGATATTGATTTTTACAAAGAACCCTTCATGACTCCTTATGAATTTATTTTGGGTGTAGTTGTTTTTGTAATGCTGCTTATTATGACTTAAAAATATTGAATACTTCTTCTTTCTTTGTTAGAATTACCTTAATTGTGTTCTAAGTTTTTTGAGGAGCTATGCTTAAAAAAATTTTTGTTTATCTTCTAACTTTTTTAATGTTTACTTTTACAAATCTTCCTGTTTTGGCGCTTGATGAATTTGAATATGAAGATGAAACAAATTACAAACATACCGTTAATGTTGAATTTGTCGATAATTTGAACGTTAATGAAACTCCAAAACATGCGGTTGTTCAATTTGTTTCAACCGAAGATTATAAAGGAGCGGACGGCATTTTTATTCCAAAAGGTACAACCTTTAAAGGACATGTACATGGTATAAAGCACAGCCGTTGGGCATACCGCAGAGCAAAAATACGAATTATCGTAAATGAAATGACCTATCCTTCAGGCGAAACTTATAAAATAAAAGCAATTACAAAACGCCATGTACTTAAAGGTTCGGCTTTGAAAAATATTGCAAAAGGTATAGTCGTAACTCCGCCTGCTTTAGCGGTAACGGTAGCCGGGAGCGCCATCATGTTTGTTGAAGCCGTAACAATTGTGGGACTTGCGATTGTCGTTCCGACAGGAACCGTTGTAGGCGGTGTTGTCGGAAAGATGACCAACGGTGTAAACTGTAAGAAAAATGCGGGTGACGATATTCAACTTAAAATTAAATACGTTAAACCCTGAATGTTGTTATTTAACAAGCTCAATTAAATCTTCCGTTGTCTTTCCGTTTAAATAATTTGCATAAATAAAATTTGCAAGAGAATCGCCCCAGCCCCCTTGGTATAAATCGGGTCTTTCTTTTGAAACTACAAAGCCCGTATCTGTATAGATATTGTTTATTTTATTGTTTTTTGTGTCATCCAAAAGTACAAGTCCTTTTGAATTTAGCCAATCTTTAAATTTTAAGTTTTTTTTATTTTTTGAATTTATTTGGTTTGCATCCTGCATAATTGCCCAGCCGCCCGCAAATTTAGAGGTTTTTCTGTTATAGACGGGTGTAATTTTCGGGTTTGCCAAATACAACTTTGGAACATTTGCAATGTTTGCCGCATTTGCTTCTTTCAAAATTCCGATACCGCCATATATCCCTGATGGCGCAAATGTAATATTTGCATCCGAAAAAGGAGAATCAATAAAATAATTTTTCATAATAACGGGGGGATTTTTCTCATCCGTAATTGAAAAAACACACCCCTCATGCCCATTTCCTAAAGCCTTCATTTTAAAATTTTTATTTGATATCGAAAAGTTAATTTCAACCCCTTCTTGGCAGCAAAAACGTTTATTTCCTCTTAAAAGGTTAGACAATATGTCGAGTTTTTTTACTAATTCTTCTTGGTTAACTTCTTTAAAAAGTTCGGGAATTTCTTCTTTTATATATGCACTGCCCCTAATTGCATTTGTATTATAAACCGCACTTGCAAACTTTAGAGGAAAATCGTATATATCGTCCTTTCCATAGTAATCTTTTAATAATGAGCCGCTATCAAGCGTTAAATTTTTTGAACCTTCCAATATTTCCTTCAATTCTTTTTTGGAAATCGGGTCGTTGTGTTCTTTAATTCCGAATGCAAAATCTTTTTCATTTATGTTGAAAGTTCTTTTTCTTAAATTATCGTCCAATCTGTCCAAATTCGGCCTTGTAAAGTATGCTTGTTGAAAATATAGTTCATTTTCATATTGATAATTTTTACCGGCTTCACTTTTATCTTTCAGTTCAAAAAAAGTTTCTGCGGAAAATAAAAATGCCGCTATCGTTTCACTTGTATTTAATAAATAAATATCGGGAATTTTACCTAAAATTCTTCTGTATTCATCATCCGAAAGCGACTCGGGTTTTTCTTTAAGAAGCAGTTCGATAACTCCTTTTGCCTCTTCAAAATCACGAATTTCATCGGGTTCCCTTAAATCATGAGAATAAAATTCTTCGGTTTGCTTTTGAGCATATTCTTTTAGATTTTCTTTTAATTCTTCTTCCGTTTTATATTTTTTAACGCCAAAAATTGCCTGCAAGGTTCCGGGTTCTGTTTTGCAAATTTTTTGATAAGCTGCTTCTTGTACGGGCGGTTTTTCTTTTTCTTTCTTTTCGGTTTCACTTTTGCTGTTGCCAAAAAGTGCTCCTATATATTTTGTCAGGCTGAAATTAAAATTCATATTTGTTGTTAATGTTTGTTGCTTTAATTATATGCGGCATAATATTCAAAACATGAAAAAAAATTTATTGCATGTTTAAAATATCAGTCAAGTTTGCACATTACATAAGAATTGACCGCTTCTCTTGAAATAACTGCCCATGAATGGCTGCCCATATTACTGTTTATGTTATTAAAATATTCTATTGCATAGTAACTTTCTTTACCTGAATTTATTGTTTCACCACGATTAGTCATAATTCTTATTCTATTATTACCGGGGTCGGGAAGACCGTATTTGATAACATCTTTTTGTTTATAGCTTGAAGTAGCTGTGGGAAAAATTTCCAAAAAGTCATTTCTTTCGGGTAATTTATCTATTCCTCCGCATGCGACAACGCCTCCCGCAAAATAATCATTTTTATTATAAAGGCAGGTTGTAATTCCCAATTCTTTTATTTCCCTGCATTCCCCATCGGTTGTAACTTTTATTGGTGTCGGGTAGAAAAGTGCGCCAAAACAGGCATCCCCTATTTCAACCATGCAATTTTTCCCTATTCCCGTTGCATTGATAAATGAAATATCCTTCCCTATGGTGTTTGGCGCCTTGTTGCCGTCAATATCCATAATTGCGCTTATGCAGCCCATTGCCGTATTGTTTGTGCCGTCGTCAGTCCAAGCATAAACGGCGGGGTCTATGCTTTTGCAATTTTTATTAAAAGCCATAATGTATCTTGTGCCGTCGGTTGCAAGTACTCCTGCGGTATCAACGTCGTAATCGTCGCTTAAACTTTCATTTCCGCCGATTTTAAAAAGTTTGCCGTTTATTGCTTGATTTATTTCGTAAGAATTTCCGTTTGCAAATTTAATTTTGGAATATCCCCAACAATCTTCAAGTGAAACCGAACTGCAAATTTTATTTATTCTGTAATATTTTTTTAGCCTGTCCGCAAATTCTGCCGTAGCGTTCCGTTTGTCGTCGCCTGTGCCGTAATATGCCCCCATATCATAATTTAGTGCCATATTTTCAATTGCTTTCGCAAATTTATGCTTAGCGATGAGAGTTTGTTTATTTCTGGCATTATCAAGTACTGAATTTTGAATATTTGTTATTACAATAGCGGCAATTACACCTAATATTGCAAATACAATAAGAATTTCCGCTAAACTGAACCCTGATTTCTTCATACGCTACCTATTGATATTATATAAAATTTGACATCTCCTTACAACCCCAATTGTTCCGTTAATTTTAATTAAAGCAATTGCAATAAACAAAATGTGTGCTTATAATGAAAAAATAATAAATAAGGGATGATATCATGTTTAATAAAGCCGTTTTAAGGAACTTGTCTTACGGAGTGTATGTAGTAAGTTCATTTGATAAAGAAAATAATCCGAAAGGATGTGTTGCAAATTCTGCAATGCAGCTTACTTATAATACGATTTGCGTTAGTTTAAACCATGAAAATTATACAAATAACGTAATTAAGGAAAACGGAATTTTTTCTCTTTCGATATTACCCGAAAAAGTTAAACCGAATTTAATTGCGGTATTCGGGTTTACAAGCTCAAAAGATGTGAATAAATTTAAGGATTTTGAATACGAAAATATTGATAATGCACCCGTATTAAAAGATTCTTTAGGGTATTTGGTTTTAAAAACGGTTCAAGCGGTGGAACTTGAAACCCATACGTTGTTTATAGCGGAAATTATATCGGGGGATAACTTAAATAATGAAACTCCGATGACGTACAAATTTTACCATGAGCAATTAAAAGGTAATGCGCCAAAAAAAGCTCCGACATATATCGAGCCTGATGAATTAAAACAAGAGCAGGCAAAGGCCTCTCCCATAACCGATAAAAAGATGTTCAGGTGTAAAATTTGCGGTTATGTATATAACGGGGATATTACAAAAGAGGTGCCTAATTTTGTTTGTCCTGTTTGCAAACAGCCTTTAAGCGCATTTGAAGAAATTGCAACCGTTTAAAATTATTGCTTGCAAATTGTGCGCATGGTTCCGTAGCCGTAGCGTGGAATAGTGGTCCATGTTGTGGATGCCTTTTTTTTGGAATATGAAGCTACGCTTGCAAAAGTACCTCCATAAAGCGGTTCTTCGTCGTTTAACCATATATAAGAAAATTTGTTATTTTCTAAAGGTTCCATTAAACCTAATTTGCTTGCGCTGCCTTCTATATAATCCGTAAATTCATTTGTTCCTTTTGTTTTATACATAAGATTGAACATGCCTTGAATATCTTCTCTTGTAGGCAAATTTTCTTTATTTCCGCATGCTTTTATTGCACCTGCATAGTAATCGCCGCCTTTTTCGGTGTAGTATACTCTTTCTCTTGTGAGGCGATAATCTTCTCCCATGCAATAAGTCAGACCCCAAGCGTTTTTATTATTTATGCATTCTTCATAACTTGAAACGGGCGGCGCTTCAAACATCAATCCAAAACAAGCTTCACCTATTTTAATTATGCAATTATCCCCAAGTCCCGTTGCATTAATAAATGATATATCTTTTCCCACTCTATTTGGCGCCTTGTTTCCGTCAATATCAAGTATTGCTGCTACACATCCCATTCCGTTATGGCTTGTTCCGTCATTTGACCATACAAAAACTTGCGGTTCAACTTGTGTGCAATATTTGTCGAATGCAATTATAAATCTTGTTCCGTCAACTGCAAACATTCCTCTTGTTTCGTTGTCAAAACCGTCATTTACGTTTTCGTTGCCACCATATTTGAACAATTTTCCGTTCGTAGCATTTTTAATGTCGTATTTTTCCCCGCTCGGAAAATTAATTGTTTCATACCCCCAACAATCATCAAGATTTGTTGTGGTGCAAATTTGATTTATTTTATAATATTTTCTTAACTTATCCGTAAACTCGTTTGTTGCATCGTATTTTTCCGCCCCCGTTCCGTAATAAGGACCTATGTCATAGTTCATCGCCATATTTTCAATTGCTTTTGCAAATTTGTGCTTTGCAATTGCGGTTTGCCTTGTTCTTGCCCTATCCTCCATGGAATTTGTCATATATCCTATGATGATAACCGCAACTACACCTATGATTGTTATTGTGATTAAAGTTTCCGCAAGGGTAAACGAAGGCTTTTTCTGTTTTTTGTTTTTTAACATTATTATCTTCTTGTGGGAACGATTGTTTTTATCATTCTGTCTTGTCTTGTTGCGCTTAAAATGTTTCTTAATTTCATGATTGCCTGCGCATGAAGTTGACATACTCTTGATTCGGATACATTGATTGCTTCGCCGATTTCTTTCAGGGTCATATTTTCATGGTAATAAAACACGAGAAGCATTCTTTCTCTTTCGGGGAGTTTTTTAAGCGCTTTTTCAAGTTCTTTTTTGGCGTCTTTTTTCTCTGCGGCTTCTTCGGGGCGTTCGCTTTTTGAATCTTCTATCGTGTCAATAATTTCAACCGATTCATCGCCTAAATTCTTTTTATCGTACAGTGAATCAATGCTTGTATCGGATGCTAAAATTTCATCTACTTTTTCTTTTTCAATTCCTAATTTTGCTCCGACTTCGGAACTTGTAGGCATTCTTCCCAATTCATTTTTTAATTCTTGAAAAGCATTTTTTACATCTTTTATTTTTTTTCTTACGGTTCTGGGGAGCCAATCGTTTGCACGAATTTTATCAATAATTGCTCCTCTTATTCTCATAAGTGCATACGTTTCAAATTTTGCGCCTCTGTCGGGTGAGTATTTTTCAACTGCGTCTATTAACCCCTCTATGCCGTAGCTTGTTATATCTTCATAAGAAAAACTCGGCGGTAAACTTACCTTAATTCTTCCTATAACATATCTTGTAAGATAAATATATTGAACAATGAGTTTATCTCTTGTCTGCTTATCTTGTTTATTTGCCTGATAAGTTTTCCAAAGTTCTACAAGTTCTTTATCGGAAACTCTAACAACTTTTTTATAGGAATCCGCTTCAAAATTCTCACTCATTTATTATTTTTTCCCCAAGTGTCTTAATAATTGTTAACAATTATATTCTACACAAGCAGTCTTTTTAGTGCTTCGTTTATAAGTATGAACTTAAATAACGCAGCTCGTCTTATTGGGGGAAGTTTTACAAAAATAATTAAAGTTTAATCTTCAATAATTTCGTACAACGATGAAGCTTCGTTTATACTGACGTTTCCTTGAGGAATTTTTAAAACTTTTGCTCTAAAAGTTTTAACCTTGTATTCAATAGTTATTATATCCCCCTCTTTTAGTTGCTTTGCAGGTTTTGCGGGGTTATCGTTTACGAAAACTTTTGCACTGTCGCAAGCATCGTTTGCAACGGTTCTTCTTTTTATTATTCTTGAAACTTTTAAAAATTTATCGAGCCTCATATAATTTCAACCTTATAATTCGGGTTATTCTTCAATTTTTCTTCGATTTTATCGAATGTTATAAGTCCTTCCTGTGCTCCAAAAACTTCAACGCAGGAAGCAGAATTAACGGAAGCGTATTTAATTGATTTTTCAATATCTAAATTAAATTTTTCCATAGAAGCGGTGAAAGTTGAAGCGAATGCATCTCCTGCGCCTAAGGTTGATCTTACTTTTGCGGGAAATTCGGGAGCTTTATAATATTTATTCCCGTCGTATGCAATAGCGCCGTTTTTACCGTCAGTTATTATTATAATTGATTTGTTATCGGCTTTCAGGGTTTTAAAAATTTCTTTTAAATCGGGGTGAATTTTTTCTTGTGAGAAAAATTCCGTTTTTGTGTCGGGGCGAACCTGTATTCCTGTCAGCATTGAAGCTTCTTCACGATTTAAAATCAAAATGTCGCATGCGTTTATTATTTTTTCAAAATAATGCTTCCCTTTTTTAATTGCGGTGGTACCTGCGTTGATTGCAAGTTTAATGTCGTTTTCTTTTGCAAAAGAAGCAATTTTATCGAGAAGTTTGTTTGAACTTCCTGCAAGCGGAGCGACATAAATCAATTTTGTATTTTTCAGATTTTCAAAATTTATATCCGTTTTTAAAATGTCGGAATTTTCGCCTCTGTGGGCAAGAACGGTTCTATCTCCCTGAAAACTTACAAGAATGATTGAAAACCCGGTAAGTCCCGATTGAGAATAAATGATGTTTGATGTATCAATGTTATTTTCTTGAATTTTTCTTGTAATAACGGGTGCCATTTCGTCTTTACCCATTTTTACGATTGTTGAAGTATTAAAACCCAAGTTGCTGAAATTAATTGCCGTATTAATTGCGCCTCCGCCTATGCTTCTTGAAAAATCCGTTATTTCTATTTTTGAGCCGTACGGAAATGCCATTAAATCGGAATTTTTTTCTTTTGAGCTGACTGATACGATTTTTGCATCGTCCGATTCAACAAAAACATCTAAAGTTGCAGAACCTATCGTTATTACATCAAACATAAACAATACCTTTTAAACTCAATAATTTTATTATAATATAATTTCGGTATACTATTATGTTTTTAAAAAAAATTAACTTAAAAAATTACAGAAATTATTCGGAACTGGATTTTGATTTTAAGCAAAATAAGACTCTTTTTACGGGGAAAAATGCTCAAGGAAAAACCAATCTTCTTGAAGCCGTTTATTATTTATCTTCACTTGATTCTCAAAGAATAAAGAAAGATTCCGAACTGATTAAATTTAATGAAACGGAAACAAGAATATCGGGTGTTGTTTCAAAAGATAACGTTGATATCGATCTTGATGTTTTAATTAATCCTCCGAAAAATAAAATCATTAAGGTAAACGGTTTAAAAAAAAATAAACACAAAGATTTTGTTCGTGTATTATCGGTTGTGAGTTTTTCTTCTTCAGACCTTTGTTTATTAAGAGGCGATCCGAGCGACAGAAGAAAATGGCTTGATTGTGCAATTTTACAGGTTTATCCTCAGTATTTGGATAAACTTGCAAAATTTAATAAAATAAGGTTACAAAAAGCGAATTATCTTTCTAATTTCGGTATATCAAAAGATATGCTGGATGTTTTTAATTCTCAGCTTGCAATAGCTTCATCCAATATTGTTTATTTAAGGATGAAATATTTGAACGAAATAAAATCCGTTTCTTGTGATAAACATTTTTCAATTTCAGGATATGAAGAACTTAATATTAAATATGAATCAAATGAAATAAAAGAGCTTATGGATTTATCCGATATGCAGGAAATTTTTTTAAAAACGCTGTCTGAAAACAAGGATAAAGAAATTATGAGGGGAACTTGTTTAATAGGACCTCACAGAGATGATATAATGTTTGAAATTAATAATCGGGACGCAAGAAAATTTGCTTCGCAAGGGCAGCAAAGAACGCTCATTTTGGCGCTAAAACTTGCAGAACTCGACATTATTAAAAATAAAACGGGTGATAACCCCTTGCTTTTATTGGATGACGTTTTAGCGGAGCTTGATGATAAGAGGCAGAATTTTCTTTTAAAATCAATAAAAAATGACATCCAAACAATAATAACAAGTGTTGATACATTCTTTTTTGATGAAAAATTTTTAAAAGACGTAGAAATAGTGAAGATTAAAGAGGGTAAAATTTTTACATAAAAAAATGCCTGCAAAAAGCAGGCTGAATTGTAGTTTACAGTTTAAAAAGAGCATGAAATGTAGTCAGTTGTTAATATATTTTATTTATCTTCGGAATCTTTATCTTTTTCTTCTTCGGATTCTTCTTCGGATTCAATTTCTATGTTATTGTCTTTGTATATTCTGTTTTCGAAATAATCGTCAACCGCTTCTTCGGCTGCGTTTTTAGCTTCTTTTTTGTCGTCAATTTTGTCTTCTGCGGCTTTTCTTGCGTTTTCCATAACGCTTGTTAAATATGCAAGACCCGTTATTGAATGAATGTCGTCTTCGGTGAGTGTTATATCGCCGTATTTAAAATCGGTTTCGGGAGAATTTTTTAATTCTCTTAAAGTATTCAATATGCTTGTTATTGTTTCGGATTCGATGTTTTTGCTTTTGAATACGTTTTCAAAATCCTGTTCGCTTACGGATGATGAAATTGTTCCGGCATTACCCGCATGGTTTGCTGCCTGACCGTAGAAAATATTTAAGTTTTCTTCCGTATTCAAGGTTTCGTCAGCCGTAATTTGAGCGCCGTCTTTGGTAATCGTAAATTGATTTATTAAGTTGGAGCCGTTTACGTTGACATAGTTTTCTTCAACGTTATCTTCGCCGTTAATCAACCCTGATTCTTTAATATCTCTTAAATCAATCCGTGTTATTCCCGCTTCTTTTGCGTTGGTGTATGTAATATTAAAGTCTACCTGATTTTCAAATATGTTGTTTGCTTTGTAATTTTCGATTTCTTGAGGAGTATTAACACTCTCGTCTTGATAGTTTGACATTAATAAAAGATTATCTAGTGCGCTGTTGCCGTTTTCGTCAATGTCGTTATTATCAATTATACCGTCCTCGTTGTAATCGTAAGCGAGTAATTCGGATATTCCGTCTTTTGAACCTAAAAGTTCATTTTTGGTTCCGTTTGTATAATTGAATTTTCCGTCATTATTTCTGTCTGTTATGAATGCAAAAGTTGTGTTGCCTTCTTGGAACGTTATCGGGTCGCAATGTGCTCTTGTGGTTGTGATTGCTTTTGCTCTCGTATCAACCGTTTTTTCTGCGGTTACAAACCAAAATTCCTGTATTTTGTTTGAAATATCCTGATAGATTGTTCCGGTATCTTGAGTATCGTTAGGTACCTGATAATTTCTTTCCTGCGATTGTTGCGACAAATCATATTGTATACCCGAATTAGGGTATGCTATTGATAAAGTATACATTGCTTCCTTAAACGTAAATCCTGCGTTGTACATTTTATCCAAAGCATCAAGAGCGTTTGTTTGCATGCTTCTTAAACATTCTGTATCAACTTCGTTATTATTGCTTTCGTTTGTTGACATTGCAAGAGCATTTAATTTTGAAAATACCGCTTCTTCACCGCCCGAGTTGTTTGGAATTAAATAATTTACGCTGCCGTCGGGAGCTTCCGTTCTTTGAATACCGACTTGCCAATTTTCAGCCACGAAAGACAATATTTCATCTGCGCTCATCCCTTGTTCTTGAAGGGTTTCAAGCATGTTATCTTCATTTATTCTTTCGCTTAAATTTTGTAATTGCGGGTTTTTGGATAAAGTTGCATACCATACGGAATTATACCCCGTTCCTGCATTTTTTGCCCTGTATCCTGCTTTTAATTCTTCGATATTAACGTTTTCTCTATGCTCGTTTTCAATATCGCCCGCATTAATTACGACTTCATCTTTATCTTCCGTTGCATCTTCAACATGACCTATATTGCCCATGCTGAGTCCTGCGCTTGCAATAATTTCGTTTGCAACTTTTTCTTTTGCTCCCGAAAATACTGGAATTGTTGAATCCATATCGTAATTTGTATAGGCATTTTCAACCGTACTTCCAACCATTGCGTTTTTGGTTGTTGTTAAAAGCTGTATTGTTGCATTAATATTTTTAAGTTGAGTTTCGTATCCTTCTACTTGATTGATAGCGGTTTCAATATCCGATGATATTGATATGACGGCACCTCTGTTTGATTGGTATAATTCCCATAAAATTTGCAACTCTGCCTGATTTGCCTGAAGTCCGCCAAGACGTTTTCTGAATGCTTGATCAAAACATTCTTGAAAACTTGAGGAGTCGTTTGAAATTCTAAAGGAGTGAATTGCATCTTCTGCCGCATATCTTGCGGCTTTTTCGGTATCTTTTTGAAATTTGGCCATAGCGGACGTGATTTCAGCGGTTGTATAAGCCAAAACGTTTTGTTTTGATTTAACCTCGTTATTTTTTTCTTCAATCCTATCCATCACTTTTTGAGCCTTTTCTTCAAGGCTGCTTATTTTTTCCTCAAGTTCCGCAATTCTTGCAGCAATTTTTTCTGCACCGACATCCCCCGCATTCATCGTGTTTGTGTCTGAAAACAGGGTTTCAAGCTCATTTTTTACGCTTTGTGATTCGTATGTGCTTCCAAAATTTATATTGTTTATTCTTGATAAAAGAGTATCCACATTTTGATTATTGATGGCACTCATGCCTCATTCTCCTTTGTTAGTTCTTATATTTTATATTTCGTCATATTTTTTTGTGCCTTTAGACATGGTACTTCTTTTTTTAACAAATGTTAACATAACAAAACCCCCTGCATTAAGCAGAGGGTTTTTGTTGAACCAATAAAGTATGACCTTTGATTTAACTATTTTGAGTTATTTGTTTTCTTTTTATCGTCATCATCCTCGTCTTCTTTTTTGCCGAGAATTCTTGTTTCAAAATAATCGTCAATTGCTTCCGCAGCGTCCTCTTTTGCTTCTTTTATATGATCGACCTTGTTTTCCGCTGCTATTCTTGCCGCATCCATTGCACCCGTTAAGTATGCAAGGCCGGTTAAGTTGTGGATATCATCTTCGGTGAGGGCAATTCCGTCGTATGTCCAGCCTGTTGTTTGAGAATTTTTGATATCCGTCAGAGATTTTAAGATGTTATCCATATTCTGGCTGCCTTCGGCTTCATTGAAGGCTGCTTCAAATTCCGCATTGCTTAATTTATTTGAAATTTTGCCTGCATTGCTTGCATCTTTTGCAACCTGACCATAGAACGTATTGAGGTTTTCGCAAGTGTTCAAAGTTTCTTTACCCGTTAATTTTTTACCGTCTTTTTTAATCGTAAATTGGTTAATAATACTCGAACCGTTAATGTCGTCGTATTTTTCCTGAATGCCGTCATAATCTTTGGTGGAGCCTGCAAGCGATTCGCCATGTCCTTCGCCTTCGGTGAGTCCTGCCAAACTGATTTCGGTTATGCCTGCATCATAAGCATTTGTGTAACTCATGGAGAAGTCTACGGAGTTTGTATAGTTATTATTTGCTAAATTATTGACATCATTTGCATTTGAACTTGATTCTTGTTGGTTATTTGCCATTAATGTTATATTTTTAAGTTCATTGCCCGTTAATTTACCGTCGCCGTTGGTGTCAAATGCGGTAAGTTCGGATATACCTTCTTTTGAACCCAACAATTCGTTATCTGCGCAATTATTGTAATCAAATTTCCCGTCGCCGTTTCTGTCGGTTATGAATGTATATGTCGTATTTCCGTCTTGGAACGTAATCGGGTCGAATTTATTAACAACACCCGTCGTGGAATCGTCGCCCTGTTTTTCTTGAGTTCCGTTTACACCCCAGTATTGTTGAATTTGACCTGAAATGTTTCCGTAGAGGTTTCCCGAAGAGTCTGAATCTGCTACGATTGAATAGTTTCTGTCACCGTTTTGTTTTGATAAATCGTATGTAATACCTGCATCAGGGAATGCTTTATTTAATGTGTACATTGCTTCTTTGAACGTAAAGCCCGCTTCGTACATTTTTGTTAAAATACCGTCTTTCTCAACAGCTTTTTTCAGTTCTTTCATCTGATTTTGATTAACGGAATCTGCCGTTGCGGTTTTTGAGCCGTTTTGAATTAATGCCGTTAATTTTTCAAATACGGGTTCTTGAGTCCAGGCGTCTGACGAGTGACCTTTCGGGATGTTCCATGTGCCGTTTGCGCCTTTTGTTATGCCTACATCCCAGTTTGAAGAAATAAATTGCATGATTTCTTCCGTTGACATGCCGGAATTTTGGAGATTTTCAATCATTCCGCTTTCGTTCAAGGCTCTTAAATTTGCAAGTTCGGGGTTTGAAGATACGCTGTATTTATCGCCGCCTGCGTACGTTCCTTGTTTTTGACCAAGCCATGTTTGTTGTGCGGCATCTTTCGTTGTTTGGCTCGTTGCAACTGCCGCTTCCGCTGAAGCTTCACCTGCGTTATTTCTTGATTGATAAGTTGATAAAATTGAGTTTGCAAGCTCTGCTTTTGCGCCTGAAAATACGGGAACATTAATGTCGGTGTCGATATTTTTATAAGCATCGTCAACCGTACTGTTTTTCATGATGTTCATTGTTCTTGTAAGCAAACTTATTGTTCCTTGAACGTTTTTCAGTTGTGCTTCAAGTCCGTTTACTTGGTTGACCGCATTTTCAATATCCGATGTAATTGAAGTTATAGCGCCTCTGTTTGCTTCATAAAGCGTCCATAACATTTTAATTTCGGATTGGTTTGCCTCAAGTCCGCCCAGACGTTTTCTGAACGCTTGGTCGAAACATTCCTGAAATGTCGATTCGCCCGTATCTCTTTGATATGAATAAATTGCATCTTGTGCGGCAAGTCTTGCGGCGGATTTTGTTTTAGCCTGAAATTCGGTTGTTGCCTCCGTCAAGTCTGTTGCCGAAGCTGCAAGTGCTTCTTGTTTTTCTTTTAAGCCGTCGTTTTCGTCAGCGATATTGTCGAAGATTTTTTGTGCTTTTTCTTCCAGTTTATCAATTTTACTTTGCAGTTCATTAATTTGTGCTTGAATTTTTTCTGCGCCTGCAGAGCCTCCGTTGTATGTTGCAACGTCGGTAAATAAAGTGTCCAGCTCGTTTTTAACGTTTTCTGCCTGAGTTTCCGAAGTTCCCGAGAAATTCAGTTTTGAAATTTGCTTCAGTAAACTGTCAACGCTCTGGTTGTTTACGGATGTCATACTTTTACTCCTTTCGATGTTAGTTCATATTTGTAATCGTCACATTCTCAATTTAACTTTAATAATCTTATCTTCGATTATTAAGTACTTGTAACATTTATCAATAAAATACTAATAAATGTTATTTTGTTAATATATACTAATTATTTTTAATTTTATGCAATACCTTTTAAAAACATTAAAAATTGCATTTAAGGTAAAAACTTTTTTTGTAACGGTTTTAAAGCGGTATTATTTTATCTCACATGCTCCTTTCTTTTCTTGAAACAATCCTGTTGAAGATAAAATTTAGCTTATTTTTTTAGGGGGAAATTTTTCAGCTAAACAATCTCTTGTGATTGTTTAAACATTACAAGAAAGTCGTCCATGTTGTTAAAAATTTCGCCGATGGCATTTGCAGCGTTATTTTTCCAATCGTTATCTTTTGTAAAGCAGGTTTCCTCTTTTAAATCATACTTTTTAGTTTCTTTTTCATTTGTTAAAAAGGCGATTGGCATTTGTTGATTATATTTTACGATTTTATTCTCAATGCTCAAGGGTTTCTCCTGTTTTTTCCTTACTCTGTATATCGGTAAATTTAAAGAAACCTTTAGATGTGTTAACATTTTGTTACATTTTTTTATAAAGCGTTAAAGATTTTATTGTTTCGTTTTCTCTAAATTTTAGGTGTTTCGGAGTATCGACGGCAACGTCTCTTATTGCTTTAAAGCCTGCTCTTTCTAAGGCATCGGGGTTTAATTTGCAAATTGCCTGATTTGCTTTATTTATTCCGTTGTAATTTAATAATATTTCATTTCTTTTTTCATCGCGTCCGACAAAATGACATGCCACGTTATAATCGTTGAATAACGGATTTTTTATATCGTTTTGATTTATTACATCTAATTGTTGAATTAAATTTGTTTGTATAATCAAATAATCATAATCAAGATTTTTTATATGCAAAAGATTTATCGTGTCGATTTTACAGCTATTGTTCAATTCAAGATATTTTGTACTGAACATCATAAAAACGTTTGGCGCAACAAAACCTATACGGTTGTTTGAGTTACATACGGGTTCAATTGTTTCTTTTAAAACTCTGCCTTCGGTAAAACTTGAATAAAAAGGTAAGTTTAAATCTCTCATTTTTGTTTGGACATATTCTAAATTATGTTTTTTGATTTCTTTTGTTAATTTTATAAGCGGTCTTTGACTTATATAAATAGAAGCATAGCTTAAATATATTAAAGCAAAGAAAATAACCATGCCTTTTAAGAATTTCTTCTTTGTATAAGATAGAGTAATTAAAGGTATTAAAAATACGCTAAAGCCCGTTACAAAACGAATACTGTATACCATATAAGCGATTGCAAAACTCAAAGCAATAATCTGTCCCCAAAAAACCAATGAGAATATTTTTAATTTTTTGTTGAAAAAACCTACAATACTAAAGGGAAGTACAATTAAAAAGCCTAAAATTCCAAGCCCTGCCGTTTGTTCCGTCATACCGACGTTTGTAAAATCCAAAGGAACATTAACTCCGAGATTATTCGGTATATTAAAAAGATGAAGTGTGCTATCCTGTAATTTCATAAGGAAGGGATTTATAAAAAAGCCGATTGTAAACCCCGAAAAATCAAAAAACTGAAAAACATACCTTATAACATTCCCTATAAATCCTTTATACCCTCCCCAAAACCTGTGAGATATAATCGAAGCGTTATTTCCTAAAAAATTACCGTAATCAATAAAGTTTAATATATAGTTATAACTTGAAA
>CAJOJE010000010.1 GCA_905234865.1 Candidatus Gastranaerophilales bacterium
GGCCCATTTTTCCGTTTAACATCATCATCTCTGCTGCTCTGTTGAATTTAACTTTTGCAACTTTAACCTGATGTTCTCTTGCTTTTGTTTGAATTAAAGTAGATAGCGCAGGTATCATAATTGCAGCCACTACCCCTATTACAACAAGCGCAATCAATGTTTCCGCAAGCGTAAAACCTTTCTTTTCAATGCTTTTGGGACAAAGAAAAGAAAATACGTTTTTCTTTTTCATACTAACCACCTTTTTTAAAATCGGACCAACAAATTAATTATACACTTTTTTAAAGCGGCATTCAACCGTAAAACCATAAATTTCAAAAAAAAGACGCACATATTGTGCGTCCCAAAAAGTTTTGATTCTCCTTATTTAAGCGTTAAATGCTGAAACAACCGGAGTATTTGTATTACTCGACGTTTGGATTTTATTAATATATATAAACGTCCAAGAAAACATTACGATTGTCATCAGTAAAAGGCTCGAAAGAAGAATGTTTACTACTTTAATTTCACTCATTTTCTACCTCGTTCGTATAGGTTTTGCCCCATAACTCTTTTTTTTGCTCCATTATAACGGCATAATTTATGCCACAAGACTTAGTCCACCCTGTTTTTGCTGCTGTTCAAGCCAATCTAATTGACCGCTTGCCAAAGCACCGCTTGTTTCATCAAAATTGAAAAGTCCGTTTTTGTTTTCAGCTAATGCACCGCCTGTTTCATCAGCTCCTTTTACACCGTCAAGACCTGCTTTTGATGCAACATTGTCGGGTTTAAAAATGTTATCCTCGAGATTAAAATTTTGCTCACCGAGTTTCTTTTCCTTTAGCTCTTCATCTCGGTTTGAAGCTTTGGATACTCCACTTAGTGAATGGAAAGAATTACCGCTTATAGCGCCAACTGAATCTACCATATCTTGCTCCTTATCAGAAAATTAATTAACATCTCGTGTTCTTACATGTATATAAAAACGATATGCTTTACCTGATTTCAGCATGTACTTTTTTTGTTACAATTCTATACAAACCAAAAAATGCCTGTTTTACGGGCATTTGAGGCATTTTTTAAATGTTATGTTTTATCTGTTGTTAACAAAAAAATAAATTATTTATAAGGGATAATGCCTATTCTTAAAATCGGCCAAAACTTGAAAACGGCACGCCCTATAACGTTTTCCTCTGGCAAAAACCCCCAAAAGCGACTGTCTTGGCTGTTACCTCTGTTATCACCCATCATAAAATAATGTTTATCGGGCACCACAAGGGATGTGCAATACATGTCTTTTTCGCATTTTACCCAATCGGTTTCATCTAAAATATAGGGTTCAATTTCTTTTACACCGTTTATATAGACGTAGTAATTTTTACCTTCTTTTTTTATATCAATTCTATCTCCGGGCATTCCTATAATTCTTTTAATATATGCGATATCCTTGCACAAAATACCCGTCAATCTTGAAAAAACAGAGATAACGTCGTTCTTTAAGACTATTTGCGGAGGATAAAAAACGATAACATCACCTCTTTGCAATTTACGAAAAGGCTTTGTTACTTTTTCAACCACAACTCTGTCATTTTCAACAAGTGTAGGATACATCGAAGAAGACGGGATATATCTTAATTCACCGATAAAAAACCTTATTAAAGTTACCGCAACAAGAACAAATACAATTGTTTCGACGGTTTCCCTCCAAAAGGATTTTTCGTTTTTATTTTCTTCTTTTTTGAAATTACTTTCGCTCATTTTACTTCACCCTAAGACATTTTGTTAATTCTTTCAAATCCTTTGAATTAGAATAATCGGATATAATTTGTTCCGTTTTTAATACCAAATCGTTTAAAAAACTCCTACCGTTATCAATTATACCATAAGAGTTTAAAATAACAGGCAGTGTATAAATTCCTTCTTTTTCATCTGAAGAAATTTTATTTACGTCTTCGTTTAAATAGTTTGAAATATCATCTTTTAATTGAAAACAAAGCGAAAAATTTTCCGCAAATTCGTATATTTTAAAATCAATTTTTTTGTTTGAAATTTCCTCCAAACACTCTATTGAAGCAATAAAAAGGGTTGAGGTTTTTTCTTTTAAAGTTTGAATATAAAATTCTAAAGACGGTTTTTTAAATCTCATATCAAGTGACATTAATTCGCTTTTTGTCATTTTCATGCCTGCTTGTGACAATATTTCCATACATTTATTATTTTTAAATTTTGAAACAAATTCCATAGCCAAAGTTAAAACATAATCGCCTGCAAGAACAGCGGTTTTATTTCCGTATTTAAGATGAATACAAGGTTTACTCCGCCTTATTTGCCCGTTATCCAAAATATCGTCATGAATTAAACTTGCACTGTGTAAAAGTTCAATAGCGCATGCCATATTAAAAACATCATCGGTTAATTTTATTTTTAATAAATCGCAAATATAAAATATAAATAAAGGGCGGAGTTTTTTTGAATTAGAAATCAAAAAATCCGATAGAAATTCTTTTAACTCAACCAATTCCAAAGACAAGGAATTTAAAATCAAATTATTAACTCGGTTTAACTCCTCGTTTTTTTTATTTTTTAACGCCGCATACATTTATATGGTAAACAGCCCGTCTTTATAAATTAATTTATCGTCCGCATATATTAAAGAGTTATTTTTCATATTTTTAATAATGTCCCAATGCAGCCCCGACACGTTTTTTCCGCCTGTTTCGGGGTAACTTGCACCAAGCGCCATATGAATTGAACCGCCTATTTTTTCATCAAAAAGAATATTGCCCGTTACATTTTTAACTCTTTCGTTCGTTCCGATTGCAATTTCTCCGACAAACCGTGACCCTTCATCCATATTCAACATGGATAAAAGAAAATCTTCGCCCGTATCGGCTTTAGCTTCAACAACTTTTCCGTTTTCTAATTTCAAAGAAATGTTCGTTGCCATATTTCCTCTGTATATTGCAGGAAAATCAAAGAATATTTCACCGTTTGCGGAATTTTCAACAGGGGATGTAAAAATTTCGCCGTCGGGAAAATTGTTTTTACCGTCACATGAAATCCATTTTCTATTTTCAACGGAAAATTCAATGTCGGTTTTTTCGCCTTTTATGCGGATTTTTTTGGTGCCGTCTAAAATAGAAACCGTTCTTTTTTGTTCTTTGCCTATTTCAACCCATTTTTCTTTAGGATTTTCCAAATCAAGATAACATGATTGGATTAAAAATTCGGTATAATCATCCAAGCTCATTTTTGCTTCCTGCGCAAGAGCATGGGTCGGAAAATCGGCAATTACCCAGTCTAATTCACCTTCACTTGCTCTTTTTAGCATGGTTTGGGATAATATTCTTGTGGCTTTAGAACGCTTTGCCATTTTATTTGAATCAACGTTTGCCATTGATTTTACGTTCAAGGGAGAGCCGATTGAGATAAGTTTATTAACTTTTTCGTATTCAAGCTTTGACATCTCATCGACGAAATCAAGCTGTTCATCGTTAGAATATTTTATAAATAATTCGTTTAACGAAGGCATGCCTATTCTTACAAGAGGATGAGCACCGTTTTCCAATACAAGTTTATAAATTTCTTTCACCAAAGGTTCAGCCAAATGAGATTCCGCTTTAATGGAAACCAAATCGCCTTTTTTTACTCCCGTTGAATAATTAACGAGAATATCGGCATATTTTTGATATAAACTTTTCATTTATTATTCCTTATTCTTCAATATTGTCAGAGTGGATAAATTGTTTACTCGATTTAATGCAAACTCCTCTTTTTGAAGTTTTGATAAATTCAATCATTTTATCAACATATTCATTATTGATTTCTTTTTTAATAAGGTCAATTGCTTGAGTTGTATTGTATTCGGAGCTTTTTAAAATTCTTATCGCCTTATGAATGGCATCAATTGAAGCTTTGTCAACTCCTTTTCTTCTTAAACCGATTGAATTAGGGCCTACAACGGTTGCAGGTATTCCTTCCGATTTTGCATAAGGCAAAACATCGAGCCTTGTGGCCGAAGCGCCCGATACAATCGCCATAGCTCCTATTCTTACGTTTTGATGATAAACGCTCATTCCGCCAAGCCATGCGCCAAAACCCACATGAGTATGTCCGCCGATTGTTGCGGCATTTGCCATTATAACATTATCTTCCAAAACGCAATTATGAGCCACATGCGCATAAGCCATAATCATGCAATTATCGCCAACGGTAGTATATGTGCCTTCGCCTGAAGCTCTGTTTATCGTTGCAAATTCTCTTATCCAACAATTCTTCCCGATTTTAACACCCGTTTTTTCGCCCTTATAGCCTAAATCCTGCGGTTCCCCGCCAATTGATGCAAAAGGAGAAATTCTTGTGTTCTCGCCGATTGTTGCGAATTCAATCGAAGCATTTGCGCCGATTTTAACTCCCTTTTCAATTACAACGTCTTTTCCTATTACAACGTTATGTCCTATTTCAACATCTTCTGCTATTTTTGCGGTTTCGTCAATTATTGCCGTTTTTGAAATTGCCATTTATTTTTCTTTCTATTTCAGTGCTATCGTAATTTCCGCTTCAACACAAAGTTTACCGTCAACAAAACCTTTTGCGGAACATTTTGCGATGGGACCTTTAATTTTTGTCATATAAACTTCCATATCAAATCTGTCGCCCGGGCGCACGATGTTTTTAAATCGCACGTTATCAACCCCTGCAAATAAAGCAAGCCTTCCTTTGTATTTTTCTAAAGTTAAAAGTATGGGTGCAGCCGTTTGAGCAAGAGCTTCAATTTGTAAAACACCCGGCATTATGGGATTATTCGGGAAGTGACCGTTAAAAAACATCTCGTTTGCGGTTAAATTTTTATACCCTTTTGAATATTCGTTCGGCACACATTCCGTTATTCTATCCACAAGCAAAAACGGATATCTGTGCGGTATTAAGTTCATAATT
Source organism: Candidatus Gastranaerophilales bacterium (assembly GCA_905234865.1). Taxonomy (GTDB): domain Bacteria; phylum Cyanobacteriota; class Vampirovibrionia; order Gastranaerophilales; family Gastranaerophilaceae; genus Galligastranaerophilus_A. Next base: position 4,918 of record CAJOJE010000010.1, read on the forward strand.
TCAATTATATCAAGTGAAATTGGTTTTGTTGCAACTTCGCTCATTTATTTCTCCTTATCTTTCAAATTTTTTAAAAGCATTTTTGCGCACTCGATATGATACCCATGCCCTGCTTCTTTTACAATAACATTCATATTAAGTTTAAAGGGATTATACCCCGTCAAATAAAGGTCACCCATAATATCAAGTATTTTATGTTTACAAGGTTCAAATTCTGAGCGGAGCTCTGTCGTATAAGTTCCGTCATCTTTCAAGCCTACCGTATTTTCAATTGTTACGCCCAAAGAATATCCCATTTTTTGGAAAGTTTCCAAATCTTTAAGATATCCGAACGTTCTTGCTTCAATTATCTCATCAATATTATTTTCATAATTTACCCACCTGTTTTTCAAATCAGGATGATTAAAATTAACCGCATAGGTTATTTTTGTTTTATCGGAAGGTAGAAGAACAACGGAGGATTTTCCTTTTTCAAAATAAACGGGAGCTTTTAAAGGCTCAATGTCGATGCTTTCGCCTGTATAGCCGATTTTATCAAATTCTTCAATCCATTTTTTTGAACTTCCGTCAAATATGGGTGTTTCAAAACCACCCTCAACAAAAATATCAAGAGCGTCGATTTCTTTTATTGCAAGAGCTGCCATAAAATGTTCGATAAGTGCAATTTTGTTCTTTGCGCCGCTTTGAACATCGGCAAGAACCACGCAATGTTCGGTTGAAACAACGTTATTTACGTTTGCTTCAATTATTGAATTATTGATATGAAATCGTATGCCCTTTTCATTTGAAGGGTGCATGTCAAATACGGTGTTTTGATTGGTCATAAGACCGTTACCGCTTAATTTTAAGTTAGATTTTAGCGTCTTCATTTAAAAATTTCTCATAATCTTCTAATAAGTGCTGATATTTTTTATATTTTTGAACCATTACCTCAGCTTCCGCAAGGTATTTCATTCTTCTTATAAAATCTTTTCTCGGAACTGCAGGAGCGCCCATAATAACACTCTTTGCAGGATATGATTTTGTAACGCCCGCTTGCGCCAATACAATCGAGTCGTCGCCGATATCCGTATGGTCTTTTAAACCTGCCTGACCTGCAATTACGACTCTGTCACCTATTTTGCAGCTTCCCGCAATACCTACTTGAGAAACTATCATACAAGCGCTTCCCACTCTGCAATTGTGCCCAATCATAACCAAATTATCAATTTTTGTTTGAGCTCCGATTGTTGTATTTTCAATTGTGCCTCTGTCTATTGTAGAATTAGCGCCGATTTCAACATCGTCTTCAATTACGACTGAGCCGATTGAGGGAATTTTATAAACTTTTTGGTTTGTTTTTCCGCCTTTAACTTCGCCCTCTTTTCTTGCCGTTTCTATATTGTCGGGAGTTTCCGTTACAAAACTGAAGCCGTCCGCACCGATTGACACCCCATGGTGCAATATGCAGCGATTTTTGATAACTATAAAATCACCTACGTTTACTCCGGGGTGAAAAAGACAATCGGAGCCGATTTTTGCAAATTTACCTATATATACGTTTGCAAGTAATTTTGTATTATCGCCGATTTCAGCCCCTCTTGATATTACAACGTTAGGACCGATTGATACATTTTTACCCAACTTTGCTTCGGGATGAACAACGGCTGTGGGATGAATTCCGACGGTTGAATCGGGAGCTTCGTAGAAAACATTTAATAAAGTCATCATTGCAAGACGAGGTCTTTCAACTTCGATTGTGGAGATATTCGGAACATTGACCCCCAAAGGAACAAGAGCACATTTTGCTTTGGTATTCATAAGTTCTTCTATTTCTTTTTCCCCTAAAGCCAATGCCAATGTATTTTCATCCGCAAGGTGAGGAGGTAAGACCTTATCAATTAAAGAATCGTCTACTTTGGTTAAAATTCCTTTTACAAGTCCTGCCAAATCCTCTTGTTTAAATGTTTTATTGCTCATATTTCTCCCTTTAATCTAAAAAATTATTCACATATTCCGACAACTATTGTATTACATTTATTTTATTTTGTCGATTATTTTTGTTGTCGACTTACCTTGAACAAGTTCAATAAATTCAACCCTGCCGCCGTATTGTTCGACCGTTTTTGCTTCAGGCAGAGTTTCCGGTGTATAATCCGCCCCTTTTGTATAAATATCGGGTTTGATTTCTTTAAGCAGGTTTATGGGGGTATCTTCTTCAAAAATTACGACATAATCTACCGCTTTCAGTCCCAATAACACTTCCGCTCTGTCCAATTCGGAATTTATCGGGCGGCTGTCGCCTTTAAGCCTTTTTACGGATAAATCGGAATTCAGCCCCACAATCAAAGTGCCGAATTTTTTACTTGCGTTTAAATATCTCACATGCCCTACATGCAAAATATCAAAACAACCGTTTGTAAAAACAATTTTTTTGTCTTGTTTTTTTAATTGCTCAACAAGGTTTTTTACGTTTTCTCTTGTAATAAAATTATCCAAATTCTTCTCCCGTTAATTAAAGCCGCCTTTAAGACGGCTTTAATTTTAATTATCGTTATTTTGTTTTCTCTTGTGTATCGGAAGTTTGTTCGGTCGGTTTATCCTGTTTTTCATCTTGTTTTTTTGCTCTTTCTTCCGCCATTTTCTTTTGTTGTAATTCCGATTTCGCTTTAATTTCCGTTTGGATTTTATTCAAGTCGTAATCGGCATTAATATATTCGATTTTTGCGCTTGCTCTTAAACCGTCAAGAAGATTTTTAACGGCGTCCACTTTCTTTTGCTGTTCAAGATATGCCCTAATTTCATCTTTTACGTTTTCAAAAGGTTGAATACCTGCTTTTGCTTTATCCGTTACAAGAATTATATGGTAGCCGTAATCGGTTGTTACAACGTCCGATACAACATTAGGTTTAAGCGAAAAAGCCGCTTTTGAAAATTCGGGAACCATTGCTTCTTTCGGGAAAAAGCCTAAATCACCGCCGTTTGCGGCAGTTGCTTTATCATCGGAGTATTGTTTTGCAAGAGAAGCAAACTCTTTCGGGTTTTTAGCGGCTTTTACTCTTACTTCTTTAGCTAATTTTAATTTTTCGCTCAATGCTTCTTCCGTTTTCTTGTTTATGGCATCCGAAGTTAATTCGCCTTTAGTATCTGAGCTTATAATGTCTTGTTTTACCTGAGCGGGATTAACCTGAATTAAAATATGAGAAGCCCTTACTCTTTCAGGGTAATTGAATTGAGCTTTATTTTCATTGTAAAATTCTTTTACGTCTTTATCGGTGATATCAACTTTTGCAATAGCATCAACCAATTTTTCCATTTTTAATTCATTGGTAATATCTTCAATAAATTTATTTTCGTCGACTTGATTGTTTGTGAGTATTTGTTTTAAGTTTTCTTCACCGCCCGCTTTTTCTGCGATTTCGGCTCTTTTTGCTTTAACTTCTTCATCACTTACGGCAATATTGCGTTTTGCGACTTCTTGCCCCAAAAGGGTTTTGACAATAAGTTCGTTTACAATTCTGTCCTTTAACATTAAAGGCATGGGGCTGTCATTATCTTTCATTGCATTTTCAAAGAGTTTATATTGAGGGTTATTTGTTTCAACCTTATATGCTTCTTCGTATTGAGCTTTTGTGATTGATTCGCCGTTTACTTTAATAATTGCGGAATTATTCATTGAACATCCGGTTAAACCGAACATCGCAAGAGTTGCCGCAAGCATAATTTTTGTTATTTTCATAGGTGTTCTCCCCTTTATTTTCTATTTTCCTTTAAATTCTAATACTATCTTAGATATATGATAAAACAAATCCGCCAATATGTTAAATATTTCATTAAAATTAAGATAAGCATTTTTCATTAAAAGTATCCCTTTCAGCCTATTGTCGGGTTTTTGCGGAGTTGTTCTCGTAAAATATTTTGTAATATTTGACGGCGCTTTGAGTCTTATCAAGTTCCACTCTTGATGAGAAAAAGGAGTATAAATTCTTATATTGTCTGACGTTTCTTGAATTTGGGTTATATGAACCGAAGTTGCAAGAAGTCTTAAACGAATAAGTTTAAATAAATTTTCAACAGGCTCGGGTAATTTAGAAAATCTGTCTTTAAAAGTAGCTATCGCATTTTCAAGTTCATCAAGAGTTTTAATTTCCGCCAGTTTTTTATATTCAATCATTTTCTGTTCATAAGTACCAACCCAATCATCGGGTATGTATGCGTTTGTTTTAATATCAACAAGGCATGGTTCAAACTTTTCTTTTTTGTCTTTATCGGGCAATTTCTCCTCTTTTATTTCTTGTATGGATTCTTCCAATAATGCGCAATATGTGTCAAAACCGACATTTACCATATGCCCATGCTGCTTTGCGCCCAAAATATTGCCCACACCCCTTATTTCAATATCCCTCATTGCGATTTGATACCCCGAACCCAATGAAGTAAAGTCTTTTATGGCTTTCAATCGTTTAATTGCTTCTTCGTTTAGCTGTTTTGTTTGCTTATAAAAACAATAGCAATATGCTTGTCTGTCAGAGCGCCCGACACGCCCTCTCAATTGGTATAATTGCGCAAGCCCGAAACAATCCGCATTATCCACAATTATCGTATTTGCGTTTGGAATATCAAGCCCCGATTCAACAATTGTCGTGCAAACCAAAATATCATATTCTTTATTTAAAAAATCGAACATGATTTTTTCTAAATCTCTCTCCGCCATTTTCCCATGAGCAATTGCAATTCTTGCATTCGGAGCAATATCTTGAACATAAGAAGCTGTTTTTGAAATATCTTCCACTCGATTGTGTATAAAATAAATTTGTCCGTCACGCTGCAATTCGTGGTTAATTGCGTTTTTTAAGCGTACTTCGCTAAATTCGCCCACATAAGTCTTAATCGGGAGCCTGTTTTTTGGAGGAGTATTAATCAATGACAAATCTTTAAGCCCGGACAACGCCATATTTAAGGTTCTTGGAATCGGTGTTGCGGATAAAGATAAAATATCAATATTTTCTCTGAATTTTTTCAATTTTTCTTTATGATTAACTCCGAATTTGTGTTCTTCATCTATCACAAGAAGTCCTAAATTTTTATATTCAATATCGGAAAAAACTCCATGGGTGCCTATTACTACATCCACCGTACCGTTTTGTAAATTCTTGATTATTTCTTTTCTTTCCTTTAAAGTTTTAAACCTTGAAATTAATTGAACATTAACGGAAAACGGTTTAAACCTCTCTGATATCGTTTGATAATGTTGAAGCGCAAGAATTGTCGTAGGCGCAACCATTGCCGCTTGATATCCGCTCATAACCGCCTTAAAAACGGCCCTTAGGGCAACTTCCGTTTTGCCGAAGCCGACATCTGCGCAAATCAGCCTGTCCATAGGTTTTTTATTTTCCATATCGGCTTTTGTATCGTTTATGGCAGCCATTTGGTCTTTTGTTTCGACAAATTCAAACCCCTCCTCCATTTCATACTGCCATGCGGTATCAACATCAAATGCAATTCCTTCGGACATTTTTCTTTTTGCATAAAGTCTTAAAAGATCATAAGCTATTTCTTTTACTTCTTTTTTTGCTTTTGATTTAATGTTTTCCCATGCCGCACCGCCCATTTTGGAGAGTTTTGGAATTTGCCCCGTTCCTCTGTATCTTTTAAGAAGATTAATTTGTTCTGCGGGCATAAAAAGTTTATCTTTTCCTTGAAATTCGATTTCAAGATAATCTTTCCCCGTACCGTCAAAATCTCTTTTTGTGAGCCCTTTAAAAATTCCTATCCCATGGATATAATGAACGACATATTCCATGGGTTTTATATCGTTTATTGTTTCGATATAATCTTGCGATTCTTTATTATAAAGGTATTTTCTTGTCGTAACGTCTTTTGAATGTTTGTTAAAAAGCTCTTTATCCGTCAAAAAGACATGCTTTTCACCGTTTAGGGAGAATTCTCCGCCGATAGAAGATATTGAGGGAATGATTTTTGCTTTTTCGTCAAAAATCTCAAATTCTTTTAAAATTTCCCGTACTCTGTTCGGGTAAGCACTTGAAATATAAATATTTACACCCTCTTTGAGTTTCTTTTTGATAAAAACCGCAATTTCATACCCGTTTGAAGAAAAAGAAGGAGGCATTGAAGAATTAAAATCCAAAACTCTATCCGAAAAAGTTTCACTGTCCTCAAAAAAATCATCCTCTATAAAATCGTCAAACCCGATTTTTTTAAACTTTTTAACTTCTTTTTTAAATTCTTCGCAAGTAAGATGATTTTTTTCGATAAGAGGAAGAATTAAAATGTTTTCGAGGTTATTTTTGTATTCGAGATTATATTCTTCATCCAGAATTTTCACTTTAGAATTAATAAGCGCAGATTCATCAAAAATTAAAATATAATCTTTAAAATAAGAAAAAACGGACGTTAAATTTTTATTTAAGTACGGCAAAAAATATTCTACCCCCTCAAAATATCCCGTATTCTCCATTTTTTCGGTTATTTCATCAAATAAAATCTTAAAGGCATCGTCGGATAAAAATTCTTTTGCCGCTTTTTGCATTTCTTTTTCGGGAGTTTCACATCCTTGAATAAATTTATAAAGAGGCGGAATTTCCGTTTTTTCGGCTTTTTTAAAGCTCTTTTGAGTATTGGGGTTAAAATATCGCATATCCTCAATCGTATCGCCGAAAAATTCGACTCTTAGAGGAAAATCATCAAGGGTAAAAATATCGAGAATATCGCCCCTGTAAGAAAATTCACCGATATCAACCGCCATTGAAGTTCTTTTATATCCTAAATTTACGAGATCTTTAATTAAAATATCAAAGTCGTATTCTTTATTTTTTTCTAAAACAATCGTATTTTGTTTATAAAATTTTTCATCGGGAAACTTTTCAAGCGCCGCTTTTATCGGCATAATTACAAAATCATTTTTATTTTTCAAAAGATTTAACTGTTCTTTAAAAATATAATTGTTTTTATCAACAAGAGAATACGGACTTATTTCCTGATAGGGAAAAATTTCCGCTTCTTTTTCAAAAAGCGATTTATAGTCTTTTTGAAATTTAAGAGCGGTCTGTTCATCACTTGTAATTAATAAAATTTTTTGCTTTGAACTTATGATATAATCCGCCAAAATTAGTTTCAAAGGCGAACATAAACCCGACATGCAAAAAACACCCTTGAAATCCGATTTCAAAAAGCGCATTAATTCGGGAATTTTTATATCCAAAAAACTCATTTTTTAATTTAAACACAAACAAGAAGCGCCGACAATGCCCGAATAATCACCCAAAAGTGCTTTTTTAAATTCCGTTGTTTTGCTCGGTATGGGAAGCGCTTTCATTTTTGCTTTTTTAATCGTGTTTAAATAAAATTCGTCAACCGATTGTATAAGTCCGCCGCCCAATATTATAAGTTTCGGATTATAAAAATTCATAACGCTTGCAATTCCGCCCGAAAGGTATTCAACGGCTTCCGCCACATATTGCACAACAACTTCGTCATTTGCGCTCAGGGCTTGTTTTATATGTTTTGAACTTATGGAATTATGTTTGACTAAATCGGTTATAATTGATGTTCTTCCTTTTTTTACGGCTCCTAAAATTCTTGATTCTATTGCACTTCTTGAAGCATAGGCTTCAAGACACCCGTTTGCACCGCACAAACAAGCTCTGCCGTTTAAATCTACAATTATATGCCCTATTTCGCCTGCCGTTCCGGAAGCGCCCAAATGGATTTTTCCGTTTTTGATAATAGAAGAACCTATTCCCGTTCCCACAAAAATACAAACAATATCATCATAAGAAATTCCCGCACCGAATTTCAATTCGCCTAAAGCCGCAACTTCGACATCATTGCCGACAAAAACGGGCAGTTTGAATTCATTTTCAATCGGAGTTTTAAAATCCAAATTTTTACACTCAAGATTAACTCCGTTTAATAAAATTCCGTTTTTTCTCTCAATTTGCCCCGCAAGGCCAAGCCCAATCGAGAGAATTTCTTCTTTCGGAATTTTTGTTTCAAGAAAAAGTTCTTTTAAAGTTTTTAGGGTAATATTTAAAATATCTTCGTTCCCACGATATTTTTTGGTTTTATTTTTAACAACATCAACAACTTCGCCCGTTTCGACATTTACGATTGCCGCTAATATTTTTGTGCCGCCTAAATCCACTCCTATTGAATATTTTTTCATTATTGTTCTTCTTTTATTCCGATACTCTTTAATTTTTGCTCAATTGCACGCCACCAGTGAAGTTTTTGTTTGTATACATATTCATATCCTTCAAAAATATCACATCTTATATTTTCATCATGCTTATCTAAAAATTTTTCAAAATCTTCCTGCAATTCTTTCGTAAAAGCGTGTCTTTCTTTATGAAAATCAACAATTACAGCAGGTTTGCCTATTTCGGATATTATCTCGGGTCTGTCTTGTCTTAAAAACATAAAACTGTTTGCAACGGGCAAAAGATTAATTCCGCCGTATTGTTTGACCGCTTTATCAACTATAAAAGCTAATCCCGATTGAAAGATTTCGGGTCTGTGCTGGGGAGGACGAATTATGCCTTGAGGAAATATAAAAAATATTGTATTAGGGTCATCCAACATGGTAACTGCGTAATTTAAGGCTTTTATCGCAGATTGCGGAGATTTTTTATTAATCGGGAAACAGCCGATATATTGAAACAGCGGAAATCTGTTCATTTCTTCGATTACAAACCTGAACCTTTTATTTTTCATAACAAAATGAACGAGGTAATACCCGAATATGCCGTCCCACCAATTGGAATGGTTTGCATACATAATCGTTGCGTATCTTTTATCGATTAAATCTAAATTTTCTTTTCCTTTGACCATAACCGAAGTAAAGCGGTTTTTCAACATCATCGGAAAGACAATATTTGCTACCGCATGCCAAAAGGGAACATTTTTTGCAAGTCTGAATTTTTCTTCCCTGTTTCTCTGTTTTGTAGGCGGAGTATCAGGGTATAAATGAATCAAACGATTTGTCATAGTCTAATTTTATTTTTTATTTCATAATATGTCAATATTTGTTTATATCTTAAAATCGGGAGATTTTTTGTGATAAAATTTATTAAAAAGGAAAGGGAGTAATATGAATACAACCATGGAATACGAAATTAAAGATATATCCCTTGCTGAGCAAGGCAAAAAAAATATTGAATGGGCAATAAAAGATATGCCCGTATTAAATAAAATAAAAGAACGTTTTGAAAAAGAAAAACCGTTTAAAGGTTTAAGATTAACGGCTTGCGTTCATGTTACAAAAGAAACGGCGGCTTTATGCATAGCAATGAAAACAGGCGGTGCAAATGCCGTTCTTGCGGCGTCAAACCCCTTGTCCACGCAGGATGATGTTGCCGCAGCACTTGTAAAATATTGGGATATTCCGGTTTTTGCAATAGCGGGGGAAGATAAAGAAACTTACGCAAAACATGTAGACATTGCACTTAATCATAAACCCAATCTTATAATTGACGACGGGTGCGACTTGGTTGCTACCGTTCATTCAAAAAGAAGGGATTTATTAAAAGATATTATAGGCTCAACCGAAGAAACAACAACGGGTATAATCAGATTAAAAGCTATGGAAAAAGACGGTTCGCTTCAATTTCCGGCACTCGGCGTTAATGAAAGTCTTACAAAACATCTTTACGATAACCGTTACGGAACGGGGCAATCGGCAATGGACGGTATCATAAGAACAACAAATATTCTTATTGCGGGAAAAACCGTTGTTATAGCAGGATACGGCTGGTGCGGCAGGGGCGCTGCAACAAGGGCAAGGGGTATGGGCGCAAACGTTATCGTTACGGAAGTTGACCCTCTTAAAGCGCTTGAAGCGGCTATGGACGGCTTTAGAGTAATGCCGATTGAAGAAGCCGCTTTAATCGGGGATATTTTCCTCACCGTTACGGGAGATAAAAACGTTATTGACGTAAAACACGTTTTAACGATGAAAAACGGTGCTTTTGTCGCTAATGCAGGACATTTTGACGTCGAAGTAAACGTAAACGGTTTAAGAAGTCATGTTATTGAATATAAAAATATCCGCCCCTCGCTTGACGAATGGGTTTTAGATAACAGCAAAAGCGTTTATGTTTTATGCGAAGGCAGACTCGTAAATTTGGTAGGTGCGGAAGGACACCCCGCAAGCGTTATGGATATGAGTTTTGCAAATCAGGCATTAGGTATTGAATTCATTTTGAAAAATAAAGGAAAATTGGAAAATAAATTGTATCAACTTCCGTATTCGGTTGATGTTGAAATTGCAAAATTAAAACTCGACTCTATGGGAATTAAAATAGATACATTAACCAAAGAACAAGAAGAATACTTAAATTCTTGGAAACAGGGAACATAACGAATTTTAACCCCCTCTCAAAAGTTTAAGAGGGGGTTTTAAATACTCTTCGTGTTGGATTTTAACAAATATAGTTAAATATTCCGTTTCTTTTGATACAATAGTTACAATGGATAAGTATTTTGAAAAAATACCGATAGTAATTGGAACAACGGGTCATATTGACATTGACGAACCTGAATTTATGAGAGAAAAAGTCGAATTTTTCTTTTATGAGCTTAAAAAACAATTAAAAAATACACCCGTCATTCTTATTTCTTCTATGGCGGACGGTGCCGATACAATATTTGTCGAAGCAGGTTTTAAAGTTTATAATAACAACATAAAATTAATTGCGCCCTTACCTTTTTCAAAAGAAAAACTCGAAAAAACTTTAAGCAATAAAGAAAAATTTTTATATTATTGCAACAGAGCAAAAATAATTGATATTTCAAAAGAAATTAAAGATGAAAACGCCCCTGCGGAAGAACATTATGCGCTTGCAAGCGAATATATAATAAAAAATTCAAATCTCCTCTTTGCCCTCTATGACGGCAAAGAAGCAAAAGATGAAAATAATATGCCCAAAAAAGGCGGAACGTATGATACGGTATTAAAATGCTTAAATCAAAATTATGTCGAACTTATAAATTCAAACATTAAATACCCGAAAAGTATACCTGTTATACAACTTGTTTCCAAAAGAAAAAAATTCACGGACAAAAATAAAGACTTTGGAAATTTTATTTGTCATTTTCCAAACGGCACAAAGGAAAAATATGAAAACGATTTTTTAAAATTACTTGATAAAAACGGTTTTTCATACGGAAAAACACTTAAAAACATAGAAAAATTCAATATTTTAATTGAAAAATATAAAAATAACCCTAAAACGGAAATTTCAAAAAATTATCTTCTTAATGAAAAAACCCGTTACTCTTTAAATAATTCAATTAACAATTTGATTAATATTTATGCAATTTGCGATTTTGTTGCGCTAAAAAAACAAAAATCATATGAAATAAAGCTGTTCAGTCTTTTTTCAATGATTTGCATAACCGTTTTATACAGTAATTTTATCGGAAATTTTAATGTATTTTTTAGTATTTTTGCAATCATAATGCTTCTTTTTTGGAAAAGTATAAGTGGCGAAAAAGAACATCTTGATTTAAGATTTATTGCAGAAACATTAAGAGTATTGGTTTTTTGGAAAATAAGCGGAATAAAAGAAAAAATTTCCAAATATATTCTATCAAACGAAGATGGCGACATAATCTGGATTAAAGCAAGTTTTTCAAATTATGAATTAAATGAATTATTTAGTAAAGAAGAAAATATAAAACCCGATTTTAAATTAGTCCACGATGAATGGCTTGAAAATCAAGCGGAATATTACAAAAAAACATCGAAAAAATGCGAAATAAACGATAAAAAACTTGATACTATAAAATACGGTATTTTATCGGTTTTTCTTGTCTTGCATTTTATTTTCGGAATAAGTCTTATTTTAAAAACCGATATTTCTTTTTTAACATATTCAATCAGGGAATCACTTTGTAAAATATTTTTATGCCTCGGTCTTTTTACGTTCCCCTCCGCAACATACGTTCAAAGCCAAAAGGCTTGGCTTGAACATCAAGAATTATACTCAAAAACAGGAAAACTTTTTGAACTTGTTAAAAGACAATTTTCAAAAACTCAAAATACGACAATGAAAGAAAAGTTGATTTTGGATATCTCAAAATTTGCTCTGTCCGAAGAAGAAAGCTGGTTTCTTTTGCATAGAAGAAGAAAAGCAGAACCCGCAATGTAGAAAGGCGATTACATGAAAGAATACAAATATTATGCTTTTATCAGTTACGCAAGAAAAGATGGAACCAAATACGCAAAATACATTCAAAAGGAACTGGAACATTACAGATACCCTATGGCAGGCATTGAAGAATCCAAAAAACCTAACGATAAACTTTTTTTGAGAAAAGTATTTTTGGATTTAAACGAATTAGAAAATTCGGAAAAGACTTTTCATGAAGATTTACTTAAAAAAATTGAAAATTCCAAATATCTTATTGTTTTATGTACGGAAGAATCGGCAAAATCAAAATGGGTAGACAGTGAAATAAAGCATTTTTTAAAAACTCATTTTAATGATAAGAATTTGATTATTCCGGTTTTATGTAACGGAAAAATTCCGAAAAATTTGCCCGAAACATTAAAAGAAAACATCTTTACGGAAAGAAATCTTCCGTCATTTGTTGAATTTGAGGGAGATGAAAAAAACGAAGCACAAGAAAGGGGATTATCTCAAATTATAGCCTACATGTTGGGACTTCAAAGAGATAAAGTTTTTAACCGTTTTCAAACGGAGAAAAGAGCGGCTCAAAAAAGAATTATCAATTTGTGTTTAATTATTTTAATTATGTTTGGCATATTAACAAGCTGGGCATTATATGAAAGAAAGCTGGCTTATACTAACGAGCAAAAAGCAATAATGCATAAAAACGAAGCCGTAAGCAATGAAATACTTGCAAAAAAGAATGAAATACTTGCAAAAGAAAACGAAAAAATCGCAAAAGAAAACGAAAAAATCGCAAAAGAAAACGAAAAAATCGCAAAAGAAAACGAATTAAAAGCCGTTCAAAAACAGGAAGAACAAGAATATATTCTTGATTTTTATACGCTTCTTTTTACGGGAGAATTTGAAAGCAGCGGAAACATAAGCGTTAGAGATTTTATTAAATCTCACATTTATGATAGCGAAATGCTCAATTATGAACCAAAAATAAATGCGAGATTAAAAATTGAAATGATGAAAATTTTATCCGCCCTGAGGCTTGAAGAAGAAAATAAAATTTTGCAAAAAGAAACCGTTGAAATTATTAAAAAACTTCCCGAAAGCGAAAAAAGATATCTTCTTGCTGATTATTATTACACTTTAGGATTAGGGGAATATATGACAAGCAAAAATTTGGATAAGGCATTAAATTACATAGAAAAATCAATCAATTTAGGATTTGACACCGATAGAAAATTGTACGATGCCTACAATATACAATCAGAAATTTATATAAAATTAAAAAAATACAACGAAGCCGAAAATACAATCAAAAAGGCATATAATTTATCCGACAAAATAAAAATACTGCAAGCCGATAACGATAGGCACATTATTTTTAACAAACAACTGAGAGATATAGCATATCTTAAAGATGAAATCAAAAAAAGTATTCTGTACAATAATGAAAATATACGCATATTGACAAGCGAATTGGAAAAAAACAAAGATATCAACGATATTAACATTGTATTAATGAAACAGTTTTTATCGGAAGCGTACGAATTTAATGCAAAAAATTATTTCTATTTAAAAGAATACGAAAATAGCCTGAAATCGGCAAAATCGGCGCTTCAATACGAACAAGATCAAGTTCAAACCTCATATATGTATTTTTATATTTTTAGCTCCGAACTAAAAATAAACCCCGCAAAATTCAGCAAACATAAAGAAAACTATGACAATCTGAATAAAAATACGGATGAAATGTTTCAAAATATAATTAACAGCAAAAAAGATGCGGATTTTAAAATGTTAGATTTTGTAGAATTAGATGAGCTTCAAAATTTAATGATTGATTTTCTTGAAGATAACCAAATGAAAGAAAACAGCCTGAAAAATATAAAGGCCATACGGGACGACATCTTATTATTATTGGCAAAAAATGAACAAGACGAAGAAAATAACATTGAAAAGTATATAATTACCTTTACAAACGAAATAAATAAATATACGGAAATATTATCAACGAAAAGCACCATACCCGACACCAATAAATATTTCCTGATTTTAACGGCAAAAAAAATAAACGAATACCTGAAAAACATTTTATATTGACGGCAATTTTAAATAATGTTCGTATTTTATATAAACAGGAAGCAGAACTTTATGGACATTAGTAAAAATAACGCAAAAGGAAGTGCTGAAATTTTAGGCGGCGGATATATTGCCTATCAGGGAATTAATCATGGGCTCCCGAGAGCATTGGGCATTCGCATTGAATACCATACGACAACAAAAGACAATGCCCGAAAAATAAAGGAATCGGGCGGATATCTTGACCCAAAGTTTGGAGGCGGCGAAACAGGCTGGTCAAAAAGAGTAAATTCCCGACATTTTCTTGATAATTCAAAAGATTATGTCCATATAACGGGAACAAACAAAAATTCAAAAATTCCAAAAAAAGTGCCAAAGCAATTATCGGGATTATACAGAACCGTATCAAGGCAAATAAATTGCGCCTTGTATAAAACCGTAGGGAATACGGAGGTAGAAGAATTTAAAAGCTGCAAAGAATTTAACCCGAAATATGTTTTAATGCTTTTAAAGGGAAATTTGACGCCCTTTAACAATACGGAACGTTTATGTGTCGGAGGAATCGACTCTTATTTTGATGATAATTTTATACCCGATACGGATAGTTGCGCAGCACTAAAAACCAAACAAAAAGTTAAAGTAAGTACATCAAGACCGGGTGCTATGATAGACGGCTTAAAAAAATTCGGACTTAAAGGCATGAAAGAAAATAAAGCAAGAGTAGCATTGGGCGGAGCTTTATGCGGAGGCGGAATATATCTCGGTAAAAAATTAATTGACAAAGGAAGATTAAATATTAAAGAAAATCAATAATGATTTTATAAACCGTTCAATTGTTACGATAAAAAAGTCAAAACTACTGCCTTAACTTATTTTAAGTTTCTCGAATGTCGACAAACTTAAAATAATTTTATAAAACATGTATGAAAGCTAAAAAATTAAAGCCTGCAAATGCAGGCTTTAAGAATGTTATTTAATGTATTCGTTATAATTCGGGTCAAACTCATTCATTGCGATTTTTAGAGTTCTCGGAGCTAAATTCGATTGTCTGTCCCTCATAATGCTGTTGCCCTTAGCACCAATCATGAAGCTCAAACCGCCCTGAACACCGATACCGTTTCTACCTCCGTTTGTAGCGTACGTTTGTAAGTAGCCGGTGAAGTTATCACTTCCGACTTTTCTTATACCCACACCGTATTTAACAAACGGTTTAACCGAAATCGAAGGTAAGGAAACATCGTTTGCCTTGAATTTTGAATCGTCTAAGATATTCCAAACCATCGCAACATCCGCATAAGGTTGGAAGCCGTTTTCAAAGTTACCGATGAATTTGACTCCCGGTTGAATTTGAATAGCATGTAAAGGCTCTGCATCAATTTTTACGCCTGCGGCATTTTTGTAATCAAACGTATTTACGAATGAATAAGACATCAAATAATTAGGTTGAACAACAAACTTGCCGTCTGCAAGTTCAATGTTGTAACCTGTTTTTGAAGCAACACCGGTCATTAACATACCGAAATCTTCATGTCCGTACATCGTGTTTGCTCTTACACCGTTTGCACCGACGTTTGCGGTTAAGCCCGTATAGAAGTTGTCTTTATAAGCCATTCCGACAACGCCTGCCGTTCCGCCGTTTTGATACATCGAAACACCGTCATAATTTTGATGCGAACCGTTATATCCGCCGTATACACCCCATGCTGCGTCCCATCCGCCGCCAAGTTCGTGTATGGAGGATTCGCCGCCAAAGAATGTGCCGTAAGCCATATTTTCAACTTTCGGGCCGTCATCCATTTTGATTTTTTCGTAATTTGTGTACGGTCTTGCCCAAACGTTTCCTCTGTCATCTCTATCAAGAGCACCTTCGTATAATTCTTTATCCTCAGAAGAATCATAGCTCTTGTAATTACGTCCCGTTATTGATGAAGAAACATTTT
Source organism: Candidatus Gastranaerophilales bacterium (assembly GCA_905234865.1). Classification (GTDB taxonomy): domain Bacteria; phylum Cyanobacteriota; class Vampirovibrionia; order Gastranaerophilales; family Gastranaerophilaceae; genus Galligastranaerophilus_A. The sequence continues at coordinate 21,065 of CAJOJE010000010.1, forward strand.
GATACGGGTCATATCCGCTACCCGATTGAGCATAAATTGCTCTTGATTTTTCCATTTGCTGAATATGGTTTTGTGCTTTCAAAGACAAGCGTTGCGATTTTGTCATGAGCATATATCTGTCCATATTGCGGAACGCTTCATCGTAAGAATTCAATTGAGTCAAATAACCGCCTGCCTGAGCCGCAACGGAAGCTGCGTAAATCGAGGGGTTATATCCCGAATAATCTTCCCCTGAACGACCAAAGGTGAAATCACCGTCATTTGAATCATAATTTACGTCATATTTATATATCGGAGATAATGCGGTTAAGCCTTGAGGACCGGTATATTCAACATTATTTTTCAAATTGTCGTCCGCAAAGTGGATTTTTGTTACTTTAGAAGTTGCATCCGATATTAAATTTAACCCTGCAACATTTAATGTTCCTGCCGTTACGGTTGAAGTTCCGTCCGTACCGTCATCGTTTGCAACAACAAATCTGTCCATTGTTCTGTTTGCAAGATCAACATCACCGTAATAATTTGACGTTGCGTTTAATTGTAAATCAGCAACTCTGAATGTCGTTACAACTCCGTTTGCCGTACTTACATCACCACCGTTGAAGTTAATGGAGTTCATTGTTGCTCTTGTTGTATTTACATCAGGGTTATACAACGTGGAATCGGTCATAAATCCTAACGCACCGCCGTTATTTACGTTGTATTTAACCGAAGTATCCTGAGTATCCGCAGTTCTAATCAACGTTGCATTAACATTTTGAGTTAAATTTGTCGAATTTGCACTTGCTAAAGTTACGCCGCTTGAGTAAGTAACAGCGTTATTTACATTGTCCGACGCAACATCATTTGCAATTGTTACCGTATTGTCGCCCGCATCAATTTCAACTTCCGCATAATTATCACCGTCTGCATTCAACCGGATTGAATTTTCGGAATTTGTCGAAAGCAATTGAAGGCTTCTGTTTGTTGTTTTCAAAACTGCTCTTGAGCCGCCGTTTACGGTTAGTGCCGTTCCCTCAACTTCAATATCGGCGTCTTCGATTGTTAAAGAAGCGTTTCCGTTTAAGGCATTTCCGACAACAACGCCTCTTTGGTTAATTGTATTTCCGTTACCTTGAACGGTTAATATACCCTCAAGAGTATTTCCTGCTGCGGTTTCGTCGCCTGTCATAGCGTAAATGGACGTATCGCCTGCGTCGGTTTCGTCAACTGCCTTTGCAAGAGAAATTCTCTTACTTGTGAGCCACCCTTCATCTACTCCCGCATTTGTTCTTACTTCGTATTGAACGTAGTTATTGGTGTTATCCGTAACGTTTGTAAGATGAGCAGTGCTTGAAACGTTTTGAACGACTTTATCGCTTATCGTATCGGTAAATTTATATTCTAAAGTATTATCGCCTGCCGCAACAATAGCTGCATTTGTCATATCGATATCGGTAATTTTGAACATACCGTCAATATTTGCACTGTTTGATTGAACCTGATCAAGCCAGTCCATTTTAATATTAACGTTTGAACCCGTACTTACGATTGCATTATTAAAGTCGTATTCCGTAAGCGCATTTGTCCCGTCTTGGAGGTTAAGTGTCGAACCTGCACCCAGAACAAAACCGTTTGCCGTACCGAATGTATCGCCCGTACCGCTTATAAACTTCATTTCGGTAGCGTCGGCTAAACGTACGGTTCCCGTTGTTGCATGAACGGCTGAGTTGGTTGTATCGGCATTAATATTAATATCGCCCGTACCTGAAATCGAAGAAACAATTGTTCCGCCCGATAAATTCAAAATGCCTTCATTATCGACATTAGCACCGAGCAAACTGTTTGCGCTCGCATTTAAAGTACCCGATGTAACGGAAACATTTTGTTGAACAAGAGCGTTTTCATCAATTGTTGAAATTCCCGTAGTTGCTACGGTTCCGGCACCGGTAACGTTTGAGAATAAGGTTGCGTTTCTAAGTTCTAAACCGCCTGTTGAGTTATTAACAACCCCGCTGTTTGCCGTTATTGAATCCGTTACCGCTAATTTTGCATTGTTTGCGATATTAACGTTATTTTGAGTAATCGAATTAACGGTTGTAGTACCCGTATTTAGGTTTGTTGTACCGATTGGAGTTCCTTCATCCGTTACGATTAAAATGGTATTTGTATCGTCTAAATTCAAAACTCCCGTATTGTGAATATCAACCGTATTGTTTGTAATGCTTGAATTTGAAACATTTACCGTACCTGCGTTTTTAATTGCAACATCGGATACGTTAGTGAAACTTCCGATTGAATCAACATTCAATGTTTGACCTTGAGCAACGGTTATACCGGTATGAGAATTACCGTCAATATTGTTTCCGTTGCCGAAAATCGTAAATTCACGATTATCATGAGCTAAAGCGCCGAAGTTTTCATTTGCGGTATAATTACTTGCCAATGAATACGATGTAGGTGTTATATCTCCTACTCTGTCCTGAATAGCATCAATCAAATCACCGTCGTAAGTTTGAGTTCTTGTTGCAACCAAATGCCCGTTATCGCCGTCAGGCGTAAAGACATATAAATATCCTGCAGTTGCGGAAGATATTTGATTTGTAATAACGTTTATATCATTTCTTGCATTACCCGTTAAATAATCGGTTTCCGTTCCGTTTGCAAAATGAATATTATCTCTTGTAATATTGATTGCGGTTAAAGTAATCGTTCCTGCACCCGAATTTACGGTTAATTTATCCATTGAATTATTAAGGGCATCGTAATCAACGTATAATTTAAGATTATTATCACCCGTTAATTCTCCGATTGTAAGAGTATCGCCTGCGTTATTATTTCTAAGATCAAGCGATGTATCTCCCGATACGTTTAATACATCAAGGTTTGTCGTTGCGGCTTTTGAACCCAGTTTAAGAGTACCGTCACCCGATAATTTTGTTGTACCCGTTATTGCAATAGAATCATTAATCGTTATATTTTTATCGGATTGAATATTCAAGTTTATTCCGTTATTTGAATAAATGCCCGTGCCTGCACCGGTTGATGTTCCCGTTGAATTGTTATTTTCAAAAAGAATATCGCCGCCTGTTGCATTTAACGTTAAAGTTCCGCCGTTATTATAAATTGCGGCACCTTCGTTTGATTTGTTTCCGCTAAACGTTAAAATATTATCGGAATCGTTATTTGTAATCGTTATTGCAATATTGTTTCCGTAAACCGCACCGCCGTTATCGGCCGCTTCATTACCCGTAAATGAAGTGTTTGTGATATTTAAGGAATTGAGCGTATCGCTTGTTGCATAAAGCGCACCACCTTGAGCCGTTCCGTTTTCGGCAGTTGCTTTATTATTAACAAATGATGAATTTTGTACATTTACGGTGTCATCGTTTGCAATTTGTAAGTATACCGCACCACCTTGAGCGTTTCCTTGAGAGGATGAAGCATAGTTATTATTGAAAACCGCTTCTATTGTTTCAACTTTTCCGCTTGAATAAACGGCGCCGCCTTTTGCGCTGCCTTTCGAAACATTCGGATTACCGTTTGTTTGAGCATGGTTATTTTGGAAAGTTCCGTTAATCGAAGATATTGTACCGATATTTAAAACGGCACCGCCAAAAGTATCTTCCGTACCTTGTGCATAGTTATTCGTAAACGTTGCATTTATATTTTCGATTGTAGAACCCGCATTATTATTTGCAACGGCACCGCCACCCGCATAACCGTTTACGGTACTTACGTAATTATTGTTGAATGTGCCTGTTATATCGGGGATGTTTGAGCCGATATTTAGAATTGAACCGCCAAAAGTATCACCTTCGCCAGTTGTGATGGAATTATGAGAAGAGCTTCCCGAAGCGCCGATAATTTCTGCATTTACTTCACCTGAATTTACAAGTCTGCCGCCTTGCATATTAATTGTTTTTTGGTCTATTGAAGTTAATATTGTCGTTGTACCGCTTTGAATATTTGTAGTACCTTTTGCTTCGGTATCATCTTTAATTGTATCGAAGGAGTTTGTACCATTTAAAATCAAAGTACCCGTATTATAAATATCCGTTGTATTTCCCGTAAACGTAGAATTATTAATACCTAACGTTCCTGCGTTATTTACTGCAACATCGGATACGTTAGCGAAACTTCCGATTGAATCAATATTCAATGTTTGACCTTGAGCAACGGTTATACCGGTATGAGAATTACCGTCAATATTGTTTCCGTTGCCAAAAATCGTAAACTCACGATTATCATTTGCTAATGCGCCAAAATCTTCATCAGCAACGAAGTTACCCGTCAAAGAGTACGAAGAAAGCGTAATTGCGCCCCTGTCTTGAATAGCATCAATCAGAGTATCATCACTTTGTGTTCTTGTTGCGGATAAATGACCGTTATCACCGCTTGGCGTAAAAGTATAAAGATAGCCCGTATCGGTTCCCGATGTTATCGGACTTGTTATAACATCAATATTATTTCTGGCTGCACCCGTTAAATAATCGGTCTCCGTTCCGTCAACAAACGCCGTATTGTCTTTTGTAATATTGATTGCAGTTAATGTTATTTTTCCTGAGCCCGAATTTACGGTTAAGCTATCCATTGAATTATTAAGAGCATCGTAATCAACATAAAGTTCAAGTTCGCTATCACCCGATAATGTGTTAATTGTCATAACATCGCCCGCATTATCGTTTCTAAGGTCTAAGGATGAATTTCCCTGAATTGAAAATTCATTATACGTTTCATCGAAAGCATTACCGCTTAATTTTAAGGTACCGCCGTATATTTGAGTTACACCGTCTGCGGTTACTTTTCCCGATATATCAACCGTACCTTTTTCGCCGTTTCTGTTAATTGAAATTGCATTTGCAGGATTTGAAACATTGATATCGTCCATTACCGTTAGAGTATGATTTTCGCTTGCGTTAAGTTCAAGGTTGCTGCCCGTTAAATACAAGCCATATCCTGAACCTGACGATGTGCCCGTTGAATTGTTATTTTGAAGAAGAATATCTCCGCCTGTCGCATTAAATACAACATCTCCGTCTTTAGCATAAATTGCGCCGCCTGTTGCCGCACTGTTTCCCGTAAGCGAAATATCTTTTGTATTTGCGGTTATCGTAATTTTTGAATTATCGGCATATATTGCACCGCCCATGGATTGTCCGGTTGTTGAGGTTGCATAGTTATTGGTAAAACTTGAATCAACAAAATTCAAGTCCGTATTAACGGCATAAACCGCACCGCCTAAAGCATAGCCCGAATTTGATACGGCATTATTGTATCCGAAATCTCCGGCATTTGAAACATCGGCATCAGTTCCGATAAAATACAAAGCACCGCCTAAAGCGTCCCCTGTATTTGCCATAGCATAGTTATTTTCAAATGAGGCGTTAAGGTTTGATATTGAAGTATCAACCATGGAAGCGATAGCACCACCCATTGCATTTGCACCTGCTTCGGAAGTTGCGTTGTTATCTCTGAAATACCCTTCTATACCGTCAATTTCACCGTCATTATATATAGCGCCGCCTAAAGCGGAATCGTCATCGGCTTTTGCGGAGTTATTTAAGAATGTGCCATTTATAGAAGCAATATGGCTTTGATTATCTATTGCGCCGCCTGCCGCTATGGTTTTTGCTTCTACGCTGTTTTGAGTAAAATCACCGCTGATATTTGTTATTCCTGTCGTCATATCGGCGCTGTATGATGATATAGCGCCGCCTAAAGCAAAGTCGGTTGTTGAAATTGCGGAGTTTCTGTCAAAATTAGCATTTACCGCATTAATATTTCCCGTATTATAAATGGCGCCGCCTTTTGCGTCATATCCTTCGGCTTGAACCGTATTTTTGCTGAAATCGCCTGATATAAGGGTTAATTCGCCCTCATTATAAACGGAAGCACCAAGAGCAGTGTTTGTAGTCGTATTTATTGCATTTGAATAATATTCAGACCCCTTAACATCGGCGTTGATTGAACCTTCATTGTATAATCTGCCGCCATGGAGAGCAATTTCTTTTTGGTCGGCTGAAGTTTTAATTGTTGTTGTGCCGCTTTTTATGGTTACATCACCGTTTGTCGTACCTTCATTTGAAATTTTTACAACGGAGTTATCGCCTTCAAAAGTCAAAGTACCGATATTGTAAATATCTGCCGTTGCATTATTTGTAAATGACGAATCAATTACTTTTAAAGTACCTGCGTTATTAACCGCATAATCGGACGTATTTGAAAATTCATTAACGTTATCAATCGTGAGGGTTTGTCCTTCAAGAACATTTATACCGGAATTTCCGGCACCGTATACATTGTTTCCGTTGCCGTAAATCGTAAAGTCACGACCAACTCCGCCCAGAGTTCCAAAACCCCTGTTTGCGGTAAAGTTATCACTCATTGAATAAGCATTAAGAGTTAAATTGTTATCTTGAATTGCGGTAATTAAATCTCCGTCATACAAAACTCTTACGACAGACAATAAGCCGTTTGTCGAAGAATCGGGAGTAAAAGTATAAATGTACCCTGACGATGTTACGCTTGACGTAACAGGATAGTTTGTCACAATTATCGAATTCCTTGCAGCACCCGTTAAATATTCGGTTTCGCTGCCGTCAACAAAAGCGTCGTTATCATTTAAAATATTAACCGCAGAAAGTGTGATTGTTCCTGAGCCCGAATCAACGGTGAGTTTATCCATAACGTTTGTCGTTGCATCATAATCTACATAGAGTTTTGCATCGCTCAAACCGGATAAAGTATCAATCTTAAGGTTGTCGCCTGCATTATTATTTCTAAGGTCAAGCGCCATATTGCCCGTTAAATCTAATTCTTGCAGGTTAGCCGAAGCCGCTTTTGAACCTAATTTAAGTGTACCGTCGCCTGTTATTGCGGTTGTACCCAAAATATCAATGTCGTCATTAATAGTAATGGTATTAGGTTTTGTAATATTCATATTTATTCCGTTATTTGAATAAATGCCCGTGCCTGCACCGGTTGATGTTCCCGTTGAATTGTTATTTTCAAAAAGAATATCCGCACCCGTTGCGTTTAAAGTTACGGTTCCGTTTTGGTTGAAAATTGCGGCGCCGTTATCTGCAATGTTACCTCTAAAGATTACATCGCCTTCACTTGCGGTAATTACGATATTTGAATCTTCACCTTCTCCGTATATTGCACCGCCTAAGCCGTATCCTGTTCCCGTTGAAGTTGCGGAGTTATTTATAAATTTAGAATTATTTATTTCAACGTTAGCATAATCAGCCCTTATTGCGCCGCCTGCAGCAACTCCCGAGCCTGAAACCGCTCTGTTATTTGTAAAATCACCCGAAAGGTTTGTAACGTTACCGTATGTGTATAAAGCACCGCCGTTAGCTTCTATTCCGCCCGTTGCGGTATTGTTGTCAAAGTCTGCTCTTAAATTAGATAATGTTCCCGCATTATATATTGCAGCACCATAAGCGGAATTTTCATTGGATGTTACGGTATTATTCGAGAAAGAACCTTTAATTCTCTCTGTGTTTGAAATTTCACCTATATTATATACGGCAGCCCCTATTGCAAGAGAATCAAAAACGCTTAATTCCGAATTTTGGGCATTCAAATTATTCACCGTCATAACGGAATCATGGTCATTTACTAATCTGCCGCCTCGAATATTAACGGTATCTTGATTTAATGATGTATGTATTTGGGTTGAACCGCTATAAATATTGGTAATACCGGTATTTGGAGTATTATCGGTAATTGTATTAATTTCGTTATTACCGTTCAAATTCAAGACATAAATATTATGAATATCTCTTGTGTTGTTTGTAAATATTACATCGGAGACATTTAATATACCCTCATTTATAACGGCAGAACCGATAATTCCAGAGAACGTACCGACATCGTCAATTCCGAGCGTTTGACCGTAAGAAACCGTTATACCGTTATAAGAATTACCGTCAATATTGTTTCCGTTGCCAAAGATTGTAAATCTTCTGTTATTTACGGCTAAAGTGCCTAAATCTTCGGTTAAAACGTAATTATCAGACATTGAATAAGAATCAATTACGACACTTCCTATTCTGTTTTGAATAGCATCAATTAAACTGCCCGTATAGCCTTCACTTCTTATAACACCCAAATGACCGTTATCACCGCTTGGCGTAAAAGTATAAAGATAGCCCTTATCGGTTAATGATGTTATTGAATTTGTTATAACATTAACGTTATTTCTGGCTGCACCCGTTAAGTAATCGGTTTCCGTTCCGTCAACAAACGCCGTATTGTCTTTTGTAATATTAATCCCGTTTAACGTTACCGTTCCTGCGCCCGAATTTACGGTTAAACTGTCCATTTTATTATCAATAGCGTCATAATCAACATAAAGTTTAAGTTCGCTATCGCCCGATAATGTGTTAATTGTCATAACATCGCCCGCATTATCGTTTCTAAGGTCTAAGGATGAATCTCCCTGAATTGAAAATTTATTATACGTTTCATCAAAAGCGCTGCCGCTTAATTTTAAGGTACCGCCGTAGATTTGAGTTGCACCGCTTGCAGATACCTTACCCGATAAATCAACCGTACCTTTTTCATTGTTTTTATTAATTAAAATGTTATTTGCCGCAGTTGCAACATTAATATCATCTTTTATCGTAACGGTTCTGTTTTGATTTGCGTCAAGTTCAAGATTACCGCCTGTCAGGTATATGCCGTACCCCGTTCCTCCTGCGGTTCCCGTTGAATTATTATTTTGAAGAAGGATATCATTGCCTGTTGCGTTTAAAACTACATTCGTTTTTGAACCGAATATGGCACCACCTAATGCAGATGAGTTATTTTGAACGGTTACTTTTTTATTTTCCGCCTTAATCGTAACGGTTGTATTATCATCTTTTATATTATACGAAGCAATCGCACCGCCTTGAGCTGCTGCGGAGTTATTTGTCAACGTCGTATCATTTAATGTTAAATTTGAATTTGATAAGAATACGGCACCGCCTATGGCATTAGAATTTGTCGATTCTGCGGTATTGTATTCAAAAGAGGAATTTGCAAGCGTTACATTATTATCTGCGGCAAAAAGAGCGCCGCCCATTGCATTGCCGTCGGTCGATTGAACGCTGTTAGCGTTAAATGTTGAATTGTTAAATAGGGCATCAGCACTGACAGGAGCGCCTGTTGATGTACCTATATATACGGCACCGCCTTGTGATTGCCCGGTTGCAATTGCGTGGTTACCCTTAAAATCGGCACTGATATTATCAATCGCACCTTGAGCAAATATCGCACCGCCCGCCGCAAAAGTATCGGCGTTAGCGTGGTTAGACGTAAAATCACCCGTTATATTTTGAATTGTACCCGTTGAAAAAATTGCACCGCCATAAGCGTTATTATCGGTGCTCGTAGTGTTTTCACCAACCGCATGGTTACCGTTAAAGTTTGCTTCAATATCTCCTAAACTGCCTGTTGAATAAATTGCGCCGCCTGCTGCCGTACCTTCCGATTTAGCATAGTTTTCAACAAAATCACCGTTGATATTTTCAATCGAGCTTGTTGAATAAATTGCACCACCATAGGCATTGCTGACAGCGTCCCCATAGTTGGCGATAAAATCACCCTCAAGACTATTAATCGTACCAAGAGCATAAATTGCACCGCCATAAGCTCCTGCGTCTGAAGATGTAACATTATTTTGTATAAAATCACCCGTTATACTTTCAATTGACGCAGATCTAGTTGTATATATCGCACCGCCCATACTGTTGCCCGGGGCATTAATATAGTTATTTATGTAATCACCCGTTATATTTGCAATCGGCGTATTGGTATACATACCGCCGCCCATGCCGCCGTTAGCGTCTGAAGAAGTTGCAATAATACGGTTTGCAATAAAATCGGCTGAAACATAATCGAGGCTCTCTCCTCTTGCAAATAAACCGCCGCCCCCGCCGCTACCTGCAGCAATCTCATTAGCGACAAATTTACCCTCAACGCCATCTACCTTAGCATTCATACCAAAATGCACCGCACCGCCTTGCGCATTGGTAACACCCACAGGAGTGTGGATGTAGTTACCGACAAAATTTCCCCTAACGGTTCCTAAAGTAACTTTACTGTCTTTATCGTTATAATATTGAATAGCGCCGCCGTATGCTCCGACTTCCGAGCTGTCAACTCCTTCACCGGGGGCAATTGTAACACCGTTTCTTATAAAGTTTCCTTCAATTAAATCAATTGATACGTTTGCCGAGTCTTCATCACAGTAGGAAATGGCGCCACCGTAAGCATTGTTCACGTATTTGCCTGATTCAAGAGGTTCTGTCCAGAAAACCTGATTTTCTACAAAATCGGACACAATAGTTTTATGAGTATTGCTTACATCACCGCTAATATATATTGCACCGCCTTCATGCGCAGAAACTCCGTTAGTAAAGGTATATCCGTTTGCACCTTCCGTAAATTCGGCGCTATCCGTTATTCTTGTTGAAGTTTCCGTATACCCCGCAGGAGTTGCATAAGTATAGTTAAATGTTTTTACTTCACCATTGGGTAAATTTACGTTAAAATCTCTTGTTCCCGCACCGTTTTCGATTGTTAAGCCGTCATTTAAGTTGTTGTATAAAGAATTTGGTTCAAGGTTAATTTTTTTATAAGCAAGATTTGTGCCGTCCGAAACGGTAAAATTATATTCATCCGCAGTTCCTTCAATAATTGAAGAAGCGCTTGATTGAAGTTTTGAAACATCATAAGAATAATAATAGGTGTTACCGCCCGATTCTAAAGTAAATACGGGGTTTACGGGAGTATCCTGTTCATAAAGAGCTTGTGCGCCCGTTTTTGTTAATTTGGAAAGAACGTCTTTTGTTTCATCGGAAGGCGTAAAATAATAAGTTGTCCCGTTAATTAAAACGGAATGGGTATTTGTACCTTTTGTAGCATAAAGAGCAATTGAAGAATGCTCACCGTTTAAATATGCCGAAGTTTGAGTTTTAACTTTATCTAAAGTATTAAACTCTAAATCATCTGCTATTGCGGCATTTGTCGTAACTCCGATACTTAAAGCAATGGTTGCGGCAAGTAAAAATACTCCGTTATTATTCTTTTTCATTTTGGACCTATCCTTATTTTTTTTCAGACAACTTTGGTTATGGCTTAATAAGTGTATAAAATACATAACAACAATTTTAAATTATATCATATTTAACAAACAAGATAAATCCCCCATTTTAAAAAAAGCAAACGTTTAGAAAACTTTTTTCAAATATAGCGTGGGAAAAGCGGATATATTAATATTTTTTTATAATAAAATTACTCCAAATAAATGATTTTTAAATTCATTCATTTGAAAATTTTTCGTTACATTCTTCATATAATCTTTTGGAATAACGGCTCATATCTTTTGAAATTAAAATTTCATCGCACTTACCTTGTTGTTGAAGTTTTCTCACAGATTGCAAGGCAAAATCCATAACCCCGTCATCTGCACAATAATCAAAAAAGTCCCTTATGACAAAATATTTTTTATTATTTTCTTCCTTTTCTTTTAAGACAACGACTAAATTTGCCTTGCAGGTTTTTGAAGTTTTATTTGTTGCAAGAACAAAATATTCTTTCTCGTTCGGCGATTGGATAAATGTTGTATCGTAAGTATTTCCGTCAATATTTTTTTCGTCAATCGTTTCAAAAATTCTTTCTTTATAAAGTTTTTCACCCCGCATAAACGCTTTTGAAGCGCCGGGCGTTAATTCCATATAGGCGGAATTATAAGGCGGAAATACCATTTTATCGAAGGGAATATTATTTGATATTGAATATTGTATTGAGGCGTTTTGCGCCTGATATAAAATATTATCGTTTTTTGGGGCGGGAATTACAAAATTATTTTTATAATAAAAGGCAACAGGAGAAGGGGTATGCGAAGCATGAAGCGAAATTGCGCCGTCGTATCCTCTTTTTTGGCTTTCCGTTACGGCACGTTTCAAAAGCTCGACTCCCGCACCTTTATGGCTTCTGTGTTCGTTTTCTTCCGTATAAAGTTGAACAAGCTCTAATTTATCTTTTTTTCGATTATCTTGTACGATTGCATATCCTAAATATTTTCCGTCAACATTCATTGTAAATTTTGTTTCCCTGCCCTCTAAAAAGGGGTTATCGGATTTTGTTTCGACGATTTGTGCTTCTATTTCGTTTCCTTTTAAATCTTTTATCTTAGTTTTATAAATTTCATTTTTAGAACACTCAAAAGTATCGTTTTCTAAATGTTTATGCCCTCTGAACGTTAACGGCAAAGACGCAAAGGAAGATATTTTTTGAATTTTATTTGTATTTGAAAAAGAATCGGTATTTAAAAAATTCGGGGAAAAATTGAAGTTACAAGACAAAATATACCTGCCTTTTTAGATTTTATACAAATTAATAAAGCAAAACGGAAAAATAAAATGATTGTTATTTAAGAATTGTAAATTTTATTTTTATTTTACAAATATCTAAACCGATTTTTAAATGATAGAATTATAAAATAAAGATATTTTAAGATAAGGATGTTTATTTTTATGAAAAAGAATTTTATGCTGTCTGCCGTTTTTATAACAATTTTAGGATTAGCACCGCTTACATACGCCGAAAATTCAGTATCGGGCAATAATGCGGAAAACGTTCAAGCAACAGCCGTAAAAAGCACGACAATAAAAAATTCGCTTTTTTCAATAACGCTGCCTGAAAATATAAAAGATTCATACATAAAAAGCACATCGAAAGATAGTATTATGATATACCATAAAGACTCTAAACAAACGGGTTTTGGCGGATTTGCCTTTGGTATAAAAGCATATAAAAACCCGAATGATTATGCACAAGAAACAGGAACGACAAAAATCGGCGAATTGACCGATAAAAAAAGAATGATATATGACGTTGTTTTGTTGCGCCCGACCGATGTTCAATATGACAGCGAAAACGATATGCCGAAATCTTATGAGGTTCTTTACAACTTGGCAGATAACATAAAAATTTCAGGGAATAGCGGTTCCGTTTATTATAAAAATAAAGGCACAAAAGGAAAAGATTTGTATAAAGATGTTATAAAAAAACATATAACATCAATCAGGGAAAAATGGGATTCAAAAAAATTGACTTCCGAAAATATGAGTAATATGTACAATGTTACGGCCCAAATAGGGAAGGATGTTTTAAATAAAATCGGATACGCATATTACGATATTAATAATGACGGCATAGAAGAACTTTTAATCGGAGAAATTTCAACAGGCGAAAACAAAGGTATAATTTACGATATTTACACAATGGTTGACAGAAAGCCGAATCATGTCGTAAGCGGAAATTATAAAAACAGATATTTTGTATGCAATGATTATTTTGTATGTGATGAATTTGCGGAAGATGATGAAGAGTACGGAACAATAGTATACTTTTTAACGGAAAACACAACAAACCTTTTAAGACAATTAGAATACAGATATGATGAAAAAAGAGATAAGGAAAAGCCTTGGTTTGTTTCGTACGGAATTGACAAAGGGGTTTTTGAATACGTTTCAAAAGAAGTATTTTATGAAAAGAGAAATTCGCTCAGCAAGTATAAAAAGTTTGATTTTATACCACTGAGCGAATTTGAACAATAAATTCATTTGTCTTGATAATTAAAAATATATTTAAGAACTGCGGTTTTTTCCGTTTTATTGGTATACACTTTTTTATCAAGATTTATTTATATTTTCCCTTAAAACCTTTTGCATAAGGGGTTTTACCGCCTAAAATTTCCGCCTCTTGGAATTTCTTAACAGCTCACTTTACTTGGACTTCGTTTCAGAATTTCTCTTTCAAGAGAAATTCTTCCACTCCGCCGTTTGTTCGCATTACGGAACTCGGTGACTTTGCACCTCGTCCGTCAGAAATTCCGCTACATCATGCCGCCCATTCCGCCCATGCCGGACATATCAGGCATTTGAGGAGCTTTTGTTTCCTCGGGAACGTCAACTACTGCAGCTTCGGTTGTAAGAAGCATTGAAGCAACGCTTGCCGCATTTTCCAAAGCGGAACGTGTAACTTTTGCAGGGTCCACAACACCCGCTTTAAACATATCGCAGAATACGTTATTCAAAGCGTCATAACCGTAAGCACCTGTTTCTTTTTTAACCGCATCAACCACGACATCGCCTTTTGCGCCTGCATTTGATGCAATTGTTTTTAAAGGAATATCAAGTGCGGCGGTTAAAATTTTGAAACCGATTTTTTCATCATCCGTTGCAAAAGATTTTGTTTCAAGAGCTTTTTCCAATACTTGTTGTACTCTTACAAGCGCAACACCGCCACCTGCGACAATGCCTTCTTCTTGAGCCGCACGAGTAGCATTCAGAGCGTCTTCAATTCTTAATTTTTTCTCTTTTAATTCAACTTCAGAAGCTGCACCGACTTCAATAACAGCAACGCCGCCTGACAATTTTGCAATTCTTTCTTGCAATTTTTCCTTGTCATATTCCGAATCGGACGCTTCGATTTGTTTTTTCAAAAGGTTTACTCTTTCTTTAACGGCAGCTTTTGTTTCATCGCCGACAACAATTGTCGTTTCATCTTTTGTAACGGTTACACGTCTTGCATGGCCCAACATTTGAACGGTTACGTTTTCAAGTTTAATGCCTAATTCTTCGGTAAACATTTGACCGCCCGTTAAAATAGCGATATCTTCGAGCATTGCTTTTCTTCTGTCACCGAATCCGGGAGCTTTAACCGCAACTGCTCTTAAAACTTTTCTCATTGTATTAACCACTAATGTTGCAAGAGCTTCGCCCTCAACATCTTCGGCAATCAACAATAAAGATTTACCATCCCTTGCAACTTGTTCCAAAATAGGTACTAAGTCAGCAATTAAATTGATTTTTTTGTTTACGCAGAAAACGTAAGCATCTTCCAAAGCGGCTTCCATTCTTTCAGCGTCGGTAATAAAGTAGGGAGAGATATATCCTTTATCGAATTGCATACCTTCAACAACTTTTTTATCCGTTCCGAAAGTTTTCGATTCTTCAACGGTAATAACGCCGTCTGTTCCGACAGATTCCATACAATCCGCAATTAAATTTCCGATAAATTCATTGTTTCCTGCGGAAACCGTTGCGACTTGTGCTCTCATTTCCTTGGAATCAACGGATTTTGACATATTTTTAATTTCTTTAACGGCAACTTCGACCGCTTCGTTGATACCTCTTTTAATTCCCAAAGGATTAGCGCCTGCGGTTAAATTTCTCAAACCTTCTTTAAAAATTGCCTGTGCCAAAACGGAAGCCGTTGTTGTACCGTCACCTGCAACATCATTTGTTTTTGACGATACGTCTTTCAAAAGTTGTGCGCCCGCATTTTCCAAAGGACATTGAAGTTCGATTTCTTTTGCAATCGTTACACCGTCATTTACAATTTGGGGTGAGCCGTATTTTTTAGACAAAATAACATTTCTTCCTTTAGGCCCTAAAGTTACCTTTACTGCGTTTGCAACTTCATTTACGCCTCTTAACAAAGCTTCACGAGCTTCTGCATCAAATATGATTTTTTTAGCCATTTTTATATATCTCCTTAAATTACTCGATTATTGCCAAAATATCTTTTACGGAAATAATTTTATATTCAACACCGTCAATTTTTACATCGGTACCTGAATATTTTGCATATAAAACTTTATCTCCTATTTTAACATCCATAGGTTCTCTTTCGCCCGAGTCCATTGTTTTTCCTAAACCAACCGCAACTACTTCACCTTTTTGGGGTTTTTCTTTTGCGCTGTCCGGGATAAAAATTCCGCCTTGTGTTTGTTGAACATCATCAATAACTTTAAGAACAACTCTATCTCCTAACGGTTTAATTGTCATAATTTCCTCCTTTTTCTACTCAATAAAATAATCTTATAATCAAAATTCGTTTTTCTTTAGATTATTAACAAAAAATTAATAATTTCAAATTTTATGCTACAATTTGAAAATGAATTATGCAATTATTTTAGCTTCGGGGTCAGGTTCCAGAATAAATAAAGATAAGCCCAAACAATTTTTTGAAATAAACGGAAAAACCGTTCTTGAATATACAATATGTGCTTTTGAAAAAAACGAAATGACCGACAGAATAATTCTCGTGGTTCATGAAAGTTATATTGAATTTTGTTCAAATTTTAAATTTAAAAAATTATATAAAATAACAAAAGGAGGACTAACAAGGCAAGAAAGCTCATTTGCGGGAGTTGACCTTATTGTTGAAGATAATGCGAAAGTTTTAATCCATGACGGCGCAAGACCTTTTGTGAAAAACGAAATAATAAATAATTGTTATAAAGCACTTGATAATTTTGAAGCGGTAAATACGGGAATTGAAACATCGGATACAATTATGGAAGTTAAAAATAATATCATTTCCGATATTCCAAAAAGAGAAACTCTCCTTCGTGCGCAAACTCCGCAAGGTTTTAAAAGCGGTTTAATTAAAACCGCTCATAAACTTGCAAAAGAACAAAATATTAAAGTGACGGACGATGCAGGACTTGTTGTTTCTTTAAATTTAGCTCCGGTTTACGTTGTTTTGGGGGATATTGAAAATATTAAAATTACATACCCCGACGATTTAAAAAAAGCAATTGAAAAGTTAAGACAAAATTAATTTATAAATCGTCAATATCTTCAAACCCGGGAGAGCGAGAAGGTAAATTTTGATATCCCGCATTTGTCATAACGGATTTTCTTATGTATTTATCCGAATAATTGCCTTTTAAAAAGAGCTTTTTAATGGTATTTTCCCTATCAACGAGAGTATGAACGTTTTCTTCGAGTTTCGGGTTTTTTTCCGTAAAATTCGTCCAGACCGCAGCTTCTAAAGTCCAGCAATAAGTTTCTTCGTTTATTGAATTAAATTCATCCTGATGAAGCGCTTCATGGCTTAAAAGAGCCGCAAGAGCTTCAGGAGGGGCATTTGTATGTTTTTTATTTACAAAAATATAAAGCTGATTTTTTCTTTTCCACCCTAAAGCGTCAAAATCCGCATAAGCGGGGTTCAATTCCGATAAGTCACGAAACTCGATTTTGACGGGTTTTAAAGTAAGGTTTTCTCCCAAAATCGCTTTCCTTGAAAAATCGCTCAAACCGCCCTTCATGCATTCAAGCGCCCTTACAAGGTTAGGTTCTTTTGTCACTTTTTTATATGTTTTATATGTATCATCGCTTAAATAATAATTTTCTTCAAAACTTTCTTTTGAAGGATATTTTTCGGTTAAAACGTTTTCTTTCGGTTCTTTAACGTCAAAAGAGGGTCTTTCTTTTTGAAAATCTTCTTCAACCGAATATGCGGGCAAAACAAGGATGACTCCGAGTATGCCCGTTAAAATTGCTTTATTTATTTTCAAAACACGTTTTCCTTTTATTCTTTATTCCAATAAAAAGTATCGCACGTTTTATTTTTTCGTCAAATTACGACATTAATTGAATTGCGTTTTGCAACAGCTCTTTATAACTTGAGATAATATTTTTTGCCAAATCCATTTGAAGCTTTGCTTCTTGATAATAGGTGATATTTGCCTTAAAATCTACGTTTGAAAGCTCGATAAGTCCGCTTCTTACTTCGCCTCTGCCTATAACGGGGCGCCCTGAGGCTTCCGTTTCAACAAACATGCCGTCTTTGTATTGAAAAAGTTCTCTCGGGTTATGGAAATTCATAATCGCAAGTTTGTATAAAGGAGTAGATTCTTTACCGTCATTTGCTTTTCCGTATAAAATCCCGTCACCCTTAAATTCAAACTCGTCATATTTTCCTAAATATTTACCGTTATCAGGATCAATCCAAAGTTTAATTTCCGTTGTCGGGATATTTATTGAACCGCCCTCGGATAAAATTTTATTATATTCTTCGCTGTTAATTTTTTTAGAGCCCGACATTATTTCGCCCTTTTCGTTCATAATGTATCCTTGAACGGTAGAGCCGTCAGCTGCTTTATAAACACCCGAATCATCAAACTTAAATTCTCCTAATCTTGTATAAGCAATTCTGCCTTCTTCGTTTCTTACAACGAAAAATCCGCTTCCCTCAAGATAAACATTTTCGTTCGAAGTCCCCGGTATTGCCTTTCCTTGGTCAGGATTTTTCAAAAAAGCTTCGCAAGAAACGCTGTCAAGAAACGTTTTAAAGTTTACTTTATTTTCACGATACCCCGGCGTATAAATGTTTGCAAGGTTTTCCGTTGTTGCATTAAGCCAACTCAAACTTGCTTTTTGAGTATTCATAGCGTTAACGTAAGCATCATTCATTTTTGCCTCCTTGCTTTCCTTTTTGCTGCCCGTCACGTCCTTTGTAAGGCTTATAATTTATATTTGAATAAGCTATATTTTGTTCCGTAAAACGAGCTTTAAGATAGTCTATATTGTTTTTTAAATAATTTTCAACTTCGTGATTATTGGGAATAAAAGAAGCGTCCAGTTTTCCGTCCTTTGCAACCCTTAAAATAACCGTCACTTCATTATCAAAATCAAGACGAAGCGCTTTATTGTTTTCTGCAGATTTTAATAAAACATCCCCCAAAGTTTTTGAAACTTCCATTGTTTTATAATTGTTCGCATCGATTAAACATCCGTCATTATTAATTTTTACGTTTATTGCTTCCCCTTGCGTTGATACGTTTAAATAAAACATGGCATCATTATTTTCAACTTCTTTTGTGTTGATTGAAAGTTTTTCCTGATTTTCTTCAAAAGAACCGTTATCAAACATAATCGGGGAATTGAGGCTTGCAATCTCAGATAAATCAACATTTAACATCATTTTTTCAAATTCATCCTTAAAAGGTAAAACGTCCTTATTGAAGAAATAATTTTCTCCGAGATAAGGGGTTTTTTGCAAATTTTGCAAAGATACATTTCCTTTTAAGTTGTTTTCAGCCATTATTTTCCTTTTCTTCCGCTTCTTTTGTTTCTCTTTGGCGCATGAAGTGTTTTTGGGAACCTACTTCATTCATATTTTTTAATTCAAGCATTTTTTCTTCATAGAGATATTCTTCTTTTTTATGTTCTTTATGTTTTTCTAAAACGTTTACTTTTTGTTCCTTTTCAATCAGAATTTGTTTTTCCAGTTCAAGTTTTTTAAGCGCTTCTTGCTTTTCAACTTCAAGCTGTTCGCCTGTTTCATAAAGATGTTTTAAGAATTTATCAAACCCGTCGTACATTCTGGGGTCTGACTTTCTCATATTATTTCTTGTATCAATAATGCTTTGATTGTTTTGAGCTATCTTCATTTCAACCGCTATAACGGCATTTTGAGCTTCTCTTACGACTTTTAGCTGGTCTTCTTTTTCTCTTATTCTGATTTCTAAGAATTTTTGAAGTCTGTATCTAAAAGGCATAAAATAATTCCGATAGTTATATTTATTATTTTACGGCACCTGCCCTTTGATTGTTTAATAAAAATTTAAAAAAAGTCAAAAAATCATACATTAAAATGAGATTTTGCATATTTTTCATCTGCCCTCCCCTTTTTTAGGGTTTTGAGGCAGATAAGACATTCCGTTTCACAAAATCAGAAATTTTGTTTCACTTCATTTGCTCCTCACCTTGGCACATTTCACTCCTTTTAGCCGCTCAATACTACGCCCCCTTTTGCCGAAAATTCAATTTCGTACAAAATGAGTCCTCTTGGAGGAGAAATTCCTGAAAGCTTAACTTTTGCACTTCGCTTATTTAAAAATCAATAAAATTTTTCGCCCGTATCAAGGCTTCATAAGCTTAACGGGTGCAGTACGCCAAAATTGTAGAATAATTGCATTTTCCCCTCCTTTGTACCAGATTTTTCATGATGAAAATATTTGAATTAATTAAAAGTTTTAAATTTCTTGATATTAGAAAATATATCAGTATAAATTTATTTTCAGTCGCATTTTATTCCTTTATTGTTTTGATTTATATTTATGCATCGAGCGATTACCCGCCTCCTGTGGAAGTTTCAACTTGGGGAGAACCGTATTTTGAATATTCACCCGAGGAAGACAAGATAAATACTAAAATATCAATTTGCGTCGCCACTATGCTACTTTCAACGGTTGCATTTTTCTATGAATTTTTATCAAGGATTGTGATTGAGTTCATAGTTAAAAAATTTTTTCCTAAATATAAAAATTGGCAATTATTTACGTTTGAAATCCCGAAATTTATTACTTTATTTTATTCAATCACTTTATATATCAGTTTTATTACCCTTATTGTATTGTTTATTTCCGCACTTTGCTTCTAAACAGAATCAAAATATGACAAAGAAAAATAATAACTTCATTTTATTCTCTCCCTATACCAAATAACTTTCCCTCTTATATAATCCCCTATTTGATAGCTTTTAAGTTCGGGTTTATAGGGGATAAAATTAATGTCGATTTTGCCTTTGCTTGATGTGTTCGGGTTATCAAGCCCGAATTCATAGTGTGTAAAGACGGTATTTTTATTTATTTGAATATTATATTTTTTGCACAATTCGGCAACAAGTTTAAACATAGCTTCCATTTGAACTTGTGTTATGGGGCAATCGCCTAAGTCCCACTGCCCCTTAAAATTTCTCATTCCGCATACTGCAACACCTATGCTTCCCGTATTCCCGCCTCCCGTATGAGCTGCATAACATCCGTCATAACAATTCAGGTTATCTTCGGGTTTATATTTTCCTTCTTTTACTTTGCCGTTTTTATCGATTACAAAATGATAATGTTCAAAATCATCATTGTTTGGGAAATAATTTCCCGCCGTCCAATGGATTATAATTCGTTTCATATTCCTCCTTGTGCCGCAGAAAGGAAAACGTTGAGTTTTTCTTTCGAGGTACACTATAAGTCCTCTTTTCTTCTTGCCTTTAAAATTTCTTTTATCTCGCCAAACCCTTTTGTCATTTCATCTTTTACGTTTTCAAACTCTTTTAAAACGTGCGTTTGAAATTCTTTATACGCATTTAATTCGACAAAACTTTGTTTCATATCGTTTAAGATTTCCCTATGCTTTTTTTCAAGTTCTTCGGGTTTAACAAAGATTTTGTTTTGCCAAATAAAAGCAAGAATAATTATAATTATCGGTGCAAATTCAATTATTTTTTCGTCCATATTTAAGCCCTTTTTTGTGTCATTGCGTAAAAACTTCTCTTTTAATCTTCTTCATTTTCAGCAACCCAAAGAGCAAGAAGAAATATGATAAAAGGTGTTAGCAAACTAACTATACAAAGTGTGTTCATTTTAATTCTCCGTTTTAAAAAAAAGGGGTCAAAATGCAAGTTACAACGTCATTTATTAAAAAAGATATTTGACCCCGTATATAGGTCAATGGAATGTATGAAAAGTTATTTTGCTACAATCCCCACGATATCCTTAATATCTCTTACGAGTTCTTTAAGGTCGTCAAGGATTTCTTTTAATTTCCCCATTGTTTCGGGGGTTTTGATTAATTCTTTTACGATTGCCAAAATTTCTACTACATTAATTGCCATAATTTAATCCTCCTTTTCTTGTGCCGCAGCTTGGCAAATGATGAATTTGACAAGCGAGGTACACTATAAATTTATACGTATTCGTAATCTATAACTATTCTTTCAACTTCTTCAATCGTGTTTGCGCTTTCGATTTCTTCTTTAATTTGGGCGTTTTTTGTCCAAACGAAAGAATGAAGCCTTGTAATTAATGCGCCTATGTTCAATAAATCTTCTTTTGTGCATTCAAGCGCAATATTATCCATACCGTACCATTCAATAACATCTTCATCCCCTAAAGTCGTAATAATGGCAAGTAGATTTACCTTTTGGTCGGTATCGGAATCAAACAAAATATTTTTATAACTCACTCCTTGAATTAAGGCAAAATCTCTTTCTTTGTCATTTTCTTTTATTTTTTCTTCCTTTGCCTTATTTAATTCAATAATGGGATAATCGGGATTTAAAACGGGATACGGAATAACTTCCCCCTCGATTTCCTTTTCGCCCATTATTTCGTTATTTTCTAAAGCGAATAAAAATAATTCGGTATCGACGATTTGTAAATTCTTATTGTGGTTGTAAAGTACAATAAAATTATTTTTTTCTTCTTCCGTTATCGGTTTTTTAAGTTCATATACCATGGTTTACTTCCTCCTTTCTTAATTGACATAACCCTGTGCAATCCAATCCGTACCCGTTTGTACGCTATTTTCGTGCATTTTAAAAGTAACGCTTGCGGCTGCTTTTGTGTTATAGCCGTTATCAAATATTGAAAAGATACCGTTTCCGACGTTATGATCTATTGCCCAATGCGGCGCACGATTAAACCCGTAACTTGTATCTTTAAATTCTTTTAAAAACGTTACGGTATAAGCCGTAACGGAGTTTGCCGTTGTCGCCAGATATCCCCATTGAATGCAATAATCGTTAGAATAGAGGATGTAGCCTGAGTTTCCGTTTTTATACGTTTCAACTATATGAACGGTTGAGTTATCGAGTTTTGAATTAATTTTTGTTTCAAGTTTTACCTTATTCCCCTCAATCATTCCGTAAATTTCACCCATAGGAAGCGTAAAGTTTTGGTTTTCTTCGTCAAGAGTGTAATACGGGGCGCAGCCGTATTGAGTGTACATATCGGATATTCTGTTTCGATAAATCGAATCTACGATTTTACTTCCGGTTTTACTTTCCGTATAAGGAATTTTAAAACAGGGTCGATAAATAAGGGCGCCGTTAACGTAAATTTTAAAAATATTTAAGTCCATAGAGCCTAAAAGCGGTTGATTACCGAGTATGTTATTACCTATTTTAAAATACGTTAAATTTGAATATATCGTGCGTTGGGCGGTTGCTTCCCGTTGAAATTCGCCGCCGTTTACCGATAAATAACTTGTTATGGATGTGCCGTCATATTTAATGTGTACCATATAACCGTCGGCGGTATTTAAAGTTGTTGTTCCTATAACATCCCCCTCCCAAAGGACACCGTCTGCGGAAGAATTAAAGCACAATTTGTTTAATCCCGAAACAAAAACAACAAGCCCGAAATGTTGTCCATAAGAAGAACCGACGGCAATATTAAAGAGGGTTTGTATGGTGCCGAGGGTGTTTAATTTGAAAGATATGTAAATATCAAAAGGCTTGGATACATCGTTTACGGGAATCGTTAAATAATTATTCTCGCTAAATCCGCTTGCAATACCGTCATCCGTAATAACGGGGCTTCCCGTAACCGTATAATCACCCTCTTTTATTACGTCTAAACCTGTTTTATTGCCCGAAAAAACAATTTTACCGTCAGTTTTTAACATTATTTGTTTAAGGTTAATTGAACCTAAAAACGACTCGTTTAATTGGGCAGTGACAGTACTGTTTCCGAAATTTATATTTGTCGTAACAAGTAGTTTATTCGCAAGACTTGCACTTGAAAGAAGCGTCCAAGTATTGCCGTTATCGGCTGATATTTTAAAAGATTGAGTTGTTCCGTTATCTTCCAGTTTCAAAATATATGAAGTATTTTCGGAAAGATTGTAGGTGAATGAGAAAGTTAATACGGATACACCGTTTGTATCAGCCCAAGCTCCCGCTAATTTACCGTTTCTGATTGTTATTGTCTGTGAAACGCATTGCATTATGCGTTGAGCTGTTGTAATATCCGAAGAAGTTTTAAAGAATATTTGAATTTCACAGGTTGAAACGTAAGGAATTGAATTGTTAATACTTAAATAATTATTCTTGCTAAATCCGCTTACAATCCCGTCATCCGTAATAACGGGACTTCCGACAACGGTAAACTTTGAAAGGTCAAAAGTGGAATAACGGTAGTTTTTAATGTCGTCGTATATCGTTTGATTATCAAACACAAAACCCGTCTCAAGAGCTTTTGAGTTGTTTAAGATGTCATATTGCATCCCTTGCATATTTTCTAAAATTTCAATTCTTGTTTCATGGTCATCAATATTCAAAGAATTATTATAAATACCGTTTTCTATATGGTTCATATTCTCTGCATTAACCGGTGTTCCGAGTTCTGTTACATACCCGAAAGCATCGTATATTCGATATGAACCGTCCTCGTTTTGAGAAAAGTCATAAGTTCTTTCCCTTTCTACGCTTTGGTCTTTCCAATCCGTTTTTTCGTACATTTTTCCTCCTATATTATTTTTTCGCTACATCTGAACGTGCCGCACCTTTTTTCGTAAGAAACAAGCGTAATATTAAAAACAAGGTTAGCAGGCCTTGCATAAAATAAAGCTCTGTATAATTTATCCTCGTAATATTCATCCGTCAGCATTACCGTAAATTTATATCTTTCCGCCATATTTGAAATATAGAATTGGGAATTATCGATATTTCTTTTAATAAATCGAACAAGTTCATATCTGTTGAGCTTTCTTTTGCTCATCATTTTGTTTAAAACCTGTTTTTTTCGTTCATCCAAAGATAAATTAGCATTGTATTTTATTGAATAATCCGCCTCAAACCTTTTTATGCCTATTTCGCTGCAAGTAGTGACGCAGCATTCTAAAATTATGTCCGACAGTTTTTTTCTCATTTTATCTATTTCGGGTTCAATCGCTTCAAGAATTTCTTCCGTATACTTCTCTTGAGCAATAAAACTCGGTAAATTTTCTTTAAGTCCCATAAATCCTCCTTTTAAACAAGTGCAATATCGCCTGCGACGGGAATTTGATATTCATTAACCAAAACTCCCGAAGTTGAATTATTCAATAAATAATCCGATACATCCAAAACTCCGCCGATTTCAAAAATTAAATTTGAAATATAAAGATAAGAAACAATATCGCTTGACAGATTATCAAAGTATTCTTCCATTTTAGAGCGCAAAGAACTCTTTACATATTCGATATTTACACTCTCATCAAGAACAACTGAAGCACTCACGTTAATTTCTAAATATTGAAGCGGATATACTTCAACTTTGGCATTTATAATCTGCTCTTTTTCTATTGTTTCTCTTACCTGCTCAATAAGTTCGCTTGAAACAGGTGCATTTTGAAGTGCGGATATATAAACCCCGACTTTTCCCGCACCGGTTGTAAAAGCATCTTTCACAACGACGTTTTTAACTCCCGATACGGATTTTGCCCACATAATATAATCTTTAACGTTTGAATTACAGGCATCATCTTTTAAATACTCAAGTATTCGTTCTCTATAATCTTCGACATTTTCTTCTTCAAACCCGTCGTATGCAAAATCGGGATTTGTAATTTGCGCATTCAAAAATCCCGTATAAGATGTGTAAAATTCGTTCAGGCTGTTTGCTTCAATATTTCCGATTGTCCCTTTTTCAAGACATATCATTTTTATTGTTGCTTCACCGTTTTCATCGGTTATTGAAGTTTCAAAATTTCTAAAAACTATATTATTTTCGGTTTTTGCCTTTAATTCGGTTGTGATTATCGTATTAGGCAAAGCCCCCGTTATTTTTGCATAAACAATTGCGCAAGTTGCATTTTTTCTATACACTCCGACTTCTTCGCCTCTTATTTTTAAATGTTCTTCATCCGCAGTTTTTACAAAAGCATTATCAAGAACAGGCTCAATTAAAGTATCAATTATATTTGCTATTTCATAACTTACGGAGCCTATAATATCTTGAGATGTTCCTCCCTCAATTTGGGTGGGGGAAGTTGTAAGTCTTGAATTGATACTTGTTTGAATATCTTCTTTTGTGGTCATTTTTTCTCCTTATTAATTTTTATAAGTAACGGAATGTTCAAAATCGCCGTAAACGGTAGAAACATTGAATGTTGCGTTCACAAGAGAACCCTTTTTATCAAAAGTAAAATCATTAACGCCTTTTATGTAGGGGTTTGACAAAAGGGCTTCTTCTATATACCTTTTCAACTCTGATTTTAGGAGTGAATTTTTTAAACTCCTTCCGAATAATTTTGTTATTTCGTTTCCATAATCGTTAGAATAAGCCCTGTGCCTGTATCGTGCGGTTTCTACGTTTAAAACTTTTAAAATCCATATTTTTATTGCATCGTTTTTTGAAACAGTATAGAAATCGCCGTTTTTTACAAGCAATTCCATAGTTTCCAAATTTCTTGCAAGCTCATATATAACGGGTAATTCCGTTTGTTTTTCGGTATTTTCCGCAGCAGGCGGTATAAAATTAAAACTCAAAGTTTTTTCCTTTCGTTAATTGCAAACCGTAACTTTTTGTATAATAAGATATTGGTTTGCCCCAAGTTCAAATACGGCAACGCTGTCGCCCTCATTCAAGTTATAAATTGATTGCCAATTTTTAAAAAATAAATAAAACTCTTTTAAAAAATCAGGGAAACTTCCTTCAATTAACGCTGAAAATTCGGGCGATTTGTACGCCGTTGAATAAATAAAATTTTGTATTGCGGAAATTGTTTCAACGTTTTGAGAAATCAAAGGAGATATAATCAAAGGATGAACATAAATTGTGTCATGATATGAAGCTCCGATTTCAATGTTGTCATAAGTAAGTATCAAAGGAGAAACCGATTTTACCGTACAAATTTTAATACCTTTTGTTTTTTTACCGTTATTAAAATCATCCAGAACATCCAATATTTTATTTGCAAAATTACAGGACATATTCCCCCCTTTCTTTTAATGTTAAAGTTACAAGATGAGTGTCGCTAAAAATATGACAATCGTCCTCTACAACAAATTCGCCGCTTATTTTTTTATCAAAATCAACAAGTTTAATAACATCTCCCGCCACAATATAAGAATTAACATCCCTTATTGTTATTTTGGAAAAACCTCCTTTAACGTCGGCTTTAAACATACTTGAAACAACATTTTTTCTGCAGTCGAGCTCAAAAGAAGATTTTGAAACAAGCGGAAATAAAACTTTTAAATTTGAATATCCGTCCGTATAAAGTTTAAAATCATCCTTGTAAAGCGCATAAAGCGCACTTGTTATAACATCAAACGCAGTAAGATTTCCGAAACTTACGATATTAATGCTTTGTTTTATTTTGTTTAAATCAACACCCAAGTTAAAATTAAACCCTCCTAAAACTTTTGAAATTATTTCAAATAAACTGCCTTGATACCTTCCTTTTACATAAGTTTTTAAAAGAAGGGAAACATAATCCTGTGCTTGAATTTTAATAATGTTTTGTTCTTCAATGTAAACAATTTCAATAACTTCGCCTTTAAAAACATTCATATTGTTATCGGATATTAACACGTTTGAACCTATTTTTACTCTGTATTCGGGAATATCCGACAAAGGAGAATAAACAAATTCAAATTTTGCAATTCTTGAAGCGGAACTCAAACTGCCTTGTATTGAAACTCCTTTTAATATTGTTTTTATTTCCGTATCATTAATGAAAATTTTCAATTTATCGCTCCTTGAACAGAAAGTTTTACTCCGGGCATTTGTTTATTAACGTTTGCTATATTGTTGTTTGAAGCAAGAGTTTTAAAATTCAGGGAATACTTATTTGCAAGCGAATAAACGGTATCCCCCGCTTTCATAAGTAAAATTTTCGGTGTATATAAACCGTTTGCTCTTTTGTATAATCCAAAAGCACCCTGCGATTTACCGACAGGATTTCTATATTCCATAACTTCAAGAACATAGGGTTTAGAAGATGTACTTTCTCTTATGGTTTCAACAAATGAAACGACAAAACATTCCATGTTAATTTCTTCGTCAATAACAAGTCTTATTTTGATTTGTTCGAAAGCCCATTTTTTTAAAATTTCAACGGCCTTTTTTGAAGAATAGTTATATTGGACAAAATTCCCGTTACCGTTCCTATCGTACATAAGATTGGAATTTGTACTGAAAACACTGTCATCTTCAGGCAAAAAATGTGCAAGTTTTATCCTGAGAGGTTCTCTTTCTCCCGTAATATTAATATTTCCAAAGCCCAAAACATTGTAAGTTTGGTAAAGTTTTTCATATTTAATATCAATACTGACGGGATTAATTGGAAGTATAATTTGTTCGCCCGAAACGGGTGAATAAAGCATAATGTTTAATCTTTTTGAAGGCATTTTTTATTCCTTTTAAATTCAAGGGAAGAATTTCTTCCCTTGAAAAATTACTCACCGATTGAATCAACAACAATAACATCGGATGCTCTATACTGAAAAGTTTTATTTATAAGAGCACCTTTTTTCCAATTTGCAACTGGAAAACTGTCAAACGTAACTCCCGTTATTGTGTATCCTTCTTCTTTTCCGTTTGCCGCAGGGTCAGACAAATTGCACTCTATCGTAAAGCGCATATTGTTATTTTTTAAATACTTTGCACATAAATTTGAAGAAATAGAATTAACCGCCTCAAAAGACAATTCGCCCGAATATGTTATGGAAACCGCTTGTCTGTCTACCGTAAAACCAACTATAACATCCTCGTAAGACGGGGTTACCGTTAAGGAAATATTTTTCAGTATTCCTATTTCTTCCCCCTCAAGCCAAACTCTGCCGTAGGTTCCCCTTAAAGCACTTTCTACCGTTGCCATTATTCACCCTCGCTTTCTAACGCTTGAAAAAGATAAAATCCTAAATCCAAATCCTCCATACAGTCAACGGGAGAACAAACTCCGTCCAAAAGAACAAGAGAGCCCGTATTATATCTTAGGATATCTTCTTTTGACATATCATCGGTACTTATACCTTTTGCTTCAATATAATTTTTTGTTTTTTCGTAACTTATATAAACTTCATTGTCGTTTTCTTCTTCCAAAAGTCCGTCTGAAGCAAGATTTTTTAAATATGTATTGACTGCCCCTATAAAGCGTTTTTTGTTTGCATAGTTATTTACATATTTTCCGACGTAACTTTTTCTGAAAGTCGATATAATGTCGGATGCTATCATATCCATAATGTTAATTATTCTGATTTTTTGAAACGCTTCCGTTACACCGTCCGTTAATGTCACCAGAGAATTGACCGCACGTCCCAATTTATAACTTCCGTCCTGATAAATTATCGTCAAACCGCCGTTCGCAACAACATCATCGGGATTTGGATTTAAAGTTAAGTCGACAATTTCATCAAGCTCATAATAAGTAAGCGATCTGTTTTGGGATAACCCTGCCAAAGCTCCCGCTATTCTTGCGGTATATTGCCCTGCGGTAAGAGTTTTTGTTTCATTGTCAACAGAAATTTGGACAGGGTTTGATATAAAATTAATTAAAAATTCGTTGTCTATATTTTGAGCGTTGGCAAAAATTCCTATCGAATAATTGTTATTTTCTCTTTGAAGTTTCAAATAATTTTTTAATCCCGTCATATCTTCATCTTGTGCTTCAGGGTAACAAAGAAGGTAGTTGTCGTATTTATTCAATTTTTGTTCTAAATTAACAAGGGTGTCTTTTTTTAATACGGTTACTTTTTTCGGACATCCCAAAAAACATAACTGAACTAAAAGATAATCGTCATTATTGAAATCGGTTTTATCAACTTTTGATAAAGATGTGTATGTAACTTGGTCAACGTCCGAATTTAAAATCAAAATAACATGACCTCTCATTTGCCTTTTTATGGCAATTGCAGCCAATTCTTTAAACGTGACCGTAAAAGTCGGTTGTTGGTTAGGCATTTTTATTCTCCTTTAAAGTAATATCCAATATTTGCATATTTTCTCCCGCATCTTCTTCATAGATGTAAAAACTAAGTTTGAACGTCATAAGAAGTTTGTCGTCTTTAATTGAAAAACGGGGAGTATCAACGGTAATTTTCTTTCCCTCTATTTCAATAACCGGCAAGAGGGCGCTTTTCAAAAAATCAACCGAGTCAAGCAATTCAGTCGTTTTATTTGAAGGTGATTTCATATAAACCAATTCAAAATTAAAATCGCACAGTTGCTTCATTTGAGAAAGATTAGGTTCAATCGTAAAATCTTTAATCGTTAAAATTGCATAGGGAAAGCCCGTATGTTTGATTTCTTCAAAATGAAAAATTATATTGTTGTCTTTATTGTATAAAGCATTTCTTATGGAGTTTTTTATTGTTTCCGTTATTGTCATATTCAACTTTCTAAGATTTTCTTTTGAGTACATTTAATTTGAATTGTTAAATTGTATTTTTTGATTTCTCCCGCCCTCAACTTATAATTTTCGCCTCTTTGCGTTTGAACATACAAAGTATCGTTTTCTTTGATTTGAATATTTTGGTCATAATCAAGAAAAAGCGTGTAATTTGAAATAATATAGGGCGTTTTGTCGAGATATACGACGTTTTCCAACCCTGACGACAAGTGACAGGGAATATTTTGGGCAACAATAATCGGTTCAAGATAATGAACTTCACCCGATACGCATTGATACGTTTCCCTTGTTGCCGTCAATTTATCCTTCCTCATCATGTTTTATTCCTCTTACGACTTTGAATGCTTCCAATCTGCCAAAGTAGGGCGATACGGTAGAAAAACTTATCGACATATCGCCCTCCGATAAGGATTGAACATTATCGAGTTTAGTATCATTTGAAAGACAATCGGCAATTACCGTTGATACGGACGGTAGAATAATTTCATCCAATTCGTCACGATTTAGGTAATTTAAAATTTCGCTTAATTTTGCTTCGATTTTTAATCGCAAAATCAAAGTATTTTCTAAGCCGGTTAAATTTATTATGTTTTCAACAAGTTTATCTTTTAACATGTTCAAAGCCCTTCTTTCTTTGGTAAATATTAATTATTAGCTGCCTGCTTGCGTTTTATGAACGTAGATTGCACCTTTTTTGGAATTCAAAACAAACGCATCATGGATTATTCTTCCTTCTATAAGAGAGCCTGAAATGCCCGGGGGATTTTCGTGGACTTTGTATTCGCTCAATTTAACGGGAGCAACAAGAGCGCTTGTATGAGTTACGACAAAATTCACATAATCGGTAAAATAACTTGAAGGAACAACAACAACGGGAGTTCCGTCGATTTTTCCCACTTGACCGTTTATTACGATTTCTTGACCCAAATCGGAATTTTTAATAAAAGTATCATCGAGCTTCAAAAACTTATAGTATGAAGGGGTAACAAGAGCAACTCTACCTGTTAGAGGCACTTTTTCATCGGATATTGTTTCCATTGCCTCTAAAAATTGTTCATAGGCATTTGTTTTTGTGGTTGAAGAAACTTGGGTAGTTTTTGCACCTTGAACGAGTTTTGAAATTCTGTACATATCTACCGCAGGAATAACAACCTCGTCAAGTTCCCTTCTTAGCGCAGCGCCCGAAGGTTTTGAACCCGCTTGAGATATTTCATACATTTTATCAATCGTAAAAGTAAAACTTTTATCTTGAGTTAAGGTCATGGTTTGAACCGTATCAGACAATTCATCCGGGGTTCCGTATCTTTGAGTTCCCGTTTTTGTATAATCCGTCAGTTGAGATGTAGTGATTGAATAAACTTTAACGGTGTCAACCCCGTCCCAATCAAAGTCATTGTTAATAATCGAATCCGTCAAAGAACCGATTTTAAATCTTTCATCAACTTTTGATGAATACTTTAGTGCTAAATTTTGAGTCATTTTTTATCCTTTCGTTTTTACTACAATGTGTTCGTATCAAACCCTTCAATAAAAGGGTCATATTCTTCTTTGCCGTTTGAAACTTCCACGACGGGAGTGTTCATGTAATTTTGCAAAAATTCTTGTTTTTGAATTTGTAAAAAGTTTTTTAAAGTTTCTATGTTCATTTTTGTCTTTGACATATCTTTAAATTCGTAAACCAAATCCAAAACAACGGGGCTTATTCCCGCTTCATCCAAAAGAACGATTGTTTCTTCTTTTTCTTTTGCCATTTGGCACTCATCCTCTTTTTCCCGATATTTTTTCTTGATTTCTTCAAGTTCTGCTCTTGCAAGTTCAAGCTCACTCATGCCTGTCTTTTTAATTTGTTCCTCGGCTTCTTTTTTAATTTGTTCCTCTTTTAATTCAAATTCCGCTCGAAGCTCGGCTTTTAATTTTTCCATTTCGGATTCGGAATAAGTTTTCTTTTCTTCTTCCTGAAGAACGGGTTTTTCTGCTTCTTCCATTTAACTGTCCTTTCTTTATCCCTTTTGATAGGGTTTCTTTTGCTCCACATTTTTATTATAGTTATTGTTAAATCCGGCATTTTTTAGGGTAGTGAAATACTTGCTACTGTTGGTTTTTAGAGAATTTAACTGAGAAATTATTATTTCGTTTTTTGTGGTATGGGATTTTTTTGAAAGATTTTCAAGCCAAAGATAGTCAAAAACAGGGATAGACACCGTAAAATTTACATATTCCATTTCCTTTTCCTCTAATAAATTAAATTAGTTTTCGTCTATATTAACCGACAATTATCCAATCGAATATTAACCACATGTGGAATTAATAATAGACTTTCGGTTAAAACTCTTTTTTTAAAAGAAAACTGAAAAAGCGAATATTTAACATTTTTTAATAAATATTTGCAAAATATTAAAAAAAGGAGTATATTATTATTGTTGTTAATGCTTCGGATAGTATGCGAATGGGTAGAAATACCCTTTTTTTTTCCAAAAAATCCTAAACCTGTTTAATATAAATTTTGTTGCGGAACAAAATCCCTTCTCCTGCGCAATTAACGGGAAAAGGGCGAAAACTTATGAATATTATTAAAACAAAACAGCGTTCTTATAATTCAGCGCACTGACAACGGAGGCTGAGAATATAATCAAGAATACAAAGAACAAAAGCCCCGCAAAACCTTTCTGTACATCAGGAAACGTCATATTTTTTGCTTTATTCAATTTTCTCGTTTCCTCAAATTCCTTATGAAAAGGTTGCTCGGGTAATTTTGTTTCAAGATATTCAAGGATTTTAGCATATTTAATTTTAATCATAACTTGATAAGAATCAATATTTAACCACCATAAAATAGAAACCGCAATTCCAAATGCCGCTGTCACAATCATGGGCACAATTGCCGGTGAAAGAGCGTAAAACACATAGCAAGCAGTTAGGAGCGTAAAAGCAAACACGAAATAAAATCTGTTTGTTTGAAAATGCCTGTCTATAAAGCGCTCCTTAGCCTCGTTAAACACTCTGTATTGCTCAACTATTAATGATGTATCATCCATTTTTATTCTCCGAATTTACATTTAAAGTATAGGTAAATTACTAAAATTTATCAAGTTTTTAACAAACTGCTTTGTTAATTACTCAATCATATCAACTCTTCTTTTGTGTCTGCCGCCTTCAAAACCTGTTTTAAGCCACATATCGACAATATCGAGTGCCAAATGCGCACCTACGACTCTTTCGCCAAGACACAAAATATTTGCGTTGTTGTGTGCTCTTGAAACCCTTGCCGAGTATGTATTTTCCAAAGCAACGGCTCTTATTCCTCTTACCTTATTTGCAGCAAGGCACATTCCAAGCCCCGTTCCGCAAACCAAAATTCCTTTATCGCATTTGCCTTGTGCTACTTCGTTTGCAACAGCTTTTGCCACAATCGGGTAATCACACGCTTCTTTTGTATGTATACCAAAATCAACATATTCAATTCCATGAGCTTTCAGATATTCTTTAATCGTTTCTTTAAGGTTAAAACCGCCATGGTCGGAACCGATTGCAATTTTTTGTTTTTCCATAATCTCATCTCTCATCTTCTGTAATCAACTTTTCTATCTTATCGCATATTGCATTTGTTTGCAATGCAGAAAAAATTATATATGCTTGTATATTCCGTAACATTTCTTAACAAAAACATCCCCAAAGCTTGTCTTTGAGGATGTTTTAATATTTATTTACAATTAATCTTTAGCATGACCTGCGGTACCCAAAACATCAACCATTTTGTGTTTAACCATTTCTTTAACGGCTGTTCTTCCGGGTCCCATGTATTCTCTGGGGTCGAATTTTTCGGGATGTTCGATGAAGAATTCTCTTATCGTAGAAGTCATAGCTAATCTTAAATCTGTATCGATGTTGATTTTTGCAACACCATGTTTTGAAGCATAGTTAAGCATTTCTTCGGGAACGCCTTGAGCATCGGGGAGATTTCCGCCGAATTTGTTACATTTTTCAACAAATTCTTTGGGAACGGATGACGAACCGTGTAAAACAATCGGGTAATCGCCAAATCCTGCTTCTTTAAGAGCATCTTTAATTTCTTTTAATCTTTCAAAATCTAATATTGCTTCGCCTTTGAATTTGTAAGCGCCATGAGATGTTCCGATTGCAATTGCAAGAGAATCACATCCTGTTTGTTTAACAAATTCAACAGCTTCTTTAACGTTAGTATATTTAGCATCTTTGGCATCAACATTAACATCATCTTCAACACCTGCTAATTTGCCGAGTTCTGCTTCGACTGATACGCCTCTTTCATGAGCATATTCAACAACTTGTTTTGTTACTCTTACGTTTTCTTCAAAGGGGAATCTGCTTCCGTCAATCATAACCGAAGAAAAACCGCCGTCGATACATGCTTTACAAATTTCAAAATCAGCACCATGGTCTAAGTGAAGTGCGATAGGTATCGTTGTTGTTTCAAGAGCTGCTTCAACCAATTTGATTAAATAAGTTTGGTTAGCGTATTTTCTTGCACCTGCCGATACTTGAAGAATGATAGGTGATTGAGTTTCTTCGGCAGCTTCCGCAATACCTTGCAAAATTTCCATGTTGTTTACGTTGTAAGCACCGATAGCATATCCACCGGCCAATGCTTTTTTGAACATTTCATTTGTTCCGACTAATTTTCTTGACATAATAAGCTCCAATTCTATTCAAATAATGTCATAATCAAGTAAAATATATAAAAAACAAGAGCCAAAATCAATAGTTAGGCTTAATTTTAATCCAAATTGAGGGGTTTTGTTCCCCATTGTAAATTTTTGTAAATTTATATCTAATAGTTATATCTTATAGAAATAAATATGGTATCCTGAAAGTATGAAGCAAGTTAAGA
Organism: Candidatus Gastranaerophilales bacterium; assembly: GCA_905234865.1. GTDB lineage: Bacteria > Cyanobacteriota > Vampirovibrionia > Gastranaerophilales > Gastranaerophilaceae > Galligastranaerophilus_A. The sequence goes on from CAJOJE010000010.1 coordinate 55,886, forward strand.
AAAAAAATCGCTCTCACCGTCATATTCCAAAATTTAAAAAGTATTACCGTTACAATATGCAGGATGAGAACGGAGTCAAATACATATCATTGCTTCAGCTTACATACTCTAAAATTGCGGATGAAGTTTTTAAGACAAAAAGAAAGATAACGGGAGATTGGATAATAGAAATGAACGGAATTACATTATATCTTGACCCCCTTTGGGGCGCACAAGCGGAAATTACGGGCACATCAAACTTATCAATTTTAAAAAGATTAAGACTGCATATAATGTTTTTAAATTTGATAAAAAGCGGAAAAAGCATTGTAGGAGCACTTGAAGCATGCCTTTTGATTTAAGCGAAACAATACAAAAATTAAACGAGCTTGAAAAATTGGCTATGAGCCCGAACGAAAAAGGGGACATAAACCTTGCACTTGCGGTTAAAATTGAAGAATTAAAAGCAAAATTCGCACAAATGAAATTTGAAAACGAGGATGAAAAAAAGTATGTCCTGAATATTTACGTTAAAAATCAACGACAAAAAAAACTAATCGACGAAATTTAATCCGCCTCTTTATGGCATATTTAAAATTATCAAACGTGTTTGAAAAAATCGCACATTCGTACAAAAAATACCGCTACATTATTAATCAAGGCGGAACATCGAGCACAAAAACTTTCTCGACGCTTCAATTTCTTGTTATTTTAGCGCTTAAATATGATTTTGAAATTGATATCGTAGGATTAACTCAAGGACATTTAAAATCAGGAGTTTTGCTCGATATGCCAAAAGTTATGTCCCAATTCGGGCTTAATTTTTATACCATGTACTCAAAAACAAATAAAAATTTAGAATTTCATAAAAGTACGATTAATTTTATTTCCGTAGATACAATAGGAAAAGCTCATGGCGGGAGAAGGGATATTCTTTATTTGAACGAAGCAAATCACCTTAACTACAAAATAGCGGAACAATTAATCATAAGAACAAGAGAAAAAGTTTTCATAGATTTTAACCCGACGAGCCATTTTTGGGTTCATAGCGAAATTTTGAACAACGAAAAAGAAAACGCCGTATTGATTAAATCAACATACAAAGATAACCCTTTTTTGGAAAAAGAAATTATACAAGCGCTTGAATCAAGAATGAAGGATGAAAATTTTTGGAGAGTATACGGGCTTGGCGAAGTAGGACTTTTGGAAGGAAGAATTTTTACAAACGTTGAGATTAAAGATTTTGACAAAAACGCTTTCGACAAATATTATAACGGCATAGACTGGGGCTTTTCGACCGACCCTTTTGCATTTATAAGATGTGCAATCGAAAACGACAAATTATATTTAACGGAAGAAATTTATTCGACAAATCTTTTAAATAAAGATTCAATTCCCTTGGTTAAAAAAATAATAGGCAGAGAATACGTTACTTGCGATTCATCGGAACCAAAGAGTATTTCAGAATATCTTAATTCCGGAATTTGTGCAATAGGAGCAAAAAAGGGCAAAGGAAGCATTGAAACGGGAATAAAATTTCTTCAAAGTTTTTCAAAAATTTTTATCCACAAAAGCCTTGTAAACGCACAAAAAGAATTTTTTAATTATTGTTTTAAAAAAAATTTTGACGGAGAGATAATCCCTGTTCCGGAAGATACAAACAATCATCTTATAGATGCTCTAAGGTATGCTCTTGAAGATTTAACGGGTAAAGATACAATTACCGTAATTAAGGGGCTTAGAATTTAATTCTTTATTTCTTTTCTTTTGGATATTTCTTTGGTCATTTTAAATTTAAAATGACCTTTTCTTAATAATAAAAAAGCCCGTCTAAAAACAGACGGGCAAATTTTAAACTTAATTAACAAGTTCTTTGAATTTTTTACCTGCCGTAAATGCCGGAACGGTTTTAGCTTCGATTTTGATTTCTTTTCCCGTTTGAGGGTTTCTTCCCGTTCTTGCCGCACATTTTCTTGCTTCAAAAGAGCCAAAGCCTACTAAAGTAACTTTTTTGCCTTTAGCTACGGTTTTTTGGATTGTTTCAAGCAAAGAGCCGACGACTTCTGCAGATACTTTTTGAGAAAGTTTGGATTTTTCCGCAATTTCTTTTACTAATTCTTCTTTGTTCATTTTTTCACCTTTCTAAACAACATAACAAAATAATTATATCTTGCTTTTCAGATTTAACAAGCATTTTTAACCGTTCTTTACATTAAGACACAATATATACTTTAATTACAAGCAATCTCGCAGGCTAATTCCGAATAAAAACGATTTTTACTCGACAGAATTAATTCTTGTAAATTTAATGCCCTTATAAAAATAATTCAAAATATCGTAAGCGCTGTATCCTTTGTTTGCAAGATTATTGGCGCCATTTTGGCTCATGCCTACTCCATGCCCGTTTTTTTGTAAATTACCGTCGTATGCATTAACCGATTGCAAATAAGGCGCATCGTTTGCCCAAACGGCGCCGGAACCCACCGTTCTTCCGCCCGAAGCGGCATGATAGTAGGCAGGAATAACTTTACCTTTATAAGTTAAAACTATGCCTTTAGTCGCTAACACCGCTTCATTGGTTTTCTTGGTTTCTGCGCTCGCTCCGCCGTATGCCTGATCAAGAGGAGTGTCAACCAAGTCATACCCTTTTGAACCTCTTTTTTTAAGGTTTGCAATAGCATAACTTCTTGCCGCAATTGCCTGTGCTTTGAGCGCTTCTATGTTCCATACGGAAGGCATCTCGGACGGCACAACCCCTAAAACATATTTTTCAATCGGAAGCCTGTTTATAACGGTTAATTTTTTATCATAATTATATACGACAAGTTCCCCACGATACCACCTTTTTTTAGCAGAAACAAATTCACGCTCGTCGTCGGGAGAAATTTTTATAAAACCCGTACCCAAATCGTAGAATTTATTTCCGACTTTGATTGCAATAGAATTATCATGTGCTTTTAACTGGTAAGATGTCATTTTATCCGACTTAAAAATAACTTTTGAATTATTATTCAAATCGAAAATTTTGCCTGTGCCTGATGTTGCAAAATAAGATTGCTTAACACCAAGCTCAAGCCCGACACGAATAGCGCATGCAGGACTTATCGTAAACAAGAAAAATAGAATAGTAAAAACTAAGCAGACACTATATCTTACCATAATAAGAACATTCTATCCCGAACAAAAAATTTTTCAAATTTGTAAAGTTATTTTTGTTCGGCCGAAGCTGCTGCTCTTGCTTCCTCTATATATTTAACTATTTCCTCGCAAATTTCCCTTTGTGTTTCATCGTCAATAATTTTTAAATATTCCATGGCAAGAAAATATTTTACATTTTGGTCTTGCCATCTTTGCCAGAAATATTCGTAATTGTTGACAACGAGAACATATCCGGAATTTCTTGATTTTTCAATAATAAAATCACAGCAATAATCCCTTAGTGAATTATCCGATTCCTCAAGATAATTTACTGCGAGTTTTACGATAGGGTTATTGTCGTACCAACGTTTATATTCCATATAATCAGTATATAATACTTTTGAAAAATGTCAATTTTAAAGTTAAACTTTTTATAAAGTGTATTTTTAGGGCAAAATAGGCTCTATCACCGAACGAGAGCCTATTTTTAAACTTTAAAAAATTTTTAAAAAATTTAAGTTCCTTTTTTTATTGTTTTTGAAATTGCATTCAACATAAATAAGATAAATGCGAGCGCTATTGCAAAAATATAGTATTTATTCAAAAACCCCGTCGTAATTATTGCTAATATAGCACATACCATAGAAAGAGAAGATAACGTTAAAACCGCCAAATCCTGCGAAAAGCCATGGTGTAAAAGTTTATGATGAATGTGCTCGGAATCCGCCACAAAAGGGCTTTTTCCTTTAGAAATTCTCCTTAGGGAAGAATAAGCAACGTCAATAATCGGAACTGCAAGGATTAAAAATGGTAAATACATCATAGCGCTTCCCGTTCGCATAATTCCCGTTATGGAAAGTGTCGAGAGCATAAATCCTGCAAATAATGCGCCGGAATCTCCCATAAAAATTTTAGCGGGATTATAATTGAACGTTAAAAATGCAAGCATTGCGCCCAATAAAATAATTGCAACCAAAGCGCTAATCGGAGAAGAGGGGGTAACTACCATTGAAATAATTGCAATCGCAACGGAACTTATCGTAACAACGGAACCGGCAAGCCCGTCTATTCCGTCGATGAAGTTAATTGCATTTGAAATTCCCACTATCCAAAGTAAACTCAAACCGTATGAAACAACGGGTCCAAGCTGAATATTATTCCCGAAGAAATTATATATTTCATCGACTCTGACCCCCAATAATATTACAATTGAAGCTATAACTATCTGAAGAAAAAGTTTAAACTTAGCACTAAGACAGAAAATATCGTCAATCAACCCCAATAAAAACATTAAAGAGCCGCCTGTGATAATTCCCGATAACCCTTCGCCTTTCGGGTAGTAGCTTAATAATACGAGAAACAAAAAAGTAAACATGACGGCAAGCCATATTGCAATTCCGCCGAGCCTTGAGATTTTTCCTTTATGGATTTTTCTTTCGTTCGGAACATCGACAAGACCTTTTTTGTCGGAATAATATATTACGATAGGTACTATAAAAACCCCTAAAAGATATGCTGTTATTGCCCCTATAATGTGTGCCTGTGTTAATTTTATCATATTTTTTCCTTATTTTAAGAAATTTCTATTCTCTTTTTCTCTTTTAAAAGTTCATCATAAACCCAAGCAGGTACAAAATTTTTACCCATAATAATTGTACCATGACTCATTGACGGTGCATGAAAATCCGAACCGCCCGTTATAATAAGTCCGTTTTGCTCGGCTAAAGTCGAGTAATATTCAACGACAGCAGGGGAATGTTTCCTGTGATACGCTTCAACCCCCCTAAGCCCGTAATTTATAAGCTCTTTTATAAGGCTTTCCGCAATTTCGACATCAATAGGGTGCGCAAAAACGGGTATTCCGCCCGCTTCATAAATAACCTCGCAAGCATCATGAGGGCTTACCGTTTTTCTTTTTACATAAACGGGAGAATCATCATTAATAAATTTTGCATACGCTTCCATGACGTTAGCTACACCACCCGCATTTGTAATTGCCCTTGCAATATGAGGGCGTCCGATACTTCCTTGAGGAGCGACAAGTTTTTTTATATCCTCGAATTGTATCCTGATACCCGCTTTTTTCTGCAAAAGCGCAACCATTTCTTTTGCCTGATGAATACGGGCGTTTTGTTGAAATTTAAGCATAGAGAGAAAATCGGTATTTTGAACATCGGGAAAATATCCTAAAATATGCACCTCGTACCCTTTATAAATTGTGTTAATTTCAACGCCTTGAATTATTTCTATTTTTTTATCGTTATCGTCGGCATATTTTTTTGCAATCGGATAAGATAAAATGTTGTCATGGTCTGTAAGTGCAATAACGTTCAAATCACAATCAATTGCAGTATCAACAATCATTTCGGGCGAATATGCGCCGTCAGAGTATGTTGTGTGAATATGCAAATCAACTTTCAAACTCCCCCTCCTTACTGTCATTATATACAAAATTAATTCTTTTGATTTCAACAGGAAGATTATTTTCTTTGTTGAAAATGATTTTTACGCCATTTACTTGTTTTGTATCGGATTGGGCAACATCAAACCTTTCGGGAATTGAGGTTATTAATCTTTTAATCGAATGCTCAAAATCCATGCCGATAACGCTGTCGTAAGAACCCGTAAAACCGGCATCCGTTATGTATGCGCATTTATCGTCAATTATTTTTTCATCTGCCGTTTGAACGTGCGTATGAGTTCCGATTACCGCCTTAACTCCAAAGTTTGAAGCATATTTTGCAAAAGAAATTTTTTCGGCTGTGGCTTCTGCATGGTAATCAACTATTACGATTTTATCTTCAAAATTTAGTTCGGAAGATAAATCTTCAATTGCTTGAAAAGGGCAATTAACGGGATTCATAAAAGTTTTTCCCAAAAGATTAACTACTAAAATATTATTTTCAAATAATCGATATCCCAAACCCCTTGTGCTTTTATGGTAATTATACGGGCGAATTAAAACCGGTGAATCATCAATAAATTGATATATATCTTTTTTGTCAAAAATATGATTGCCCGATGTCATACAGTGTATTCCGTAAGACAAAAGTTCATCATGGTTTTTATTTGTTAAGCCGAACCCATGAGAAGCGTTTTCAACATTTGCAATTACAAAATCAGCCTTAAAATCTTCGTTTCCCGATGACAACACTTTTTGAAGCGCACACCTTCCGGGGCGCCCCACTATATCGCCAAAAAATAATACTGATATATTAGATGACATTGTTATTTCGCTATTTCAGTTACTCTTGCTTCTCTTACAACGGTAACCCGGATTTGCCCCGGATATTCAAGTTCATCCTCTATGCGTTTAACTATGTCACGAGCCAGTTTGGCAGCAGCCGCATCATCAAACACATCGGGTTGAACCACCACCCTAACTTCTCTGCCCGCTTGTACGGCAAAAGATTGTTTAATGCCTTCGTAGCTGTTTGCAATCTCCTCAAGCTTCTTTAGACGTTTAATATAGATTTCAAGCGTATCACGTCTTGCTCCCGGGCGCCCTGCCGAAACCGAATCGGCAATCTTCACCAAAGCCGCAACGAGCGTATTCGCTTGAACGTCATCATGATGTGCTTCGATTGCATGCACGATTTCTTCTTTTTCGCCGTACTTTCTCGCAAGTTCGACACCCAATTGAATGTGCGTGCCTTCTTGTTCATGGTCTACGGCTTTACCGATATCATGCAATAATCCGGCACGTTTTGCTTCATGCACGTTTGCGCCTAATTCGGCAGCAAGCATGCCTGCAATTTGAGCAACTTCAATAGAATGTTTAAGAACATTTTGCCCGAAGCTCGTTCTATAATATAAACGTCCAAGAGTCTTTACAAGCTCTCTGTTAAGGTTCATAATTCCAAGGTCGTAAGCGGCTTTTTCGCCTTCCTGTTTCATTTTGTTTTCGATTTCTTTCAGAGATTTTTCATATACTTCTTCAATCCTTACAGGGTGAATACGACCGTCCGATATTAATTTTTCGATTGTTAATCTTGCAACTTCACGTCTAACAGGGTCAAAAGAGGACAACACAACCGCTTCCGGAGTATCATCAATAATAAGGTCAACTCCCGTTAACGTTTCAAGAGTTCTTATATTTCTTCCTTCACGTCCTATTATTCTTCCCTTCATGTCATCGCTCGGCAAAGATACAACGGAAACCGTAGTTTCAATAACTTGTTCTATTGCGCATTTTTGCATTACTTGAGAAAGAATTTCTTTAGACTTTTCTTCCGCATTTTCTTTTATGATAATTTCATTTTCTCTTATCATGCGAATTTGTTCTTGTTTTAATTCTTGTTTTAATTGTTCCATAAGAGAATTTCTCGCTTCTTCTCTCGACATTTGAGAAACTCTCTCAAGTTCTTGAACTTGTTTTGCGATTTGTTCGGCTAAATAGTCCTCTTTTTCGTTTAATTCATCTTCTTTTTTATTTAAACGATACTCTTTATCAACATTTTGCTGATTTTTTAATTCAACTTCATCCTCTTTTTTTGCAATAATGTCTTCCAACCTTGAAACTTCTGTTCTTCTGTCCCTGATTTCGTCGTTGAACTTTTGCCTATCCTCATAGAGAAGTTCTTTAGCGTCTGCAATCGCTTCTTTTTTAAAAAGTTCGACTTTTTCGCTAAACTCATCTTGATTTTCTTTTATTTGTCTTTGCAAATTCTCAATTATAACTTTTTTTCTCGTATTTCCGATAATCAAAGGAATTGCCGAAAAAAGAAACGCAATTATGCAAAGATAAGGCCCAACGTATGCCAATGTTAAAAAAAGCGGATTCTGATAGATTTTCCCATACCTCGTATAAGTTTGTGTACTAAAAATCTACTAAGTATATTTTAATTTTATTTTATTTTATATAAATTTTATTATAATATATTTAGTCTTAATCAAATAATACCATATAAATTTTATTTTGACTACAAACTAAAATAAAAGTAGTATTTTTTAATAAAAGTATACTTTTTATAATTTCAGGTATTATAATTTAGACATTAGTATTTTTATCATTAAATATAAATTGTAAAGATAAAAGGATATAAGATGTTTTCAAATTTGGTTTCTTTATTTAACAATTCAATTTCACAAACTTCATATACGCCAAACATAGAAAGACAATCAAGCAACAACCCGTTTGCAAGTGCGGACAACAATAATCCTTTTGTCGGACAAAGCTACTCAAAAACAGGCTCTTGGGCTAAAAATCAGCCTGTTGCGGGGGGATATTTTGCAGGATATTATAACGGCGTTCCAAACATCGTCGGAAGAAAATTATTTATAGAAGCATAATTTTTTATTTAACCCATCTTAAAAATAAAGTGTATCACCCGTTTTACGAATGAAATACGAAAAACTTTAAGGCAATTAAAGACGATTTTTAACCATTGCGGAATTTTTCTCCCTTGTTGTAACCTGTCTTATTTTAAAGTTTGTTTTCCCTTTAATTCCTTTCGGCGTAAGGCTTTTTGTCGTCTAAAAAATGCCGAAATCGGTATACGTTATAATTAAATTATAACGAAACGAAAGGAAATAAAAA
>CAJOJE010000011.1 GCA_905234865.1 Candidatus Gastranaerophilales bacterium
CCCCGGAGTTTATGAAGGAAATTCTTCCGCAGGGTGTGTTTCGGGGTTAGTCGATATAGACGGAGATAAAAAACCGAATACAATAGGAAAAGACGCTTACTTGTTCGGTTCCGCCAAAGGCATAGGAAGTTCTTGCGGTGCAGGGGACGGTGTCGGAATTTGTTATACGGCTCCAATGAAAGTACAAGATATATTTTCATCAAACAATTATAAAGTTACGGTAGCGGATTGCAGGGCTAATATTGATAAATACGGTTTTACCGAACAATACTTATGTTCAAGAGGCGATTCGGGGGGATACACAAACTGGTTTGCAAGCATTGTTGAATATTGCGGCGGACTTGACAAATTGATGACTTATGATGATTACACCAAAATGATAGCAAATATTTATGATGCTCCCGCTTATTCGGTTTCATCAGATAAATGGAATGCTTTTAATTTAAACAAAAGTACGGATTCTTCAACGACTTCACGTTTGGCCGATTTTGGTTTACCCTCGTTTGAAAGCGCAACTTTGGGCGGGTCATCCGGAGAAATTAAAATTTTTATATACGATGCTCCTTTAGAATATCAATACGTTATGCTTCCGACATTGTCCTCATCAGGCATAAGTACGGGGCAAACTTGGCTTAGCGATTCTGTCGGCGGAGATTTTTACGTTTTCTGCAAACAAGAATAACGCATAGATTTTATAACAAGTTTTATACGCAATCAAATACGATTTTTAAAACAGATGAGAAGTTATCCTGCTTTTCATCTGTTTTTACATGCTTTTAATTGTTGCTTAAAAAGCTCAAAATTTTGTCGAATTTTTGAGCTTTTAAAAACAGTTTCTTTAATTTACATTATTTCTTCATCTTTAGAAATTACGAGCCTTCTTTCGTTTCCCTCACCGATACTGTTTGATTGGAGATTATAAGAATCCGCCAGTTCATGCTGTAATTTTCGGATATTTTGAGGCTGCGGTTCAAGCTCAATACTTTCAGCACCTTCCATAACTTTTGCAATTGCCGCCCTTGCTTCATCAAGCGCAAGCTCGGAATCGTCCTTAAAATCGGTTTTTGCTTCTTTGAAATCGGGATTTTCCGCTAAATGGAGAGCATCTTTTAAAACTTTTTGAATTTGACTCATTGTGTTTGTTCTTACAAAATAAACCGGAAGCCTGTATTCATTTGCAATTGAAAGAATTTTCGTTCCGCCTTTTGCAAAGTTTTTGTGCGCAATTACAATGTCGGCATCTTCAACGTTTCTTGCAATTTCAACGTCTAAATCAAGCCTTTCTATTATTTTATTGACGATAGACCTTGAAACGGCATAAATATAAATACTTTTTTTATTTTTTACGGATTTAACGTATGCCTGCCTGTTAAAAGAAAAATTCATGGGGTTTTTTGTTCTTGAATCAAGCTCGTTTACCTTATCAATCGTTTTTTCGATTTCCGTCTTGATTGGTTTTTTAAAATCATATTCCCTGTCGACTTTTCTTATTTCGGGAGTAACGGGCCACCCTCTTAAAATGCAATCAACGGCTTCTGCCGTATCTTTATAAACAGCAAGAGTATTCCTGTCTATAATTTCAATAACTATATCAAACGTGGGCTGTTTTTCACGTTCAAGCACCGTTTTCTGAGAGCCTCTGTGTTTTGCTTCATCATCACCCAATGTAACGGAACTTACGCCGCCCACCAAATCCGACATGGCAGGGTTTTTAATAAGGTTATCCAAAGTGTTCCCATGCGCCGTTGCAATTAACATGACGCCACGTTCCGCTATTGTTCTTGCTGCCTGAACTTCAAGCTCCGTCCCGATTTCATCGACAACGATAACTTCCGGGGTATGATTTTCAACCGCTTCAATCATAATATCTTTTTGAAATTCCGGTTGCGAAACCTGCATTCTTCTTGCCTTTCCGATTGCAGGATGTGCAACGTCGCCATCGCCTGCAATTTCGTTTGAAGTATCGACGACAACAACTCTTTTTCCGAGCTCATCCGCTACAAGCCTTGAAATTTCTCTTAATTTTGTTGTTTTACCGACTCCGGGGCGCCCTAAAAAGAGTATACTTTTATTTTGCATGACAAAATCTTTTATACAAGCGATTGTACCTGTTATAACTCGCCCTATACGGCAGGTTAAACCGATAATTTTTCCTTGTCTGTTTCTTATGGCAGAAATTCTGTGCAAGGTTCCCGCTAACCCTGAACGGTTATCCGACGTAAATTCGGGTATTTTTGACGTTATATAATCAATTTCATCACTTGTAACGGTGTCAGTTCCTAAATATTCAATCTTTCCGTTACCCAAACGAACTTCGGGCAATCTTCCTATATCAAGAACAATTTCAATTGCTTCGTCCAAAAGCCCGTCATAAATTGTTCTTCTGATTTTCGGAGGTAAAATCTCGATTAATTTGGTGAGGTCGCTTTTATATTGCACTTCACTCATATATTATTTTGCCTTTCAACAAACTGTATTCAAAAGGTTTATATCCTTATTATAAACAATATTTAAGACGAATACAAGATACAATGACGGTTGAATGTCGTTTTAAAAAAGAGTATAATTAATTTGTTGGTCCGATTTTATAAGGCAGTTTTTTTTATGAAAAAGAAAGATTTTGCAACCTCACTCATGCAGGGGGGGAATAAAGGTTTTACGCTTGCGGAAACATTGATTGCACTTGTTGTAATAGGTATTGTTGCTGCAATTATATTACCTGCAATGTCTACTTTAATTCAAACAAAAGTAAGAGAGCGCCAAGTGGAAGTTGCAAAAATAAAATTCACAAAAGCTCTTGAACAAATGACACTTCAAGAAAAATTAGGTCCGCAGTATGCAGATACATTGGATTTTGTAAACGAATTAAGAAATCATTTTAAAATTAATTACGTTTGCAGAGTGGGCGACTCCCCATCGGAGCTTCCGCCCGTTACAAGCTGTTTTGGCGATAATTACGAAAATATATTAATGGCGGACGGTACGACATTTCCGATAGAAAGTATTAAAACGGGCGCACAATTCAGGCTGGATGATAATGATAATAACGACTGGTCGAGCGATAATATTGCTTTTATGACGGTAGACGGCGTCAGATTTATAGCTTCATACAATAAAAAATGCACTCAAACAGTTTATGACCATAAAGTTTTCAGCGGAACAACCGTTTCTCAAAATTGCGTATCAGGGTTAGTCGATATTGACGGCGATAAAAAACCAAATGCTTTAAATAAAGATGTTTTCTTATTCGGTATGGCAAAATCAATCGGAAATTCTTGCGCAACGGGTACCGCTCAAGGGTTATGTTTTTCTACGGCGATTGATGTTTCAACATTTACGAGTACAACTTATGATGAGTGCATGACGATAAAAGGTAAATACGGAATAACGGAAGACATATGCGGCGTTCCCGATCAGCCAAAAGTTTCGGGAACCCACAATCAATGGTACGCAGGACTTGTTGATTTTTGCGGAGGACCCGATAAAATTGCGGATGCGACCGATATAGCAAAAATGGTGGGTTACATTTACGGTACAAACGTTACGGCAGATGCGCTTCTTGAACAAAATGCCGATATCGTAAATGCACCTTTTAATGAATCTCGTGCGGAAGAATACGGCTTAGTTGCTTATAATTACGTAGTAACGGGTGATTTAACAGAATCTTTCTATTCAAAAGGAGTACCGCAAATTATGCTGCAAGAAAACAGGCTGCGCACCACCTCATCTTTGGCGGTAATGAACGTATATGGCTTATATAACGGACCTTTTGCTTATTGTAAGTTATAATTTTGAAAAGACCTTTCAAATGAAAGGTCTTTTTTAATTCAACAAATCTCTTAATTTTTTAATTTTATCTCTAATTTCTGCCGCACGCTCAAAATCAAGAGTTTTAGCGGCTTTTTTCATATCTTTTTCAAGTTTTGTTAAGAGTTTCGGCAAATCTTTTTTATCAATTTTTAATTCGCTCATATTCTCGGCAATTATATCTTCAACACTCCTGTAACTTTGAACAAGCGCTAAAAGATTATTTTCGACGGGCTTTTTAATTGTTTTCGGGACGATATTATGTTCTTTATTATATTTTAATTGAATTTCACGACGTCTTTTCGTTTCATCAATTGCAATTTGCATAGACCCCGTTATTTTGTCGCCGTACATTATGACTTTTCCGTTTACGTTTCTTGCGGAACGTCCTATTGTTTGAATTAAGGAAGTTTCGCACCTCAAAAACCCTTCTTTATCGGCGTCCATTATCGCAACAAGAGAAACTTCGGGTATATCAAGCCCCTCTCTTAAAAGGTTAACCCCGACCAAAACGTCAAATTCGCCGAGCCTTAAATCTCTTAAAATTTCAACTCTTTCGAGAGATTGAATTTCGGAATGAAGATATCTTACTTTTACTCCTTTTGTTCTTAAATATTCGGATAAATCTTCCGCCATTCTTTTAGTCAGGGTTGTGACAAAAATTCTCTCGCCCCTTTCAACAACGGTTTTAATTTCTTTTAATAAATCATCAACCTGTCCTTCTGTCGGATGAAGTTCAATTATAGGGTCAACAAGCCCTGTGGGACGGATAATTTGTTCTACGATATTTTCCGATACTTCTTTTTCAAAATCGGCAGGAGTAGCCGATATAAATATTTTTTTATCAATCCTCTCCCAAAATTCTTCAAACGTTAAAGGGCGGTTATCTTTAGCGCAAGGAAGCCTGAAACCGTAATCAACAAGGACTTCTTTTCTTGATTTATCCCCGAAATACATCCCTCTTAATTGAGGCAAAGTAACATGAGATTCATCAATTACAACCAAAAAATCATCTTTAAAATAATCTAAAAGTGTCGCAGGAGGTGTCCCCGGGGCTCTTTTTTCCAAAATTCTCGAATAATTTTCTATTCCCGAGCAATACCCCATTTCTCTTATCATTTCGATATCGTAATTAACTCTTTGTTCAAGCCTTTGCGCTTCAACAAGTTTATTTTCTTCTTTCAATTCAATAAGCCTGTTTTGAAGCTCAAGGCGGATAACTTCAAGCGTATGCTCCATATCATCATCGTCCGCCAAATAATGTACGGCAGGGTAAATCACCGTTTCGCCGACATTTTCTAAAACCTCACCCGTCGTTGAATCAACCCTTGAAATTTTTTCGATTTCATCGCCGAAAAATGAAATTCTTGTAATAACTTTTTCAAAAGCGGGCATAATTTCTATTAAATCGCCCCGAACTCTAAAGGTTGCCCTTTTTAATTCAACGTCGTTTCTTTCGTATCTTACCAAAATTAAATGGTTCAAAAAAGCTTTCCTGTCTATTTCATCTCCCGTTTGTAATTTAACGGCACCTTTAAAATAATTTTCGGGCAGCCCCAAACCGTAGATACAACTGACGGAAGCTACAACTATAACATCTTTTCTTTCATACAAGCTTCTTGTCGTATTATGTCTTAAACGGTCGATTTCATCATTTATTGAGGCTGTTTTTTCAATATAGGTGTCGGTTCTCGGGATATACGCTTCGGGCTGGTAATAATCGTAATAACTTATAAAATATTCAACCGCATTATTCGGAAATATTTCCTTAAATTCGCCGTACAACTGAGCAGCGAGAGTTTTATTATGAGCGATTACAAGAGTAGGTTTTTGAACTTGTTCAATAACGTTTGCAATCGTAAAAGTTTTACCGGATCCCGTTACACCTAAAAGAGTCTGGTTTTTATAATCTTTATTAATACCGTCCACAAGAGATTTAATTGCTTTTGGCTGATCGCCCCTCGGGGATTTATCCGATACTATTTCAAAACGTCTTTCTGTCATAATTAAATTCTTGCACTAAAAACGGTTTTTTCAAGGAAAATAAAATAAAATATAAAATGATAAGAAAAATTAATATAAATTGACTTGAAGGCCACATTTTGTTAGCATGTTGAAAAACAGCTTTATTATTTAAGGAAATGGATATTATGGAAAATTTGGAATTTGAAAGATTCGGGAATTCCGGTGTTACGGTTAAATATGAAGGAAAATTAAACCTCGATACCGCTGCGGAATACGGCGGAACAATCAAAGATTACGTTGAAGACGAGGACATAACGGAATTGGTTCTTGATTTTGACAAAATTGACTACATTTCAAGTATCGGAATAAGAATACTTGTCGAATTAAATCAAAAAATGGCTTCGCCTAAATCAATGACGGTTATCAACGTCGGTACTCAAGTTATTGAATCGTTAAGAATGACGGGACTTGACAGGTTTTTGAAAATCAATTAATAAATTCAGGGTTTGATGTTCAAAACAATAAAATCAAAAATTAAACTCATTACAATAACAATGATTGTGTCATTGGCTATTGTTTTGGGTTTTTTTATGTATATTCATTTTGAAATTACAAAAAATTTCATGGTGCAAAACGCATACTATTCAATTGCCGCTTTAGCACAGGATATTAATAAACAAATATTAAGAATTGAGGACAATGCAAAAGATTTAGCGTTGTCGGGAAAGTTTTTCAAAAAAATAAACGATACAAAACATGACCTTGAATTCGGGATTTCAAAAACTTTTGATAATTATAAAGATTCTTTAGGCGGCGGAATTTGGTTCGAGCCATACGTTATTAACCCAAATAAACGTTTATTTGCGGTTTATGCTTACAGAAACAAAAACAATAAAGTTGTAATTGATAATGAATTTGAAAGCGAAGAATATAATTACCTTAATCAAAAATGGTACAAGGAAATTACAAAAGAGATAAAAGAAGAACATCAAGTAGTATGGTCTAAGCCTTATTATGAACATGAAGGCAGTAACACCCTTATGATGACGGCAGGAGCAGGAATATACGATGAAGATAATAAATTAATAGGAATCTCTACCGTCGACTGGGAAATAAACAGTATTTTAAATATGATTAGGGAGTTACGCCCAACGCCAAACAGTTTTTCTCTTTTTGGAGATAAGAAAAACGACATAGTAATTGCAACAACCGACCCTTACTTAAATTCTAACGAAATTATGGGCGTGGATTTGCATAAAATTCCATGGTATACGGAAAATCTCAAAGATACGTTATATATAAAATACCATAACACAATATACATCCCATACGTTAAAAACCTGTCAAACGGAATGATTTATATTGTATTTGTTCCGAAAAACGAACTTTTCAGATTTATTATCATACAATCAAGCTGGCTTATTACAATTTTCATTTTAATTATTATCGTAATCAGTTATCTTTTATACAAGGTATTAAGAGACGGCATTAATAACCCGATTGATAAATTAATTAACATCGCAAATAAAATATCCGAAGGCGAGCTGAACGAATATTTTGAAATTAAAGAACCGAGAGAATTTTCTCACCTTGCTTCGGTTTTTAACAAAATGACAAAAGATATAAAACAAATTACGAAAGAAAGAGAAAAAATCGAATCGGAATTATCAATTGCAAAAGAAATTCAATCTTCGAGCCTGCCGAATACTTTTCCGCCATACCCAAACAGGCATGATTTTGAAATTTTCGCTTCAATGGATGCGGCAAAAGAAGTTGGCGGAGATTTTTACGATTTTTATTTTCTTGACGATGATAAATTCATGTTTTTAATTGCGGATGTATCGGGAAAAGGAATTCCCGCCGCTTTATTTATGATGACCGCAAAAACGATTATTTCAAATATCGCACAAATGAATCTGCCGCCCAAACAAATGATAAAAGAAATAAATAATACAATTCTTAACAATAATAAGCAAGGGTTTTTTATTACGGCTTTTATAGGAATAACGGACACCAAAACCGGCAAGACTCACTTTATAAATTGCGGGCATAATCCGCCTTTATTAAAGAGAAGGAATGAAAAGTTCGAATATCTTCAAACAGACCCGAACTTAGTGCTTGGCATTGTTGAAAACGTCGATTTTACGGTATACGAAACGTTTTTAAACAAAGGAGATATAATTTTTCTCTATACAGACGGTGTCACCGAAGCAATAAACAAAGAAGATAAACTTTACGGTGAAAAAAGATTATTAGACAAGATTAACAATAACCATTATAATAATACACAAGAGATTATAAAAAACATTAAAAACGATGTTGCGAATTTCTCGAAAGGAACTTTTCAAAACGACGATATAACCATGCTGACGTACAAATATACAGAAGAAAATAAATATAAATACAAAAACAAAGCCGACATAAAATTGTACGGTGAGTTTTTGAATTGGATTTTAGAATTTAACAAGAAAGAAGATTTAGACCCCAGAATTGCGCAAAAACTTGAATTTTCAAGCGAAGAAATTTATACAAATATTTGCTCATACGCATACCCCGACAATAAAGACGGAGAATTGGAAGCGATTTTATATAAAAATGAAGACAATGTAATTATTCAATTTATTGACGAAGGCATTCCATATAACCCCCTTGCAAAAGAAGACCCCGACGTTGAACTTCCGATAGAAGAAAGGACGATAGGCGGTCTTGGAATATTTATGGTAAAAAATACCGTTTCCAAAATGGAATACGAATATAAAGACAACAAAAACATTTTAACGCTTACGATATGATTAAATTGCCGCCATAAACTTTAAGCCTGCGATTTTAAGTTATTTTAAAACCGCCTGTTTTACCGAATAAAAAACGCTTTATTTTGAAATAAAATCGAGTATTGCATTAATAAAAGTTAAAGGATGAACGGGACACCCCGGAATATATAAATCAATTTTATATTTTTCTAAAAATTCTCTGTTTAATTCGGTTGAATTTTGAAAAATTCCGCCCGATATTGCACAAGCGCCCGCCAAAATTACGATTTTCGGGTTTGGAGTTGATTTATAACAATCTTCAAGAGCATACGCCATATTTTTTGTTAAACATCCCGTTATAACAAGCCCGTCGGCATGACGAGGAGAAGCAACAAAATCAATGCCGAATCTCCCCATATCAAAATTGCAGTTTGAGCAGGCATTTAATTCCATTTCGCACCCGTTGCAGCCGCCTGCGGATACTTGTCTTAACTTTATCGAATGCGAAAAAACTTTTTTAATTTCTTCTCTTGATTTTATTGCAATTTTTTCAAAATCTTCATAAGCGGTATTTTCAGCTACAATAAGCTTTTCTCTTGAAGTAGTTGCTAATTTATATTTATTTGTAAATTTAACACACTCACCATTGCAATCACCGCAAAAAGTACATTTTCCCATATCTATGCTCAAAGGATTATTTATAAGAGCACCCGTCTTACAAATTGAAGGGTCAATTTCTCCCCCTTTTAATACGGGATATCCTCTGAAGCTTTCTTTTATTGGAGCATTTTTAATATCTTTTATATATTGGCTTTTTTGAAAATATTTTAATTTTAAAGTATCCGTAAACATATTTTTTCCTTATAAATCAAACCCTGAATATGACAAATTGAAGCTCTTGTTGCAAAGCGGAAAATCGGAAATGCCGTTGTTTCTTACCGCCATTGAAAGCACATACCAATTATTAAAAGAAGGGTCTTTTATTTTATACCTTATTAATTCGCCGTCTTTTCCGGTTATTGCTATATGAATGACTTCACCTCTCCAGCCTTCGGTTATTGAAAGCGCAAAGGAGTTTGAAGATAAACGTTCGGGCTTAACGCTCAAGATGTCGTTATTGTTTTTTAATTTTTCAAGCAAATCTTTTAAAATTTTAATAGAATATAAAATCTCTTTATATCTTAATTTAAACCTTGAATAAACATCTCCCTGCCCGTTAAACTCTTGCTTTTTGTATTTTTTATACAAAATATCACAAAAATCAAACCTTGAATCAAGATTAACCCCCGAAGCCCTTGCTGCCATTCCGACAGCACCCAGAGAAGCAATCGTTTCCTGCGATACAACGCCCGTTTTTTCCATTCTTGAGATACAGGATGAAGTTTTTAACATAACATCCGTTGTTCTTCTTACGGTTGTTTCAACTTCATTTAAAGTTTTTATAAATTTTGAAATTTGCTCGTTTGTTATATCATAATTGACACCGCCTGTATTAATCAAACCTCTTGAAAATCTGCTTCCCGTTATTTCAAGCATGGTATTAATTATAAGAGTTCTTGTTACTCCAAATATTGAAGCGCCCGGTAAATATGCCATATCACCCGCAATTGCGCCCATATCTCCGATATGAATTGCAATTCTTTCCGCTTCAAGAGCTACTCTTCTTATTATTTCGGCTTTTTCCGGTATTTTTGTATCGGATAAAGTTTCCAAAACTTCGCTGTATGCCATATTATGCGCAACGGCACTATCCCCTGAAATTGATTCTGCAAGGCGGTTTGAAGGGTTTTTCAACATCATATTTTCAATTCCTCTATGTTGAAACCCGAGCATAATTTCAAGCTCATAAACTTTTTCGCCTTGACACATAAACCTAAAATGCCCCGGTTCTATAACTCCCGCATGGATTGGACCGACAGACACTTCATGGATATTTTCTCCCTGCATTTTGAAAAATTCGTAATTTTCTTGATTAATTCTGACAGGCTTTAGCCAAGGATGATTAACGGGTTCTATATTAAACTGTTCATAAAACTCTCTTTCAAAAAGATGAAATTGGGGTAATTCATCGCTAAAACAAGGATATGTTTTATCTTCTTTTGAAAAAAGAGCCGATGTAACATAAAATTCCCCTTTTTTATCATCGGCCAAAACAACATAAAGCCTTACGTTTTCAAACTCCTGCTTGCCAAAAAAACCGACGGGCCTAAAGTTAAACTTTTTTACATCCTCTTTTATTTGCCTGATATCAAGGGTTTTTATATCAAGGGCGTTAATTTTTTCATTTTTTTTAAATATTATCCAGTTCATCTTAAAAACCTCTTGCACCACTTAAAATTATATCCAAACAGGGTAAAAATATCCCCGTTAAAAATGCCAGCGATAAGAGAATTGCCTGAGGCAAATACATTGAAAGCGGTAGTTTTCGGGTATTTTCTTCTTTTGTCGGAGAAATTTTTCCAAATACCATGGAAATAACCGCTTTTCCCATACCGTATAAGATTATCGTTAAAAGAAAAAGGAACACAAAACACATAAAAATATGCCCCGTTTTTAACATTTGTTTTACGATTAAAAATTCACTTATAAAAAGAATTGAAGGCGGAAAAGCGCAAATCCCGAGATAAGATAACATCCAAAGCCAGCCTGTTTTTTTATCTTTAGCTAAAATTCCCGTTACGGATTTTATTTTTTTAGTGCCGTACAATTTTAAAATATTACCCGATGTCATAAAATAAGAAGCCTTAATCAAGGAATGACCGATTAAATGAATATACGAAGCAATTATTCCGTATCCGCCAAGCCCGAGCCCTATAACCAAAATGCCCATATTTTCAATCGAAGAATAAGCAAGCATTCTTTTGTAATTGTTAATATGATAAATAAAAACAGCCGCTATAAACAAAGATAAAAAGCCCATTACGATAAGCATTATTTTTGAATAAGTTTCAACATTTGATAATGTCATTATTCTATACATGTTTAAAACAATTAAATATGCGGAATTTAAAAGCGCTGCCGATAGTAAAGCCGATATAGGCGAAGGGGATTGAGCATGGGCATCGGGAAGCCAAAAATGAACGGGGGCAAGCCCCATTTTTGTTCCCATACCAAAAAGAATAAATACGAAGGATAATTTGAGCCAAAACACGTTAAACATTTGAGCATTAGTGTACAAATCCGAATAAAAGAGTGAATTTAAGCTGCCCGACGATACGGTTAAAAGTATTATTCCGACAAACGCAAGAGCAATACCGATTGAACAAATAAAAACATATTTCCATGCAGCTTCAATTGAATGTTTTGTTTTATGAAAATAAATTAAATATGCGCTTGCAAGCGTGGTCGCTTCGATAAACACCCAAGATAAACCTAAATTTGTGCTTAATACGGCTCCCGTCATTGATAATACAAACAATAAAACCGCATAAGAATAATGTCTTAATTTTCTTGTAAGCGAGGGGTCATTTTTCATATATCCGAAGTTATAAACGGAAAATGCCGCATAGACTATCGAAAGAGTTAATAAAAAGACCCTGTTTGTATTGTCGATATTGAAAAATTTATTTATAATTTCATAACCGTTTGACCCTTTAAAAAATAAAATAAAAGAGCAAAGAAAATGTATAATTCCGTATACAAGAAGGATTGTATTATTTAAAGTTCTGTTTTTAAACAAAAATAAAATCAAACATCCAAGTATCGGAAATAATAAAATCAAACTAATCATTATTCATAATCCTTTAAATCGGAAAGTTTTGACACTTCAAGGTTGCTAAATTCGGTGTTGATTTCTTTAACCAGCATACCCAAAATAAATACCGCAATAAATAAATCCAATAAAACTCCCATATTGATAATTACGGGCATATCTTTTGCTGCGGCAAGAGAGAGAAGAAAAATTCCGTTTTCCATTGTAATAAAGCTGATAACATTTGATAAAACGGTTTTTTTAACGGTAATAAGCCACAAACTCGTAATTATGATTGAAATTGACACACCGAAATAAATCGGAGAAATTAAATTAAAATCGGGAGTGTGAATATTTGCGGTCATAAACCCTAAAAATAAAACCGCACTGGAAATTACCAAAGAATAAAAATGCGGAATATGAGCTTCTGTGTCCCTATGGACTTTTGTGTTTTTTAAAACCTTATGCAAAAATACGGGAATTAAAATTGCTTTAATTAAAATTGTTTCAAAAATAATAAATGCAATTGCAATTACATAAGAAAAATTTATGCCCGAATTGTTAAAAATTCCGGCAGCAAGCTCAGAGTCATTATGCAACCCGAGCATACAAATTATAAAAAGAAGAAATCCCTGCACTTTAAGCATGTTTATATGAGCCTTCAGCCTTGAAGTTGAAGATATATAAACCATTGTTAAACCGAGCAGGATTATAAATATATTTTCCATTTACTCTCCTTACACCCCGCCGTATATTCGATAAGTCGAGAGGGTTAATATTAATAAAGATAAAATTGACATAACAAAAACAAACTCAAAAACATGGGTCATCCTAAATCTTGCCATTGACGATTCAACAATTCCCACCGTTATTGCGATTGAAAATATACAAAGTATGAATAAAAGTATATTAAGCCATAAAGGAAGCCCCGAAGGAAGTATTAACGATGTTATCAAAGAAGCAAACAAAAACATCTTAATTGCGCTTGCCCACGTTATAAGGGCAAGGTCAAAGCCTGAATTGTCAAGAATCATAACTTCATGAATCATTGTAAGTTCAAGATGTGTTGCGGGATCATCAACGGGGACTCTGCACCCCTCGATTAAAAGCATTATAAATAAAGCAATGCTTGCAAGAATAATGATTAAATATCCGTACACACCCGAATTAAAAACAAGGTGTTTTAAACTTTCAAAGGAGTTTATTTGTACAAGAGCAATAACGGAAGCGAACAAAATAAAAAAAGCAGGCTCAACCATTGTCGAAAAACAAGCCTCTCTCGAAGCGCCCATTCCTTCAAAGCTGCTTCCCGTATCAAGCGCCGATATAAGAGAAAAGAATTTCCCAAACCCCAAAACATAAGAAAAAATTACAAAAGCAAACGGAACATTCACGATTGACATTCCGCAAGACATGGGAACAAAAAGAGAAGCAAAAATTACCGAAGAAAAAATTATAACGGGTGCAAATTTATATACCCAAGTCGTAACATCCGGATACACCGTTTCTTTTTTCAACAGCCTTAAAAAATCATAAAAAGGCTGAAAAATACTTGCACCTTTTCTCCCCGCAAAAAATGCTTTTGTTTTTTTAATCGTTCCGACAAACAAAAAGGGCATTATTAAAAGTAAAACCGTATTTATCAAATTTATTATCATAATTATCCCCAGCAAATTACTCCCAATATTGCAAGAATTAAAAATACAAGCCCGAATAAAATATATTGCTGCATGTTTCCGTTTTGGATTTTTTCAAATCGTGACAAGAATTTTTCATCCAACTTAACAAGAGGTTTTACGATATATGCTTCTTCAATATCTTCTATCTCCGTTTCATAGTAAGCATCTTTCGGGAAAAGAGTTTTTGGTTTTTTAATGTGCGAAACCCTTTTAAATAAAGGTTTTAAGGTTGATACAAATAAATCGGAATAAGAAGAAGCACTGTATTGCATTTTTTCGTTCAATCCGTTATATCCGCACCCCCAAACTTTATGAACTCTTGTATTTTTTACGGCAAAATGTTTGAGCGCAAAAACAAAACCGATTATTAATACAAAAATTAAAAATAAAAAGCTCAAATATTCCGTCACATCAAAAACAGGTCTTACATAATCGGGGATTTCGCTTTGCATTAATATTGAAACGGGTTGAATAACAAGTTTAAATAACTGTGCGGGAAATATTCCGATTAAAAGCGTAAATAATGCTAAAATTCCCATTGGAATAAGCATAATTTTTGAAACGTCTTTTTTTTCAATTTTTGCATTCTCGCTTCTTTCCTGTCCCAAAAAAGTAATCCCGACGGTTTTCGTAAAGCACAAAATCGCCGTCGTACCGACAAGCGCAAGAGCCGCCAAAACTGCAACCAAGAGCATAAATGAGGTTATATTGGTTGAAGGAATTCCTTTAATTATTCCCGCATAAATTAAAAATTCGCTTATGAAACCGTTAAACGGAGGGAGTGCGCAAATTGAAACGGCACCGGTCGTAAAAAATAACCCGGTATACGGCATTTTCTTCATCAAGCCGCCCAATAATTCCATATTTTTAGTGTGAGTTTTTGTATAAACTGCGCCTGCACCGCAAAAAAGAAGTGTTTTAAATATCGAATGATTTAAAATATGCAAAATGCACCCTGAATACCCTAAAATCATAACAAAAGGATTTTTTAAAACCTGTCCCAAAAGCCCTGTACCTAATCCCGTTATTATAATTCCGATATTTTCCATCGAAGAATAAGCAAGCATTTTTTTTATGTCATATTGTCCGACGGCATACAAAATTCCCCAAAGAGCGGTCAAAATTCCCGTCGTTAAAACGGTGTAGGAAATAAATAAAGAAGGTTCGACAATTAGACTTACAATTCTTAAAATACCGTAAATTCCCGTTTTAATCATAACTCCGGACATTATCCCCGAAACATGCGTAGGCGCAACGGGATGAGCATCGGGAAGCCAGTTGTGAAAAGGAATAAGCCCCGCTTTTGTTCCAAAGCCAATAAAGAAAAGAATGAAAACAATGTTCATTAATTCTTTATCATTATATAAAACGCTTGCAAAATCGGAAAAATTTAAACTTCCCGACTTTAAATTCAAAACCGCAAATGCCGCCATTATAAAAAGAACGGAAATGTGCATATATACAAGATATTTTATTCCCGCTTTTAAAACTTCTTTTTTATCTCCCTCAAAAATAACAAGAAAAAACGACGATAAAGACATAATTTCCCAAACTACAAGGAAGAATAAAATATTTTGAACGACAACCACCGTAAGCATTGAAGCAATCAACATCATTAAAAAGAACGTATGGGCGGAAAGATTTGTATTTTCTTTTAAATACGGTTTAATATATCCTATTCCGTACGTTACCCCTAAAGAGGATATAATTGATATCATCAAAACAAAAAATGCGCTCAACGGGTCAATTATAAAAGAAACTTCATGAAAAATCTCGGGAAGATAAATCGTACTTTGCAGGGTTTCTCCGCTTTTAATTACGCCAAATGCCGGAATAAACGCAAAAATTGCCGACAAAAAGGAAACTGCGGCACAAAACTTCATTTTAATATTTTTATCTAAAAATATTGATATTATTGCACCGGATATTAGTAAAAAAACTGATATAAAATATAATTTCATAATGCTTCCGAATTAAAACAAACGAAAATATCATAAAACTAACAAAATATAAATGCAAATTAATATTCTAGGGCTTTATGAAAAAAGTCGGAAGTTTTATCACATCGCCCGTATAATCATAAAAATTACCTTTATGGCGTTTAAAATTTTTTGTAATTTCACATCCTTTTTTTTGAAGAATTTTATAAAATTTTTCTTTAATTTTTAAAACATTTTTTTCATTTTGTTCCTTTTCGATATTTTTCGGTATTTTCACATATTTTTTTGAATAATCATTCCAAAAAAACTCCTCCTCACTTAATTTTGTTATGTTTGAAACATCGTAATCACAATAAGAAAGGAGGTAATCTTCTATTCTTCTTTTATTTTTATCAAAATAAAAATAATTTTTGGAATTTCCTCCTTTTAACAAAATAAATTCAACGACATTTTTAATTCCGATAAAATAGCTTGAAGCAATTAACCCTGAATTGGTCAAATAAATTCCTCGAATGTTCTTTCCCGTCGAATTTAAAATTATTTTATCAAAAGCAAGTTTTTTCCAAATTTCTTTAATTTGAAAATCATAATTTATGTCTTTTTTAAAAATGTGTTTCAAAAAAGATACATTGTCGTCTTTTTTGATTTGCTCGATAAAATCAGAATATTTTCTCATATTACTCCTTTTTTAAATACCCTTTTTATCGTAACACATATTAAAACGGGCTTTTTTAAAAAAGCCCTAAACAATAATATATATTAAATTTAAACGTTTTTATTTATGCCGACATACTCAATTTTTGAATTTCTTCAAGAGATAAATCGGTTATGTTCAAATTGCCTAATTCCGATTTATCCGCTTCTTCTCTTGTATAAATTCCGCCGTTTAGTCGTATGTATTGGGCATATTTCTCCGCAGCTTCATACAATTTGGGGCACCTTTTGTAAGAACCGTCCAATTTTGCCCTGTGTTGTTTTATATCCGCCTGATTATATCCGATTCCCGATTGCCAAGCCTTGTTTGCGTTTTCTTCAAAGTTTCTCTCCATTCTTGTTTTGTAGTCGATATCTCCGTTGGGTCCCGTACCGTCCGTGTGATAATCAACTTTTTCTTTTCTCCCGAGAAAATCCGTATATAAAATAAACTGGTTTTTTGCAAGGTCAACTTCGGAAAATCTTCCTTTTGAATATTTTTCCAGATGTTTTTGCCTGCTATGGTTATCTTTAAAGAGTTTCCACCCTTCGGGATATCCATCCTCAATTCTGCGCCTGAATACTCTCAAAAGTGCGCCGACGCCTTCCGTAGCTTTATTTTTGTTAAATGCCGAATTTATGACACCCTCTTTATCATGATTATTTGTTCCCAAAATAAAGTCATCATCTCGAAGTCCTATATTTTCTTTATAGAACGAGTAGCTTGCCCAGCCTTCGTTTTTATAATCGTTTTTTTCTTCTTCCGTCGACAAAACGGCAAGTCCTTTAATCTTTTTTAATTTATCGGAATTTGCCCACAAATTAAAATCGCTTCCGTCAGCGTCGCATTCGTATATTATCTTTCTTTGGTCATAGTTTTCACCTTTTATGTCTTTTGCGACTTTTTCTATGTAATCCGTAATTGTAGTGCCCGCATCTTCATGGCGAATGCCGTTTTCGGTATTGAAATTTAGGGAAGGATTCATGTAAGACCAGCCTACATCGAGCCTTATGCCGTCATAATAGCTTAAAAGGTGAGATAATTTTGCGCCTAAAAGTTTATGAGCAGGGCTTGATTGAGTTTTATCCTTCATAAGATCGTAATAATTGAGTGCGCCCAATCCCCAATTACCGATTTGTGCGTTACTGCCGTCCAAATCTTTTACGAAAGCATCGGGGAAACACTGTTCTTCAACCCATGAAAAGCCTATTTCGCAATCGGCTATGGCATCCATATTTTCCGCTCTTATGAGGTCAATCCCCTCTTTCAGGGTTCTATGAGCCAAAAATTGTTTAAATTTGTAAAATTCTATTTCATCTTTATATTTTTCTTTTAAAGCCTCGTATTCAGGCATTTTTTGTTTTCTTACTTCCGGTTTTCTGTCAAACCCGACAAAAAAATTCGTCTTTGAAAATTCATCATCCTTCAAGAAAGGAAAAATTGCCAATCTTGAATAAATATCATCGTAATCAACGGGTTCTTTTTTAACTTTAAACTCTTCAAAATCCTCTCTCATCTTAATTAATTCATCAGAGGGAGACTCGTCGTATTTAAAATTATCAAAAGCCTCGAACAAAATGTCGTTTACATTGTATTCTTCCTGATTTTTCCAGCCCAAAGTAGTCTGAAAATTAACGTAGTTTTCAGGTTTTATTTTTCCTTCGTAGCGTCTGATTTGTTTATTCGTATCTTTTTTATTTTGTTCGATAAATTCTTCAACCGCTTCATCGGGCAAAATATTTCCCCATTCCTTTTCGGCAAGCTTCGTAATATCAATGACATCTTCACCGATACTTAAAGCCGAACGGTCATAAGGGCAAGGCTTATGCATATCGTTATAAACGGGCTTATCGGTTAATTGCCCCATGGGCATGAATTTAATTGCGGTAGCTCCGCCGTATACATGCGCCATTTGATAAAATCTTTTTGCTTCTTCGGAATTAACTTTGCCAATCCCCGTATCTTTATCTTCGCTTGAAGGTAGGGCGGGGGTGTATAACTTAACTATCCTTATCGAGTCTTCTTTGTCTTCTTCTTTTTTTATTTCGTCCATAAGTTTGATATACTCTTTTTCTTGTTTTGTAGAAAGAGCGTTACCAAAGGCGACAGGACACATTCGATAATCAACCGAACCTATTCGCATTATTCACCTACACAAAACACATTATTTACCAGTCTATTAAAACACGAAAAAAAAATTTTTTTCATATATTTTAATTTTTTTTTAAAAAATTATTAAAAAACATTATTACTTGACAATGTGTTTATTTTTATTAAGAAAAATTAAGTTAGTGCCAAAAAACTTTACTTAGGTACGATTTCTCCTAATTTTAAAAAAACCGAAAATACCCCGATTTTAAAAGGAAAAGACGATATTTTAACAAAAAAAATTGTTACAAAACTAAACGAAAACACTTCATGTTGTTAAGCGGTTTTCAAAATTTGCCGTAAAGAAAAATATAAATTAAGGGGGAAAAGAACCAAAAATGAAATTAGGCAATATATTCAACATTAAAGCCAATTATCCCGTTCAACAAAACGAAGAACGGAAAAAAATATTTAACGAGGAAGAAATTGAAATCGTAAGCGGCATAAAAAATATCTTTGATACCAAAACCGAAGAAAATTTCTCGCTTGATAATCTTCTTCAAGATATTGAAAATACGGTTTCAAATTTTAATATCGCAGAAAACGTAAACCTCCCCGAAGGACACTCAAAATTTGAGTTTGAAGGCGCAAGATTTGACATTATGAGAAGGGGAAATCATTTTCAAACCCAATTTATGATGCCGAAAAACATGAGCTTTGACCGCTTTTTTGAGCATTTTCCCGATTTAAGAAGATTTGCTCCGAATCACAATTTGGAAAACAATATTCAAAACGACAAACATACGGAAAACGAAAGAGAAAATTCGGTTAATAATAATGAAACAACCGAAAACAATAATGAAAATACCGATAATACAAACAACGGTATCGAAAATACAAACCGGACAACCGTTGAAACAACAAATGAAAATAACGAAGTCAAAACAAATGAACAACAAACAGCGATAATTAAAGATGAAACAACTTCAACCGACAACGATACACCTAAAAATACGTTTGATTTCAACACTACTCTTGACGAAGTTGAAGATACGAAAAACATAATCGAACAAGAGGTTAATTCAAATACGGATTTTAGCGACATATCAAATAATGATTTAAACATTGCTCCGAATGTCGAAAATTTCAACTTTGAAATTGATGATTTGGTAAATAAAACAATAAACGACCTTATTAATAACTCAAATAATTCAATAGGAAATATTGAAGAAGAAATAAACGAGATTAACGAAGTGAATAAGGTTGACGAAACACAAAAAACCGAAGATACATCAACCGTAAATACAACCGTTGATATCTCAAAAATTTCTTCGACATTAAAAATTAACGGCTTAATCGACGAAGATATTGTTCAAGGCGAAACAGGCGACTGTTGGCTTATTGCGGGACTTTATTCAATGTCAAAAAGCTCAATCGGAAAAGATATAATCAAAAATTCAATTCAAGTAAACGACGATTCGAGCGTAACGGTCAGCTTTAAAGGAATCGGCATAAGCTATACGATAAACGAAGCGGAAATCAAAGTTCATGATACCGATAATAACACTGAAGATGCTTATTCTAACGGTGATAACGATATGCTCGTTATGGAGCTTGCGGTTGAAAAATTATGGTCTGATATAAATTCGGGACGAATAAAACTGAATACAAAAGATACCGACCTGTCATACTCGGGCGACGGATACGGAATTGAAAACGGCGGCTTACCCGAACAAATTATTTATTATTTAACGGGCATTGAATCAAATGCGGTTTATAACTTCAACTTAAACAAATTAAATTCAACCAAAGTAAATAATGTTTTAAATAAAGCCTCTAATTCCGATAACACGATTGTAACGGCAATTATTTATAAAGGTATTCATAGCGCAACTCTTACAAACGGAACAAAATTATCTTTATATTTAGGCGACTTTGGTCATGCGCTCTCCGTCACAAATGTCGACAATAAAAACGTAACTGTCATAAATCCATGGGATACAAGCAAAACATATACAATGAGCAGAGAAGAATTTGTTAAATTGGGTATAGGATATTTAACTTATGCCGATTTATCAAATTCAAAAGAAGTAAATAATATTGTCGATATGACGAAAGGTTCCGTTGATTTAAGCGACAATTCAACCACACAAGGTTCATACAATGATTTTAATTACAGAAATTATGCAGGCGGTAATTCGGGCATGCAAACCGTTGAATTTGACACACTTAAAAACAATCCCTTTGCATTTATAGGGTCAGCAGAAGATTAATCGTTATACTCCAAATCCTTATCATGTTCTTACAAACAGGCATACATCAAGTATGCCTTTGTTTTATCTCAATCTTTCAATAAAAAGACAAATCAGAACAATCGGAACCGCATATTTCAAACCGATATCAAATAAATTATAAAGAATTTTATTTTTAATAAACGTTTGTCCTTTAATTTTTAAAAACCAACCTGCTATAATACACAAAATAAGAGAATTTAAAGGTAATAAAACGTTTGATGTCGTAAAATCGAGAAAATCAAAGAAAGTTTTGTTAAATAATTTGAAATCCCCCAAAATACCAAAAGACAGCGTTGCAAGAACGGCAAAAAACGAAATTACAAAAAAGAGAATTGTTCCCGCTTTTACTCTTGTCATTTTATATCTTTCAACCATTGTAGCGCATGGCACTTCTATCATGCTGACGGCAGAGGTAACGGAGGCACAAAATAAAAGTATGAAAAATGCAAAGGAAACAAATTCACCGCATGGAAGCTGCGCAAAAACTTTCGGCAGAGTAACAAAAGCAAGTCCTGCGCCCGAATCGGGTTCAAGATTAAACGAAAAAACGGCGGGAAAAATCATTAAACCTGCAAGAAGCGAAAATGCAATATTTGAAAAAACGATTGTATAAGCGGATTTTGCAATGTTGTCATCTTCTTTGACATAACTTCCGTACGTTAAAAGTGCTCCCGTTCCGCAGCTTAAAGTAAAAAATGCCTGCCCCAAGGCATCAAAAACCATATCCGTATTAAATTTCGAAAAATCGGGCTTAAACATATATTCTATACCCGCCGTTGCACCGGGCAGGCTGATTGCCGTACATACAAGAAAAATTAAAATTACCGTAAATAAGGGCATCATGATTTTATTTGCAAATTCAATTCCTTTTTTTATACCCTTTACGACAAAAAACGTACAGATAAAAAGAAATATAACCGTACAAACACAAGGAGCAATCGGATTTTGAATAAAATCAGTGAAGTATTTTCCACAATCGCCTTTATTCAAGTATGTAAAACTGTTAAAAATATAATAAACTATCCACCCGCCTATAACACAATAAAAAGAGGGTATAAAAACGGCATTCAACGGGTTCATCGCCCCGAAAACCTTAAATTTCGGATTAACCGATTCAAATGCGCCGATACATTCTTTTTTGGTAATTTTTCCGAATAACAATTCCGCAAGCAACGGTATAAAACAAATCGTTAAAACCAAAAATACAAAAGTCAAAAGGAAAACGGCACCGCCGTTTTTACCCATAACATAAGGAAATCTCCAAATATTTCCGAGTCCGACGGCTGAGCCTATTGCAGCCAAAATAAAAGTATACTTTGAAGTCCAAGTCGGTCTTTTGTTTTCCATAATCATTTTTCTTTCAACTATTCTCTAAATCTTTCGCCAATTCTTCCATAATTTTTTTGTCATGGTAGGGAAAAATTATAATATGAGCTTTATTTTTCCCTTTATCATCTTTAAAAGCGGAAAGCTGGTACTTTTTGCATATCTTGTCGTCAGGTTTATCAATTACGAAAGTATTTGATAAATTCGGTTTTGAATATTGTATTTTACATTCTTTTAATAAATTTTCAAAAAATTTTATATTTTTTTCATACTCAAAAGGACTTCTTCTCTCCAAAGTTTCAATTACCCTTTGATAAGTAGAACAAGGGTTAAACCCTCTGGAG
The DNA here is from genome assembly GCA_905234865.1 of Candidatus Gastranaerophilales bacterium. GTDB lineage: Bacteria > Cyanobacteriota > Vampirovibrionia > Gastranaerophilales > Gastranaerophilaceae > Galligastranaerophilus_A. The sequence continues at coordinate 22,579 of CAJOJE010000011.1, forward strand.
CCTGAAGTTGTACTGTCTTTCATTCCTATGTAATCAATAATTCTTGTTGCAGGCCGGGTTTTTGAAATAACAATGCTGTTTACGGTCGTATTTCCGAAATATTTATGCAAACTTATTGAAATTGAATCAACATGGGCTTTTTCCATATTCGGTACAATGGGAGCGTTTTTTTGGTTTCTTGCAATTCCGCCGTACATTGCAGCATCGAGATGGATATAAAAAGGAATATTCAATTTCTTCAATTCTCTTGAAATTTCTTCAACATCATCGATATCGCCGGTTTCCGTTGTTCCCCACGTTAAAAGAATAATGGCGGGACGAACGCCGTTTTTTTGGTTTTCTAAAATTTTTCGAATTAAAAGTTTAGAATTTATTTTATGCGAATTTTCTTCTGTGGGTATCATAGCCGATTCAACAAAAGGTTTTAAAAATTTAAAATTAGGATCAACGACCCCTACTGCCTTTTTTACGCTGTAATGAGCCGAAGCGGAATAATAAACGATACCGTCGGGGTACTTTCTGACCCCGTTCATAATTCCCCATTGATTACTCTCCGAGCCCCCTTGAGTAATATACCCCCAAGCGCCTTTTTTGGAAGAATTGTTTTGGTATTCTTCCAATCCCAAATGTTGAAAAATTTTATTTAAAATCGGAATTTCATAATCTTTTTTGGCATCCATCGAGTAAAATCCGCTCTCAAAAGCATCGCCGCACTCATTTAAAAAAGGAAGCTCCACTTCAAGATGTCTGAAATATTTTGTTAAGGAAGAATCTTCGTACATATTGGCAGGATAACCGAACATATACGACTTTAGCTTTTTTATTTGTTCAATATAATTTTTTGCTTTTTGGATATTATAATCGTCTTCATCTTTATATTTTGAAATTTGAACGGAAGAAGCGTTATTTTTTTTCATTTTGTTATAATCAAGAAGCCTTCCTGCCTGAAGCCTTAATTCATGAGCATTTTCAATTATCTTATCAAAATCGGCGAGTTTTTTTTCAAGCTCGTTTATTTCAAAATTATTTAAACCTTCTTTTTTTTCAATAATTTTATTGAAGTAATCTTCAAATTTTGTTTCATCATTCAAAAGAAAAGATTTGGCGGATATTTCCGCATTTGAATGTTTTGTATCTAATCCCGCTTTTTCCAAAATCTTCCTCTTTTCTTATTCAAAATAATATCATAAACATTAAACCTTAAAATATTTATTTGCATTTTTTTAAAAAATAGTGTATACTCTACACAAAATATAAAAAGGATAAAAATTTTGAAAACCGTTACTTCTACAACTCAATTACGACGCAGCATTCTATAATCGAATGCGGTATTTGATTTGTATTTGTTCAAATAAGAACTTTTAAAACGGTAAATTAAAACCCATTCGGCAATAAATGGGCGGTTTTGCATTATATAAAAAGGGGAATAAAATGAACTTAAAAGGAAAAGACTTTATTGATATCGAAGATTTTACAAAAGAAGATTTGTCGGAATTAATTGATTTAGCACAAGTTTTAAAGAAAAAAGTCAAAAACAATGAAACAATCGACATTTGCAAAAATAAAACTTTGCTTCTTTACTTTGAAAAACCCTCTTTAAGAACAAGATTGAGTTTTGAAACGGGAATTACAAAACTCGGCGGAAATCCTTTGTTTATCACAAAAGAAGAAATTGACCCCGGAAAAAGAGAAAGCATAGAAGATACATCAAGAGTGATGTCAAAAATGGTCGACGCTCTTGCAATAAGAACCTTTGCGCATTCTACTCTGGAAAAATTTGCGCAATATTCCTCGGTTCCCGTTATTAATGCTCTAACCGACAAATCGCACCCATGCCAGATTATGGCGGACATTTTAACGATAAAAGAACATTTCGGTTCTCTTAAAGACAAAAAACTCGCTTATGTGGGAGATGGCAACAACATTCTGCACAGCCTTCTTACGGGATGTTCTTTATTCGGAATAAATATATCTGCCGCAACCCCTAAAGGTTACGGAGCGGAAGAAGAAACAATCAAACTTGCCGAAAAATTTGCACAAAGCTCAAATTCTTCCGTTGAAATTTTAACAGACCCGATTGAAGCGGTAAAAAATGCGGATATTGTTTATACGGACACTTGGACCAGTATGGGACGGGAAGCGGAAGCAAAAATAAGAAAAACGATTTTTAAGGATTACCAATTAAATGAAAATTTATTAAAAAACGCTTCAAAAAATCATATAGTTATGCACTGTTTACCTGCGCATAAAGGCGAAGAAATTGATTTTGACACTTTTGAGAAACATTCCGATACCTTGTTCAATCAGGCAGAAAACAGGCGATACGCCCAAATGGCAATTATGGCAGCGATAATGTAGAAAAAATATAAGGGGAAAAAATTATGAAAGAAAAAGTTATTTTAGCATACTCGGGCGGTCTTGATACAACGGTTATAATTCCATGGTTAAAAGAAAATTACGACTACGACGTTGTGGCAGTCTGCGTTGATGTAGGGCAAGGCAAAGAAACGGACGGGCTCGAACAAAAAGCATTAAAAACGGGGGCAGCTAAATATTATTTGGTTGACTGCAAAGAAGAATTCGTTAAAGACTGCGTTTACCCCATGATTAAGGCAGATGCGGTTTATGAAGGAAAATATCTTTTAGGAACATCAATTGCAAGACCGATTATTACAAAAAAACTCGTTGAAATCGCAAAAAAAGAAAATGCGGTTGCAATTTGCCATGGCGCAACGGGAAAAGGAAATGATCAGGTAAGATTTGAATTAACCGTAAAAGCACTTGCTCCCGAATTAAAAATAATTGCACCATGGAGAATTTGGGATATTAAATCAAGAGAAGACGAAGTTGAATACCTTGAAAAAAGAGGAATTGAAGTTCCGATGAAAAAAGGCGATACGTATTCAAGGGACAGAAACGTTTGGCATATAAGCCATGAAGGCTTAGAGCTCGAAAATCCCGCAGAAGAGCCGAATTATAATTCTCTTTTGCACATGTCAACAACTCCCGAAAACGCACCCGATACCCCGACGTATGTTGAAATTGAATTTGAAAAAGGAGAAGCGGTTAAATTAAACGGGGAAAGTTTATCGCCATTAAAAATGGTTGAAAAATTAAACGAAATCGGCGGAAAAAACGCAATCGGAACGATTGATATGGTAGAAGACAGAGTTGTGGGAATGAAATCAAGAGGAGTTTATGAAACCCCCGGAGGAACGATTTTATATGCCGCTCATAAAGAACTTGAATATCTTTGTTTGGATAAAGAAACTCAATCTTTTAAATCAATCGTATCCAATAAATACGCAGAAGCCGTTTATGCGGGTCAATGGTACACTCCGTTAATGGAAGCAATGAATGCTTTTATTAATTCAACTCAAAAAAACGTAACGGGTTCCGTTAAATTAAAACTTTACAAAGGAAATATTATTCCTGCGGGTGCAAAATCAAAATATTCTCTCTACAACGAAAGCCTTGCAAGTTTTACGACGGGAGAATTATATAACCATAAAGACGCAGAAGGGTTTATTAACCTTTTCGGTTTGCCCTTAAAAGTAAACGCTCTTGTAAAAAAATTAAATAACGAAGAATAAAAAGGAATAATCAATGAAACAATTATGGGGCTCGAGATTTTCAAAACAGCTTTCAAAATCAACAAACGATTTTAATTCGTCTTTAAGTTTTGATAAAAAACTTTATAAATACGACATTAAAGGAAGTTTGGCGCATGCAAAAATGCTCTTTTTGCAAGGTATTTTAAATGAAGAAGAATACAATCTTATTGAAAAAGGGTTAAATGAAATTCTTGATGAAATCAATTCAAATAAAATTGATTTTGATTGCGATTTTGAAGATATCCACACATTCATCGAAAAACATCTTACGGATAAAATAGGCTCTGCAGGCAAAAAGCTTCATACGGCAAGAAGCAGAAACGACCAAGTGGCGCTCGATTTTAGAATGTATGTAAAAGATGAATTAAATAACATAAACACCAAACTTGTTTCATTGATTAAAACTTTAATTAATCTTCAAAAAGAACATACGGAAACCGTAATGCCCGGATATACTCACCTTCAAAGAGCGCAGGCAATTACTTTTGCACACCATTTAGGAGCTTATGTCGAAATGTTCAAAAGAGATGTATCAAGAATAAAAGATACATACAAAAGAACAAACTCAAACCCTTTAGGTTCATGCGCACTTGCCGGAACAACATACGATATCGACAGATACAAAACCGCAGAAATTTTAGGCTTTAACGATATATGTTTAAACAGCTTAGACGGTGTTTCCGACAGAGATTTTGCAATTGAGAGCTTATCTTCTTTATCAATAATTATGATGCATTTGAGCAGATTATCGGAAGAAATTATATTATGGTCGTCAAAAGAGTTTGATTTTATAAAAATCGACGATTCGTATTCAACGGGAAGTTCCCTTATGCCTCAAAAGAAAAATCCCGATATAGCAGAACTTATAAGGGGAAAAACAGGCAGAGTATACGGTTCTTTGGTTTCTCTTCTAACCGTTATGAAGTCTTTGCCCCTTGCGTATAATAAAGATATGCAGGAAGATAAAGAACCCGTTTTTAACGCTTTTGAAACGGTAAGCGCTTGTCTTGACATACTGCCCGAAATGCTTGAAACAATGACGGTTAATAAAGATAATATGTTAAAAGCATGTTATAAGGGGTTTTTAAATGCGACAGACGTTGCGGATTATCTTGTAAATCACGGAATACCCTTCAGAGATTCCCATGAAATATCGGGTAATGCCGTAAGATATTGCATTGAAAATAATAAAACCTTAGATGATATGACGCTTGAAGAATACAAAAAATTAAATTCTCTGTTTGAAGAAGATATCTATTCTTTTATAGACATTAAAAAAACGCTTGAAAAAAGAAAAACAACGGGCGCACCGTCAAGTACGGCAGTAAAAGAAATAATTAAAATTAACGAAGATTGGATAAAAGAAAATGAATAAAATTAAAGCGGCAATAATCGGCGCAACGGGATATGCCGGAGAAGAACTGTTCAGAATTTTATATTCTCACCCGAATGTTGAAATTATAAAAGTAACTTCCATAAGCTATGAAGGAAAAAATTATTCCGACATCTATCAAAATTTTAACTCTCTCACCGATTTAAAATGCGAAAGCGGAAGCGACTTAGAAAAAATTTCAAAAGAAGCGGATGTAATTTTTATTGCACTTCCTCATGGAATAGCTTCAAAAACGGTAACGAAAGAAGTCTTAAACAACTCTAAAGTAATTGATTTAGGAGCGGATTTCAGGATTAAAGATAAGAAAATTTATGAAGAATGGTACAATGTCGAACATTTTGGGGAAGATGTTTTAAAAGAAGCCGTATACGGACTTTCGGAAATCAAAAGAGAAGAAATTAAAAAAGCAAGGCTTGTTGCAAACCCCGGATGTTACACAACTTGCAGCATTTTAAGTTTATATCCTCTTTTAAAAGAAAAACTGATTGATAAAAATTCAATCGTAATTGACGCAAAATCAGGAGTAACGGGAGCAGGCAGAAAAGCCGATTTAGGAACGTCATATTGCGAAACAAACGAATCAATAAAAGCCTATAAAGTAGCTTCTCACAGGCACACTCCCGAAATTGAACAAGAATTGTCATTAGCTTTTGGGGAAAACATAAAATTAATATTCACTCCTCATCTTACGCCTATGAACAGAGGAATACTCGCAACATGTTATGCAAAATTAAACGGCAAATACGATTATGAAACCGTAAATGCAATTTATCGAAAATATTACGGCAATGAAAAATTCATCCGATTGCTGAAAAAGGGTATTTTTCCCGAAACCAACAAAGTAAAAGGTTCTGAATTTGTCGATATCGGTTTTGAAATTGATGAAAGAACAAATTCCATAATCGTAATCGGCGCCATTGATAATTTAGTTAAAGGAGCAGCAGGGCAAGCGGTTCAAAACATGAATTTAATGTTCGGATTTGACGAAAATTCGGCTCTTGAATATCCGCCCGTATTCCCTGCATAAAATAAAGGAAATGAAAATGAAAATAACAAAAGACGGAATAACTTCTCCGAAAGGCTTTTTAGCAGCAGGAGAACATATCGGAATTAAAAAAATCAAAAAAGATTTAGCAATAATTTACAGCGAAAAACCCGCATTATGTTCTGCGGTATTTACAAAAAACGTCGTAAAAGCGGCACCCTTAAAACTTGCAATGAAAGTTTTAAATGAAACCGATTATATTCAAGCAATTGCGATTAACTCCGGAAATGCCAATGCTTGTACGGGAGAGCAAGGATATTTAGATGCGGTTGATTCTTCAAGACTTCTTGCAAAATGTTTAAACCTGAAAGAAAACGAAGTTCTTGTATCTTCAACAGGCGTTATCGGACAATTATTGAACAGAGAAAAATTATTTAAAGGAATAGAAGAAGTTTCAAAAAAACTGTCAAAAGAAGAAAAAAGTGCCGATGATTGCGCCAATGCAATAATGACAACGGACACCTTTAAAAAACAGATTACCGTTGAAATTGAAATCGAGGGAATTCCCGTTAAAATATCGGGAATTGCAAAAGGTTCGGGCATGATACATCCGAATATGGCAACAATGCTCGGATTTTTAACGACGGATGTTAATATTACGAAAGAAATGCTCGATATTGCCTTTAAATCCAATATTGACGATTCGTTTAACATGATAACCGTTGACGGAGAAACAAGCACGAACGATACATGCCTGATTTTGGCAAACGGCGAAGCAGATAACCCTATTATAGATAAACAGGACGAAAATTTTGAAAAATTTAAAAAGGGGGTTGAATACGTTACAAAATTTCTTGCCAAAAAAATCGTAGAGGACGGTGAAGGAGCAACAAAATTTTTGGAAGTAAATTTAAAAGGAGCTTATTCAAAATCGGACGCTAAAATTTTATGCAAGGCAATTTTAAATTCACAGCTTGTAAAAACGGCTTTCTTTGGAAAAGACGCAAACTGGGGCAGGGTTTTATCCGCCATGGGCGCATCGGGAGTGATTTTTAACCCCGATAAAACAAAGATTTCTTTTTCAAGCAATACAGGTGAAATTGATTTATATGAAAACGGCGCCCCGTATAAGTTTGATGAAGATTATGCCCTAAAAATTCTTGAAGAAAGAGAAATTAAAATTAATGTCACGCTTCAAGAAGGAAAAGAAGAAATCACCGGCTGGGGCTGCGATTTAAGTTATGAATACGTTAGAATAAATGCGGAGTATAGAACATAAATGAGTTTTGAAAAATACATAAAAAAAGCGGCAACTCTTGTTGAAGCGCTTCCATACATCAATAAATTTAACGGTCAAACCGTTGTAATTAAATACGGCGGGGCTGCCATGACGGATTTAAAACTTAAAGAATCCGTCATAGGCGATATTGCCTGTCTTAAAGCGGTCGGAATGAACCCTATCGTAGTTCATGGGGGAGGCCCTTTTATAAATCAGGCTCTTAAAAACGAGGGTATTGAACCGGTATTTAAAAAAGGGCTTAGAGTAACCGATATCAATACGATAAATACGGTTGAAAAAGTTTTATCGGGGCAGGTTAATAAATCTATCGTATCGGACTTTCAAAAGCATGGTGCGCCTGCCGTCGGCATATCGGGGAAAGACGGGCTTCTTATCGAGGCGGATAAAAGCGATGAAGATTTAGGATATGTCGGAAAAATTCGTAAAATTAATACAAAAATCATAGACACTCTTATAAATTCTTCTTTTATTCCCGTTATATCTCCGATTGGAACAAACCAAAACGGAGAAACGTTTAATATTAACGCAGACCATGCGGCGGTTGAAATTGCAATCGAATTAAAAGCGTCTAAACTTGTTTTTTTGACCGACACGGACGGTGTCAGAGAAGATGAAAACGACCCGTCGAGTTTGATTTTTAGAATTACGCCCGAGCAGATAAATAATATGATTGAAAATAAAAATATAACGGGCGGAATGATACCCAAAGTTCAATCTTGCGCAAGAGCGGTAAAATCGGGCGTAAAATCCGTCCACATAATAAACGGAAAAATCAGCCACTCGCTTTTGCTTGAAATTTACACAAACGACGGCATAGGTACGGTAATTGAGGAATAAAAAATGGAAAACACAAAAACTCTGAGCGATAAATACATTATGAACACATACTCCCGCTTTGATATTGCTTTTTCAAAAGGGGAGGGAGTGTATGTGTATGATGAAGAAAATAAAAAATATCTCGATTTTACTGCGGGAATTGCCGTAAATTCACTGGGATACCAAGATAAAGATTGCATAAATGCAATTATTGAACAATTAAACAAATTTAATCATTGCTCAAACCTTTATTATTCAAGACCGCAAGCTGAAGTTGCAAAACTGCTTGTTGAAAATTCCTGTTTTGAAAAAGTTTTCTTCTGCAATTCGGGAGCCGAAGCGAGCGAAACAATGATTAAAATTGCAAGAAAATTCGGCAAAACGAAAAATGAAAATTGCTCAAAAATAATAGCAATGAAAAATTCTTTCCATGGAAGAACAACGGGCGCCATAACTTTAACGGGACAAACAAAATACCAAAAATCGTTCATGCCCTTATTGCCCGATATCGTATATGCGGAATTTAATAATTTGGAAAGCGTAAAAGAACTTATTGACGATAATACCTGCGGTATTATTTTAGAACCCGTTCAAGGCGAAGGGGGATTATACCCTGCCGATATCGAATTTTTAAAAGGAGTAAGAAAACTTTGCGACGAAAACAATATTCTTTTAGGGTTTGACGAAGTTCAGTGCGGAATAGGGCGATTGGGAAAACTTTTTGCTTATCAGCATTTTAATGTTGAACCCGATATGGCAGGCTTAGCAAAAGGTCTTGCAAACGGGCTTCCAATCGGTGCCGTTGCAGCAAAAGGAGTAGCTGCAACAATTTTAACCGCAGGCGATCATGCTTCGACTTTCGGAGGAAACCCCGTTTCTTGTTCAAGCGCAAAAGTTGTCTTGAATAAACTTTTAAACGAAGGAGTTCTGGATAACGTTTGCGAAACGGGAAAATATTTTAAGGAAGAACTCTTAAAATTAAAAGAAAAATCAACTCTAATCAAAGATATAAGAGGCTTGGGGCTTATGATAGGAGTTGAACTTACGATTTCCGTTAAAGAAATTGTTCAAAAATGCAATCAAAAAGGGCTTCTTGTAATAAGTGCGGGAGCAAACATTTTAAGATTTGTTCCGCCTTTAATTGTTACAAAAGAACACGTTAGAGAAGTAATCAAAATTTTAGAACAAATACTTTTATAAACATTGTTTTAGGAGGTTTCGGGCATGATAAAATGCCCGAAATTTTTTGTATGGTTAAATTTTAAGCGATTTTTTGTTACAAAGAGTGTTTAAAATCCGCTTTTTTGGTATTATAGCATTTAGTTTATTAAGAGTAGAGTGGATTTTTTTATGAAAAAGTGTTTAAGTTTATTGTTGTTAGTGGTGTTTATGTTATTTAACGGATGTCCATGCTTTGCAATCAGTGATGTCCAATCAAAAACAAAACTGCCGCAGGCATCGAAAAATGCAACGAAAGTAGAACTGGCATTTGTTTTTGACGGACCGTCCGACAAAAACAAAGAAGTTTTGGAAATGTTTCAAAAAACAATAACAAGGTCGCTTTTACCCGATTATATCGCTCAATTTCCGAAAGATTTGGTCTTTACGGGCGATTGGAGCAATAAAGGCGCAATTCAGGCATCGGATAAAGCCCTTAATTCAAGAGCAAAAATGGTTGTTTCTTTGGGGTATTTATCAAGCGTTTATTACTCACAAAAAACAAACAAGAAAAAATATGTAATTACAATTGACCAATACGGTTTAAGGGATTTCGGCGACGGCTTTTTTAACCCCATGCAGCAAATGGTTAATGATTTTGTAACTTTCAAAAAATTAGTTCCGAATATGACAAAAGTTGCAATTTTAATGAATGAAAATTATTACAAAACAAAAAGTGACTGGACTCCTTTAATTACAAAAAAATTACAGGATAAAAATTGTGATATAGATTTTGTTGTTATACCGACAGGCAAAAATTACGACAGTGCGGTATCAAAAATTCCGAATGACGTCGACGCCGTTTTTGTTACCCCTTTATACAACTTATCAACAAGCGAAAGGCAAGACTTATATTCAATTTTAAACAAAAGTAAACTGCCCACGTTTTCATCGGTCGGCAAAGAAGATGTTCAATTAGGCGCTATGCTCGGCACATCAACTTTCGATGTCGATAAAAAACTTGCGGAAGCCACTTCTTTTAATATCCATGGAGTGCTTCACGGCAAGGCGGTTAAAAACGAAAAAATTCCTTTTTATGACGATAAGGTAATTTTTTATAACGAAGATACGGGCGAAAATATCGGATATATACCGCCTTTAAGATTATTAAACAATTCTACCGTTATAACAAATAAAAAACTTCCCGAATACGATTTAAAAAGTTTAATAGAAGCTCTCGATAAATCAAACCTCGATATGGCAAGGAAAAAATATTTGGTAAGTGCGGCAAGAAGATCCGTTGCAAGCGCTTATATGAGATATTTACCGACATTAAGATTTGATTTAGGGTATCAAACTTATAATAACGGATATGCCTCTTCCTATTCCGATGTTCCAAGACGTGCCGGAGTTTTCACGATGGCTATGGATCAAGTTTTGTATTCGCCTGATTTAGTATCAAACATTATTTTAAAACACAAAAAACTTAAATTTGATAAAGCGGAAAACGCTCTTACAACCGCAAATACGGAATTTCAAACCGCAAACTTATATATTGATATGTTAATGCTTGAAAATATTATAAAAGTTCAAGAAGAATCCGTTCAGGAAACAAGAGAAAATCTTGCAATTGCAAGAGTAAGGGAAAAAACGGGAAAATGCGGATATGAAGAAGTTTTACGCTGGGCAGGCGAAGTGAGTGAAGATGAAAAAAGACTTCTTGAAATGAAAGCCGAATATAAAAATATAAAACTTCAAATAAATAAACTTTTAAATAAAAGCCAAAAAGAAGATTTCACCTTTAAGCCTCTTACGGCGGATGACCCTGCATTTTTCACAACCGATGTTCATATTATAGACCATGTGAGAAACCCTGAAAAGTTGGAAACTTTCACCGATATGCTTGTTGATGAAGTTATTTATCTTTCGCCCGAAACGGTAAAATTAAAAGCTGCAATGGCAATGAAAAAAGTGGAAATCGGAAATTATGTCCAAAAATTCTTCCTGCCGAATGCAAAATTATCGCTTGAAAAATCGCACCAATTCGACAGAAGCCTTCCATACGACGAAGAAGGACACAATCAAATTAAATATGTGGCGGCAGGCACCGCAGGCGGGCTTGGAACGGCGGCAGGACGAGCAATGTTTATGAGTTCTCCGTATTTGAATTTGGATAAAGATTCTACAAGGCTACTTATTGCGGCAGAATGGACACCCGTTGAAGGCGGTCGTAAATTTGCGGAAATTGCAAGGTGCAAATCCGAATTAAACGAACTTAAAGCGTATATGGAAGAGGTTCATCAAGAACTTGAATTAAATGTGCGCTCCGTTGTAAACAGAGCAATTTCAAAATACTTTATGATTGAAAAATCATATAAATCAATGTTTGCGCAAGCCGAAAATTATCAAACGGTAAAACAAAAATATCTCTTGGGCGAAGTTCCGATTAATCAAATTGCAGACGCTCAAAAACTTTATTTTTCCGCAAAAGTCGACTCGCTTAATTCTCAATACGAATTTTTTAAAGAACTTGTTTGGGTTCAAAGAGGACTTCTCTCCGTTAATTGGACAAACGCAAGCGACGAAGCAAAAAAATGGATGAATCATATTCCTGAAGTTCTTCCTGCGGAACCTGATTTTTCTCTTTAAATTTAAACCGAATATTAAAAAGACTTCTAAAATTTTAGAAGTCTTTTTTTGTTATGAATTATTAACATTGCAAAATGTAAAGTATTTAAAAAAATAATTTAAAACACTTAAAAAAAATACTTTTGAGTTATTTTATTTAAAAAAAATAATAAAAAATAAAAAAATAAAATCGGTTTAAGCAAAAAAACTCAAATTTTGTTCCTCGTTTTGAAAAAGTTTACAATTCCTTGAGCCATAGAGTTTTTTGACAATTAAAAACGGCGCAATATATAATTCGGTTATAAAAAGGAGGAACAGAAATGACGTATCGAAGCATTATTGATTACAAAAAAACTTTAACAAAAGAAGAAATAAGAAAAATTGTCGAAGAGAACAACATAGAATTTATTAAGCTGGAATTTTGCGACATTAACGGTATCATGAAAAATTTATCCGTTCCTTCGGAACAACTGGAGAGCGTCATGAATAATGAAATAATGCTCGACGGTTCTTCAATAAAAGGTTTTAGAAGCATTGAAACTTCGGATATGTATTTTTACCCCGATTTAAAAACTTTTGCCATTATTCCTTGGAGATCTGACGATGACGCTAAAGTTGCAAGGTTTATCTGTGACATCCATAATGCCGACGGAACCCCGTTTGAAGGATGCCCCAGATGTAACCTTAAAAAAATGATAGCTCGTGCCGAAAAATTAGGATACACAATGAACGTAGGGCCCGAAGCGGAATTTTTTATCTTTAAAAAAGATGAAAACGGAAATGCCACAACGGAAACTTTCGATAAAGCGGGGTATTATTCCGCAGCCCCCGTTGATAAAGGCGAAAATTTAAGAAGAATAATGGTAAAAACTTTAAAAGAAATGGGGTTTGAAGTTGAAGCAAGCCACCATGAAGTAGCTTGCGGTCAGCATGAAATTGATTTTAAATATTCGGACGCTCTGACAACTGCGGATAATATTATGACTTTTAAATACGCAATTACGGCTATTGCGGAGCAAAACGGCGCCGTTGCCTCATTTATGCCGAAGCCTGTTTTCGGGATAAACGGTTCCGGCATGCATTGCAACATTTCATTATTTAAAGACGGGAAAAACCTTTTCTATGACCCCGATAAAACCTACCAACTCTCAAAAGAAGCCTTGTACTCAATAGGAGGTCTTTTAAAACATGTTAAGTCCTTTACCGCTATAACAAACCCTCTTATAAACAGTTACAAAAGACTTGTTCCGGGGTATGAAGCGCCCGTTTATTTGGCTTGGAGCCTTGCAAACAGGTCTGCATTAATAAGGGTTCCCGCAAAGCGTGGTAATGCGACCAGAATCGAGCTTCGCTCGCCCGACCCTTCCTGCAACCCGTATTTAGCACTTGCGGTTATTTTAGGTGCTATTTTGGACGGCGTGGAAAATAAAATCGAACCGCCCTTGCAGGTTGAAGAAAACATCTATCAAATGACAAAAAAGGAAAGAAAAAGAGCGAAAATAGACTCACTTCCCTCAAGTCTGGATGAAGCGCTTAGTTTGTTGGATGATGACGAAATTATAAAAAATGCCGTTGGCGAGCATATTTATAACGAATTTACATCAACAAAAGAAAAAGAAGTTGAAACATTCAAAACCTATGTAACTCCTCTTGAAATCGAAATGTACCTAAATATGCAGTAACCCCGAGCGAAACGAATTTAAGGCAGACTTGCCAAGCCAAGCAAAGTGCTTGGCAGGTAATTTAAGTTCAATTAATTTTAAAATATTTAACAAAGGAGATAACTATGACTCAGCAGACTGAAACTGAGGCGCAAATTGCGCTGTCTAAAATTAAGAATGAAAAACAGGATAAGAAAAAATTAAGAATAAAAAAAGTTCTTATATTTAGTGCAATTTTACTTTTAACACTCGGCTCAGGTTCAATAGGCGCCGTAAAAACAACAAACTTTATAAGCCTTGGCGATTTAAGTGCCGTAAATACCGGCGATACCGCTTTTATGATAATTTCAACAATTCTTGTCATGCTTATGACCCCTGCTCTTGCCCTTTTTTACGGAGGCATGGTAAGAAAGAAGAACGTACTCGGAACAATAATGCAAAGTTTTACCGCACTTGGCATTGTATCCGTTATTTGGTTTTTATACGGATATTCTCTTGCTTTTGGAAACGATATTTATAATCTAATCGGTAACTTTGATTTTGTTATGATGAAAAATGTCGGCTTAGCCCCGAATGAAGGGTCAAGCATACCTCATCAATTGTTTTTCATATTTCAAATGATGTTTGCATGCCTTACGCCTGCTCTTATAACGGGAGCTTTTGCAGAAAGATTCAAGTTTAAAAGTTATTTATTGTTTCTTGTTTTATGGGTAACTTTTATTTATTGTCCTCTTGCCCATTGGGTTTGGGGCGGCGGTTGGATAAGCAAAATCGGAGGAATTGATTTTGCGGGCGGTCTTGTCGTCCATATAGCTTCAGGCGCTGCGGCTCTTGCATGCTGCATTATGCTTGGCGCAAGAAAGGGATATAAAAAAGAAACAATGCCCCCTCATAACTTAACTTTAACTTTTATAGGATTAATGTTTCTTTGGGTCGGCTGGTTCGGGTTTAACGCAGGAAGCGCACTTTGTGCGGGAACTTTATCCGTAACCGCATTTATAAACACTCAACTTGGAGCAGCGTCGGGGCTTTTGGCTTGGATTGGGGTTGAATACCTTCATAGAGGAAAACCTACGGTACTGGGCGCAATGTCCGGAACTTTGGCGGGGCTTGTCGGAATTACGCCCGCATGCGGTTTTGTAACCCCTGTTTCATCAATTGTCATAGGAATTATAACGGGAATGATTTGTTATATTTTAACAACCTTTAAAGGAGTTTTTAAATACGACGATTCACTTGATGTTATAGGTATCCATGGAACGGGAGGCATTGCAGGTTCTATTTTAACGGGTATTTTTGCAACCGTTTTAATAAACCCCGAAGGCGCAGACGGTCTTTTATACGGAAGCCTGAAATTATTTAACGCTCAAATAATTTCAACGCTTGCAAGCATTGCGTTTGCATTTTTCGGAACGCTTTTAATTCTCTGTATAACGGATAAAATTTCAGGATTAAGAGTATCGGAATTTGAAGAAATGCAAGGTCTTGATATCTCGCAGCATGGCGAAAACGCATACAGATTACAAATATAAACTTCTATTAAACGGTAAAAAGGAAAAACACCATGAAAAAGATTGAAGCAATTATTAAACCTTATAAAATCGAGGACATAAAAAACGCTCTTGTCGAAATCGGTATTTTAGGCATGACGGTAACTTACGTCGAGGGATTCGGCTCACAGGGCGGACATAAAGAAAATTACAGAGCGGCAGAAATTGCCGTCAGTTTTATTCCCAAAATCAAAATTGAAGTCGTGGTTGATGATTCTAAAGTTGATATTGTAAATAAAGCAATCATAGACCACGCTAAAACAGACGGTAAAGGCGCCATAGGCGACGGAAAAATATTTGTTTACGACATCGAAAATGCAATAAGAATAAGGACGGAAGAAGTTGGCACAAAAGCGTTGTAGAATATATTTTAAATTAAAGGTTTTATTCTTATTTTTGTTTATATTTTCAGCTCCCGCCCTCGGCATAGAAGAAGACGTCATTTTACTTGATGAAAATATTAAGGAAGAAAGCGCAATAAAAGGCTATATCGAAAATTCTCCTTACCTTTTGGGTGATTATAAAAATTTCAGAACAAACCTTAAAGAAAAGGGGGTTGATATTCAAAGTTCTTATATAATAAATTCTTTTGTGATGAAAAATAATGAAAAGCACTCAACTAAGGGTACTTATCAAGGCTTGTACAATATATCCGCCGATTTGGATTTTGAAAAAATGAAATTAATTAAAGGAGGAAAATTCCGCATTTTATACCAAGCAGGAAATAAGGGTATGAGTTCAATTGATTTTTTAAACACATACTCTGATATGAATTCATTTAACCCGACGAAATCAATTAACCAAATAGGAGAACTTTATTACGAACAAAGCGTTATGGATGATTTAATTAACCTAAAAATCGGAAAACAAGACGCCAATACCGATTTTCAAGCGCTTGATACGGGTTTTGAGTTTTTAAACTTGTCGTTTTCATTTATCGACAATACTCCAATGCCTCTGTTTCCGAGTCAGCAGGCAGGAGCAAGATTAAGATTAAAACTTCCTTTGGAAATTTATGTTCAAGACGGTTTTTATGACGGAAATCTTGAAACAGGTGCCAACTCGAAAAGTTTTTTTACGGGTAAAAACAATTATTTTAATATGGCAGAAATTTATAAACTTACCGATTTTAAAGGAAAACAAGGTAAATACTTGGCAGGAAATTGGATTAAGACAGGAAAATATAATTCTTATAAAGATAAAACCGAACGCAACAATTACGGTTTTTACACAGGTTTTGACCAAAAAGTTTTAGACAGATTTGAAGATAAATCGGGCGGTTTGAATATTTTCGGGCAATTCGGGTATGCAAGAAACGACATTAACGATGTTCCTTATTATTACGGAATTGGAGCCGTTTTTAAAGGCATAACCGAAAAAAGAAAAGAAGATTCAATCGGAATAGGTTTCAGCTTGCATCAATTTAACAGGCAGCTTCATAAAATCGAACATAAAACAGCCGAAAAAGTTATCGAGTTGTTTTATAAAATTAAAATTACGGAATTTTTATACATTCAACCCGATATACAATACATTATAAGACCTTCGGGAAATGAAAAAAATGCCTTTGCAATAGGACTTAGAACATGTATTACTTTTTAATTATTAAAAACAAAAGAAAGCTCAAGGATTATCCTTGAGCACTATTATGAGATAGATATTAATTATTTTAAGCTAAATCATCTGCGGTTGCAGCTGCCATTAAAATGTCATGACCTGCCTTGGGACGATTTTTCATAACATCCGCAAAATATTTATCTTGCGCATCAAACGCCTTCTTTTCAAGGATGTTTGATTTATACAATTTCATTAGCGCTTCTTTGACAAGTTTTCTATCGGCAGGGGTCATATTTGTAAAATCAATACCCTTAATAGTATCTCTATATTCTTGTATTCTATCGAGCGGAGGATTGATTTTTTCCTGCAATCCCTGCGCATATTCACTTGCTGCCTTTGCTTCTTCTGTTCCTTGTTTAATCACGCCTTGGTCTTTTATTTGTTGTTCGTAAAATCTTTGATTAAATACGCTCCTGTCACCTGTTGCCATATTATCATAAGTATATTTTGACATTCCCGTAACATTGCATTTTTCTATTGTTGTTCTTGGCGCAGCTTGGGAATAATATTTTATCAATTCATCTTTTAGACCGTTTACTCCATAATTTTCAGTCCTTGCGATATCAATGAATTGTCTTGCATGTTCAAGTTCATGTCTTAAAACAAGCTCGGGGTGCATACCGTTTTTTTCGACAAAACTTCTTGCTTCGCCCGTTAAGATATTTTCATTAATAAGTATTTTTCCTTCCGCAGGTTCATAAGCTCCTCCTATTATCCTTGAATCAATTTCACAGAGCATATTTTTAAATTCTAATTTGGGTTTAACGGCAAGTCCCATTTCGTTTCCAATCATTTCATAATTAATAATCGCATTTGCCTTTTCAAGCGCAAGCTCGGCTTCTGCAAAGTTTTTGGAATTTTTCAAATTTGTAATTAATTCTCTGTTTATTCCAACCGTTCCTCTGCCGTATTTTGCAAATCTTGAAACCTGATTTATTGCTTTTGGCGCAAAAGGCAAAGATAAAGCTAAATCTACGCCGTCGCCGCCTATATTTTTTAAATCTTTTCTGACTTCATTGTATTTTCCGTCATTATTGTCTTTTACCGTTTGAATAACATCGCCTGCGGTTTTACCGAGGGCAAAACCCGCAAAGCCGACAGCTAAAATACTTGCGGCAGTAGCCGAAGCAATTCCCGCAACGGGAGCCGCCAAAATACAGGCAGACGTTGCACCTATTGCAAGGGCGGTTTTTACGGGGTGATGAACAATTGAGGTTACGGTATTTTTGATTTTACCCAAAAAACCTTCTCCTACAAGTTTTGCCCCTTCTTTAAGCCCTACTTTTTCTCCGTTGTCGGAATTTTTCTTTGAATTAATTACAAATTCATCTTCTTTGGGTTCATTTTTTAATTCACTTTTGAACTCGGTTTTTGGAATTTCAGCACCTTTTGCTTTTTCCTTTTTGTCCGCACTTTGGACATTTAATTCCAACACAAAATCCTGCCCCTGCAGTTTCACAGCGTTTAAACTCATTAGCACACACAACCTTCTATTTTTTTAACCTATACTTTTATAAGTTTTTTTGGATAAAAGGATTGATATTTTATTAACTAATGTTACATAATTTTTCCATAAAAATTTATGATAATATAATTTCAAAAAAAGGAGGATAAAATGCCCTATATTGAAGCAAAATTAACTGTCACTTTAAGCGAAAATCAAAAAGACGACTTACAAAAAAAATTATCAAATTCTACTTCAACCGTTCTGTCAAAGCCCAAAGCATACATTATGACAAATATTGAAGATAATAAATCGCTTTATATGAATGAAAAAAAATTGGATAAAGGAGCGTACGTTTCGATAAAAATGCTCGGAAACCCCGCAAAATCATCTTGCGAAACTTTAACGAAAGAAATTTGCAAAACATTATCCGAATACGGAATTGAAGGAACAAATATCTATATAAGCTACCACCCCGCCGAATTATGGGGTTGGAACAATTCAATGTTTTAAACCAAAAAAAATTAATAACGGCATTTTTATAACAGTTTTGGCATAAATTTGCCGTTATTAAAAAAATAGTGGTCAGTTGTATTTTAAGGGATTGATTGTTGGTAAACTTTGTTTACGTTGCAGGACAAGTAAAAGTATCTTTTAAATTGACATTCTTGCAGGTTTGTAAAACTTTGCAATTTGCAAAGTTTTCATCACATTTTCTGTAATATTCAAAATATACTTCTCCGTTTTCTTTGGTTTTTTGAATATATTTATTGTATCCGTAATCAAAATTATCCTCGGAAGGGTTAAGGTCATTTCCACTGCCGTTTGTTGTTGTTTCATGGTAGACAACAACGCCGTTTTCTTCGGTTTTAACTCTGTTCCAGTTGTTACCGTATGTTTTTGTGTATTTTCCGTTGCTCATATCGCCTTGGTAGGCTTTATACTCTTGTGACAGGTAAATTTCATATACCGTACCGCTGTAATCTTCCATACCGTAGGCATTAATCATAATTATATCGCCCGAACTGTTTTTTGTATAATCGGTAGTTTTATACGTCGTCTGTCTGCTGCCGTCACTATAAAACGTATTTTCCGCAACGAATTTATTGGTTAAATTCCCGTCGTCATCACGACGCCATTCTTCGTTTTTAACTTCAAGGTCTTTTATTAAGCTGCCGTCATCGTCATACAACGGTACAAAATCTTGCTTTCTTTTAATATCGCCGTTAGAGTTATATTCGGTTTTAATATATTCCTGCACTACCCCTTGTTCGTCGTATGTTTTGTAAGTAATGATGTTTCCGTTATAATTCGTATTTAAAATTTCATTACCGTATTCATCGTAAACTGAACAGCGTGCAATAGGATTAGGAAGAGTGTCACCCAAAGAAACCATTTCCATACACCCTTCTTTTGACTGGCATGATTTTTTCTGCCCGATTGGACAAACAGAGCCGTAATCGCCTCTTTCCAGTTTACATTGCGTGTTGCATAAATTATTTGCTTCGCTTATGAGCTTGCCATACCTTGCGGTTACGGGCATTCCGTAAATATACCCCATTAATTTTTCCATATATTGATCGGATCTGTCAACAGGGTTTTTTATTTCATAGCTTTTATTGTTGATATATACAAAACCGTTTTTATCAAAACTTGTTACCATATAAAAAGCGGTATTATCTTCGGTCGAATCCGCTTTTTCTTTTAATTCGTCAATATCGGTTATTTTATTCAATGAAACGATGGCTCTTTCCATATCGCCGATATACCACCAGACATCGTCGGTTGTTTTAAAGATACAACCTTTTCCTTTGTCGATTTTAAAGTATTCTGCAGTATTTTTGCACTCGTTTTCGCTGTTATCCGCCCATTTTTTAAATTCGCTTACTGATGTAAACCTGTGTTCTGCAACTAAATTGGAAACAATATGTTCATACTTTGAAATTGCCTTTTTGATTTTTATTTTATTGATATTTTCCCTGTATTTTGTACGCATTGCAGGGGTAACTATTACGGCAATTATTCCGATTATTGCAATTGCAATCAGGATTTCCGATAAAGAAAATCCGTTTTTTATTTTATGTAACATTATACTAATCCTTTTAAATGTTTATATTACACTTAATCAAGCGTGAAACATAAACTACTTTAATCTGCCCTTAATTACCCAAAAAAATCATCTAAAATAATCTGCCCGAATTGCTAAAAACGAATTTAATACATTTTTACCTTGTTTTTTCATTTTTTACCTTAAAACATTGGAAATTAGTACCAGATTTATATAACACTATCTTAAAAACATGAACAGTATATCATATATAATACAAATGTGTCTATATAGTTAGTTTTATTTTGCAAGATGATAAGCAAAAATGTATCAATGGGTTATCAAAAGCTAATTACTAACGGCATTAAACGCCTGCGTTCAAAATATAAACTTACACAAGAGCAATTTGCCGAAAAAATTTGTATGAGCGTGCAGGGGTACAGAAATATTGAACATAACAGATATCTTCCTACCGCAGAAACAATAGACAAGATATGCAAAGTTTTTGAAACTTCTCCTGTCGAATTGCTTTTGCCTGACGCTCAAAACAACCTTGATGAAATTAAAGAGTTAATTAATATCAAATTGAACAACTGTAAACTTGAAAAATTAATCAAAATCAACAAAATCATTGATATTATTTCATAGCTTTTTATTTCCAAGGATAATGGGGGGATTTCCCGCTTTTTTAAAAATATTTATTTGTAAAATTCATAAGATATCCTTTTTTAAACTATTTCTCTACCGTTTTTTTAAATTTAACCCGGCATCGGCTAAAATATGTTTTAAGAAATAACCGACGCCGAGTTAAAAATTGTGAAAAACTTTTTACTTTTCTTCCGAATTTTCATCACCGTACCAATTTACGTCTTTTGTAAAGTACATAATAACGGCTATAATTGCAAATATTCCTAAACTTCCCGCAAATAACGCTATATCTTGAAGCATTAAAAGAATGTAGAAAAAAGCGTATAATAAACCGATTAAAGTCGTAATGCCTATCGAAAAACCGATACTTTGCTTTTTGGTGATAACAAAATAAGTATAAAAATATACAAGTCCCGCCGCCATAAGAGCAGAAAGTAAATATGCAAAAGCAAACGGCATTAGTTCTGACATTGAAACCAAAAGCAGGTAAAATATAAGTATTGCGGCACCTAAAAGGCAATATTGGATTGGGTGAATTTTTTTTCTTTCTTTAGACGTAATTTCAAAAATGAAATATCCCGTAAAAGTTAAAGACAGAAGTAAAAACGCATATTTTAAAGACCTTTCCGCCATAGAATAATTATCAACCGGAATAAGCAACGATACACTTACCGCAGGAGGCTTTTGAGTATACTCTGAGAGCGCAATTTTCGGAACATTCCAAGTTGCGCTGAAATCTTTGTTTGTAACTTCTCGTTCTGTCGGCAAAAAATCGCCATTAAACTCCGGGTTTTCCCAGTTTCCTTTTATTGTAATTTTATTGGTATTTCCCGTTAAAAAGGCTGTTATTTCTTTTAAGCCTTTTACTTTGTATGTAATTTCAAAGGGTATGTTTTTTGCATTTGTTTTAAGTTGAGTAGAATAAGCAATACTTTGAGTTTTCTTTTCTTCACCGTTATTAAGTTTAAAAACAGGCTCCGTTACAAACCCTTTTGAATCGCTTACGCCCGTTTCAAGATAAACCTGCTTATTGCTTAAATCGCCGTATTTGTTTTCAAAATCACCCTTTTGAATAACCTCTGCCGTATAAACGGGAACTTTGAATATACCTTTTTTACGAATTTCGGTATTAATATTTATGATTGCTTCGTAATTATTCAGCTCAAAATTATTATAGACATCTTCTTTTTTATTGTTTACGGTTTTAAAATACATTACGGGATTATCTATCGTTTGGCTGCTTGCCCAAGATTGGCTGACTTTTGTTATTGCTTCTTCTTTGTATGTTATTCTGTCGGTAATTATTCCGTTCATAAACATGATAGGAATAAGAAGTAACAACGACATTGCTAAAATTGTTAAAAACTTCTTTGTTTTTGAATTGCCTTTTTTTGATTTTTGTGCAGGCGCAAATGCTTGTTCAAATTGTTCGCTCATTTTTCCGTTCCTTATATTACACAAACGATAATACCATGCATGTAGGACAGATACGGTCACCCCTCGTAATTTTTTAGGTTTTTTTGTAAAGAATTTTTATAATAGTCAATTAAATTTAACGGGGCAATTATCTTACATCCCTCTCCCCACTTAAAAACATGCCTGATTATTTCTTTCATTCCGCTTGCGTTAAACGTAACGGTTAAAGTTCCGTTTTTGTTTAATATTAATTTTTGTGTCGGGTGAAAATAAAACTTACATGCTTTTGAAACAAGCTCTTTTGAAAACAAAAGTTCAACATTCAAAATTTCGCCATGGTATATGCCAAAAGACTGATTAACATACTCCTGCAAATCAAAACCGCTTCTGTCAAACGTTTTATCCGTAAGTTTTAAATCGTCAAATTCATGTAACAGATAATTATAAATATCGTCCCCTTTAGCTTTTTCTCTTGCGACAAGGTATGTTTTTTCACCGTATACCAGCCCTAAAGGTTCAATTAATCGCTCTTTATTGTGATAAATTCCCGTTACTGTTTTTGAAGTTTGGAGCGCCTCTTTAATTATGTTTATTGTTTCGGGATTTATTTTATATTGTGGCATTTGCTTTACGGCATACCCTTGAGTTTGAAGATAATTTGTTATATCTTCTTTAGTTTCATCCTTTTTATTTAAGGCTTTCATTTTTTCAATAGTTTTACTCAATGTCTGTTTAACTTCTTTATTTGAAATTCTCTCCGACAATTGTTCGATATTTCCGATTTCTTCGGATGAAAAATAAATGAGATTTGCTATTGAATAATTTAAAAATCCCCAATGTTTTTCATTGTCAAAAGATACAATTTCACCTACCGAGGGAAAAATGTAAACCAGACTGTCTTTCATTCTCATTGCCGTTTTTCTGCTCACAGAGTACCTTATTGCAATTTCATTCAAAGTAATGCCTTCAGGTTTTGAGGACATATAAACGGCTAAATCCAAAATGTCTGAAATTCTGGAATATCTCGGCTTGTTTTCCATAAAAAAATTATAGCAAATAGCCTAAATTTTGTCATTGCAAAGTAACATACGGAATGATTTTCTAAAAAACAAACGTTTGATACAAAAAAAAAGAGCGTTATGTTTAAATTTAAACGGATTTTTTGCTTATTCCCCCTCATAAAATAAAGCGCCGACATAAAAGCCTGCACTTTATTAAAATTAAGAATAGCGGTTATTTTATCAGTTTTGTCGTAACATCTGTTTTTGTCGGGTCTTTTTCATTTGCTTTTAAATTTATTCTGAAATATTTTGCTTGATTATCGTCAACCCCGATTGGAGGAATTTTATCTAAATCAGCTTGAATTTCGCTCCTTTTCCTTTCTGTCGGTATAAGGGCATTTATCAGCCAATTAAGAGGAATATGCACTACTTTAATCCTTTTTATTGCCGAATTATCATATTTTCCGTAAATATCAAGATTGCCTTGTTCAATTATATAGTTATAAAAACCTTTAATGTATGTCGATGCAAATTCATGCTGTGTGCGTATATCTATATCACGAATAAATATATCATCACATCTGAAAAAACCTGTTATATGGGATTTTGCACTCCCTCTTCTTTTAGTATTGAATTTTACGTAATCGGAAACTTTGACCTTTTTATTTGAATTTTTATCAACCGAAAACTTCATGTCTTCAAGCCCCGGCAAAGCTCCGTCTTGGATGTCAAATTTAGCGTACGCATCCCAATTTTCCCAATTTTTACCTGTTTTAGAATGAAGTTCCGCATTAGCATATCCGCGAATTTGATTTTTAAGATTGAAAAACTTATCCGCAATTATACTTGAATCAATATTTTTTGCCGTAAAATCAATAATTGAGGAATCTATATTAAAATCATAAATTCCTTTTGCCGATAATTTGCCGCCTGCAAAGTCAATTTCCGAGGTATTATATTTAAAAATTGCATCTTTTAAACTGCCGAATACTTTAATGTTCCTTACGGGATAATTTTTAACGACAATGGAATTAACCGTAATGTTATATTTATCTATATCCATATTAATATCCCGAACTCCTGCGCTCAATTCTTTATTCGGAGAATTAAAATTAATTTTTCTGCTCGGTTTATCAGCCTTATCGGATTTCTTAATAATGTATTTATTGAGGAATAAATCCATATTATTTACATAAATTTTGTCTTTAAAATCATTTTTAACTTCTGTTTTACAATTAAATTTTTCTTTTTTATATGTTCCTTCCGCCTCTATTTTTGCAATTTTATCATCAGCAATAACATTAGCGGATTTTACATGGAAATGATTGAAAATAGTATCAATAACTTCAAACTTACCAGTGATTTGTTCCGTAATAAAGTTATATTTTAAAGCACCTTTGAACCTGCCGCCGAATACATATTGTTTGAAAGAGCCGACGAAAGAGTTCGGGACATAACCGTTTGTATTTAAAGTTATATATTGCGGAGTCATATTGCCGTTTATAATTTTAAAATAACCATTTCCATATAATATATCTTTAAACACGCCATTTTCTTGAACAGAAAATCTGTAATCTTTTAGGAAAAACTCTTTATCAATTTTTTGTGTTTCCGCAAACAACTTTTTGTTTTTATTTTTAATTCCTGCATGGAAATCATTAATCATTATGCCTGAACCCGCAGGCATATTTATATAATATTTAGCATTAGGTTTCTTTTGATGTATGTAGTAATCAACTTCCATATCAAGATAATTTTTAACTCTTATATTTGAAGGAAGGTATTCTTTAGCCAAAGCAGAAGTTATTTTTGAATTAACTTTTCCGAAAACTTCTTTCTTGTCCCTATTGTACATTTCCTTAATAAGAAGTTCATGAGTCATTTTTTCTGTTCCGAATGTTCCAACGGCATAGGATTTAACTTCGCCGTTTTTTATAAAAAATTCTGCTTTTTTACAATAAACGGGAATATAAAACGGAAGAAATTTTGCAAACAAATCATTACCTGTTATTACACCTGATAAATCGTTGTCTTTATAAACCAAATCAACATCTGCGCTGCCTTTAAAATCAACAAAATTTTCCATAAATTTTCTTTCGGTAATGCCATATTTTTGAAGGAATAATACAGTTTCAAGAGTTTCTTTTACGGGAACTTTATATCCTTTGATTGTGAAATTATCCAATTTTTGGCGATTAAGAATACTGCCGTCTAAAATAACTTTCGTTTTACCTACCGCAAGCGGGAAGTTTTTTGCAATTAACTTATTATTTTCTACATATAAACTTCCTGCACTGCCTATTGTTATCGGATGTAAAACCCTATCGAGCGATACGCTAAGGATTATATCAAGATTTTTAATTCCGTTATTTTCTTTTATTAAAAATTGATTTGACGATATTGATAATTTTTCGCCGTTCTTTCTTACAATCTCTATTTTTTTTATGTCTGCATAAGGTATTTTATTTACATCAAAAGACTTTTTCTTTTTTGTATCTTTTTTCTTTTCGTTTTTCAGCTTTTTAAATACATCGAGATTGATATAAATTAAATCCGCATCTATATTTTTTAATTCCATTGCGTTAGCAGATGTGTTCAGATTTTGTATATTTAATCCGACATTACCGTTATCACTGATTTTTATGCTTTTTGCCGCAATTTTGGCGGATAACAACGGCGATATTTCTATTTTTAAGCCGTTTACATCAAAATTCATATTATATTTGGTTTTAATAAAGTAATCGGATATTTTGATAAAACTTTCCGAATTCAAGAATTGGGAAACGGCAAAAATAAATCCTAAATACAGCACAATTAACACTGAAAGAATTATTACGGAAAATTTAAGTTTTTTCATTTATCAATACTATCCTCTTATATTTTAACCCATAAAAATATCGGGCTGAATAACCGATACTCAACCCGATATTAAAAATTTTTAATATGCAAAGCGATATGTTTGACCGTCTTTGTTTATCGTAAATTGAAGCGGCTGCGGGTCATCTTTGAATTTTAAACAAAGTATTCTCATAGAAGTTTTTGCTTTTAAGTCATAATTTTCAGGCAGTGAATGAGCAAACCTCGTAGATTCTGCCACAACTTTTGCAAGCCTTACATTATTTGCAATCGTAAAACCAAATGACAAGCCGCCCGTTGCAACTGCCAAAGGAACTGCCAAAGTGTCCGCAACATCCAATTTATCCAAATCCACAAATGTTGATGTTGTAATATCTTTTAATCCTGCAAGTCTTTCCGAGTAAACTTTTTCTACTTTTATATTTGAATTTGAATTGTTTTTAACAATATATTCAAATGCATGAACATATTTATTCTCTTTGTTTTTTAAACGATATTCATTGACTGTAACGGTAACATCAGCATCTGCATTATAAAATTCTTCCGAATCAATTTTTGTTAAATCAATCGGATCGTTATCTTCCGAATACGGAATAGCAGAGGTCTTTTCATTACCTTTTGAAAGTTTATCATTTATTTTATTCATACCTTTTTTAAGCGGTTTTAAACCGTCAGGCAGAGTGAATAAACCGTCTAACGCACCCGACCTTGCATAATCTACAAAATCAAACTTGTATTCTTTATAAGCCTCTTTATCTTCTAATGTTTCATACTTGTAATTTTGATTTTTAAAGAAATTTGTAACTCCGTTATTATTTTTGTCATAATCTGTGTCTGATACAATATATACATCCGTATCATTCAAAGCAGGATAAAACTTCATGTAATAATGTTCATCGCCGTATGTTGCATAATACGCATTTCTTGCAAGCTTCTTTACCTCTGCTTCACTGTTTAAAATATTATCCACAATAGGGAGAACCGTTCGTATATTTTGGTCTTTTATTCTATATGCATGATAATCTTTAATCATGCCGGCTGCATTTGCAGTAGCAGAGAATAGTACAAGTAATGATAATACACAAATACCTTTTAAAAATTTTTTCATGTTAATTATTCTCCTTTGTTACTAATTTGATATTTTCTTCTTTATCTTTTATATTTCTTACATATAATTCATCAAGCAAGACGCAAATCGTTGCCGCCATTGCAGGCCCGAAAAGAACTCCGATAAATCCGAAATATTTTCCGCCTAAAATTAATGATAAGAATATAATTGTCGGATGTAAATCCATTAATTTACTGAATGCATAGGGCCTGACCAAATTATTTTCTGCAAGCTGCGCTAAAACCATAACAACAAGCGTTGTAATGAGAACTTTCGCACCGAATTCATAAACACCTATTAAACAAATTACTATTGCGATTGCAGGACCGACAACAGGAACAATATCTAAAACAGCTGCTATAATTGCAATTGATATTGCGTAAGGGTTCCCGAGAATTAATAAACCAATCGCATTTACAACAAAAACACTTAATACGGCCATTGTTTGAGCAAATACATATCCGCCCATTTTTGAGGATATATTATCAATAATTTCTTCTGTTCTGTCTTTTATATTCTCCGGAAAATATTTCAAAACAGTTGCTTTAATATTGTTCTTATCTTGCATAAAGAAAAACAGAAAGATTAAACCTGTTAAGCAATAAGCAAAACTTGAGCCCATGCCTTTCACTAATCCCATAATATAATCTATTGCACCTTCGGTAGAATTTGCCATAGAAGCAGTCATTCCGTCAAAGTCTATTTTTGTTATACCCATTGATTGAAACAAGGCACTATTTTTAATCGCTTCATCCAAATTTTTAACATAATTTGGGTATTCTTTAATCAATTCACTAATTTGATATGCACCCAGCATAAATATAAATGCAAGTAATATACCTAATATAGACAACGCACCGAATAATACAATGCATGTTGCAACCGGTCTTGGCATTTTCTTCTCTAATTTGTCGACAATCGGATTAAGAGAGCATGCAAATACCAATGAAATAAACAGCATAATTGCCACATCAACATTTGTGAACATAAAATACAGAAAAATTAAAGCAAACAATACAAAAAGTACGGTATTTATTGAAATTTCATTATTGAACAATTTAATCATATTTCCACCTGCTATTTTTATAACAACACGGAAAATCATACACCAAACAGGGCAATTGCAAAAGAGCAACTCAAATGCTCACAAGCAGCAGACTAAATGCTTATTTTTCTACACTTCATTTTTAGGAATCTAAAAAATCTCTAAATTAATACATTAATAAATTGTAGTTAAAATTATTTATAACTTCCGACTTTTCTTCCGTATTTATCATATTCTATTATTCTGCCTGAAGAATTCCTTTTTAAAGAACCCGTCTTTTGACCGTATTTATTATATTGAGTAGTTGTTGAACCATTTATTTTAAAACTTCCTGTTTTAGAGCCATATTTATTATAAGAATTATAACCACTTGCAGTTTGTTTATAACTTCCTGTTTTTTGACCGTTAGCATCATAAGAATTTGTCGCAAGACAAACATTTACAACTAAAATAAAATAAATAAAGTCAGTAAAAGTTTTTTCATAGTTATCTCTTATATTATTATAACGATTTAATCCGGAAAAAGTTTATACTTTCCCTAAATATTATAAACGGACTCTATGTCAGATTAGGACATAGTAAAAATAAAAGGATGAAATGTATACAAATATACCTATTTGCTATGTTCATGATAAAATTTAACCATGAGAAGTGGTGTAGACAAGCATTGAGCGGTAAAAAAGAATTTTTTCCTGCATGGAAAAAGAGAATTGCTGATTATTTAAAGGTCGATATTTCGGAACTCTTTGAGGAAAATTAAAGCGTTCCAAATTAGCCAAAAACAAGCACATGAAATAGCAATTTTAATATACTCTGATATTCAGTCCTATATAAATACTCATACCAATGCTTTTAAGGTCATAAGAGATACCATAGGCGAAAAGCCTGTTGATAAAGTATGTATGACAAACGCTAATGTAAATATAGCAGAGTCATACAAGGAAGTTAAAGTATTGGAACACCGCATCCTACGCATTGTGTCAGTTTGTGTCAGCTAAAATTTTGCTAAAAATTACCTACCTTTTTGCATAAAACTTCCGACCTTAAATTTTACAAGTGGCGAAAAATACG
>CAJOJE010000012.1 GCA_905234865.1 Candidatus Gastranaerophilales bacterium
TTATCCATAATTGAATTTTGTACGCCAAGAATTGCAATAACGGCTACAATTCCTATTATTGCAATGACGATTAGAGTTTCTGCCAAAGTAAAGGCGTTTTTTTGAACAACATTGTATGCCAAAAAATCAGCACCAAAGATTGTCTTTTGTATATACATAAAATCTGCAAAAACTAGACCAACTATTAACAGTATAAGCTCTTTTTTAACAATTGACAATAAAAAAAGAGAAACTATTTAAGAAAATTTATAAACGGATTTTCGTTATTGTTTTTTCCTATTGAGTTGTAGATTTGACTTGTGATTTTTATGTTGTCTTTATTGATAATCGTTGTGTGAGCATAATAATCAGCATAGTTTCGTTCATCGTTATTTTGCGCATTTATTGCACGATTTTGCACAGGGGCATTATCGCCTAAATGTTTTTTCTTTGTCGTAATTTCATTTATTTTAGGCAATCCTAACCCTAAAAATCCAACGATTACTCCAAGCGACATCGTTTCAAGGTTAGCGGAAAGCCTTCTTGCATAATCGGTTATCGGGTTATCTGCTTTGTTTAAAATACCTTCCGTTGTTCGCATGCCCGCTTGTTTGGCAGCATTAACACTTGACGTTCCGATTATTTCTAACATGCCTTGATATGCTTCCGGATTAGCGGAATCAACCTTTTCCACAGCTTTTATAAGATCGGCGTTAGACATTTTTGCAAGCTCTTCCTTGTTTGAAACTTGAAACATCTTTGCGGCAGCGTCTAAAAGCGGAGTTGATTTTTCGCTTTTATCATTTGTTATAAATCTTTTAACCTTATCAAAAATGCCTTCCTGTTTTTCAACGGAGAACATTTTTCCTATGTGTCCGCCCTCTTTATCGAGAGTTTTCAACATATTTAAAAGGGTTTCTTTATCTTTAATATTAGAATATCTTGCAACGATTTCACCGGATTGCAAAGGCATAATTCCGCCTTCGGGATTAATATAGCCCGCAAGCCTTTTTAATGTACCTGCATCATGTCCTACGGTATCGCTTACGAGATTCATGCCGGCTTCTTTTTGAGCGGAAGCGCACATGCCTGCTTTAATACCTTTCATTGCAAATAGCATCGTTGCAACGGTCGTTACATCTCTTGTTAAAATTTCCCTGAATTCATCGGGTTCTCTTGCTTCAAGGAGCCTCGGAACAATAACGCAGCCCCACATCATAAAGTGGTATGCGCCTCTACCGGGGTTAATTCCTTCGCCTTGAATTACGCCGTTTACTTTTCTTAAAATATTGCCCGCATTTTTAGGGTCAGAAGTAGAATTAATGATTGTTTCGCCGATTTTTCCCGTTACATTGGAAGCGAATGAAGTAATTCTATTTATTGACATTCTTTACCTCGCTTCCTTGCTGCTCTTGAAGTCTGAAAACATCCGTTTCGGGGTTTGTCTTATGAAGGGTGTACATTTTCGGAATTTGGACGATAAATAACGATGTAGCACCTACCATAAGAACATTGGTTAAAAATTTTGAGCCGACACGTCGCTTTTTAAATTCATCCATAAATGAACTGTATTTTATTCCCAATGAAGCAAGTCCGCCGTCCTTTGATTCTTTTTGAAGCGTGGTTACTGCGTCATTTCCGAAATTGGAAAAATCTTTCACCAAAGAGGATATGGATTTTGGTTTAAGCGTGCCGTTCATATCCGAAGACAAAAGAGTTGTATAATCGGTTGTAAGTTTCTTTTTGGCATCGGAAAATTCATGGATTATTTCCGAAAAAATTTGGTCTTTCGCCTTAATTTCAACATCAGGTGCCCCATTTACACCTTTTTGGATTAATTTTTTATCAAAAAACTGTTTAATAAAATTTCGGCTCGGGGCTTCATCATATTGTTGAAGCAAGCCTGCAAGTCTTTTTGCTCTTTCTTCTATGATTTGTTTTTCTTTATCCGACATCTCTCCGGTTGTGAGCGCCATTTTAAACATTTTTTCATAGAAATTAGCTTTAACGTCTTTTGCATAGCCTTCAACAGTCGTAGTTTCCGTAATCGGAACACCTTTCATAACACCTTTCATCTCATTCGAAAAGGCTTCAATGTGTTCAATCGGAACTTCGTTGGCGCTTCCTGAAAGTTTTTTTGCACCTGCGAGAACAAAAATCGGAATTGCACACATGGAAGGACCTGTCGTAAATTCCCTTATGGCAACTTCTGCCGCAGCTTTATAATTGTTTTCACCCGTTAAATCTTTATTTCTTTGAAGTGCTTGATATGTTCTCGGGAAGTTTGTTCCCGCCATATCCTGAACGGTAAAAGAAGCAGCAAAACCGCCTCTTGCAATGGAATCCCAAAAGGTAACAGCCAAAGAACCGCTCCCGAAAGAGGGTGAAGCTTGTTTTTTGTTTTTATAATCACATTGATTATTATAGCTTACGCTATATTGTTGTACGTTGTTAACCTTCATTACTTATCCGCAACAAGACTATCTGACTGATATAGACATGGTATTAAACGAAGATGAATAAAAAAAATTGCTAAATTTTTAAAAATAAGTTTACAAAAGTTTGTAAAATCTACACTTATAGTATTTGGTTTTTAGAATTAACATGTACTATTTTCGGGGAAAAAGTTTCAATTTCTTTTTCATTCAAAAGCGCATAAGCAACTATAATGACAATATCGCCCTTTTGAACTTTTCTTGCGGCAGCGCCGTTCAAACAGATACATCCCGAATTTTCTTCGCCTTCAATAACATATGTATGAAACCTTTCACCGTTATTTACGTTTAAAATTTCAACCTTTTGATTTTCTCTGATATCCGCCGCTTTTAGTAAAGCCTTATCAATCGTAATTGAACCGACATAATTAAGGTTAGCGTCGGTTACGGTAGCTCTGTGGATTTTTGCAAAAAGAAATTCTTTCATCATAACGTTTGCGATTTTATACCAAACAAAAATTCAACTCAATATCAATTATTAAGAAATGTAAAATAAAAATACCGGAAATGTTATAAATTTAATAAATCGGGGAATAGTACTAATGTAATCAATCAAAAGTAATTGATTGGTTACTGCGGAAAAAGTTTCTCTCTCTAATTCCTCTCTCTAATATGTGGTAAATTTAACCGACTATGTCGGTTTTTTTTTGCAAAAAATTCCAAAAAAGTTTTAAATTTAAAGTTGTGCAAAAGAAAACGAATATATTTCACATGTTCGCACTCAAAAGGGCTTAAAACACAGTTTTACATTCTGCAAATTGCAAACGCAGTCATAGAATAATTATTTCTTGTTTTAGTGCCGTTTCCTATTCTTGAATTATCAAAAATAATGTATTTTCCGATTGCATTTGAAGAAGCATTCATGGATTCGTCATAATTTGCCCAAACATAAGCGTCGCTTGATGATTCACTTAAGCCCAAACTTGCAAGAGTTCCCGAGTTATAATACCCCGAACACCCTCCGCCGTTAGAACTTGTATAGCTTAAACTTCTGCTGTATGAACTTGCCATAACTTTGCATATTTCGGTTGAATTTAACATATTAGCTTTTGTGCCGCATGCTTTAGCGGCTGCCGCATAAGAATCATAGGAAGAAGCCTGCTGAGAAGTTGTTTTTCCTTCGCCTTGGCAATACTGTAAGCCCCATGCCGATTTATTTGCCATACATTCCGAATAAGAAACGGGAGTTAAGGGTATAAAAGCGCCTGCGCAAATATCGTCAACTTCAAAAACACAATTTTTTCCGATACTGTAAGCATTTCCCAAAAAACTTACGTCTTTACCTACGGTATTCGGCGCTTTATTGCCGTCGATATCCATAACCGCAGCAACGCACACCATGGCTTCATGGTTTGTTTCATCAGTCCATTCGTATACTTTAGAGGGTACTTCTTTGCAGTTTTTATTAAAGGAAACAATAAACCTCGTGCCGTCAAGTCCGATTATTCCGACCGTATCGGAATCATAATCATCGCCCAAAGCGCCGCCTTCGCCTTGAAAAACTTTGCCGCTCGTTGCTTTTGTAATATCGTAGGTACTTCCGTTTTGAAACTTAAATTCTTTATATCCGAAACATTCATCCAAATGTTCATTATCACATGTTCTAACCGTTTTATAATAATTGTTAAAAGTGTCGACAAATTGCTTTGTGGCATCCGAAGAACTGCCGTAGTAGGGGCCTATGTTATTATTTAACCCCATTTGTTCCATTGCTTTTGCAAATTTATGCTTAGCAACTATGGTATGTTTTGTTCTTACATTATCCATAATCGAGCCCTGTACGCCAAGAATTGCAAGAACGGCAACAATCCCGATTACCGAAAGAGTTATTAACGTTTCCGCAAGCGTAAAAGCAGATTTTTTTAAAGGGGGAATCCCGTTATTCATTCAAAAAATACCTACCATACATATTATTTAGCATATTCGCCTATTTTGCAACCCTTAAATTGCAATCTTCTCTTTTTCCCGTTGCCTGAACAATATCAATTATTCTTGAAGCAATTGATTTTGTTGTTTCTGATTTCGGGTTTCTTTCGATGTATTTTTTATAAAACCTTACGGCATTAGAATATTTTTCCATTTTATCAAAACAAATTCCAAGCCCCAAATACGCCCTTGAATAGTCGCTATCAATCGCAAGAATATGAAAAAATACCCTTGCGGCTTCTTCAAATTCTCCAAAGGTCATCAATAATCCCGCTTTGTGGTTATGCGCAACAATGTGATAAGGATTTTCTTCAATAATTTTTTCATAAATTTTAAAAGCCATTTCAGGCTCATCCATAAGCTCATGAGAAATTGCCAATTGAATTTGAGAATCGTAAAAATCAGGGTTTAGTTTAATTGTTTTTCTAAAATTTTTGTTTGCAAGGTAAAAATCCGAATTTAACAAATGGCAAAGCCCTAATTCGTAATAAATTTCATAATCAAATGCGGATGTTTTTTTGGCTTTTTCAAGGTGCTTAACGGCTTTATCGTACTGTTGAAGTTCTCTGTATGCCCTTGATACGCCCAAATAAGATTTAATGTTTACATCTTTTTTAAACATGGATTGCAAATATTCGCCTACGGCTTTTTTCGGCATATTCATTTCCATATATTCATCCGCTCTTTTTAGAGAGGGGTCTGTTATGTAGTTGGATTCACGCATTTTCATATATTTTTCTCTTACCTCATCTTTTATAAGTTTAGTTATTTTTTGAAAAAAAATTATTAATCTCGAGGTTGATTTTGGGGGTATCTCAGGTATAATTTTTGTATCCGATGCGATTTTAAAGGGGAAAAGATGATAGAGCTTTCCGATATAATGCAAAAACTAAACTGGGTATTCGTAACAAGAATAACGGTTGAGTTTATTCTTTTTATAGTTTTCTTAAAGGTTATTAAAAAGATAATTGAATTATTTTTTACAAAAATTGTTTCAAGAATTGACGATTATGAAACAAAACGGCAATATTCAACGATAAAGTTCCTTTTAAGGTCTATAATTAATACGGTCGTATCGTTATTTTTCCTCACCAATCTTCTTGAAGCCGTCGGCGTTAATATGAAACCTATTTTGGCAACGGCAGGAGTTTTCGGTGTTGCAATAGGTTTTGGCGCAAAAAGATTTGTCGAAGACATTATAACGGGTTTAATCATTCTTGTAACGGGACAAGTAAGAGTGGGTGATTATATCACGATTGATAATTCAACGGGAACCGTCGAAAAAGTTGACCTTGCAATGATAAGAATACGTTCTTTAAGCGGAGATGTATTTTTTATAAGAAACGGACTCGTAGATAAAGTTATAAATCACACAAGAGAATTTTCAAACCCGATAGTGGAAATCCCCGTTTCTTACAATTCGGATATCAGGCATGTTGTAGAAGTTTTAAAAGATTTATGCGAAGAACTCAAAAACAGTCCGACATATTCTCCCTACATTTTAGGCGATGCGGATATTTTTGCAATTGATTCATTCGGAGATTCTTCGATTAATTTAAAAGTAAGATTAAAAACAACAACCCATGAACAATGGCTTATTCAAAGGCATTTCAGAATAATGGTGAAAGAAAAGTTTGATGAATTAGGAATTTCAATTCCTTTCAATCAGCTCGATTTACATTTGGATAAAGAGATTGCATCTGCAATAAATAAGTAAAGCGGATATTTTAAACCGCTTTTTAAAATTAATTTATTTTAAAAGAAATTAAAATTTAAGCCTCACAGGCATTGTAATCATTGTCATTTAAGGCAGGTATATCTTTTTCTATTGAAGAAACTTCATCGTCAATTTCTTTTTCGGCTTTAATTATTTTTTCATCGCTTGTTTTGTCTTGAACGGGGGATTCAGCTTTTAGCGGGGATATTGATTCTTTTTGCACTTGTGTATCAGGGGAAGTTTCTTTTTCATTGACAATATTTTTATTGCTTTTTCGGATTGAAAATTCCCTTGCAATCGAACCTGCTATAACGCCGCCTAAAACAGCAGCGCCTAAAGCCAACATTCTTGAAGCTCTTGTCGCTTTGCTTAAAGAAGATTTAACATCGTCAATAAAGAGTTTATCTCTGTATTGAGCAGCTTTTTCCGATAATTTTTCTTTCGGAACGAATTCTGCAAGGGTATTTTCCGCTTTCTTTCCATATTCGCCCAGAACTTCAGCTACAACGCCCCGAACTTTTTCTCCCGATTTTTCGCAATTTTGACCGAGAGCCTTGTTTAATTTTCCGAAGAAGCCTTTTTTACCCGTTTGTATAGCTTTTTTAACGGAAGCGTTTTTCGATACAAAAGTATCAAAATCCGCTGAGTTATTACTGCATGCAGCTTCAACGGTTTTCTTTGCAAGAGTGGAAAGGCGGTCATTTTGAACAATGGAAGTACCCGCACCAAAAGCGGCTGCGCCTAAACCTGCAGCTTTATATGCGTCTTGAGGTATATTGTTTCCGTTTGATTTAACTTCCATTTAAAATCAACCCGACTTCACTTTACTACACAATAAAAAACGAAGCAACAAAAAAATTTGTTACTTCGTGTATGTTTTATTAATTTTTGTTAATTTTTTAACAGATAATTGATTAAACTTCTGAGCATAACGGCAGTTGCGCCTTTTTGAAACTCTTTATACGGTTTATCGATATAGGCGGTTCCCGCAATATCAATATGGAGCCATTTTTTTGATTTGGTAAAGTTTTGGAGAAATCTGCCCGCAACGCTTGAGCCCGCATATCTTGAACCTGTGTTTTTCATATCTGCGATATCGGATTTTAAATTTTCCTGCATATCTTCATAAATCGGAAGCTGCCAAACTTTTTCGCCCGTTTCGTTTGCGGATTTTTTGAATTCTTCGATTTGTTCCTGATTATTACCCATAATTCCCGTTATATTGTTTCCTAAAGCAACAATAACGGCACCCGTCAGAGTTGCTATATCAATCACTTCATCAGGATTGATTTCATCCGCATAAGTTAAAACATCCGCAAGAGTAAGCCTTCCTTCGGCATCCGTATTATCTACTTCAATTGTTTTTTTTGATTTTGAAATTAATACATCACCCACTTTATAACTTGAACCCGACGGCATATTTTCGCACAATGCGGACATACAATGAAGTTCAATATCAGGCTTTAATTGCGCAATTGCTCTTATTACCCCTAAGACCGTCGCACATCCCGTCATATCGGTTTTCATGGTAAGCATTGAGCTTGCAGGCTTAATATCAAGACCTCCGGAATCAAACGTAATACCTTTTCCTATAAGCGCAATTTTTTTCTTTGGATTTTTTCCTTTATAAACTATGTGTATAAATTTTGGCTCTTGAATACTTCCTTGTCCTACGGCAAGAAAAGCATTGAAATTCATTTTTTTCAGTTCTTCCCTGTCATAAACTTTGATTTCAAGATTTAATTCTTCCGCCATATCTTTTGCAATTTCGGCAACTTTGGAAGGAGTCATAACTTCGGCGGATTCAAAAACCAAATCTTTGGTAAAATCCATTGAAGAATTTACGATGTTTGAAATATTTTCGCCGTCTTGAATTAAAATATCGTTATAATTAATAATAATTTCAAGAGTTTTAATTAAATCCTGTTTTTTTGTTTTGTATTTATCAAATTTATAGTTTCCCATATTTACGCCGATTGAAGTCGTTGCAAACAATCTTTTTTTATCAAATTCAACATCAACAAGTTCAATTGCCGCAGTATCGATTGTATCAGATTTGACAAGGGAAGATACTTTTGATGCCGTTTCTCTTAATTTATCAAGAGTAAATTCCTCTTTTTTACCAAGCCCTAAGGCAATAATTTTTTCTCCCGAAGAAATGGGAAAAACCATGGAAGATAAAAATTTACGGTCAAAATTTTTCATGACATTATCAAGAATGACATTTGAAAACTTTTTATTTATTTCGTTTTGTACGGGAGATAATCCATCCTCATTTTCAAAAAACATAAGAAAAATATTTTTTGAAACCGCACTGTCTATGGTTTTCATGGTGGTATACATTTTCATTAACTCCTTTTATTGCTTAAATCCGTCAGATTGTTTATATCACATTTTTTATATCTTGAATACAACTGATTGAGCGATTTGAAAGCAGGGTATTTTTTAAAGTTTTATCTTTTTTAACTTTTTTATCCGCTTCAATATCATCAACTATACCCCAATTGGAATTTACGGGTTGGAAATTTTTATGGTCAGAGTATGTTATATAAGATGTCAAAGCACCGAGCATTGTAGTTGAAGGAAGTTCAATAAGCGGAAGATTTTTTATAAATCTTAAAATATTTATTCCTGCAAGAAGCCCCGTTGCAATACTTTCCGTATAACCTTCAACACCTGTTATTTGTCCTGCAAAAAACAGTTTTTCGTTATTTTTTGTATTCAGGGTTTTATTTAAAATTTTAGGACTGTTTATAAAACTGTTTGCATGCATTACTCCGTAACGAATGATTTCGGCGTTTTCAAGCCCCGGAATTGACTGAATCATTCTTTTTTGTTCGCCCCATTTTAAATTGGTTTGAAAACCGACTAAATTATACAAATTTGCTTCTTTGTCGTCCTGTCTTAATTGGACAACCGCATAAAACTGCTGTTTTTTAAATTCCGTCGGTGTTCTTTTATCAAAAAGTCCGACCGGTTTCATAGGGCCAAATCTTAACGTATCTATTCCTCTCTTTGCCATAACTTCAACAGGCATACAGCCTTCAAAGTATTTAGCTTCAAAATCCTTTAATTCGATTGTTTCAGCCGTTGTTAAAATTTGATAAAAATTTTCGTATTCTTCTTTTGTCATAGGGCAGTTTATAAAATCAGCTTCCCCTTTGTCCCAACGGGAAGCAAAAAATGCTTTATCAAAATTTATGGAGTCTTTTTTTACGATAGGCGCTATCGCATCAAAAAATTTGAAATTTTCGCTTCCGGTTTCTTGAATAATTGCTTTTGAAAAATCTTCGCTCGTCAATGGTCCCGTTGCAATGAGGGTTATCTCATCTTTCGGAATTGACAAAACTTCTTCCTCGATATATTCAATATTGGGATTATTTTTAATTAAATCCGTAATTTTTTTTGAAAAACCCACTCTGTCAATTGATAAGGAAGCTCCGGAAGGGACTTTTTCAATAAACGCTTCTTTGATTAAAGTTGAACCCAAAAGACGAATTTCTTCTTTCAAAAGCCCTGAAGCAGAAGTCAGGGCAATCGCTCCGAGTGAATTTGAACATACAAACTCGGCGCAATAAGAAGTTTTATGCGCTCCCGTTGTTTTTTTCGGGCGCATTTCAAAGAGTTTTACTTTTATTCCGTTATTTGCAAGATATAATGCGGCTTCGGAGCCTGCAAGTCCTGCTCCTATAATATTTACTTTTTCCATAATTCCATTTTATGTTAAAATTTTTAATTATGAAAGAAAAAATTGTTTTAACAAAATTAACCGATGAAGAATTAAGTGAATTTTTATCCGATAAAGATGACAGAAAATTCGCCAAAGACCAGCTTTTGTCCTGGATATACAATAAATCCGCAAAAGATTTTGATTCAATGACAAATATAAAAAAAGATTTAAGAGAAAAATTAAAACAGACAGCCGTTATAACGGATATTAAAATTAAAACAAAACAAATAAGTAAAGACGGCACAATAAAATATCTTCTCGAATATAACGACGGGAACGTTGCGGAATGTGTTTTGATGAGGTTTGATAACAGGGGAAATTTAAGCGCCTGTGTAAGTTCTCAAGTAGGATGCCCCATGGGGTGCAAATTTTGCGCAACGGGAAAAAGAGGATTTATCAGAAATCTTCTTCCTTACGAAATAGTTGAACAAATTTTAGCAATTCAAAAAGATACGGGCTTAAAAGTTACAAACGTTGTCTTTATGGGGCAGGGAGAGCCGTTTTACAATTTTGAAAACGTATATAAAGCAATAGAAATTATTAATTCAAAATTACAAATCGGAATACGAAGAATAACCGTTTCAACATCGGGAATTATTCCAAAAATTAAAGAAATAGCGGAAAAGGAATTAATTCCGACACTTGCGATTTCGCTTCACAGCGCAAAATCCGACATACGAAAAGAAATTATGCCGATTGAAAGTAAATATAATCTTGATGAACTAAAAAAGGCTCTTAAATTTTATACCGATAAAACGGGAAAAAGAATTACGCTGGAGTATATTTTAATCGGAGGTTTAACCGATACGAAAGAAATGGCAGTTTTATTATCTCAATATATGAAAGATTTAAAATGCAACGTCAATTTAATTCCTTATAATCCCGTTTGTGATACCGAATATAAAAAACCAAACAAAAAAGATATTATGCTTTTTAAATATATTTTGGAATCATCGGGCAAAAAAGTTACGATACGACTTGAAAGAGGCGCAGATATCGATGCGGCATGCGGACAACTCGCAGGAAAGGAAAAATAATCAGCTTCCGTAGGGTTCGCTGTGGATAATAACGTTTGTATGGTTTAATTCTTTTTCAAGCCTTGTTTCTATTTTATCGCAAAGAGTATGGGTTTTTGCAAGAGTAGTATCGGGACACAAATAAATTACAAGAACTATATTTTTTGTACTTCCCGATTTTGAAGTTTTTATCCTTTTAACACCCAATAATCCCTCTTTTTTGTATTCTTCCAAAACACTTTGAATAACTTCGAGATTTTCTTCGGGTAAACTGACGTCAAGAAGATTTGAAGTGCTTTTAACAAACAGAGAAAATCCCGTTTTTAAAATCATGGAACCGGTTATTATTGCAATGAGAGGGTCTAAAATATAAAAGCCCGTATATTTAACCGCCAATATACCGAAAAACACTCCCAAAGAAGAATAAACGTCGCTTAAAATATGGAAACCGTCCCCGATAAGAGCGCTTGAATCGGTTTTTTCACCTATCCTTGTGACATAAATACCGACAATAAAATTTATTATGATAGAAAAAATAATGGCATAAAGTGCTATATCTGCGGAAAATTCATGGTTATGCCCTTTTGTTATAATGTTTTTAAAAGCGACAAATATAATAAAAAAAGCACTTACTATAACAAGACATGCTTCAATAAATCCCGCCAAATCCTCAAATTTTCCATGACCGAATTGGTGCTCAAAATCTGCAGGTTTTTCCGATTCAACAACGGAATAAAAAGCAATTAAAGAAGCAAGACAATCACCAAAAGAGTGCATACCTTCCGATAAAAGGCTGATAGAACCCGTTAAAATTCCTGTCAAAACTTTAAGAGCGGTCAAAAAACCGTTTGAAAAAAGGGAAATTGCACCTGTTACTTTTTTGCTTGATAAATTTAATTCCATACTGTTAAAGTATACCATATTTTTGCATATTGTTTTAAAATAGAAGTTAGGAATTTTTATTCAAATTAGTATAAATTAATTCAGTAAGGAGTAAATTT
Organism: Candidatus Gastranaerophilales bacterium; assembly: GCA_905234865.1. Classification (GTDB taxonomy): domain Bacteria; phylum Cyanobacteriota; class Vampirovibrionia; order Gastranaerophilales; family Gastranaerophilaceae; genus Galligastranaerophilus_A. Next base: position 11,865 of record CAJOJE010000012.1, read on the forward strand.
TGTCTAAACAGCCCGTATCCGAAATTTTTTATAACAACGTTTATGTAATGCCTTTATGGGTAAAACAGGTATTTTATCTTAAAACAAGGGACAGATTAAGAGTTGAGCTTGCAGAATTTATGGATGTTATGCTTGAAGACAATTTAATGCAATATTATGTTCCAAAACTGACCGGACAAGGCTTATCCGAATTTTCATCTTCGGCAAATACACTCCCGAAAGAGTTTCACTCGTTCATTGAACATTGTACTCAAGAACATGACCTTTTTGAAATAACGCTTTCCAATTATTGGACTTTTGCGCAAACCTGTTTTGTCTTTGTGCGCTCTGTTGAATTAGGGTTTATCGAACTTCCGAAAAATGACAGAATTTATGCCTTGGCACAATTTTTGGCAGGAAGAATAAGAACGGGCGAAATTTTGAGAAAACTCGGAAAAATAGATATAAAACAACTTGATGACGTTTTAAGAATACAAAAAGACCGAATTGCAGCGGGCAGACAGGTTAAAATTGCGGAATTAATGATACAATTGGGTTTAATTATCGAAAAGGACATAAAAATTCTACTCGCCTTTAAAGAAGATGCAAAAAGGCGCTTTACAATGGGCGTAGGCTTATCGCTTGTTAACAGCGAAAATCAGGAAACCAATCAAACCGTTTTAAGCGGGCTCCAAAAAGAAATTAAAAGGCTTGATGAAGAAAACAGAATTTTAAAAGGAAGATTAAGAAAACTTTTAAATATTAATTAATAAGGACATACTATTTTGAACATACCTCCTTTTATGGACTATAAACCGCTTCTGACATCATTTAGGTCAGATTACCCCGACAATACGTTTTATGCAATATTCGGAATTTACGATAAAAACGGATTAATTAAAGGCAACGGCACGTTTCAAGACGGCTTTTTTTGGTTGAGAAGCCTTTTTAAACCCGTTCAGGCATTATTGATAAATAAAAATATAAGAGATTATTTTAATTTTACGGAAAAAGAACTTGCAATTATGCAATCTTCCCATGCCGGAGAAGAATATCATATAGAACTTATTAAATCAATTTTAAATAAAATAAAATTAAGAGAAGAACATTTATTATGTCCTGAAATTGCTCCGTTAAACACTTCAAAATTCAAAGGGAAATCAAGGCTTCATAATAATTGTTCGGGCAAACACTGCATGATACTTTCATACTGCATTTATCACAATTTGGATATAACAGACTACATTAACGTTAATCACCCCGCACAAATAAAAATAAGAGAAAATTTAATAAAATTATCCGAAACAAAAGATTTGATTTTAAGCACAGACGGTTGTTTAATGCCGATTTACGGAATGAAACTTAACAATATTGCAAAAATGTTTTTAAATTTATATAAAGAAAATTCTTTTTTAACCGAAGCGTATAAAAATAACCCCCGAATTATCGGCGGAAGGGACGATTTTTCACTCAGAACCGATACAAAAATTATGCTGCTTGATAAAAATTTAATTTCAAAAGTGGGAGCGGGCGGCTTTATTTACGTTTATAATATCTTAACCGAACAAATTTTAATTTTAAAAACGGCGCAAAATAATAATCCCGAAAGGGAAATTTTAACTCTTGAAATTTTATACAGATTAAATTGGCTCAAAGAAAGATTTTATAAAAACGAAATAACGCTTGAAAACAATAAAAAAATCGGCGAGTACAGGTTTAATTTTTAATCTATCCGTCATTATCATAAACATCATACATTCTTCTTTTATGTTCCGACCAACCGTAATAAATATCAGGCGCATAGAGCTTTAACAGTCCGTCTATGAGCCCTAAATTATCTTCATTTTCATTTGTGGGCGTTGAATCGTTTTGTATTCTTTTCGGAGAAAAATGCTGTCTTAAAGAAGGGGGAATACTTGTTCCCGCAAGCATTTTTCTTTGACTTGCAAGTTTTAACCTGTTCATTCTGTCTTGAAGGTTTGAATATTCCCAAGTTCTTTTTAAAAGATACTGCTCAAGTTTTGCAACTCTGTATTTTGGTTCGTCATAATCGTAAATTTTCCCAAAATGTCTTTGTTCCATAACTTCAAGGTCATGGTTGTTCTTTTTTGTTAAATTAACTTCTTTTGGTGTCGGAACGGCATTTTTTATATCGCTTTCGGTTATATAAAAATCTTCCTGAGAATTAACTATATTTGCAAAAGAAAAAATTTGAGAAAATAAAAAACACAGAAAAACAGGGCAAAGCACCCCAAAAAATTGTTTTTTGCTTAACATAAGTAACATTTCCCGCTTGTGATAAACTTAATTTAAACTTTTTTGAGGATGAATTTTATGGATAACAAGAGGGTTTTAAGAGTTTATATTAATTTTTGTAAAAATAGTAGAATTTTTTTTAAAGTTTTTTGATAATTTGCCGTTATACTAAACAAAGTTGGCGGACTTTGTGTAGATGAAAAAGATTTTATCGTTAATTATTTTTATAGTTACGATTTTCCTCACAACCACTCTCGGGATTGCTGGGGATTATTCAAACATCTCCAAAAACTCGGAAATTACCGCCGCATTAAACGCACTTGAGAGCATAGGAAAAACGGACGTTATAGCGATTTTAAACGGAAATAATTCAACGGGTCAGCCGATAAGAATTTTATTCAGAGATATGACAATATACGGAGCAAAGGACTGCGAAGCGGTTACAACACGAACGCAAGACGGCAAAAAACTTATCATCTATATTAACGCAGAACATAAAGGAGCGCCGACGGAAGCAATTGCCTGTTTAATAGCACATGAAAGCCAACACCACACTATGACAAATACAAGAGCGGAAGAAACAAGAGCATGGCTTAAAGAGGTTTCAACCTGGAACGCTTTTGTAAGACGGGACAGATCTGTTGCACTCGTCAAGCATCCGCTTGTTAAAAGAGAAAATTACATTGCAAAACTAAACGCAAGAGATAACGGGGCAGGTAATGAAATAAGAAAAATAGTTGCCCAAAATCCCGTATATGCAAGATTAGAAAATTAATACTCAAAATTCGCCGATACGCTTTAAATAAATCCCCGTTTACTTATAAACGTAAACAATCAAAATCGAATAAATGCAAATTATGCCGTATGCCTTATTATGAACAATTAAACCGCTAAAGCATGCAAAAGATTAATGCGCCTTATTTTATGTTTTAAAAAAGACATAAAATATTCGAATTAATCCGCTTCAATAATTTTTGTCGTTACGGAATAAGAGCCGTCATTATTTTTAAATATTTTTAATTGTTCGTATTCGCCGTTCAATGCAAGAGAAGCAACGCTTATGTGTTTAATTCCCGCTTGTTCGATAACATTTTCAAAATGATAATGTCCCGATACAACCGCAAGAACATTATTGTGTTTTTGAAGTTCGGCTAAATACATTTCAGGCTTATAAGGAGTTTTATCGATATCTTCTTTTGGGGGAACAATCGGAAAGTGTTGGAAAATAATTGCTTTTTTATCGGAGAATTTTGTCAAAGTTTTATTCAAAAATTCAAGCTCGGACGTTCTATAATTTCCCCTAAACGTCGGTACGGTTTCGTTTACGCCATACATAAAAATAAAAATTAAATCATCATGCTTAATATACGAAGGCGCTTTTTTTACTTTATTTTTTGAAAATTTATTAACAATTCTATAATACTCTTTTTGGTCCAATCCGCCTTTTTTTCCGATATCACGATTACCCGCAACTACATACACCGGTTTTTTTATTTTATTGATTGCTTTTGCAAAAAGTGCAACGTTCAACCTGTTTGGAGAATTAACGTTATCTCCGAGAAAAATAACACAGTTGCTCGAATCTTTATTCACTTGCGAAATTGTTTGAAGTAATCGCAACGTAGCGGGAGTTGCCGCTTGTTCATCTTTCTTGTTAATTGAAACATGACTGTCTGCAATAACGGTTATAACTTCGCTATTTGCAAAAACGGGTAAATTGAAACAAAAAACCAAAAGAGTTAATAATATTTTTTTCATAAAAATATTATACTCTTAAAACAATTTTATGTCATATTTTTAATTAAACTACCCCGCAAGCATTTTCATAAGCAATTCGGGGAAATCTCCCGATAAAAATTCCGCAAAATCATTATGGTCAATTTGCGTTGCAACGACTTGAATTAAATCTTTAGGTAATTGTTCCACCATAGGAGCCAAAAATTCAGGATCAAGGGTTTGCATAGTCTTGATTAAATCCTGTTTTTCAAGAAGCTGCGTCATCGGGCGTGCCAAAACATTATTATCAAATTCCATGTAATAATCAGGATTTATGGTGCAAAGTCCTGCTATTGCTTCCATTTTTTCATTAACCTGCAAGTTTTGAAGAAATCTTTTATATTCATCATCTTCCATATTATTAATAAAATCAAGGTATTCATCGGCAGACTTATTTTCAAATTCGGCGCCGAATTGATTCATCATGAGCTGTTGAAACTTACCGTATTCCATGCCTGCCAAATATTCCATAACATCTCTTTTTTCGAGATGAGTGCTTTCAAAAAACCTGTTCATTTCACCCGTTTCCATATAAGGAACAACATCTTCCATGGTAAAATGAACGAGCAATAAATCAATTAATTGCTCTTGCGGAAGTTGAACCATTAATTCGTTCAATCCTTCCATGGTGAAATATTGAAGCCCAAAGGATAATTCTTCGCTGTTCAAATACGGTAAAAGTTTCAGCAAATCTTCTTCGTTCAATTGTTGGATAATCAAATATCTGTTATTCGGTTCTTCAAGCTTCATTATTTTTGCAAGTTTATCGGGGTCTTGCAAAAGTTTTTGAAGCAAAACGGGATCAACCGTCACCTGTCCTTCTTCGGTTACGATTGTTAAGGGTTCTTCGCCGGATTCCGTTACTTGAGGCTGATTTTGAACATTATAATTTCCGTACGGAAGAATGCTCGAAAGTCCGTAGTAACGTGACAAATAAGAAATATCTATGGTTAAATCAATCATTTAATCAACTTCTTTGCCTTTTGTGGTGCGGCAACCCCTTATCTTATCTAAAAAATTATAACGGGTTTAATTGTAAAAACTTTAGTTTTTGTAACATATCTTAAACATTCATTTCCGAGTCGATTAAATATAATATTAAGAAATATTACAATATAAGTATATAAAAAAGCAATATTTTTGTCATACAAAACTTTATATAAGTACAAGAGAGAATTAGAGAAAACCAAAAAACCACATAAAAAGAGAGCAAAAAGAGAGAAAAAACCGCAAAATACGAGGAACAAAGAGAAAAACCCTAACTACCACAACACAAAAAGAGGAACAAAAACCAAAATTTAACCCCCTTGCTTTTAAAAGCAAGGGTTTTTTATTTTTAATTACCATTTTTTAAAAATAAAAAATGCGGCAAGAATTATAAACAAAAATCCTATTAAATAATTCCATCTGAATTCTTCTTTAAGATAAAGTACCGAAAAAAGGCTGAAAACAACAAGGGTGATAATTTCTTGTACGGTTTTCAGCTGTGCTGCGGAAAAAAATTCGTGCCCTATTCTGTTTGCGGGAACCTGAAAACAATATTCCAAAAAAGCAATTCCCCAGCTTACGACTATAACAATAAAAAGCGGTGCCGATTTGAATTTTAAGTGCCCGTACCATGCAAATGTCATAAAAACATTTGAAATCGTAAGCAAAATAAAAGGCATAAATTGTCGCAACATTTTTCATCCAATCTTTTAAACCAAACATTGTTGCAATTACCGTAAGTAATTGCATAAATTACCATACCAAACATGATTGAAGTTTACAATATAATTATTTTTTTAAAAATTTGTCTTTCAATACGAATAAATTTGCCAAAATCGTACCCGATACAGAGTGCCATACGCAAGAAACGGCAGAAATAATTGCGGCTTCAGGAATATTTGAAAAATGTTTTACGGCTAATACGGTTGCAAGACCCGCATTTTGCATGCCGACTTCAATAGAAATCGTCCTTTTTTTCGCAGTTGACATTTTAGTAATTACACCCGTCAAAAACCCTGCAATGTAGCCTAATAAATTATGACAGAATGCGGCAGTAAAAATCACAAAACTTGATTTCATAAACGTATCGCCAAAATGCGAAACTACTCCGCCCACTATACAGGCTAAGCCGATAACCGAAAATCCCGGCATTATTTTGCAAATTTCAGGAAACATTTTATTTGTTCCAAACGTATAATTTAGAAAAATTCCCGTCGCAACGGGTAAAATCGTAACGATTAATACCGATTGAAACATTCCTAAAACATCAACATCAACCGATTCTTTCGCTAAAAAATAAACTAAAGAAGGGGTTAAAACAGGCGCAATCAAGGTTGACACCGTAGTCATTCCGACAGAAAAAGCAACATCACCCCTGCAAAGATAAGACATTATATTTGACGAAACACCGCCGGGGCAACAACCTACCAAAATTAAACCTATTGAAATTTCTTTGGGCAGATTAAAAAAATGCACAAGAAAAACGGCAATAAAGGGCATAAAAAGGTACTGCGCAAATACACCTATTCCGATATCGAAAGGACGTTTAACAAGAATTTTAAAATCTTCTACGGATAAAGTCATACCCATCGTAAGCATGATTATTCCGAGGATAACCGTTTGCACATTCCCTTTTACCCAACCGAAAAGATTCGGACAAAAATATGTGACAACGGAAATTAAGATTATAAAAATTGACGTTTTAGAGGATAAAAATCCGCTTATTTTTTGTAAAGTTTTTAACATGCTACCCTCCTAAAGCATTATATTTTAAATTCACGCCCGATGCGATTCGAACGCATTCTCTTTGGCTTCGGAGACCAACGCTTTATCCTATTAAGCTACGGGCGCAAAAGATAAATATATTGTACAATAAAAAGTTTAATTCGGATTACCTGACTTTAACCTTAGGTACGACGCTCATTCCGGGAATAATATTATATTTGGTTTTATCGGGTAACTCGTCAAAAGTAATTTTAACCGGTATTCGTTGAACAATTTTTACAAAAGAGCCTACTGCATTTTCGGGCGGAAAAAGACTTGATTTCGCCCCCGATAAGCGCTGGATACTATCAATTTTTCCTTTAAATTTAACGTTCGGGTAAGAATCGATTTTAATTATAACTTCTTGATTAGGCTTCATTTTTCCTACCTGATTTTCTTTAAAATTTGCAACAATCCAAACTTCATCGGGTACAATGGATAACATCGGAGAACCTGCTTGAATATAAGTTCCCGTCATTATTCTTTTATTTGAAACGGTTCCCGATTCGGGAGCATAAATTTTAGTATATTCGAGATTAAGCTCAGCTCTTTCCATTTGCGCCCTTAGAGCATCAATTTCGGCGTTTGCAACATTATTTTGTTTATCCGATAAAACGGCTTGAGTTGCTTGGACTTGATTTGCGGTATAAGTTTCTTGTTTTGAAATTGCATTATCAAGAGTTTGCTTTGAAATTGCACCTTCTTTATACAAAGCGCTATACCTTGAAACATCCTCTTTTGCGGTATTAAGTTCCGTATTTACGGCTTTTAATCTTGCTTTTGCATTTTTTTGCGCATAAAGAGCTTTTTCATATTGGGCCTTGGCTTGATTATATTCAATTAAATAATCCCTGTCGTCAATTTCGGCGATTAAATCACCTTTATTGACATATTGATTATCTTCAACATAAACTTTTTTAATTTCTCCTCGAACCTTAGGAGCAAGTTGGACGTATAAATTTTCAACATAAGCATCATCGGTTGATTGATAAGTATAACCGTCGTACAAAATAAACCCCGCAGCGAACAAAAGGAGAAATGAACTTAAAATTATTATAATTTTTTTATCGGGTTTTTTGAAATTTTTCATAACTTGTCCTATATATCGATTTTTAAAAGTTTTCCCAAAACTCCCCGTATTTTTGAAAGTCCCAAAGAAATAACTTCGACATCGTTTTCCGTTATTTCGTCGGTTATATCATTAAGGAGAGTTCTTAATTCTTCAACAATATCAACGTACGCTTCTTCGCCGATTTTTGTCAGATTTACCATTTTGACGGGACGATTGCCTTTAAGAGCCAAAACTCTTTTAACAATTCCTTTTTTTTCGAGAGAATTTAAAATTTTTCCCATATTGGCCCTATCGACAAGCATTTTAACGGCTAAATCCCTTTGACAAATACCCGAACTTTGATATAAAAAATCCATTGCGGCAAATTCCTCGGCAGAAAAATCAAAATTCAACTTACAAAAAAGTTGCTCACCGATTTTTTTAATATACTTACCGGTTAAAAATGTTTCATAAAAAATCGAATCGGTATATTTTTTATCTTCAATGGTGTCTATATCCAACTATGTATACCTTTTATATGTTGTATAAAATACATGTTGCAAATGCAACAGTAATATGTTAGCATGTCCTTATGAAAAATGCAACAAAAAAGAAAATCAAAGCAATCATCGTATTAATTTTGTTTTTGGAGTCAACCGGTTTTTCCCCCTGTTTTGCAATAAAAAATAAGGCTGAAAAAATTAATAAAAAGGATTATATAAATATTGATTTTTGGGAAAAATATGACGACAATAACTTAAATTACTTTATTTTAAGAGCAATTGAATCTAATTATGATTTAAAAATTGCAGAAAAAAATACTCAAATTTATAAAGAATTAATCGGCATAAGCATATCATCCGAGCTGCCTTCAATCGGAGGGGGCTTTTCCCCGTCATACAATAAAATGCCAAACACAACAAAAGGCGACTCGTTTTTTGCATTTCCACTGTACGTTAATTGGGAAGCCGATATTTTCTTAAAAAATAAAGATAAAATTTTAATTTCAAGAAAAGATTACGAAATGAGCATGCTTGATGAAAAAAGCGCATACATTTCAATAGCTTCAATGACGGGAAGCATATATTTTAATATTTTAAAACTGAATAAAGCAATTGAAATTCAAAACGAGATTGTTGAATTAAAAAAAGAAATTTTACGTTTAACGACTATGCAACACAAAGAAGGGATAATATCTTACCAAGAAGTTATAAGAGCGCAAAAAGCATACATAAACGGAGTTATTGATTTAACCGAGTTTAAAAAACAAAGGCTGACTTTAATTAATGCGCTTTGTGTCTTAATCGGAGAAAATCCTGGCAATGCAGAGAATTTTTCATACTCCGACATTGAAAAAATAGAATTTAAGGGCATAATTCCGAACGAGATTAATTCAAATGCAATAATTTACCGCCCCGACTACATAAAAGCCGAAAAAAATATCGAAAAGGCGGGACTTAACGTTCGTGTCGCAAAAAAAGAATTTTTACCTTCAATAAATTTAACGGGGCTTGCATTATTTAACTCGGGTGATTTTTCCAAACTTCTTACGACAAAAAGCGCTCTTTTGGGTTTAGGCGGAATTATTACGGGTGACTTATTTTCAGGCGGGCAAAAAATTGCCAATTTAAAAATTAAAAAATCACAATACGAAATTGCGCTTCAAAACTACGAAAAAACAAACCTGATTGCAATTCAAGAAATAAACGATTCGATGATTGCAATTAACCATGACAAAACAAAATACAACGACACCAAAGAGCAAAACAACCTTGAATTAAAAGATTATAATTTACATGAATTAAAATTTAATAACGGTACAATTTCAAAACTTGACTTAATTCGTGCAAAAGAAAGTCTTTTAAGTGTAAAATTACTAATGCTTTTCAATAAAACCGATTGTTTTATTGATTATATTTCTCTTTATAAAGCTCTGGGCGCCAAAATCGACAACCTTTAATTTTCACAAAAAAACACTCTTTTTAAGAAGAGTGTTTTTTTAAATTATAGAGTTAAGTTCTATTCATCATCGTCATTTTTTGCGCTGATAAATCTGAATACGCAGGCTGCACAAATTCCGCCCAAAAGATTAGCTAAAATCGTCATACCGACAATTGCCGTTGATGTAACGCCGAGCATTCCGACAGAAAGTGCAACCGCAGGATTAAAAGCTCCCGCACAAAGCGTTCCGCCGACGGCAAAAGCTCCGACCGTAACGGTTGAACCGATTGCAAAGCCGTAATATTGATTTCCTTGAACTTCTTTTGAAATGGCACACATAAGAACAACATAGCAAAGAGCAAAAGTAAATAAAAATTCTGCAAGCATGAGTCCGGAGGCATTTTCAAACAATGCAGGTTCAACAAGCAAGATATTATCGTTTGCCATTGCATTAAATGCATATACGGCAAGAACGCTTCCTATCAATTGAAATAAAACATAAGGTAAAAATTGGTCCCATGAAAGAGCGCCTTTTATTGCTGCAGCAAGAGAAACCGCAGGGTTATAATGTCCGCCCGAAACATATCCGCCGGCATAAACCATAACCGCAAGAACCGTACCTATTGCTAAGGGTGCAATAACCGTATTTGAACCCAAAAGTGCAGTACATGCTATTGTTAGCACAAGAAAGAATGTTCCTACCATTTCAACCAAATACTTTTTTAAATTTTCATTCACAAGTAACCTCCTTTTTATAATTTTTAAATAAAGTCTAGCATTTATAAATTTCTTTGTAAATCCGAAAAAAATATGAATAACCTCATCAGGTATTATCTTTTAAGTTTATATTTCATTCCTGATTTTTTAACTGCGCAAATTTTTCCTTCATTGTGGGATTATTCTTTGTCAATCTCTTAATGGATAAATCTTCAGCTTTATTGTTTGCAAGGCGCAAATTGCTTTCGGAAGACAAAAGTGCCTCTTTAGTTTTTTGCAGATGATCAATCGTTTTATCAATCTCATCTATGGCGGTTTTAAACTTTTTACTTGCGAGTTCAAAATTTCTTGAGAATTTTTCTTTAAAATCGTTCATTTCCGCTTCAAAATTTGAAATATCTATATTTTGAGCCTTTATAAGTTCTAATTCTTTTTTATATTCAAGAGAATTAAGCGCCGCATTTCTAAGAAGCGTAATTATCGGTATAAAAAATTGGGGGCGGACAACATACATTTTTTCATACTTGTAAGAAACATCGACAATTCCCGTATTATACAGTTCATTGTCCCCCTCGAGCAAAGAAACCAAAACCGCATACTCGCACTTTTTTTCCTTACGGTCTTTATCCAACTCTTTAAAAAAATCTTCATTTTTCTTTTTTGTTGAAGTCGTATCTGTTTCGTTTTTCATCTCAAACATAATGGATATAAATTCATTACCGTATTCATCTTTATCTCGAAATATATAATCGCCTTTACTGCCCGTTTTTGCATCGTTATCTTTTTCAAAATAGGCATTTTTAAAACCTGCCGTTCTAAGCTTGTTAAATTCCGTTTTACAATGTCTTTCAAGGCTCTCGCCAATCATTTTGGTCGACATTTTTGATTTAAAATCTTTGTATCGCTCAATTTCTTCTTCTTTAAACCTTAATTGAGCTTCATACTTTTCTTTTATTGATTGCTCTTTAATTTGATATTCTTTCTCGAATAAAATTTTATCGTTTTGAAGTTTTACGATATCATTATTTTTTTTAACGAGCTCGAGATTCATCTTTGTTTCAAACTTATTCAATTCAAGTTCTTTATCTTTATTAAAAGAATCTATTTTATTTTTTAATTCAACAATTTCTTTATCCTTTTTTGTAGAAATTTCCATAACTGCATTTTTTAAATTCATTTGTTCTTCTTTAATGTCGGATTTTAGTTTTTCGATTTCTCCTTCTTTTTTATTAATTATTTCATCATATTTTTTTTCAACCTCTAACTTTACAAGCTGAATTTCGTTTTCATGTTTTGCTTCATATTGAGCTTTCATGTTTGATACCTCTTTTGAAAACTCGTTATCTCTCACCTGCTTCAAAATTGCGGCATATCCCGACTCATCAACTTGAAAAATTTCTCCGCATTTTGGACATTTTATTTCTTGCATTTTATTTTCCTTGTTTAACCGTTTTTGTATCTACCTGCCCAAAGCCCAACGGAAACCGGATTGAACGCCGATACCGTTTCTGCCGCCGTTTGTAAAATACGTCTGCAAAAAGCCCGTAAGCCTTTCACCCCACATTTTTCTTACACCGAAACCGTATTTAACGTAAGGTTTAACGGATAATTCGGGAAGGGACACGTCATTTGCTTTGAATTTCGAATCATCCAAAATATTCCATATCATAGCAGCGCTCATATACGGCTGCCAACCGTTTTTTAAGTTTCCGATAAGTTTTAATTCAGGTTGCACTTGAATTGCATGCAGCGGGTCTGATGTAATTTTTACGCCCGATTTATTATGGTAATCGGAAGTATTTACAAACGAATAAGAAACCGATACATTAGGCTGAATAATGAATTTCCCGTCCGCTAATTCAAAATTGTACCCGGTTTTTGAAGCAACACCCGTCATAAACATCCCAAAATCAGCGCTTCCGTTTACTCCCGATTCTCTTGCACCTTGAGCGCCGATATTTGCCGTTAAGCCTTCAAAGAAATTTCCTTTATAAAACATGCCTGATAAGCCGAATGTTCCGCCGTTTTGATATACGCTTATTCCGTCATAGTTTTGGTGCGAGCCGTTATAACCGATGTATGTTCCGAACATTCCGTCAAAACCGCCTTTTAATTCGTAAAGTTTCGATTCACCGCCCAAATATGATCCGTAAGAAATGTTTTCAACTTTCGGGCCGTTTTTCAAAGGAACTTTTTCAAATGTCGCATAAGGTCTGAACCACCCTGCGGCATTTTCCTGCCTTGTTAATGAGGGGTCGTAAGTTAAATTATTGTCAATTGAAACATATTTATTTTTAAATTTCATTGCCTGACGTTCTTTTTTTGTCATAAGCATGTATGTATCCATATTACGGAATGCCTCATCATAAGAATTTTTAACTGGGTTAGATATCCGCCCGCCTGCGCTGCAACAGCACCCGTTAAAACGGACGGGTTGTAATCTTCGTAGCCGCCTGTTGAAAGCCTTGCAAAATTAAAATCGCCGCTTTCCGTATCATACCCCACATTATATTTGTATAAGGGCGAAAGAGCCGTTAATCCTTGAGCGCCCGAATACCTTACTTTGGTTTTTAAATCGGCATTATCGGTAAAATTAATCGAGGTATTTGAATTTTTAGCATCGGATATTAAATTTAAACCTGCAACATTTAATATACCTTCTCCCGTTACTTGGTTATTGACGGTAAATTTATCCATTACTTGATTTTCAAGGTCAACGTCGCCGTAAAAGCGGGATACCGTACCATTTGTTCCCAAATTCATATCAGAAAGCAAAAAGTTTGTCGCAACGCCGTTTACGGTATTCATTGAACCGCCGTTAAAATTAACCGTATTAAGGTTAGCCGCAGCATGGTGAGAGACATCGTACAAAATAGTATCATTTGCAAAATTTACGATACCGCCTGCATTGATATTATATACAACCGATTCGTCATACCCCGAGGCTCTGTTTTCGATACCGTTTACTTCAACCGTTACGGGGTCTAAAAGACCGTTATGATTTACGGTTGTCCCCCTTGCAATTGTTAAAACATTATTAACGTCATCAGATTTAATATTGCCCGTTATATTTATCGGATTGTTTGATTTTCCGCTCAACGTGACATTACCCGATTTTATTTCGATAACCGTTTCGTTGTCGGCACCCAAGGATATTTCTTTATCGTCCGACAAAATTAATAAACTGCCGTTGTTCATAACGGTTAAATCACTGTCATTTGCGCCGTATATACCCGTTTTTAGAGTTGTACCGCTTTCGTTTGTCGCACCGTCTATAACAAGACCTTTATTTCCGTTGACGTTAATATTGTTGCCCGTTATCGTGAATTCTTCGCTGTTTACAACTCCCGCATCTTTTAAAAGGGAATTTTCTTTTACGATATAATTTATACTTGCTCTGTCTCCCGCCGCATCGCTTAATTCAAATACGGTTGACATGTCTTTTGTAATTGAAATTACTTTTTTATTCTCGTCACTTTGCTTAATTTCATATTTATTGCCGTCGTAGTAAATATTTGTATAACCGTCCAGATTAACGGCAACATCCGTAAATAACGGAATTTCACTTACATTTTCAATTGTTTTTACCAAATTGTCATCAACTTTTAATATAGGAACTTTTACCGTATTTTTTCCCTCGATTGATTCATTTTCAATTGTGAATGTATCGCCTAAATCAAAAATTAGATTTGCGTTATCAGAATTTAACTGCCCCATTTTTACGTTTTGTATTTTATTATTCACAAAAGACAGAGTTGAATTTTCTTCCAAATTAACAATATCTTTAAGCTCTGTCGTATTTCCCGAAAGATTAATCGTGCCCGAGTTATTTAAAGTGTTAACGTTGATTTTATTGCCGTCAATGTTTACGACTCCCGCATTATTCATAATCAAAGTGTTGTAAACTTCGTTTTCACCTGTGATATTACCGTTTATTTTACTTTCACCCGTAAAATTCAAATTGGTATACAAAATTTCATCAGAATTCGATATATCTCTCGGCAGATAATCATTAAAACCGTATTCCTCATCGTATTTTTCCGACAGAACTTTTGCATTTGCAGTAGATGATATTGAATTCCAATTCGATTTTATATCACCGTATATTTCGGCACCGTCTTGAATATTAATGTTTTTAACCCAAGCGTTATCGGAAATGTATATCGCAGCACCGCTTCCGCTCAAAGTTCCCGATACGTTAAAATTATCGACCAGAGCGCCTTGAGTATCAATCTCAGGAGTTAAATTGTAATCAACATCATAATTATAATTAATGTAGCTTCCTTTGGTATCTGTATATATCCCAAAAATATTATGTCCGAAATCAAAACTTGCGGCAATTCCATTCTCTCCCGTTGCACTTATAAGGGAATTGTTTTCAAGATTGATGGTATGGTTTTTTCCCCACGTTACGCCAAGTCCGATATTTTCCTTGCCGCTTGATAAGATATAATGGTTTGTTGCTAAAGTATATTGATTATTAACACCGTCCATACGAACACCGAAAGACCCTTCGCCGTTGGTTAAAATATTTGAAGCTTGAGTTATACTGTTTTTATTTCCGTATATATGAATACCGACGGCTTGAGCTACGTTGGAGGGGTTTGTTGTATAATTTGTACCGTTCCATTCCGCAAACCCTTGTTTATATACATCTTCTACATTATCCAAATAATAGGATTTGCCGAAAAATTCCCTTAAATCAACATCATATCCGATATCTTTCAATACCGCAAGCTCTGCTTCCATTGGCACGACCCAATTTCTGTATCCTTGGTGTGACATATAACTGTTGCGCAATTCCACATGAGATAAATCAATTTCATCATCGCTGTCATAAGGATGTATCGGTAAACCGTATACTTTCGGACGTTCATTAACGGAATATGCGCTTGAATAATTTGTTAAGCCTCCGTTATTGATAATCGCCTGTTCGGCTTCATCATAATTATCTTTTCCGCCCAAAACTTTTATTGTTTCTTTTCCGGTATAATACGGTGAATAATTTACCACATCAAAATCTGAAAAATCATCCCCCGCAATCATACCCTCCTGATACACAATTTCTTTATTTTTATCAAATGCGGCATCAGTATCACCTTTATAAATTCTAAAATCTTTATCAAAAGCGCCGTACGGAACACCGCCAAACAATTCAACAACTGCGGGAGCACCGTCTATATAACTTACAAGACCGATTGAATGCATAAGCTCATGAAGTACTACAACGTTTAAATCGGGAATATCGCCATGGTAGAGAGCATGATGGCCGGTAAAAGGCGCCCAACCCGGATGTTCTTCATTTATTCCGAGCCCGAGCAATATCATGGCATCAAAGGGTTCGTATGTATAAGCCTGCTCAATCGTATTTTGATTTATGGCTGCATTAACGGCAGTGACATAATTCGGAATTTCCACAGTCTTAACATACAAGCTCACTGCAGCCGCATTATAATCGTCATACGAAAGTACGGCATATTTTACGGGTTCATTTGTGCTTGATTTTATTATTTGAGCCCACTTTTGCGCAGCAGAGTAAAAAGGTTGAGTATATTCATCCGTTATCTCGAAACTGCTTTCCATATATCCGATATAATCGGTAAATTCACCCGGTTTAAATATATTAAATTCATAAGAAAAATTATCGCCGTCAACATAATGAATATCATAAGCTAAAGCGCCATTGATACTAAAACCTAACAAACAAAACAGTAAAAATTTTTTCATACGTTCCCTTTTTAAGTTAATTCCATTACAATTTATATTACATTTTTAAGTGTTAATTGTACATAATTGTTATAATCGGTAACAATTACATTAGCCTTGAAGGTTAAGGCTTAAATTCTCGCCAAACATAATAGAGTTGAAAAGAAAAGTACGCAAAAAATAATACGAGAAGCTGCCGGATAAGGTTTAAAACACCTTGTAAAACCGCTACATTTGCTTAGATGAGCGACAATTTAAAAGGTTCAAATCTACTAAATCGGAAGTAAAAACAAAAAATCGGGATGATACCGATATCGTAGGCGAAGAATGAGCCGTACGAGAGAGGTATGCAGCCAGTTAGTTTGAGTTTGAGCGAAGCGAATTACTCAAACAACGTGCGTGCTCAGGATGTAATTCCGGCAGAGCGATTTTTTGGCACAAAAAATCGGGATGACAGGACATTAAAACGGCTCGACGTTTTAAGCAGACTTGCACAATTTAAAAGGTTCAAATCTACTAAATCGGAAGTAAAAACAAAAAATCGGGATGACAGGATTTGAACCTGCGACCCCCTCGTCCCAAGCGAGGTGCGCTACCAAGCTGCGCTACATCCCGATATAATCTATGCAATTTTCAATTTTTCCATGGACCGCAGCTTGGTAGCGAAGCTACCTGCTCCCTCCTCCTCACAACTTGACATTTAGTCAACTTGTTCGGGGAGTCCTTGCTACATCCCGATATATATATGACTATACCGTACAAATTACGGCATAGTCATATAATACCAAATAAATACCGCATTTCAACTATAAGTTTTTTAAACTGTTTTCGATATCCGCAATAATGTCGTCAATATTTTCCAAACCGACGGATAATCTCACCATGCCGGGGTTAATTCCGCAATCGGAAAGCTGTTTATCGGTTAATTGCCTGTGAGTAGAGCTTGCAGGATGAAGAATACACGTCCTGATGTCGGCAACATGGACTTCATTTGAAGCGAGTTTTAATCCGTCAATGAATTTAACCGCTTGCTCCTTGCCGCCTTTAACGGTTAAGGACATTACTCCGGAGCATCCGTTCGGTAAGTATTTTTGAGCCAATTTATGATATTTATTTTCTTTTAAGGCGGGGTATCCGACTTCATCAAATTTACCCGTTGTTACAAGAAATTCTGCGACTTTTTTAGCATTTTCGCAATATTTTTGCATTCTTAAAGCCAATGTTTCCAGCCCGATATTAAGCAAAAATCCCGAATGCCCTGCGGGGTACGCCCCAAAATCCCTCATTAATTGCATTCTTGCTTTAATTATATAGGGCGCAAAAGCATAGTCTTTCGTATAAATTGTGCCATGGTAAGACTCATCGGGTTCCGTAAATTCCGGAAATTTGCCGTTCGTGAAATCGAACTTGCCCGAATCAACAATAACCCCGCCTACTTGAAGCGCATGCCCGTCCATATATTTTGAAGTAGAATGTATAACAATATCTGCGCCCCATTCAATGGGTCTGCATAGAATAGGGGTTGGGAAAGTATTGTCGACAATCAGGGGAATTTTGCATTTGTGTGCCGCATTTGCAAATTTTTCAATATCTAAAACCTGCATTGAAGGATTTGTTAATGTTTCCCCGAAAACAGCTTTTGTATTGGGTTTGATTGCCTTAATAATTTCTTCTTCGGTTGAATCAACATCAACAAAAATACATTCAATGCCGAACTTTTTCATGGTTTGAGCAAACAAATTTACCGTTCCGCCGTAAATTGAAGAGGACGACACAAAGCTATCCCCTGCGGAGCACAAATTTAAAATCGACATTAACGAAGCCATTTGTCCCGATGTTGTACACATTGCCGCAACCCCGCCCTCAAGATCGGCGATTTTTTTCTCGACGACATCAACGGTGGGATTAGTAAAACGTGTATAAATATGCGCTTTTGTAGGGTCGTTAAACACATCTCCGATTGCATTTGAAGAATTAAATCTAAAAGTCGTACTTTGATATATAGGCATTACCCTTGGTGCGCCGTTTTCAGGGGTATACCCCGAGTGCAAACATTTTGTTTCGTTTTTCATTTGTCTATATCTCCTTAATTTGCTCCGGGCAAAGGTATCAAACCTCCGCCGTCTTCGTTTTCGGTGTTGACGTTAAACGGTTTATTGACGGTTGCTTCCTTTTTGTCTACTTTTTTTAATTTAATACCGCTTGTTAAATCCGAGTTTTCTTTTTCGCCGCCTGAGGTATTTTCATCAATTTTAATATTGGGTGAAGCAGTACTTTGAGTATCGTCAAACCCCTCTTTTGCATCTTCTATGATAATTGCACCCTGAATATCTTCCTGTTCATCATTTGAATAAACGACTTCCGTATTGGAAGATTGAGCCTTGCTTGAAAAATCGGGGTAATCAAACACGGAATCAGGATAATCCCCAATGGCGCTTGTCATATAATTTGCCCAAACCCTTGCAGGTAAGCCGCCGCCCGTTATCCCGGGTAATTTTGAATTATCGTCGTTACCAAGCCAAACACCCGTTACGATATCCGGACTAAAGCCCATGAACCAAGCGTCACGATAATCATCCGTCGTGCCCGTTTTTCCTGCAACTTCTCTTTTAATGTCTGCGGCTCTGCCGGTTCCGATTTCGACTACTTTTTTCAACATGAAAGTCATGCCTGCAGCCGTATCAAAACTTAAAACCTTTGTTGCCTTCGGGGGCTGAGCTTCGTATATTACTATACCTCTTGAATTTTCAACCCTTACAACAGAATACGGACGAACTTTAAATCCGCCGTTTGCAAAAGCACCGTATGCAACCGCCATATCATACAATTTAACGCCGTTTGAACCCAATGAAATCGTAAGGTCGTATTGAAGCGGGGTTGTAATCCCTAATTCCTTTGCTATATCAATAACGGAAGAAATACCTACTTTATGGATTAAACTTGCGGCAACAACGTTTGATGACACCGCAAGAGCTTTCCAAAGGGGGATTTTTCCCCTGAATTTATCTCCATAGTTCCTTGGAGCCCAATTATTAAAATTAACGGGCTTGTCTTCCACGATATCATTAACGCTGTACCCATGCTGAAGTGCGGCAGCATAAACAAACGGTTTAAAAGATGAGCCGGGGGGTCTTATGGCATCAATAATTCTGTCGTATTGACTTTTTTCATAATTTTTTCCCCCTACATAAGCAAGAATTTTCCCCGTTGTCGGAGAAAAAGAAAAAAGCGCCATTTGAGTTTTATCGGATGTCAACCCCGAATCAATAAGTCCTTTAGTTACCGCTCTGTCCGCCGCAAGCTGGTCTTTATAATTAAGAGTTGTATAAATTCTCAAACCGCCTTGGGAGATTTCCCTTTCATCAAAGCCTATATCCTCAAGTTCCCTTAAAACATAATCTACAAAATACGGCGCCTTGTTATAAGAATAAATTGCGGGCTTTTTATTTAAATTGAGTTCTTCTTTAAGTGCTTCCTCGTACTGTTTTCTTGTAATACAGCCCGTTTTTAACATCCTTTTTAAGACCTGATTTCTTCTTTTTATCGCAGCGTCAGGGTTTGTAAAAGGCGAATAGACGCTCGGCGCCTGAGGTAATCCCGCAATCAGGGCGGCTTCGGCTAAAGTAAGTTCATCAAGCTCTTTATCAAAATATGTTTTTGAAGCCGACAGAACACCGTATGTTCCCGAACCCAAATATACCGAATTAAGATACATTTCGAGAATTTGATTTTTTGAAATCGTTTTTTCGATTCTATGGGCAATAATCAGCTCTTTAATTTTCCTGTCAAAAGTTCTTTCGTTAGACAAAAACAGAATTCTTGCCAATTGCTGCGTAATCGTACTCGCACCTTGCTTTACGCTTCCCGCTTTAATGTTTGTTATAAGCGATCTTATAAGCCCCAGCGTGTCAAAGCCTCTATGATAATAAAAGTTTTTATCTTCGGTTGCTATTATTGCATTTTTTAAATTGTCGGGAATATCATCTATTGAAACTTTTTCAAATTTGTATGCCGTAAAAGTTTTAATATTCTCACCGTCCGAAGAATAAATAGACGTAACGGGGTTGGGCTGTATACTGCTGAAGTTACTTATCGGCTTCAAACTTGCAAGATACAGGTTAAATGCAACGACAACCGCAAGAACCGCAGAAAATGAAATAACGACAAAATACGAAAAACATCCGCCGCCCGATTGTTTCTTCTTTCTTTTTTTTATTGAAACTCTTTGTACTCGATATCCGCTCATGATAAAAATTATTCTATTATATAAATTTTAATTTTCCAGTAATTTTACTCTTTTTTTAACGACTCGATAACCGTTTCCTTATTTTCCGACGTAAAATAAGGACAACAATTCCAAATAAGCGTTTCAAAACGTTCCCCTCCCGATTGAAGATTAATTGAGCACATTCCCTGTAATAAATCAACCGTACCGTTTTGGGTAATTTGGAAATATTTGCAATTATCGCAAATTTTAAGCGTCAAGCCATGACCTTTAACTTTTTTTGATATGCTCCATACGGCATCACACATTCTTATTGATTCATCGGAAATAATTCTTTTCTTCCTAAATCTTAAAATAACTCTGCGCATGCCGTCTTCCGATATTAAATCCATTTTACATTCGACATTTTTCTTACCGTCCGTTACAAGTGTATCAATCGTAGCGGATTTTACGTTCTTTTCCTCCGTTATCGTTCTTTGGAGCGCCGTTTTAGAAACGTCCGTCGTAATTTTTTGAAAATTATACCCGATTGAATAAAAAGGGTATAAAAGAAAAGACAGTATTTGTTTAAAAGAAAGTTTCGAAGCAATAAGTCCGATTGACCAAACCACAAGATAAAAAATACCGAGATGAATAATGTATTTTCCGTTTATGGCTCCGGTTAATGTGCTTACCTGTCTGAATGAAGCGTACAAAAGCCATAAATACATTACCGTAATTAAGGCAACATTCGGATGCAAAAGAGAAAAAACAAATTCTATAAAATACCATGGTTTTTTCGGAAGAAGTTTAAAATAATATTTAAACAACGACAATCTCACCTGTACGTTTGACGTTGTGGGGTTATAATTTTCGGCTTCGATAAAAGTTTCAAAATACGGAAGGTATAAGGGTTTAATTTCATTTGAAGCCAAAAATAAAGAATACTTTAACTCATCCTCTCTTGTTTCAAAACAAACTCTGCCGGTTCTTTCGAGAATATCTTCGGTTATTATGCAATTTTCGGAATCTATAACCGTTGACAATTCAAACATTCTTCTTGCAACTTTAACCGTATTATTTAAAAAAGTTTGTTTTGCCTCAAGAACTTTTCCCCTGATGTTATGTTCCTTAAAAATCGGAAGAAGAACCGTTTTGCCCGTAAAAACTCCCGTTTTATACTTTTGAACGCATTTATTCGCACATTCCAAATATTTGTTATCAACATACCTGTCTGCGCCTAAGAATATGTAAGCGTCAAATTTTGAATCGGGAATGAGCCTTTCTATAAAAACATTAAGAGCTTTATTTTTATTAAAAAATTCTTCATTTTCAATACAGTGTATTTGAGCACCCAGTAAACATTCGGGAGTGTAAACGGGGGTGTTTGAATCTTTTGCAAAAATACAGTGTACGGAATAATTTTCTTTTGAATAAGTTTGATTGTTTAAAGCATTTAAAAGTCTTTCCAAATTTTTTGTCTTAGAATTTGCAAAAATAATAATGCAAAATTTTTTATACTGATTGCCGACATAATAATTTTCAGGATTTATCCCCGATAAAAATTTGGGGGCGCCGAGGCATGCCTTAACGTTTATCGTTAGCAGGTAAACTCCGTACAAAAGCAAATATACGAGTATTAAAAAAGAAATAAAATTCAATATTGAAAGCATAGCATGATATTAAATAAAAATATTTCAAAAATCCAGCATTTTTTAAGTTTTTTTGATATAATTGCACTGAAAATTCGGAGGAAAATATATATGGATAAAGAATTCTATTTTATGGACGGAGAATATGTGGAAAGCACAAAAGCAATGATTCCAGTAAGAACTCATGCTTTCTTATACGGAACATCCGTTTTTGAAGGAATAAGAGGATATTACAACGAAGAAGAAAACCAAATTTATATTTTTAGGGCAAAAGAGCACATAGAAAGGCTTTTTAACAGTACAAAAATAATGTTTATGGAACCTAAATATTCATCGGAAGAATATTTGGACATTATTAAAAAACTTATTCAAAAAAACAATTACAGGGAAAATTGTTATATTCGACCACAGGTTTATAAATCCGCATGCAAGATTGGTCCTTCGTTATCGGACAATACGGACAGCGTTCTTATTTTTACGATAAAACTCGGAAACTATTTTAAAAACGACAAAGGATTAAACGTTTGCGTTTCAAATTGGAACAGATTATCCGATAATACAATTCCGCCGAGAGCAAAAGTGACGGGAGCATACGCAAATACGGGACTTATGATAACCGAAGCAAAAAAATCCGGCTTTGACGATGCAATTTCAATTTCCTCAGACGGCAAAGTTGCGGAAGGCTCCGCCATGAACTTTTTCCTTGTAGAAGGAAATACACTTGTTACAACCCCGGCCGTAAGCAATATTTTGGTAGGCGTTACGAGAAATACGGTCATGGAACTTGCAAAGGAAGAACTGGGTTTAAATGTTGTCGAAAGAGAAATAAACAGAACGGAATTATATATAGCGGACGAAGCGTTTTTCTGCGGAACGGGAGCTCAAATCGCTCCGATTTCATCGATTGACCACAGAATTGTAGGAAACGGCTCAACCGGAGAAATAACAAAGAAAATACAAGCTCTGTATGACGATGTCGTAAGAGGAAAAGTCGCAAAATACAAAAAATGGTGTATCGCTGTATACTAATTAAATTTAATGCCCTCTTTAAATCAATAAGAGGGCATTTTAACCATCGTTATTTTCTTCAAAAAACTT
This sequence comes from Candidatus Gastranaerophilales bacterium, assembly GCA_905234865.1. Lineage (GTDB taxonomy): Bacteria > Cyanobacteriota > Vampirovibrionia > Gastranaerophilales > Gastranaerophilaceae > Galligastranaerophilus_A. Next base: position 34,996 of record CAJOJE010000012.1, read on the forward strand.
CTGCGGTAATATATCAAGCGCCTTTGCAATCAAGAGAAATCTTTTCAAACTCGGAGTTCTTTTTCCTCTTTCGATTTCAGACAAATAATCACAGGATATACCGCACAATTCACTTAATTTCTCCTGAGTCAAACCTTTTTGAATTCTGTATTTTTTAATATTACTTTGCATAAGTTTTATCGTGCTATTTGTCATACAAATATTTTCATGCTATTTAATAATTTAATTAACAGGCATATAGCACGACAAAAGATTACATCATGCGTTATTCAACAAATTATTTTATAAATATTTATATAAGAGAAATCAAGGAAATTCACACAAAATCCGTTGTATTGAACAGGCTTATACATTCTCTCTATGACGGAGGAGGGAAAGAAATAATCGAAGATATGTCAAAGAGTATCGAGTTCGGGCTTGAAAAACTCGTTATTGAAGGCGGAATGATAAAAGAGGAATTGGAAGAAATTTTGGATAAAAGTTTATAAAACATGTTTTTACATTTAAGAAATATTTATTGTATAATTAATCTATGGAAAAAAATATTTTGAAAATAGGAATTATAGGGCTTGGAACGGTCGGTACGGGAGTTGTAAAAGCCCTAAGACAATTCAAGAATATAGAAATTGTCGAATGTGCGGTGAAAAATCTCAACAAAAAAAGGGAAGTTGAAGTTAATAAATTAACAAACGACCCGATGGAAATTGCAAGCAACCCCGAAATTGACGTTGTAGTTGAAGTTGCGGGCGGAGTTAATCCTTGTTTGGAAGTTTTAAAAACGGCAATCAACAATAAAAAACATATTGTAACCGCCAATAAAGAGCTTTTAGCCAAATACGGCGACGAGCTTTTTGAACTTGCAAACAAAAATAACGTATCCATATTATACGAAGCTGCCGTTGCGGGCGGAATACCCATAATCGGACCTGTTAAAACAACTTTGAGAGGAAACGAATTTAAAAAAGTAATGGGCATCTTAAACGGTACGACAAATTACATTTTAACAAAAATGGAATCGGATAATCTCTCATACGAAGAGTGTCTAAAACAAGCGCAAGAATTGGGTTACGCCGAAACCGACCCTACAAACGATGTTATGGGATATGATACGATGTATAAAATCTCCATCCTTGCAAACATTGTTTTCAGAAAACAAATTGATTATTCCGAAATATATGTTGAAGGAATTACAAAAATCACGAGCGAAGACATTAAATGTGCTGACGAATTGGGTTATAAAATTAAGCTTTTAGGTCTTGCTCAAAAAATCGAAGAAAATGCTTCGCTTGATATAAGAGTTCATCCCGTTTTGGTTTCAAAAGAAAATACTATTTCAAAAATAGATAAAGCGACAAATACGGTTTATCTTGAAGGGTACCCCGTCGGAGAAGTCATGTTTACGGGCCCCGGAGCAGGTGAAGCACCTACGGCAAGTTCCGTTATCGGAGATATCCTTGCAATAGCAAACGAAATATCATTAACGGATACCATTTTACCTTCTCAAAGAGTTAAAACGGAAGAAAAGGCCGTACAGGAAAATATTTTAAATACAAAAAATTCTTATTATATGGCATTGAGTGCAAAAAACATAAGAGGCGTTATCGGAGTTATAGGCTCGATTTGCGCTTCAAATAACATCAATTTACAAAGTATAATTCAAAGAGGAATAGCAAAGGATAATACCGCTTTTATAGTTGTTATAACCGATACAACGCTTGAAGCGGATATCCAAAATGCCATTAAGGAATTAATATCAAAAGATATTAAGGTGAAAAATTTAATCAGAGTAATTTAAAAGGAACAAAAAATGAGATATCAGGGATTAATCGAAAGATACAGAGAATATTTACCCGTTAGCGAAGATACTCCAGTGGTAACGCTTTGCGAGGGAAATACTCCTTTAATTAAAGCCGATAACATCGCTAAATATTTAGGTCTTGATTCATGCGAAATTTATTTAAAATATGAAGGTTCAAACCCTACGGGAAGCTTTAAAGACAGAGGCATGACAATGGCGGTTACAAAAGCTAAAGAATCAGGTTCAAATGCGGTTATTTGCGCTTCAACGGGAAATACCTCAGCATCTGCCGCTGCATATTCCGCTCGTGCCGGATTAAAATGTTATGTTTTAATTCCTGACGGTTATATTGCGCTTGGCAAATTATCTCAAGCAATGATGTACGGCGCTGAAGTAATTGCAATTTCGGGAAATTTTGACGAAGCGCTCGAAGCTGTCAGAGAAATTTCGGCCAATTACCCCATAACCCTTGTAAATTCAATTAATCCGTTTAGAATTGAAGGGCAAAAAACAGGTGCGTTTGAATTAATCGATGCACTTGACGATGCACCGGATTACCACTTTATACCCGTCGGTAATGCGGGAAATATAACCGCATATTGGAAAGGATATAAAGAATGGTTTGAACTTAAAAAATGTTCAAAATTACCCAAAATGATGGGTATTCAAGCAGAAGGCTCCGCCGCTATCGTTAAGGGTCATAGAATTATGCACCCTGAAACAATCGCAACCGCAATCAGAATAGGTAATCCCGCAAGCTGGAAAAAGGCGGAAGCCGCAAGAGATGAATCAAAAGGCACAATTGATATGGTGTCTGATGAAAAAATTATCGAAGCATACAATTTACTCGCAAACCTTGAAGGAGTATTTTGCGAACCTGCAAGTGCAGCAAGTGTTGCAGGGCTAATCAAATTAAAAAATGAAATCAAACCGAATTCTAAGATTGTCTGCATTTTAACGGGTAACGGATTAAAAGACCCTGATTGCGCAATTAAAAACGCAAAATCACAAGTGCAAAAAACAACATCGAATATTAAAGATATCGTAAAATTAATGAATTTATAATTTTTATAAAATTTTAATCAAAAATAAGGAAGCCTTAATACTTCCTTATTTTTTTTTAACGACAATAATTAATAAAAAATTTCCGCCATAAAATTAAGGCGGAAATTTAAAATATAAATAAGACTTAATTTAAAAGGGCTTCAATAATTGATTTTGCGGCTCTTTTACCTGCTCCCATAGCATTAATGGCGGTTGATTCGCCTAATGGTGCAACGTCGCCCCCTGCCCAAATTTCATTAATTGAAGTAGCACCTTTTTCATTAATTACGATATAGCCTTTTTTATCGGTATCAAGGCTTAAAGAATCGGATTTTGCGCTGTCTTGAATAATAGGGTTGGGTCCGGTTCCTAAAGAAACAATAACGGCATCAAAATCCATGGTAACAAATTCGCCCGTTCCGACAGGTCTTCTTCTTCCCGACGCATCAGGTTCGCCAAGTTCCATAATTTCAAACTTCATGCCTGAAACATAGCCGTTTTCGCCCAAAATTTCAACAGGGGCATGGAGAAATTTAAAAATAACTCCTTCTTCTTTAGCATGCCTGATTTCTTCTTTTCTTGCAGGAAGTTCTTCTTCGGTTCTTCTATACATTATATAAACTTCTTTATACCCGACCCTTACGGCCGTTCTTGCAGCATCCATCGCAACATTTCCGCCACCTATAATTGCAGCTTTCATGCCGACTTTTAAAGGTGTGGGTGTTGTATCTTCATTTGCATGCATTAAATTAACTCTTGTTAAAAATTCATTGGCACTATATACGCCGTTTAAATTTTCTCCTTGAATATTCATCATTTTGGGAAGTCCTGCGCCCGAGCATATAAATATTGCATCGTAATTTTCGTCTTTTAATTGTTTTAGAGTGATTGATTTACCGACAACAACGTTTTTTACGATATCTACGCCTTTATTTTTTAAACCGTTTATTTCTCTGTCAAGAACGGTCCTCGGAAGTCTGAAAGGAGGGATGCCGTATCTTAAAACGCCGCCTGTTTCATGCAAGGCTTCAAAAATCGTAACGTCAAAGCCTGCATTTCTAAGGTCATTTGCAGCGCTCATGCCGGCACAACCCGAACCTACGATTGCGACTTTTTTGCCGTTAGGTTTAATTTCAACGTCAACCGGTTTTGAATTATCTCCGACGTATCTTTCAAGCGCACCTATTGCAACGGATTTTCCTTTAATTCCCAAAACACATTTTGATTCACATTGTCTTTCCTGAGGACAAACTCTGCCGCACACGGAAGGAAGCATGTTTGTTTCTCTTATGATTTCACCGGCTTTTTGAATATCGCCTTTTTTAACTTCTTGAATAAATTCGGGAATATTGACGCTAACGGGACATCCCTTTTTGCACATCGGATTTTTACAGTTCAAACATCTTGAAGCTTCAAGTTTAGCTTGTTCGTCCGTAAAATTTTCCTCAACGGGACTAAAATTACTTCTTCTTAATACAGCGTCCTGCTCTTTAGGCGCTTGACGTTCAACAGTTGCCATTAATACATTCTCCTAATAAATTGGTTTAATAATTTTATTGTATAATAAAAAAAGAAAATGGAGTAATTAATGATTAAACTTTTAATAACCGATATAGACGGAACCGTTCTAAACGAAAAATGCGAGTACACTCCAAAATTAAAAAATTTATTTCAAGAAATAACAAAAAAAGGTGTAAAAGTTGTTCTTGCAACGGGAAGAATGTTTATGGGGGCCGACCCCGTCAGAGAAGAATTGGGTTTAAATACTCCCGTTGTTTGCTATCAGGGGGCAATGATACGGGAAAAAGATAATATTCTTTACGAAAAATCCGTTTCAAGCGACATTGTAAAAGAAATTATTAAAATTTCAAGAGAAAAAAATTTTCACTTAAATCTATATAATAACGATAAATTAATTGTGGAAGACGACAATAAACTTTTTATGAAAGATTATACAAACGGGCGCCATACGACTTATACGGTCGTAAATTCTTTTGATGAAGTAAAGTTGGGAGTTGTATCAAAATTATTGGCAATCGTCTATGATGAAAGGGAATTACTCAATTTAAGAGATGAAATGCAAGAGAGGTTTAAAAACAAGCTTGCCGTCGTAAGAAGCCATAAATATTACCTTGAATTTACCGATAAAAACGCAACAAAAGGTTCTGCGCTAAATTTTTTAAAAGAATATTGGGGAATAAAAAAAGAAGAAGTCATGGCATCAGGCGATCAAGACAATGATTTTGAAATGTTAAAAAACGCAGGCATTAAAATTGCGATGGGAAATGCAAGCGAAAAACTTAAAAGCATAGCAGATTATGTTTGTCCTCCGATTAATGAGGACGGATTATCGAATGCAATAGAAAGGTATATATTGTGCGAATAGGTCAAGGCTACGATATTCATAAACTTGTCGAAAACAGAAAACTTATTATGGGCGGAGTTGAAATTCCTTTTGAAAAAGGTCTTTTAGGTCACTCAGATGCCGATGTTTTAATTCATGCCGTTATTGATTCAATCTTGGGCGCAATGAATATGGGGGATATCGGAGAGCATTTTCCCGACAATGATATTAAATATAAAGGGATAAACAGTATAAATCTTTTAAAAAAAACGGGGGAAATTCTTTTAAAAGAAGAATATAAAATAGTTAATATCGATACTACGATAATATGCGAAAAGCCAAAACTTTCTCTCTACAAGGAAAAAATGGCGGAAAATATCGCAAATGCCTTAAATATTTCAAAAAAAGACGTTTCGATTAAAGCAAAAACAAAAGAAAAACAGGATTCTACGGGTCTTGGGCTTTCAATAGAAGCGTACGCCGTTTGTTTAATACAATAAAAATTAAACTTGTAAAATATTTTTGACCGTAGTATTATGCAAAAGTTATGGCACTTACATTTCAGGAATTAATTTTAAATTTATCAAAATACTGGTCCGACTGGGGTTGTATCATTCAACAGCCTTATGACATCGAAAAAGGCGCAAGCACTATGAACCCTGCTACTTTTTTGAGAGCTTTGGGGCCTGAACCTTATTCAACGGCAATGGTTGAACCTTGTCGTCGTCCGACGGATGCAAGATACGGCGAAAATCCGAACCGTTTGGGACATTATTTTCAATATCAGGTTATCTTAAAACCTTCGCCCGAGGATAGTCAGGGAATATACTTAAAATCTCTTGAAGCCATGGGTATAGATTTGTCAAAGCATGACGTAAGATTTGTTGAAGATAACTGGGAATCACCGACATTGGGCGCAGCCGGAGTAGGCTGGGAAGTTTGGCTTGACGGTATGGAAATTACACAATTTACATACTTCCAACAAGTAGGCGGACTTGAAGTTAAACCTGTTGCACTTGAAATAACTTACGGTTTGGAGAGAATTGCAATGTACCTTCAAAACGTTGATTCCGTTTATGACGTTATGTGGAATAAAAAATTAAAATACGGCGATATTTACCTTCAAAACGAAATTGAACAATCAAAATATAACTTTGAATATTCAACGGCAGAAAGACTTTTTAAATTGTTTGATTTAGCGGAAGCCGAAAGTTATTCTTGTATAGAAGCAGAAATTGTTCTTCCTGCTTACGATTGGGTTTTAAAATGTTCTCATACATTCAACCTTCTTGATGCAAGAGGCGTTATAAGCAAAGATGAAAGAATTAATTATATTAACAGAGTCCGCAAAATGGCTTCAATGGTCGCACGCCTTTATGTCAAACAGAGAGAAAAACTGGGGTATCCGCTCCTTAATAAATAACGGGGTAAACAAAATATAATGGACAAAAAAAACTTTCGAGAGTTTGGAAATTTATCCGAACATGCAGAGGTTAGCCCAAAAGAGATACTTTCCGTTAAAAGTATCGGAAAAAATCTTTTTAAAACAAAAAACCCCGACGAAATGATTGAAAGAGCAGATAAATCAAGTTTAAAAAAGACTCTTGGTGCATTTGATTTAGTAATTTTAGGAGTCGGTTGCGTTATAGGTTCGGGCATATTTACCGTAGTAGGTGTTGCGGCGGCAGGCGGCGCAGAAACAACGGGGGCAGGACCCGCTCTTATTATTTCGATGGTTTTGGCTTCACTTGCGTGCATATTTTCGGCTATGTGTTATTCGGAATTTGCAACAATGATTCCCGTAGCAGGTTCGGCTTATCTTTATACTTACGCCACAATGGGAGAATTTTTCGCTTGGGTTATAGGCTGGGTTTTACTTCTTGAATATACGGTAGGATACATTGCCGTAGCAACCGCATGGACGGGGTATTTCTTTGAATTTTTAAGAGGTTTTTCAAAATATTTACCCGAATATATTACAAACCCTCCTTTGTGGTTAATCCATGATTATAAAACCGCTTCTCAAATTATGACATCGCAAGGGCTTGACCCTGCAACAAACGTTCCGCATATTTTTAACATACCGATTTCGTTAAATGCTCCCGCAATTGTTATAACTCTTATTATTATGATGTTTTTAATAAGAGGAATTAAAGAATCGACCAAAATGGCAGGCGCATTGGTTGTCGTGAAATTAACGGTAATTGGTCTTTTTCTTGTAACGGGAGCATTTTACATAAAACCCGAAAATTGGATAGGAACGGGCGGAAATTGGTGGCAAACGTTTGCTCCAAACGGATTTTCAGGGATATTCATGGGAGCTTTTATAATATTTTTTGCATACATCGGTTTTGACGCAATAGCAACCGCAGCCGAAGAAACAAAAGACCCGCAAAAAAATCTTCCGATAGGAATAATCGGAACTTTGGGAGTATGCACCGTAGTATATGTTTTAGTGGCGCTTGTTTTAACGGGAATTTGTCCGATAGATAAAATAGATATTCAAGCTCCCGTTGCAAGTGCAATAACGGCGGTGGGTCAAGGCTGGGTTGCAGGATTAATTTCAATAGGCGCCCTTACGGGTTTAACCTCCGTTTTACTTGTTATGATGCTGGCAGCGACAAGAACGGCACTGGCGATGAGCAGGGACGGTTTTTTGCCGAAAATCTTAAAAACAATTCACCCAAAATATAATACTCCGCACGTTTTAACGGTTTTGGTCACGATAATTTGTATAATAGGAACAACGTTTTTGAGCTTGTCAACTTCGGCGGAACTTTGTAACTTCGGAACGTTTACATCATTTATAATTGTTTGCGTTGCCGTTTTAATTTTAAGAAAAAAAGACCCGAACAGACCTCGTCCGTATAAAGTTCCTTTTTCACCATGGTTTCCTTTAATGGGAATAATTTGCTGCGGAGGTTTAATGTTGCATTCAATGAAATCATTGACGACATCAAAAATTTTATTCCCGCTTTGGATAATTCTTGGAATAATAATTTATTTTTCATACGGATACAAAAAATTAAGAGAAAATAATTGCGGAGATGAAGAATGAAATTTAACCCGCAAGAATTTAAAAAAAACCTTCTGGATAAAAAATCTCCCGATGAAATTTTGCAATCTGCCGAAAAAGCCGAATTAAAAAAAACCTTAAACGGTTTTGACCTTATTATGCTTGGAATTGGCGCCGTTATAGGAACGGGGATTTTTACCATAATCGGCGTTGCTGCAGCAGGGGGGCCTGAATCTCAAGGGGCAGGGCCCGCACTTATTATATCAATGCTTATTGCAATGCTGGCATGCCTGTTTTCCGCACTTTGTTACTCTGAATTTGCCTCAATGATACCCGTTGCGGGCAGCTCGTATACTTATACATATGCCACAATGGGCGAATTTGCGGCTTGGATGATGGGCTGGGTTTTAATGCTTGAGTATGCCATCGGAAATATTACGATAGTATCGGCATGGACAGGGTATTTCTTTGAGTTTCTGAAAGGTTTTTCGCACATTTTGCCGGAATGGATAATAAACCCTCCCGTATACCTTATAAATGATTACAGAACAACGGTAAGCATACTGACTTCTCAAGGGCTTGACCCGAATACCGTCATTCCTCGATTTTTAGGAATACCGATAGCCGTTAATATTCCGGGGATTACATTTATTTTAATTGCAACAATAATACTTGCAAGAGGAATAAAAGAATCTACAAAAGCAGCAACAATTATGGTTATTGTTAAAATGCTCGTTATATTTTTATTCATATTTGCGGGAGCTTTTTATGTTACCCCCGAAAATTGGGTAGGAACAGACGGAAACTGGTGGCATACGTTCGCTCCAAACGGCTTTAAGGGGATTTTTTCGGGAGCCTTCATAATATTTTTTGCATACGTCGGGTTTGACGCAATTTCAACAGCGGCAGAAGAAACAAAAGATCCCCAGAAAAATCTTCCGATAGGTTTAATCGGAACGCTTGTAATATGTACCGTCGTCTACATCTTAACTTCTCTTGTATTAACAGGGATTGTTCCCATTAACGAAATAAACATACTTGCTCCGATATCCGCTGCCATGAGGATGACGGGAAATAACCATATAGCAAGCTTGGTATCATTGGGAGCGCTTGCAGGATTAACTTCGGTTTTAATCGTTTATCAAATAGGAACAACGAGAATTTTATACGCAATCAGCAGGGATGGCTTTTTGCCTGCAAAATTACGGGAAATTCACCCAAAATACAAAACTCCGTATTTAATTACATGGATTTCAGGATTAATTATAATTTTTGGAGCTCTGTTTATGGACTTAAATATTGCGGCAGAATTATGTGATTTTGGAACATTTGCCTCATTTACGGTCGTTTGCATTGCCGTTTTAATTTTGAGAAAAACAGATCCGAACAGACCTCGTCCTTTTAAAGTTCCTTTTGTACCTTTGTTTCCGATATTGGGAATTTTGCTTTGCGGCGGATTGATGATTTATTCCCTTTTTACGCTCGGAACAAGCGCCGTTTTATTCCCGTTGTGGCTTATTTTGGGTGGAATTATTTATTTTGTGTATTGTTATAAAAATTTAAGAAAAATTAAAGCAGAAAAAACCGCAAGAAACACAGATTAATTTTTTTACCCCAAAAACAAGAAATCTCTCAAATTTGCGCAATTATTTTTATTTTAGTATTTTTATAAAAATATGAAGGGATTTTTTGACATTAACAATAGGGTAAATTTGCCGTTTTTTAAGGGCGAACAAGATCAAAATTTATGCGTTCAATCAACGCTCCTTCGAAATTATATACAAAGCGTATCAAACAACCCCGCAAAATTAAACCCTCCTTTAAATAAAGATGTATTTGAATTTTCAAATACAAATAACAACCCGATTAAACAAGTTTCCGACACAGAAAAAAACGAAGAAGACACAAACTCTTTAAAACTCGATACGGATACCAAAATACCCGATAAAAAAGAGGACAAGAAAAAATTAAAAGCTGCAATGATAGCAACTGCGCTGGCTTCGGGAGCAGCCGGCGTAAGCTTTATTTTAGGTGCGGCTAAATCGGGTAAATTAACCCCGACAACCATTTTCAGAAACATTGATGAAAATTCAACGTTTCAACCTGCAAAAACAGTCAAAGAAGCTGTTGAATACGGTAAAAATACACTCAAAATCAAAAATTACATCGGTTTTGACAAAGGCTCGGAAGAAGAAAATTTGCAAGTTATAAACTGGATAAACGAAGGACTTACAAATACCGCAAAAAGACATAACGGAACGCTTTTAATGCCCAATGAAATTGTTTATACAACTGCTAACGATTCGAATACGATTGCTTATATGTCAAGAGGTTACACTCTTGACGGCGCTTTAGTGAATGCAACGCTTGGAATAAACAGTTCAATTTTAGGTAAAATAGATGACGAGGTTAACGAACTTTTAAAACATCTTAAAAGGGCAAATTTATACGCAACGGGCAGACAAAAAGCCTCAAATACAATTTATGATACCGAAGAATATACGGGCATGGCAAAATTAATCGAACAATACAGGAAAAATAACCTCTCTTACAATGAAAAGATTAGATTGTATAATATAATGAGAGGCTTTGCAAATAATTACAACGCATTAATCGAACAACCCGCCATATGTCTTAAAAATTTCCTGAAAGAAGAAGGCATACCATGCACTGAAGAGTATATGAAGCGCTTCACGACAGGCAATATTGAAAAAGACAGAGGTGAAGTTTTAAAAGAATTAAGAAAATACATCACAAACGGCAAATTCAGAATTAAGACGCCGAACGCTTCACCGTTCCAAACCTTATACCACGAAATGGGGCACCTGCAAGATACGACAAAAAGAGCGCCCGCAACAGTTGATTTTAAAGAAGGCGAAACATTCCCAAAAGAGTTGGAAGATTGGCTCAACGACCCTAAAAATATGGAAGCTGCATATTCCGTATCAACGTATGCTACAACGGGCCCGGGCGAATTTATTGCGGAAGTTTATGCAAGACTTATGGGCGGCGCTAAACTTCCAAATCATGTTCTTGATTTATATAAAAAAATGAACGGACCCGTTATACAAGGAATGCAAACATAACAATAAACCGCACTTAGAGAAAAAAATATGCAAAATACCAACTATTCAACTATTTTAAGAAATACCGTTCAAAACATTAACGTAAATTCCTTCTTAGACAATAACGACAAAAAAGTTTTCGGGGAATTTTCAAATTATTACTTGACAATTCAAAAAGAGGATAATTTTAATTCATCAAAACCAAAAGAAAATAAAGGAAATAATCTTGTTTTTAAAGGAATAACAGGAATATTAGCGCTCGGTGTTTGTGCATTCGGAATTAAAAAACTGATTAACGGTCAAAAAATACAGACAAAAGGGCAAAATTCGCCAAATATAAATACAACTCAACAGAACCCGAACGTAGATGTACAAACTCCCGTAATCCAAAATGCAGATGAAAACAACATCCGATTTTCTCCCGCTAAGACAATAGAAGAAGCAATCGAACATGGCATGCAAACATTAAAAATAAAAAGTTATTCGGGGTTTGAATATGAAGATGAAAAATGTGCCCTTGATATATTAAATTTTATAAATGAAGCGCTTACGAGAGTTAAAAATGCAACCAAAGGACAGGTTAGAATGCCCGAAGAAATAGTGTACAAAAATTCCCCAAACTCAAAAGAAGTGGCATATATGAGAATATCAAGAAGTTCAAACGGGGATACAAAAGGAATTTTAGGATTGAATAAGTCCGTTTTCGGCAACTTGGACGAGAAAATTGAAGATAAAATAATGGATTTAGAAGATTTGGACGTTATAGGATACGAAGGAAAAATCGAAAATCCGATATATGATACAAAAAGTTCAAAAATACTCTTAGAAATGATTGAAAAATTAAGAGCAAACACTCTTTCATATAAAGAAAAATTTGAATTATTCAACAAATTAAGAAGTTTTCATGACAGAGCAGCGTATTTTGAAAAACACACCATAACAATGGCGGAAGATTTTTTCAAACAAAACAAAATTGCATTTTCAAAAGATAATGTAGACTCTATAAAAGCGCTTCCAAAAATTTTACAAAGAGAAAAAGCAAAAGAACTTTTAAAACCCTACATTCAAGACGGCTCGTTCAAAATTGAAGTACCCTATTCTTCACCGTACAGAAGCATATACCATGAAATGGGCCATCTTCAAGACGACGTTGAAAGAACGTCGGCAAAGGGCTGTTACAAAAGTGAAGCGGACTATCCGAAAGAATTAAGGGATTGGCTCGACAATCAAAAAAATATGGAGCTTGCAAGTTCGGTTTCAATTTACGCATCCTCGGGCCCCGGCGAATTTATTGCGGAAGTTTATGCAAGGATAATGAGCGGAAACAAAGTTTCCGATGAAGTTATTGATTTATACAAAAAAATGAACGGCCCGAAAATATTTAATTAACAAATAACGGCAAAAACATAACTAAAAAGGATAAGGAAGCACGATTACTTCCCTATCCTTTAATTAGTACAAAATTATATTAATATTCACCGTTGAATGCTTTTAAGTATAATTCTTTAATGTCCGTCATTAAAGGATAAACGGGATTTGCGCCCGTACATTGGTCATCAAAAGCAAGTTCAACCAATTCATCAAGTCTGTCAAAGAATTCTTTTTCATCTTTTCCGTTTTTCTCAAACCACTCTTTGATAGATGTAGGAAGTTCGATATCTCTCATTAAACCGTCAATCCATTTTAATAAAAGTTCGGTTTTTTCTTCGTCGGTAGAACCGCCTAATTGCAACTCATCGGCAATTTGACCGTATCTTTTAATAGCACAAGGGAATTTATATTGAGGGAATGTTGCCTGTTTTTTCGGGCAATCGGTTGCGTTGTATCTGATAATTTGTTTAATTAAAAGCGCATTTGCAACACCATGCGGAACATGGAACATAGAACCCAATTTGTGCGCCATAGAGTGGCATAAGCCTAAAAATGCGTTTGCAAAAGACATAGCGGCAATTGTTGCGGCATAGTGCATTTTTTCTCTTGCAACAGGGTCGTTTGCGCCTTCATGGTAAGAGCGGCTCAAATATTTATAAACCAACTTGCATGCTTCCAGAGCATTTGAATTTGTGAAATTCGTTGCCATACACGAAACATAAGCTTCAATTGCATGAACCAAAGCGTCAATTCCGCTTGCAGCCGTTAAACCTTTTGGCATACCGTCTACAAAATTCGGGTCAACAATTGCCATTGTAGGAGTTAGGGCATAATCTGCAATTGCATATTTAACGCCTGCCTTATCGTCGGTTATAATTGAAAAAGGCGTAACCTCGGAACCCGTACCCGATGTTGTCGGAATTGCAACCATAATAGCTTTTTTGCCGAGCTCAGGGAGTTCACAAATTCTTTTTCTGATATCCATAAATCTCATTGCAATATCTTCAAATACGGTATCAGGTTGTTCATATTTTAACCAAAGTATTTTAGCCGCATCCATGGGAGAACCGCCGCCGATTGCAATAATCGTATCAGGTTCAAAGGGTTTTAAAATAGCGTAGGCTTCTTCAATCGTAGATAAAGTCGGATCGGGTTTAACATCAAAAAATACTTCATGATCAATTCCGATTTCATCCAACACTTTTGTAACGTTATCAACCGCACCGGAATTAAAAAGAAACCTGTCGGTTACGATAAACGCTTTTTTTCTTCCTTTTAATTCTCTAAGCGCCAAATCGACGGATCCTCTTTTGAAATAAATTTTTTGAGGAACTTTAAACCAAAGCATATTTTCTCTCCTTTCCGCAACTCTCTTATAATTTAATAAATCCATAACTCCGACATTGCCCGATACGGAATTTTTGCCCCAAGAGCCGCAGCCTAAAGTTAATGACGGTTCAACCCTAAAGTTATACAAATCGCCGATACCGCCTTGGCTTGAGGGTTGGTTTATAAGCACTCTGCAAGAAGGCATTTTGTTTCCGTAAGCAACTATTCTGTCGGTTTTACGTTCATCCGTATGCAAGACGGATGTATGACCCGCACCGCCTTTTGAAACAAGGGTATATGCAATTTCCGTCGCTTCGTCAAAATTTGCGGCTTTATACATTGCTAAGATCGGAGATAATTTTTCTCTTGAAAAAGGATCGTCCCAATCAAGAACAGGTCTTTCAGCTATCAAAACTTTTGTATTTTTACAAACTTCTATTCCTGCCATTTTAGCAATTTCATAAGCGGGCTGTCCTACGATTTTAGGGTGTGCCGTTCCTCTTTGAGGGTCAATAAACCCAAAATCAATTAATTTTCTTATTTCATCCTCGCTCATAATATGAGCGCCTCTGTATCTGAATTCATCTTTTACTTTGTCATAAACATCCTGAACAACGACGACGGATTGTTCGGAAGCACAAATCATACCGTTATCGAAAGTTTTTGACATTAAAATTGAAGAAACGGCCATTTGAATATCTGCCGTTTCGTCGATAACGGCGGATGTATTTCCGGGACCAACACCGACTGCGGGGTTACCCGAAGAATAAGCGGCGTTTACCATGCCCGGACCGCCCGTTGCCAAAATGCAGGCAATTTTTTTATTTTTCATCAATTGTCCGGAAAGCTCAATCGTCGGATTATCAATCCAGCCGATAATATCTTTCGGAGCTCCTGCTTCTATTGCAGCGTTTAAAACAAGTTTTGCCGCTTCTATCGTAGACTTTTTAGCTCTCGGATGCGGAGAAAAAATTATGCCGTTTCTTGTTTTTAATGCAATTAATGATTTAAAAATTGCGGTAGATGTCGGGTTTGTCGTAGGAACAATGCCGGCAAGAACTCCCAAGGGTTCTGCCACTATTTTAATTCCGTTAATTTTATCTTCTTCAATCACACCACAGGTTTTTGTATTCTTATGTTTATTGTAAATATATTCGCTTGCATAGTGGTTTTTAATGATTTTATCTTCAAGAACTCCCATGCCTGTTTCTTCCACAGCCATTTTGGCAAGAGGGATACGAGCTTTATCGGCAGCCGTTGCCGCAGCTTTGAAAATTTTATCAACTTGTTCTTGAGTAAATGTTGAAAAAATTCTTTGCGCCTCTTTCACTCTGTCTATAAGAGCATCCAGCTGTTCTGCCGTTTCGACGGCTTCGTAATGAGTTTCGGGCATAGTCGTCATAGTTTGTCTCCTTTTGTTATGCGAAATAAATTTAATTAATTCGTGACAATTTTCACAAAATACATTATAAACCATAATCAGGTTTTTTCAAGTGTCAATATTACAATTTTTAATATAATTTTTTCTTGATTTTAATAATATTTTTGTTAGAATTAGTGTATCGGTTAATTTCGAGTGTCAATGACAACAATTTCACATTTAAGATTTTAACTTGTTTGGTTTATAGTTTTTTTAAATTAAGACGTGAGATACATTTTTAATAACAAATTCATCAAAGACTCATCAAAACCCGGAAGCTGGCGAAGGGGTTACGAGTGTTTGCAAAAAGGATTGGTCGAGAATTTAGAAATCAAAGATTCTACGATTAAAGGAATTGTAAAAGGAAATTTTAAAGACCACTACGAAGTTTCCGTTAAGTTTAACAAAACGGGCGTAAAACCGAATTGCACCTGTCCTTTGGATGAACCTTGGTGCAAACATACGGTTGCTTTGGGGCTTGCCGCATTAAAAGACCATTATGTTGACGAGATAATGTATGAAAAATACGATATCGAACCAAAATTAATCGACGAAGATATTCCTATGACCGAAAACCCCAAAGGCGGATATATTTTCCATTTCAATCCAAAAAGAAGACAGAATTTTTTCTCGATTCTCGTAATGGATAGAGCCACAAAAAGGGTTATAAGAGATTTAGAGGGAGTATTTAAGGCGGTTTTGGAAGCGCAAAAGCAAGATCCGGATTTCCGATTAAACGATGCGCAAAAACTTGAAGCTCTGATGTTCAGAATGCTTTTAAAACAATCGAGATTGGATAAAAAATCCGGTTGGTACGATGTTCAAATTAATAAATTTGACGAATTTTTCAAAATGCTCTCCAAAATGGAAGATGTAATCGATGCTAAAACCCACAAGAAAATTCTTTTCACCGACGATATTTGGAAATTATGTTTATCGGTAAATGTTTCATATGTCGGAAACGTGCTTTTATCTTTATATTGGAAGCGCCCCGATTGCGATGAAATATATCCCTTTGAAGAAATAAGATATTTTTCGAGAGGGCTAAAATGGGGAAGATACAAAGACAGAATTTTTCAAACGGACGTTTTGGTTTCCGTTTTACCGCAAAACCTTATTAAGGCTTCTTTTACCGATATAAAAGATGCCGAAGGCGGAAAATTCATATATGAAGAACTCCCTAAATTAAGGGAAGTAATGACGGTTGAATTAACGGAAGAAATGGAAAAACTTTCGTTTGAAAAAAGACCGCCAAAATGCATTGTGGAACTTGGAATTGATTATGACCAGTCTTTAAAAGCCTCTCTTGATTTTGAATACGACGGAGTAAGGGTTCCGTATTCAAGAACTCCGAAAACTCCGTATATCACGATTAAAGACCCTGAAAAAGACTTGTTGTATTGGGTTAAAAGAGATAACGACTTTGAACAAAACGCATATAAAATGCTTTTGGCTTGTCGTTTTGCACCTATGCAAACAAATAATTTAGCCCTTGAAAAAGAATATGCGATTGATTTTTATAATTATTACATAACTCAGGCAGGCCCGAATTGGGAATTTATCGAAAAAGACGATATGTCCGTATATAAATTAACCAAAAAAGAACTCACACTTTGTGCTAACGTAGATTTTTCAACGGATACGACGGACAAATTTGAAATTGAAATGTACGGGGAAGTTGAGGGCGAAAGAATTGAATTTGATAAAATTCAAGATTTGGTTTACGAAGGACAAAGATATTATCAATCCAAAAATCAAGGTCAATCCATTCTGCCCGTTGATAACGTATTTACGCTTTTAAAATCCTTTAACACTTATGACGTTTACAGAAACGACGAAGATAAGTACATTGTAAAAACGTATCGTGCAGGCGTTATTTCAGAAATGGAAACAATGAAAATCAAAATGAAAATGTCGAGAAAATTCTCCAAATTCTGGAAAGAAATTTCAACATTTTCAAATATGGAAAATACTCCGCTTCCGAAAAACACCATTGCAACTTTGAGAGAATACCAATCAAAAGGGTATTCTTGGCTTTGGTTTTTATATAAATACGGATTAAACGGAATTTTAGCGGACGATATGGGACTTGGGAAAACCCTTCAGACTTTAACTTTATTACAAAAAGCAAAAGAAAAAGACGGAAAAGAAACTTCGCTCGTTATTTGTCCGACGTCGGTCGTTTTTAACTGGGAAAACGAAATTGAAAAATTTGCTCCGAATTTAAAATATTTAACACTGTCGGGAGCCGAGAGAAAAGAAAAATTCAAAGATATTTCAAAATACGACATAGTAATTACAAGCTATGCTTTAATAAGGCGTGATATAGACTGTATGAAAAAACATAATTTCAGATATGTCATTTTGGATGAATCTCAAAATATTAAAAATTCTCAAAGCCAAACCTCAAAAGCGGTTAAAGCAATAAAAGCAAAACATAAACTTGCTCTATCCGGTACACCTATTGAAAACAGACTTGAAGAATTATGGAGCGTATTTGACTTTTTAATGCCCGGCTTTCTTTTTGACCCGATTGAATTTAACCACAGGTATGTTTATCCTATTGTGGAAAAAGAAGATAAAGCAGTTGAGAAGCGCTTAAAATCACAAATTTTCCCATTCATTTTAAGACGTATGAAACGAGATGTTGCAAAAGATTTGCCCGACAAAATCGAATCGGTTGCATATTGCGAGCTTACTCCAGAACAAAAAGACCTTTACTTGCAAGTTTTGGATTCTACAAAAGAAGAATTGTTCAAATCAATTGAAACCGTCGGCTTAGAAAAATCAAGAATGTCAATTTTCTCAGCTTTATTAAGATTAAGACAAATTTGCTGCCATCCGAGATTGTATGATAAAGACGGAACTTTAGGCATAAACGAAAGCGGAAAATTTGAACACCTTCAAAATATGCTCGAAGAAATCATATCCGAAGGACACAGAATACTTTTATTCAGTCAATTTGTCGGAATGCTTGATATTATTAAGCTTTGGCTTGAAAATAAAGGTATTAAGCATGAATACTTATCGGGAGCCACAAAAGACCGTCAGCAGGTTGTAGAGAGATTTAATACAGACCCTACAATTCCTATTTTCCTTGTTTCTTTGAAAGCGGGCGGAACAGGTTTGAATTTAACGGGGGCAGATTATGTTATACATTATGACCCATGGTGGAACCCTGCAGTTGAAGATCAGGCAACGGACAGAGCTTATCGTATCGGACAAACCAAAAAAGTTTTTGTATACAGACTTATTACAAAAGGTACGGTTGAAGAAAAAATTCAAAAATTAAAATCGAAAAAACGTTCTCTTGTAGATTCCGTTATATCGGTAGACAGAAACATTGCAAAAACATTAACATTCCAAGACATTAAAGACATTTTCTCGGTTTAACCGATTAAACCGTATCAAATGTTACGGCAAATAACTAAAACTTTTGTTTTAAATAAATTTTTATAGCATAACCCGTATAACATGTCGAAAGCTTTTTTAAGATAACGACATTACAATATTTTGAACCGTTTTCATCTTACATAGGCAAAAATTATTGCTTACAAAAAACGTAACTTTCGGGTATCGGAATATAATCGAATTGTGTTGTGCCCGAAACTCTGTTTATACCGTCACTGAATAAAACGGCATCCGTAAAAAAATATTTACTTGCGCCGCTATTGCCATACGCATAAAAATCGGTCGTTGCAATATGAATACCCGAATATTGAGTAGCGGTTGCCCTTGAATCGGGAAGTCCGAATTCGGAAGCACGAGCAGCGGAAGCATCATTATAAGGTAATCCGGATACCGTACTTCCGTATCTTCCTACCGTATAAGAGCTTCCTCCGTAAATATAATTTACGATTTTAGCAATTTCTTCATTTGTTGCCATTTTATCTATACCGCCGCATTCTCTGATTATTGAAGCATACCCTTGAGTATTTGCACGAGATTCATACTTATATTCGCAAAAATCATCCGGTAAACCCCACTTTGATTTATTTGCTTCGCATTCAGAATAAGACACAAACCCTTTAGAAGTTAATATATCAGCAACGCTTATCGGGTAAGACAAACAAAGCCCGAGCGATTTGCCGATACAAACTTTGCCGATACTTTTGGCTGAACCTATAAGATAAACATCTTTTCCGAGTTGATTGGGTTTTTTATCCCCGTCAACGTCAACCATGCCTGCAATACATCCGGCTGCAGCATTTCCTTCCATCACTTTTGGTTCAACTTCGGGGCATTTTGTGTTATACGAAATAACGTATCTAACGCCGTCAATCGTGTAAAAGGCAACGGATGGAGTATTCCAACTGTTTGTATCGTCTTCAAGTTTAATGCCGAAAGATTTTCCGCCGTTTGCCAAACTTGATATTTCCACTTCTTCACCGTCTGATGTTCTTACGACAGAATAATTATCCCCGAGACATGATTCAAAAGACGGCAATTCCGAAGGATTATCGCCAACTTTGCACACCAAATTAATCTTTAGATGTTTTCCCAAATTTTGAACAAAATCCAAACCGTCTGAATAATAAGGTCCGATTGCACTGTTTAAAGCCATTAATTGAGCAGCTTTATTGAATTTAACTTTTGAAACCTGAACTTGTCTTTCTCTGACTCTTGTTTGAATACTTGCCGTCATTGAAGGTATGACAAGAATCGCCACTACTCCTATAATTGCAAGCGTTATAAGAGTTTCCGCCAGAGTAAATGCTTTTATTTTACCATTTTTAGCAATACCGTGTTCTGCCATAAATACTCGATACATACCAATTACCATTATAATTGTAATTGTTTTTAAAATAGAATGCAAGTTATTATTTGTATCGGGCTATTTGCGGCTAATCGGCTTTACAAAACAGAAAAATCGTATTTCCGATGGTTTCGACCGAATAAGTTGTACCTGCATTAGACATTCCCGTACCGATACTATCGGAATGAAGACTTGCAAATTTTACATATTTCATATTTGATACGGTCGATACATCAGTTGACATCACCTGCCAATTATTAGTCAAAGTTGTTAAATCGGGTATACCGAATTCAGCCGCTCTTGCTGCCATACTGTCATTCCAATGAACACTATATATACTCTGATAGAAAGTGTACGAATTAAGTCCGTATATGTACTTTATCATGCCTGCCGCATCTTCGGGCGACATGATTTTTGAAAATCCTCCGCAGTATTTTGCGGCAGATGCAAACCAATTGGCGCTCGTATCAATAACGGCAGTACAATATTCCGTAGGAAACCCCCATGAATTAGATTGACACTCGGATAATGTAACATAACCTTTAGCAAGAATCATCTCTTGAACGGAAATCGGCGCATTATAACAAAGTCCGGCATTTTTACCCAAGCAGTTTCCCGCACCTAAACTTTTTGCAGAGCCTATAAGATAAATATCTTTTCCTTGTTGATTAGGTTTTTTGTTGCCGTCAACGTCCACCATGCCCGCAATACACCCTGCGGCAGCGTTTCCCTGATATACGGCAGGCTGCACTTCATCACATTTGGAATTGTAAGATAAAATATATCTTGTACCGTCTATCGTATAAAAAGCAATGGAAGAAGACGACCAGTCGTTATTATCGTCATTTTCCTTAAGTCCAAAGGATTTTCCGCCTAAACCCAATGATGATATTTCAACTTCATCACCGTCAGCCGTTTTGGCTGTCGTATAATTCTCCCCCAAACAGGACCCGACGGGGGGCAAATTTGAAGGGTTATCGCCCACACGACATACTAAATTGATTTTTAAATATTTTCCCAAATTTTGAACAAATTCATAAGTATCTGAATAATACGGACCTATCGAATTATTCAAAGCCATTAATTGAGCAGCTTTATTAAACTTAACTTTTGAAACTTCGACTTGTCTTTCTCTTGCTTTATTTGTAACGGAAACGGTAAGAGAGGGGATAACAAGAACTGCGACTACGCCGACTATTGCAAGAGTAATGAGGACCTCAGCCAAGGTGAAAGCTTGTTTATTTACGGAGAAACCATACATCATATTGGAACACTTCAATCTTACATTGATATTATAACTGTTTTTATAACAAATTACAACACGCAAGAACGCTTTGATAAAAAAAATATAAATGGTAGAATTAATTTAATTCATAAAGGTAAAGGAACAGTTGAGTTGAAAAAGAGTTTAGTTGCAATCGGAGCATTATTGCTTATTATTACGGTTTATTCAAATGTTTGCGCAAACGAATACGACGTCAATTTATTTGAAGCACTTGAAAACGGTGATTTTGCCCAAGTTGAAGCCATTATCGAAAAAGGCGCAAATTTGGACAAAAAGAACAAAGAAGGTGATTCGGCACTAATTGTTGCCATTAACAACAAGAATGAAAAAATTGCAAAATACCTTATAAATAAAGGCGCAGACGTAAATACCCCCGACAAAGCGGGAGAAACGGCATTAATGCTTGCGCTTGATATGGAAGAATACGGCATAGCAAAAACACTAATAGAAAAAGGCGCCGACGTTAACGTAAAAGATAAATTCGGCGAGCCCGTTTTTTTACGCGCCGCAAGTGATGCTAAAACGTTAGAATTATTGCTTCAAAAAGGCATAAGCATAAATACGACAAATAAAAACGGACAAAATGCGCTTCTGTATGCTGCTGCAAGCGAACAATACGACAGCGTCAAAGTTTTAATCGAAAACGGTGCGGATATTAACGCCAAAGATAACGATAACACAACGGCATTAATGCTTGCTTCAGTCAGCGGTAACACAAAAATTGCAAAATATTTAATTAAAAACGGTGCGGAAATTAACGTAAAAGACAACAGGGGAAGAACCGCTCTTGATTTTGCGGAAGATATAAAAATGCAGCAATTATTAATTAAAAACGGAGCAAAAAAAGGAGAGGAAATAAAATGAGAAAAAAAATAATAACTGCGGCAATATTACTTTTTTTAGCAGGCATGGTGTCTGAAAGTTACGCAAGCGCAACAAGCAATTTGTCGACAAATTTATTTAATGCGGTGTCGGGCGGAGATATTTCCGCACTCAAAACACTTGTACAAAACGGAGTTAATATAAATTCAACGGATTCTAACGGAAATTCCGCACTAATTGTTGCAATATATACGGGCAATGAAACTATGGTAAAATACCTTGTTGAAAACGGCGCCGACGTTAATGCAACTTTCGATAACGGGATTACGCCGTTAATGTATGCGCTTGATAAACGGCAATATCAGATTGCAAAATATTTAATCCTTGAAGGTGCGGATATTAATGCGGTAGATAAAAACGGAAACAGCGTATTAATCCATGGAATAACAAATTCAAATATCGTAAAAACTTTAATTCAAAAAGGCGCAAATATTAACGCCGTAAATAATTTAGGGCAATCGGCGCTTATGCTTGCGGTTTTAAACAGTAACTTTAATACAATTAAAACTCTTGTTCAAAACGGTGCGAATATTAATGCAACGGACAACAACAATCGTTCCGTATTATCTTTGGCGGATGAAAACGGGAATAATAAAATTATAAAATATCTTCTTGAACAAAATAATACCGAAACAAGTCAAAATTCAGGATTATTCGGCATATTTAAAAGTTTATTTATCGGAAATTAATTTTCTCTTATATAACAAAATGACCGTTTAACTTTAAACGGTCATTTTTTGTAATTTACTTGTTTAAAACACATTCTTTAAGATTTCAAAAAAACTTAAAGGTTATCGATAATTTTAAAATAAAATGATTATATATTTACGTTACGATAAAAACCGGTTGAATACTGTCGTAATATCATCATAAATTTGCCTTAATCCGTAAAATCTTTGATTTTATGCAAATACAATCTGTCGGAACAGTTTTTAACCTTTAAAAGTCGTAAAATATCAAAACAATTTTGATATGAGAGCCCTGAAAGTTTTACCGTAACATTTGATAAAGCAGGCTAAAACAATTATTTATACTATAAAATCTAAACAATTACGGTTATTAGAGTTGATCGCCCATACCAAACGTGAAGAAGCCCGAACTTCTCGAACCTTTTGTATTTGTGAGCGGGAAGCCGTAATCAAGATTGATTGGACCAAGCCCCGGTATAAATATTCTGACCCCTGCACCGACTGAAATTGCATATCCCGGTCTATCATACAACTTATCCGAAATTGACTGCGAGAAGATTTTACCGCCGTCAACAAATCCTGCAAGCCTTATATTGTTTACAAAAGTATTGGATGTCAAACGGTCAATAAAAGGAATCGGCGTTCTATACTCTAAACTTGCCATCATATATCCTTTGCCTACGCCGACCTCAGATATATTGAAGCCTCTGATTGAATAAGGACCGCCTAAAGAGTACATTGCAAATTCAGGCAAACTGTTTGTAAGTGCGCCGCCGCCGCTTGCCGTTACGACAAACGAAGATTTACGCCCGGCGGGGATAAATTTTCTCACGCTTGCTTCCAATTTTGTATATGATTTTGCACTGCCCAAAGAAAGTGATTCATCCAAACTGATTTTGCCGATGACGCCATGCCTCGGGTTAATTGTTTCATTTCTTGTATCATAAGTAAGAGTAGGGATTGCTCTTATGTAAAATCCGCCGTCAAGTTGTTCTTGTCTTTTTTGCATAGAAATGCCATGGGCGCTGAAAAGGTTTTTAATTTGTCCTTCATCACCCTCTTTTAACTTGATATTTTCTCCTTCAAGAGTAATTGAACCTTGAAGGTGCGGATATTTTTCAAAAACTTTACCCAAAGTAACGCTTCCGCCAAACCTTTGTTCAATTGCAAGAGGCACCTGATAGCTGCCGAAACTTCTATAAAAAGCGTTAAATCCCAAATATTGATTTTCTTTCTTAAAATGAGGCTCTAAGAATGATAATTGTGCTTGCCAGTTAGCACGCCTCAAAACGCTGTTGTCATTCATAAGAACGCCGGTGCCTGCCATAAGGTTAAAATTAAGCTTTTGCCCCATGCCACGAAAATTATTTGCACCGAACCCGACGGAACCGAAGAAACCTGAACTCGAATCAATACCTACGCCCAATGAAACGGTTCCGGTCCTTGCTTCTTCAACTTCAATCGTGACATCATACATGCCTGTTTCTTCATTCAGCTTAACGTCTTTATAAACGTCTGCAAATGCCTGAGTTCCCACAAGGCGCATAACGTCCGATCTTAAAACATTTTCATTGTAAACCTGCCCCGGTGCGGATAAAATATTCCTTTTAACAATAAAATCTTTTGTTTTAGTGTTTCCGACAACTTTAATATCACCTATGGTACCCTCGGTTATTTGCAAATTAACATAACCGTCCGGATCGTCGTTTATTTGAGTAACTCTTGCAAGAATATATCCTCTTGAATTATAAAGGTCTTGAATTCTCTCGATTGCAAGATTTAATTCAACGATATTTTGCGGTTTCCCTTCTAAAGGCGATAAAACTTCCAATATATCGGCAGTAGGAATCGACTCGTTTCCCGTTATCGTAAAGCCTTCAATGGGCTGATTTTCTTCAACGATAATTCTCAAACGAATATTTCCGTCGCTCATTTTGAGAGGAACGGCACGAATATTTTGAGTAAAATATCCTGTCGAATATAATTTGTTTAAATCCTCGGCGATAGCTTTTCTGTCGTATACATGCCCTTCTTTTGAAGAAATATATTCTCTGATAAAAGAGGTTTCGATTAAATTATTACCCATGATTTCAAAATATTTAACGTATGAAAGATTGCTATCTTCCGTATCCAAATCGGATTCATCAACATTATCTTCCTTTAAGGACTTTTCCTGTTTATTTGCATCAACGGTCGTTTCGTCATCCCTCGAAGAAGAGTTGTTTTCGTTAACGGGAGCTTCGTTTTGAGTTTTATCCTTATGGAAAAATTTTAACCCTTTGGCACAAGCGGGACTTTGCACTCCTAAAGTGCAAAACATCAAAAATATGAGTAGTAATCGTTGAGTTTCCTTGTGCATTCTCTGACTAAATCCAAATAGCTCATTAAATATTATAGTAAAATTATACATTTAATATTTTTTATGTACAAATTATTTACATTACTGCTTAATAAAATTTAAGTTTTGACGTAATCGGTTGATTGTATTCTGTTTTATTGATTGAACGAGAATCAATAATGGGAGAAGGGGGCATTATAGACCATTTAAACAATGCCGTTTGCACCCTTTTGTAAAATTTATCAATCCATTCGGATTTTTGTTTATTCGTAATCGGATTTTTTTGCTCGTACAAAAACCATTCTTTAAGCATGGCTTCTTTTGTCTGATGTAAATTTTCTATTCTCCAAATTACTTCATCCAAAAATTCATAAGGCATAAGCGCATCTTCCGCCAACAAAGGTTTGCCTGTTTTCGGATCAATCGCAAGTTCTGCTCCCGGGCGCTTTGTTATAACCGAACGGGGGATAACGTCTTTTTGAAGCCTGTTTGAATTTAACCATCTTGCAAGAGCAAAGAGCTTGGTTTTCGTGACATCACCAATCGGCGCAAAACCTCCGGACATATCACCGTTTATAGTTGCATAACCCATATATAATTCGGATTTATCGCTTGTTGCAACAGGGATTATACCCTCAAATTCGTTTGAAATACCCCAAAGTATCATGGCTCTGCTTCTGGCTTGAATATTATCCATTGTAAGGGGTTTTTTAAACCTTTTATCCCAATTATTTTGCACTTGCTCAAAAGCGGTATCAAACGTGCCTTTTGAAGCCTCTACCATATCTTTTATCGGAATTTCCAAAAAATGTATCCCCAGATTTTCGCACAATTCTTTAGCGTCGTTTTTACTCTCGTCACTTGTGATTTTTGAAGGCATGGAAACTGCATAAACATTTTCCTTCCCGAGCGCATCAGCCATTAAAACCGCACAAACGGAAGAATCCAATCCGCCCGATACCCCTAAAACCGCACGATAAAAGCCGTTTTTGGAAAAATAATCTTTAATTGATTTAATTATTGTTAAATAAGTTCTTTCTAAATCGGGCCCGTAATCTAAAGAAAATGCTTTTTGTTCGTTTAAGCTCATCTCTAAGCCCGAGGGAAGAGAAAAGATATGATTTATGCATTTTTTTTGGTGTTTTTTAACGGGAACCTGAAGCAAAAAGAACTGTTCTTCAAAAGATTTTGCTCTTGCTATAATATTTCCGTTTGAATCGTAGCACCTTGAAGAACCCGAAAAACAAATGTTATCGACCGCACCCACCTGATTAACGTACACAATGGGCGTTGAATGTTTTTTGGATACAAATGAGAGCATGTTATTTAAAAGCTGCTCTTTTTTGGCTCTTGTGGGAGATGATGAACAATTTATCATTAAATCGGGTTTTTGATCTTTTATTATCTCATCAACGGGGTCAAACCCGTAAACAGGGATATCAAAAAAGTCTTTATCCGCCCAATTTTCTTCACAAATTACAATTCCCGCTTTTTGAGAACCGATTTGAATAATTCTGTCTTTCGGATTAAATTCCGCGGATTGAAAATATCTTCCGTCGTTAAATTCGGAATATACGGGCAATAAAGTTTTTCTTATTATTTTTTCTATTTTTTTATTTGATAAAACCGCAACCGAATTAAAATACCTTTTTCCGACATACAAACGGTTAAATTCGCAAAAACCGATTAAAACTTTTGTGTCCCCCGTAAGTTTAGCCAGTTTTTCCAAATATTCTATATTTTTTTCAACGATAATCGGAAACCTGTCCAGCATATCAAAAACGGGATACCCGACAAGAAAAAGTTCGGGAAAAACAATTGCGCCCAATTTAAGCTCATTTGCCCATTTTATATATACTTTTGCTTTGTTAAAATTTTGCTCGATATCGCCTACAATAGGGTCAACTTGAGCAAGAGCGATTGTATTTGCGTCAACCATGGGCTTTAAGCGCCTTACGGTTTCTTTGATATCAACTTTTTCACCCTTTAGTTCTAAATTTATAAGACTTGTAATTTCATGCATAACAAAGTTATTTTATACCAAAAGAAAAAATTTAAAAGTTTTTCTCCGATTTGCTTCAAAGTTTTGTCCATAGTATAATAATCTTATAGAATTTTAAGGCATATATTATTTACTTGAGGAGTTGAATTTTGAGCCAAACTAATTTATTTGACCATGGAAAAATAGTTCCCGTCAACATAAGAGATGAAATGAAACGTTCCTACATCGATTATGCAATGAGTGTTATCGTAGGACGTGCACTTCCGGATGTCAGGGACGGGCTTAAACCCGTTCACAGAAGAATACTTTTTGCTATGAACGAACTTGGCATGGCGCCTGATAAACCGTTTAAAAAATGCGCCAGAATAGTCGGTGAAGTTTTAGGTAAATATCACCCCCATGGCGATTCTTCCGTTTACGAAGCGCTTGTGCGCATGGCACAGGATTTTGCGACAAGATATTTAACGGTAGACGGGCATGGAAACTTCGGTTCGATAGACGGCGATTCTGCGGCAGCTATGAGGTACACCGAAGCCAGAATGCACAAAATTACGACTTCCATGCTGGCAGATATTGATTGCGAAACGGTTGAATTTATGCCAAACTTTGACGGTTCCCTGCAAGAGCCTGCGGTATTACCCGTAAGACTTCCGATGTTATTGTTAAACGGAGTATCCGGTATTGCAGTCGGCATGGCAACAAATATTCCGCCTCACAATCTATGTGAAATAGTTGAAGGTACAAAAGCATTAATAGACAACCCCGACATCACAAACGAAGGTTTAATGCAATATATTAAAGGTCCCGATTTCCCGACGGCTGCAACAATTATCGGAACATCGGAAATCAAAAAAGCTTACGAAACAGGCAGAGGCTCAATTAAAATGTCTGCCGTTTCTTCAATCGAAGAAATTCAAGGCGGTTCGGGCAGACAATCAAAAACCGCAATAGTCATAACGGAATTGCCTTATCAGGTAAACAAGGCTCAATTAATCGTAAAAATAGCCGAACTTGTTAAAGACGAAAAAATTAAAGGCATATCCGATATAAGAGATGAATCGGACAGAGAAGGCATAAGAGTCGTAATTGAATTAAAACGTGACGCAAAGCCCGATGTCGTAAGAAATAACTTATATAAACAAACGGCTTTATTATCAACTTTCGGCGTAAATATGGTTGCGCTTGTCGGACAACAACCGAGGCTTCTTAACTTATACGAAGTGTTAAACGAATTTGTCGAACACAGAGTTGAAGTTATTACGAGAAGAACGGTATTTTTCCTGAAAAAAGCAAAAGCCAGAGCTCATATTTTGGAAGGATTGATGATTGCCCTGAATGCTCTTGATGAAGTTATTGAACTTATTAAAAAATCCAAAACGACGGAAATTGCAAGAGAAGGATTGATGACCCGCTTCGGACTTGACCTTGATCAGGCTAATGCTATTTTAGAAATGCAATTAAGACGCTTAACAGGCTTGGAACAAGATAAAATCAGGGCCGAATATAACGAATTGTTGGAAAAAATCAAAGAATACGAAGCAATTTTAGCCGACAGGAATAAAATTTTGGCAATAATCAAAACGGAACTTGACGAAGATAAAGAAAAATACGGAGATGACAGAAAAACAAGAATTCTCCCCGAACAAGGCGAATTTAACATTGAGGATTTAACTCCGAATACTTCAATGGCAGTCTTTATCACAAGACAAGGTTATATTAAAAGAATTTCTCTTGATACTTTTGAAAGACAAAACAGAGCAACAAGAGGAAAGGGCGGCATGAAAACAAAAGAGGACGATGATGTTGAACATTTCTTCACCGCAAAAATGCATGATAAGGTTCTTTTCTTCTCTTCAAAAGGCGTTGTTTACAGCTTAAACGTTTATGACTTCCCCGAAGGCTCAAGACAATCAAAAGGACTTCCTATTATAAACGTCCTTCCGATTGAACAAAACGAGCAGATAACGGCGGTTGTTCCCGTTTCAAAATTTGACCCGAACGCTAACTTGATTATGCTCACCAAAGAAGGATATATAAAGAGAATTTCTCTCGATAACTTCTCTACAATCAGAAAATCAGGCATAATTGCAATAACTTTAGAAGAAAATGATACCTTAAACTGGGTTAAACTTGCAAAAGACAATGACGAAGTCATAATAGGCACCGCATGCGGTATGGCAATAAGATTCGGCATTTCCGATTTAAGACCCTTGGGGCGCTCCGCAAGAGGAGTAAACTCCATGAAATTAAGAGAGGGAGATACAATTATAGGATGCGACATTGTTCCCGTTGATTATGATGCGGACTTATTGGTATTAACATCCGACGGTTTCGGTAAACGCTCCAAATTATCAGAATTCAGACCTCAAAACAGAGGAGGATTAGGTTTAATTGCAACCAAATTTAAAACTTCCGCTTCAAGACTTGTTGCTCTTACGATTGTTGAAGAAAAAGACGAAATTATGGTTGTTTCCGCAAACGGCGTCGTAACAAGGGTTGCAGCATCAGATATCTCAAGACAGGGACGACCCGCAACGGGAGTAAGAGTTCAGAACTTACAGGAAGGAGATACGGTAGTTTCCGTTAATAAAATTATTGACCCTGATGAAACACCCGTTTCGGAAGGATTAGAAAAACAAGATGAAGCTATAAATCCCGATATCGGAATTTCTCAAACAAATCTGGAACTTGAATAATGATAAAAAACGGGATTAAACTCCCGTTTTTTATTTTTTCGAAATAT
The DNA here is from genome assembly GCA_905234865.1 of Candidatus Gastranaerophilales bacterium. Lineage (GTDB taxonomy): Bacteria > Cyanobacteriota > Vampirovibrionia > Gastranaerophilales > Gastranaerophilaceae > Galligastranaerophilus_A. Next base: position 65,078 of record CAJOJE010000012.1, read on the forward strand.
ATATACCTCAAACATTTCTTAACAAAAATAGCAATTAATAAATTTTAGAAACCTTTATATATATACCTACCATACGAGAGAAATAATTGCTTTGGAGAAATAATGGGATTTTTTAATTCGCTTACTGAAGTTGTAACAAACAGACAACAGTTTAGAGATTGGGAAAAACAAAATAACGATAAACAGGCAAAAAGAGAAGTTCTTGCAAAACAGAAAAATTTAAGTGAAGCAGAGCTTACAAGAGCCGCTAAAAAAGGTAAAATCATGATGGATGTCGTAGACATTATGGATACACACTCCGAAAACGTATCCGAAAACGTCGAAACAACCACTCAGCCTTTTGCGCAGTTAATTCCGTTTGGAGCGACCGCCGCAACATTTATCGGAACATTCAAATACGTGGGAGAACCTGCAAACAGAGCTTTGGGCAAAGCAAAAAGAAATTTTTATAACACGCAGGACGGTAAAAGATGGGGTGATATTACCGACAGATTGAAGCAATTATCGGGCAACGGTACATATTACAGCGAAGCAGAAAAAAAGGTAATCGTTGAAGACTTAAGAAACCTTGGAGGTATAGGAGGCTTTTTTAGTTCAGACCGTCACGATTCCGATATTTTTAAATCATCAAACATAAAAATTCTTGCAAAGTCTACAAGCGAAGAAGCGCAAGGATATGCGGAAGAATTGCAAAAGTTGGGTAAAAAATACAAACAAGCAATTCTAAAAGAAGAAACGGCTTTTAACAGAGCGCAAAAAATTATGGCAGGCGGAACTTTAGGAGTAGGACTTGTAACTTATATTTTATCAAATATAGCAGCGGCAAAACTTCAAGTCGGAAGCTCCAGAGTAGCCAGGTGGCAATCAAGACAAGACCTTCAAGACCCGAGATATTTTGTTGAGTATACGGATGAACAAATTGAAGATGCCAAAAAAAGATTAAAAGAAAAGCCCAAAGAAGAAAAGAAAGGATTATTCGGCTTCTTTAAAAAGGGCAACAAAGAGGATAAAACTCCGTTTGACAGGAAAGACGGGCTTTTAACAATTAAAGATACGATTAAAGACAGCAGAAAATACAATAAATGGAAAAAAACATACAATCAAGACGACAGAAAAGTTAAAAGAGAATTAACAAAAGACGAATTAATTCAAGCCGAAAAAGACCAAGAAGCAATACAAAGAGTAACAAAAGAAATAAACAATAAAGCAGAAGAATACTCTCAAAATATGGAAGTTGCGGCTAACGTAATTTTAGGCAGCACTCCGTTTTTGGGCGCAGCAATAGGCGCTATCGTAAATAAAATCGTAGATAAAACAGGTATAGGCGATAAATTCTCGGAATCAATGTTTAAAAGAATTGAAGACTTAGCCGACGACAAAGAAATAGTTTCCAGAGGCAAATGGCAGAATGGAAATTACCAAATAGTAAATACGGGAAAAACGGAAAGGCAACTTTTAAGAGAAGCATGGGAGGGTATTTATCCTGATATAAAAGACCCCGTAACAGGGCAAATAAAAAAAGGTTCGATTAGCTACTCAAACCTTTACGATTACGCAATGGATTCACTTAAAATTCTGGACAGAAACAGTGCCTCAAAAGGCAGTTCAAGCAAATTCGCAAAAATTGCGGATGCATTGTCAAATCTTTTCCAAGCAGGAGTATCAACGGGTCCTGCAAGAAGAATGTTGACAAGCATTGCCGCAATCGGCGCAACCAGTGTTACAGGCGCTCTTATTGCATTAAAACTCGAAAAAAATGCGGGACGTGCGGGAAGGTTTATGGCAAAAAGAGATATAGAAGAAAATCCCGCAAACTTTATCGGATATACGGAAGATGAATATAATTCGGTTCAAGACGTAACAAAAGAAGAAAAAACGACAGCCGAAAAATTCAAAAATTACATGACGTTTATCCCGAGAATGGTAAAAGAATCTTTTGCTTACGATAAATATAAAAAGACGGTAGCAAAAGACGACGAAAACCTTTTAAGAGAACTTGTAAAATCAAATAATATAACGGAAAAACAACTTAACGACGCAAAAGACATGCAAAGAAAATTGTTTGTAACTTTTGAAAACGTCGATGATAAATCACAAGAATACTCCGAATCAATTGAAGCCGCAACTGATATGATTCAACCGTTCATACCGCTTGCAGGCATGGGAATTGCCGCAGCTCCTTTTGTAATAGGCGGAATTAATATGGTTAAAAAAGGCGGAGCGGGAGCAGCCGAATCAATAACGGACTTTCTTGCAAAACATACGGGATTTTTGCAAGGCAAAACGGTTAAAAATTATATAGATGAAGTTGCACAAAATATTACAAGAGCGGTGGAAAAACAAACAATTACGGCGCCAACGGGCGGGGATTTATCTGCTCCGAGAGAAATAAGCAAATTTATTTCCAATTCACCCGTAAGGGAAATTCACATTGCAAGAATTTCGGATGCAATCTCTGAAGCATTAAAGGCAGCAAAAGGCAAAGATAATGAATTAAAAGTATTTTTAGATACAATTGCAAATAATCAAACATTAAAAAATATTAAAAAAGAAGATTTGTTTGAATTTTTTGAAAGAAGCTTATCGCCGAGAGGCAGTATCGTAAACAGAGCAGAAAGTTATCTTGACAGAATTGAAGGCGGTGAAATATTAAAAGGCGTTAAAAAAGAAGATGTAATATCAAACCTTGAATATCTTGAATTTTCAGGCAAAAGAAAAGCTGAAGATATGTGTAAGGACATTGTAAACCTCTTTAATCGAACAGGCGAAGAAGAATTAAGCGGAGTTCCCAAAGAAGATTTAATTTCAATGCTTACGGCAAATTCAATTTCAAAAGACAAGTCGGCATTAGAAAAAACATACAGACAAGTTCTTGATAGCTTTAGCGACGGCGAAACTCTTGAAAAAGTTAAAAGAAGCGATTTAATTTCAAAACTTGCGGAAACCTTTGAGCCCACAGAAGACAGACTTATATACAGAACATACAGAAACGTAATTAATGGTTTTGGCGAAAGTGACGTCATAGACGGCGTTAAAAAATCGGACATAACGGAAAGGTTTAATACGGAACTTATAAATAACGGGCTTGGAAAAAGCGAAATCTTTGAATTCATAAAACCGATATTTGCAGATGCGCATAACGCTTCCGATATATTTAAAAAGATGTTTAAAACATTAGAATTCTCGCCCGTAAACATACAGGTTTCTAAACTCTCGGATGTTACAACGGGTGGCGTCATTCAAAGATTGCTATCGGTGGAAAATATGGAAAAAATGTTGGTCGGCGAAAACGGTGCAACATTAATTCAAATTGTAAAAAAACTCGGCGATTGTAAAAAACCTGAAGATTTAAGAAGAATTTTTGACGAAAAAGAAACTTCGGAGTTTATCGAACAGGGAGTGGATAAACTCAACAAAATGGCACAAGATAAAGGCGAAACGTTAAAAACAGCGGTAAGTCAATTAGCCGATTTTGCACAAAATTCAGGTATTATAAACGATACCCATGCCGGAATAGTAAACGGAATAACGGGTGCCGTAACGGATTCATTTAAAAACGGATTAATTTCAAAAAATATATTAAAACAAGCTGCAACAAACGAAACCGTTTTCAATGCAATTAGTCCGTATTTAGAAGGTTTAAGCAAAATCTCAAGCGGTCTTATTAAACCTATTGAAAAACAAATGGGAGATATCAGCGAAAGTGTAAAACGTTTTGGTTTTGCGGATGAAAGTTTTATAGAAGCAATGTCAAAAACAAACGGCGATATAACAGGCGTTTTATTCGGCACATTAAAGGCTCCGTTTATAAAATCAAGAAAAGCCGAAAAACTTACACAAGAGGTAACCGAACAAGCGCAAGATGCACTTAGTGCAAAATTACCTTGGCAAGAAGAATTAAAAAAAGCAATTAAAGCAAAATTCGGGCATGTTGAAAACGAGCAGGAAAGACAAGAATTATTAAAAGATATTCCTGAAATTTTCCAAACTATTGCTGATTTACCCGGCGGAAAACAGATTATGCAAAAATTAGCATACACTGATGTTACAACGGAACAAATGATAAATATTATAAGCAATATGGAAACCATAACAAGAAATATCCCGAAAGAAGACTTGATAAAAATTATGGACGCTACAATAAATGCAGCCTTAAAAGACCCTGAAAAATTTGCTCAGTGGGTTAAATCAGGCTCTATGGCAAACGTACTTATGACGGAAGGTCTTGCAAAGGGAATAGCGATAGCTTCAACCGCATGGGCAGCATTAAGCTTTGTTTTAACATTTACTTTGGAATCAATTTTTGCATCAATTCAAAAAGATGCGGGAAGATTGGGCGTTATGAAAGCTCTTGAAGATTTACAAGATAAAACTTATTATGCAAACGAAATAAATTCTGCCCCCTTCCAAAACAATCCCGAACATAACAAAACAAATACAAGTATCAGTTTTAAAGACTTTTTATCCAAATTCCAACATTAAAAAATTAAGCGCTTCTTTTAAAAAATAAGAAGCGCTTTTTAGATTTTTAAGCGTTATTGTTCGCAAAATTTTACCATGGTATATTTTAGGCATAGGTTTTATAGAGAATATAAATGGTTTATAAAAAAAGAGTATTCTTTGCATTTTTAATAACATCATTGGCGGTGGCTCTAACACATGATTTTTGGCTCATTATAAAACCAATGCCGTTTAGTTTTAATATGGAAGCAAACGGCAAATACAGCATTAAGGTTTTGTTAAATAAAAAAGATAATAACGAATTTTTAAAAGTTAAAACGGCACAAACGACAATAAATTTTAACGAAATATCACACATTGATTTGCCCGTTAATAAATCGAGATTTCCAAAAAGATTAAAATTAACAATAACAAATTTTGACGATAACAATAATGAAATTAAATTAAAAAATATTAAGCTCGGAAAATTTAATTTTAATGAACTTGATAAATTTCAATCCGATAATTCAAAACTAAAAGTTGAAAACAATACACTTATAATAAAACCTTATGACGGAACGATTGATTTAATTTATACGGAAAAATTAAATACAAGAACTACGATTAAATTTGATTTTAAGGTTTTTATCATAATTTTAGTTCTTTCATACCTGCTCTCATATAAATTAACGGCTTATGCCGCCGATTTTAAAACAATTAAAAATAAATCAAGATTAGACATAATATTTTTATCAATCTTTTTTGTATTTTTATTTATCCCGATAAGTAATATAAATCAAGATGAAATTTCAAAAGACGAAAACAGGACTCTTGCAAAACTTGAGCCTTTAATTAAAAACAACGAAATTAATTTTAATTTCGGGAGAAATTTTAACGACTGGTTTAATGACAGGTTTTATTTGAGAAATAATTTTATAGCTTCAAACGATTTAAAATTATTATTATCAAAAAACTGGAAAACAAAAGACGTTATCAAAGGAAAAGAGGATTGGCTGTTTTTGGGTTGGAACAATGCCGTTAACTCTTATTCAAATAAAATGCCGTTAAGTGATGATGAACTTTTAAAGATTTATAAATATTTAAACAATATCAATAACCGCTGTAAAGCACATAAAATAAAATTTTATGTATTTATTGCACCCGATAAATCTACGATTTACGAAGAATTTTACGCAGACAGCATTAAAAAAGTTTCAAAAGTATCAAAAACGGAACAATTAATTGATTATATGAACAAAAATTCGGATATAAAAATTATTTATCCGAAAAATAAATTACTTGAAGCAAAAAATAAAAATATAATTTATTGGAAAACGGATACCCACTGGAATGAACTCGGCGCATATTTCGGGTATATAGAGTTAATAGAAACAATACAAAAAGATTTTAGTTCAATTAAAACTTACAAAATCAAAAATTATGAAGAAAAAGAATATAACGGCGATTTATACAAAATGGCTCCGAAATTTTTAAGAAAAGAGGATAAAACTTTATACAAAACACCGATTGTAAATAATGATTTTTGCAAATTCCCGAAAGATGAATCAAAAGAAGCCGTTATTTGTTACAACCCTTTAGGGGAAAAGAATTTGTTAATGTTTAGGGATTCTTTTGCAATATCTTTAATTCCTTATTTATCACATTCGTTTAAAAATTCAAAATTCATCTGGGATGATAACGTGAATTTATCAGATGATACGGATATTGTTGTTTTGGAAATTATTGAAAGAAATTTATCCGACCTGATAAAGGATTATATGGAGTAAAATATGCTATTCTGTTCAATGTCTTTTATATTTGTATTTTTGCCGATTGTAATTTTGTTATATTTAATTACAAAACAAAAGCTCCACAATTCCATACTTTTAATCTCGAGTATAATTTTTTACGCTTGGGGTGAGCCTAAATATTTGGCAATAATGCTGATTACGATTATCGTAAATTATTTTGGAGCAATATTAATCGAGAAACATTCAAGTAAAAAATTCTTTTTAATCACAACAATATTAATCAATCTCGGTTTTTTGGTTTATTTTAAATACTTTGATTTTTTAATCTCCAATTTTAATAACGTTTTTCATTCCGATTTTCATCTTTTAAATATAATAATGCCGATTGGGATTTCTTTTTATACTTTTCAAGCCATATCTTATATTATTGATGTTTATAAAGGCGAGTGCAGGGCGCAAAAAGATATTTATAAATTAGCCCTTTTTATTTGCCTTTTTCCTCAACTCATTGCAGGTCCCATTGTTAAATACCACGACATTGAAGAACAAATAGATTCAAGAAAAGTTGATTTTGATAAAGTGAATATCGGAGTAAAAAGATTTATCACAGGGTTATCCAAAAAAATGCTAATTGCAAATACAATGGGTGTAATTGTCGATAAAATTTTTATTCAAGACCCGCACAATTTTTCACACGCTATCGCATGGATAGGTTCTATTTCTTATACCTTGCAATTGTATTTTGATTTTTCGGGGTATTCCGATATGGCAATTGGTTTGGGGCTTATTTTCGGGTTTAAATTTATGGAAAACTTTAACTACCCCTACATTTCAAAATCAATCACCGAATTTTGGAGAAGATGGCATATTTCCCTTTCGACTTGGTTTAAACAATACGTTTACATTCCGCTTGGGGGAAATAAAAAAGGTAAATTTAAAACATTAAGAAATTTAGGGATAGTATTTTTATTAACGGGTATCTGGCATGGCGCAGAGTGGACTTTTATTGTTTGGGGAATTTGGCATGGGGTTTTCATTATTTTAGAAAAAATTTTCAATATAAAAGAATTTGAAAAAAAGTCACATTCATTATTCATTAATATTTTAAGACACTTTTACTGCATTTTTGTTTTTCTTATCGGCTGGGTAATTTTCAGAGCTGAAAATTTATCTTACGCATTTAACTATTTAATGAATATGTTTGGTATTTTAAAATTAAATACGGGCGCATTTTCATACACCTTGGATTATTACATTGATAAAACAGAAATTATAACTTTTATTGCAGCAATTTTATGTGCAATTCCTTTATTTAAAAACTTAATCTATACTGAAAATAAATTAATCAAAGGAACGGTTAATATTTGGCTCTTATTTTTATTCTATTTATCAACAATCACGATTGCAGCAAGTACATATAACCCTTTTATATATTTTAGGTTTTAATCTACCCGACAAACAGCAAGTACGCTATAAACGGCTAAATCGGCAGAGGGGTTAAATCTGTGGGACATAGCCATATATGCTTTTGCTTTTGAATAATTTACCTCAGGCGCTCGAATTGCAGTGTCCGAATATCCGCTTATCCAAACAAAAACGGTGAAATCCCCCGTTGTGCTGCTTATAGTCGCAGCATTATACGGCTCAGGGAAACCAAAAGCGGTTGCAGAATTTTCTATATAATCATAATATTTGTTTGCACTGTCTTTTGTTGAATACATTTTTTCCAATAATTCAATTACGCTTTCTTTTGATATTAAATTTGTTTTACCTCCGCAAGATTTTGCAGCTCCCGCATAATAATCGAGTTTATCTTGATTATCGTCCAAACAATAAGTTAAACCCCAAGCACTCTTATTTTCAACGCATTCTTCATAACTTACCCCCTCAGGATAAAAAAGAGAGCCAAAGCATGCATCTCCTATTTTAATTATACAATTATCACCAATTCCCGTTGCATTAACAAAAAATATATCTTTACCCATTTTATTGGGCGCTCTGTTTCCGTCAATATCCATAACGGCAGAAATACACCCCATGGAATCATTATATGTACCATCATTATTCCAATTAAAAATTCCGGGTTCAACATAATTGCAGTTTTTGTTATAAGCAAGAATAAAACGTGTGCCGTCAAGTCCAAACACCCCGACCGTTTCAACGTCAAAATCATCGGATAAATTTTCACTGCCGTTATTTTTGAATAATTTACCGTTAGTTAATTCCGTTATATCAAAAGTTTCGCCGGACGGGAAGCTCATTATTTTATATCCGAAACAATCATCAAGATTGGATATTGAACAAATCCTATTTATATTATAATAGTTTGAAAGTTTTTGAACAAATTCAATCGTAGCATCATTCCTATCATCACCGGTGCCGTAATACGGACCGATACCATAATTCAACGCCATATTTTCAATCGCTTTTGCAAATTTGTGTCTGGCGCCGATTGATTGCTTATATCTTGCATTATCCATAATATTATTAAAGACAAAATTTATCATAAGAACTGCAACTATTCCGATAATTGCAAGTGCTATTAAGACTTCAGCAAGCGTAAAACCTGTTTTGTAATGTATAGTTTGGTACTTATCAAAACCATTAAAATTTAGAACCTCTTTAAAAAAAGAATTTTTCCTTAAAATCATAACTTTAACTCGTAAAGATATATATATATTAATTATATATTATTTTTAAAAGAAATGCAAAAAGGCGCAAAAATCGTCAAGTAATTAATTTCTATTAGCAGAGGGTTTACTTCCTTTTAATAAAGTCTTTAATTAAGGAGGAGTCTTTAATCCAGAAATCAAAGTCGGTTAAAGGGGGTTCAAAGTATGCTACCGCTTTGTAGTCGTCAAAGAGTTTAAAAAGTTGAACGTAGAATTGTTTTATGAATTTTTTCTTGTTCATAATAATATCCATATCAACGGTTGCT
>CAJOJE010000013.1 GCA_905234865.1 Candidatus Gastranaerophilales bacterium
CTGTTGACGTTTTCAGAAAAAAGGTAGGTATATTGTGACATGATAAAACCGTTATTTAGTGTACGTTTATCATAAAACACAAAAAGGAGATTTTTATACATGGTAAATGTGTTTTTTAAATAAAGAAAGATTATTTTACGCAAACAACCAAAGCACTGCTTTGGTCACGCCCATTTTTGTCAGGTTCTTGAGTTGAATTTGCGGTATAAACACGAGCAAGGGCTTGGCTATTGACTCCTACTCCTTCATCCTTGCCCCATATTACAAAACCGCCTGCAACAGCAAGCTCGGGCGCAAGATTTGATAAAACATCCGTTTTCAAAGTAACATTATTATTGATAGCGGTAGAATATGTATATATCCGCTTGGAATATCATAAATTACTTCTGCAAAGGCAGTAAGGGCAACTCTATCGGGTAATTTATCTTTTCCGCCGCATATATCAACTGCTTTTGTCCATACGTCACCGGAGGTACCGCCGCAAGTTCCTCCACAACACATAATTCCGTATTTTCCTGCTATTGCGGAGCATTCACTTCTTGTAAGTCCTTGCCGTATGAGAACGGGTGATGTCCATTTATATGTTATGCCGTTATAAGTAAATTTTATGCCTGAAGTTCCGAGTTCTTTAGCATTGAATAAAACAACGTCTTTATTAAATACATTCGGTTTTTCATTGTCGTTTATATCTATGGTAATTGCGACATATCCTGTTGTTTTGTTTGTGTTGCCGCTCCATTCGTATACTTTAGCTTCTTTAACGGAGCATTTTATTCCATGCTATTACCGTTGAAACTCCGTCTATCGTAATAATTCCTGCGGTATCTCCAGTATAATCGTTGGTGTCATTTTCATTCATTCCGAATACTTCACCGTCTTGCATATTATTAAAATCGGATTTAACAAAAAGGAAAAGTAGGGAAATTTAGCCATAATGCTTCATTTAAAATAAAAACAACATGCAAAACGAGTGAAAAAAACATTATTTAAAAAAGTATTTTTAGGTAAAGATTTTATATTTTAGACTTGAAAAGATTGAATTATTAATTTATTTTAACAAGATTTAAGAATTTTAAATTAGATAAAACAAACATAATTAAAAGTTTAATGTAAGCAAAATGCACAGCCTGAAAAGAAAGGAGGGTTTTTAATTTAGCGGATAAAAAGATTATTTGTGAATTTTTAGTTAAATCACCTCAAGACAATAATATTTTCGTAATATAATGTAAACAGAAGATAGTGGTCATGTTATTTATTGGAAGAAAGGTAAGCTATGGAATACATTGCGGATTTTAACTATTATTTTCGAGCATTTTTAAAACAAAACCAAACGAGTTTGCAGGAAGTAATAAAAAAATATGAAGAAGAAAAAGGAAGAGTGGACGGATTTAGTTATAATAATATAAGCGTTAAACTCAGGAATAATACGATTTCTTATAATCAGGTAGTTGAATTGCTTGATATTATAGGATATGAAGTAGTTTTTAAAAAGAAAGATACAAAGTAAAAGTAAAACATAACGTGCTCTTATAAGTTTGTACAAACATTAAACCTATAAGAGTATTTTCCGTATTTTTTTAAAAAAATATAATGTTACACTAAAAATATTTTATTTATTTATTCTTATTTAAAATTTTAAAAAATTACCCGCAACTAATAGCTGCGGGTAATTTAAAATTATAAGCAAAAAACAGCAAAATTAGAAGTTTAATCCGCCTTCTCTTGCTGCATCAGCGAGCGCTTGAACTCTGCCATGGAATAAAAATCCGCCTCTGTCAAATACGACGTCTTTAATTCCTTTAGCAAGAGCTTTTTTTGCAATATCTTCACCGACAACTTTAGCAGCTTCTATATTTCCGCCATGAGGAAGTTTTGAAGCCAAGTCTTTAGCTTTTGTCGACGAACTTGCAAGAGTTACACCGTTTACGTCATCAATAACTTGAACATAGATATGTTTTAAGCTTCTGTATACGGCGAGCCTCGGGCATTCAGGAGTGCCTTTAATTTTAACTCTTACTCTTTGATGTCTTTTTTGTGTTTGTTCTTTTTTATTAATCGTTTTAATCATTTTTCTTCCTTTCACCTTAACCTAACTTGTAAAAAACAAGGGTTTATTTAGGCTTATTTACTACTTCTTACCTGTTTTTCCGGCTTTACGTCTTACATATTCGCCTTCATATCTGATGCCTTTGCCTTTGTATACTTCAGGTTGACGTTTAGACCTGATTAAAGCTGCAATATCTCCGACAGCTTGTTTGTTTGAACCTGAAACGGTAATTTTGGTATTAGCTTCAACGTCGATTTTAATACCTTTTGGGGGTTCAATTAAAATCGGGTGAGAATATCCGAGTTGAAGGTTAATTGCAGTTCCCTGCATATTTGCTCTGTAACCTACGCCTTGGATTTCAAGTTTCTTTTCAAATCCGTCTTTAACGCCTTTAATAACATTAGCTACCAAAGTTCTCGAAAGACCATGAAGCGAACGAGATTTTCTGTCGTCATTAACTCTTGTCAAAACAACATGATTATCTTGAAGTTCAACTTTGATTTCATCTCTGATTTGAACCTGTTCTTCACCTTTGGGACCTTTAGCCTTAACTAAATTGTCAACAACGGTAACTTCAACCCCTTGAGGGATTTCAACAGGTAATTTACCTATTCTGGACATATTTTTCTCCTTTTGCTTTATTTTGTGATAAAATAGCGGGAACGCTTCGAGTATTTGCTCAAATTAACCCATTTTAAAAAGTTTTTTTAAGTATTTTGCTCTACGGAACTCATTGGCTTTGCCTCTTCGTCCGTCAGAAATTTCGCTTCTTGAAATTTCCTAGCGGTTCAAACCTTTCATTCCGCTCAGCCGATTTTATCGGCTTTCGCTTCATCGGGTTTTCACTTTGGCGGGTTTCACTTCCTTGCGGTCGTTACACCCTACGGAAATTTCGCTACCAGATGTAGCAAAGAACTTCTCCGCCGATATTTTCTTTTCTTGCAGCTTTATCGGTCATTAAACCTTTGCTGGTTGAAACAACGGCAATACCCAAGCCGTCAAAAACTCTGGGAAGGTTTTTAGCCTTTGAGTATGTTCTGAGACCGGGTGTCGAAACTCTTTGTAAGCCTTTAATAACCGATTTATTATCGGTATATTTAAGGTTTACGTTAATAACATCAAAATTACCTTCTTTGATAATTTGATAATCTTCAATGTACCCTTCTTCCTTTAAAAGCTTAACAAGAGAAACTTTTAATTTTGATGAAGGAATTTTAACTTCGCTATGATTAACCATAGCACCATTTCTGATTCTTGTAAGTAAATCAGCAATAGGATCGGTAACTGTCATAAAAATTTCCTTTCTACTTGCAAGGTAAACCTTGTAGTTTAGCTGGTAACAAACTTGAATAAATTCAAGTACACTAATTTTAATTGAAACAAAAAAAATATGCAATTAAATATTTAAAAAAGCGCCAAGAGGCGCTTTAAAGATTATATTATGTTCAATCAAGGCGATAAATGCAAAGATATAAAATTATCTTACACATAGAATGTAAAACATTCACACCTAAAGGCTGAATTTCCCGGCGGTTCAAACCTTTCATTCCGCTCAGCCGATTTTATCGGCTTACGCTTCATCGGGTTTTCACTTTGGCGGGTTTCACTTCCTTGCGGTCGTTACACCCTACGGAAATTTCGCTTCATAAGTTACCATGAAGATTTGGTAACACCGGGCAATAAACCTCTGTGAGCAAATTCTCTCAAGTGAATTCTGCAAAGACCAAAATCTCTGTGAAAGCCATGAGGTCTGCCACAAATTGAACAACGGTTATGAAGTCTTACTTTAGGGTATTTACCAACTGCAGCAAGAGCCTCTCTTTTTTGTTCTTTATCAATCATGGATTTTTTAGCCATTAATTATTTCTCCTTTATGAATTAATGTTTTTTGAAAGGCATACCTAAATGTTTAAGCAAAGCTCTTGCTTGTTCATCATTTGGAGCCGTAGTAATAATAGATACGTTCATACCTTTTACGATATCAACTTCGTCAAAATGAATTTCAGGGAACAAAGACTGCTCTTTTAAACCAAAAGTGTAGTTACCTCTGCTGTCAAAACTCTTGGGAGAAATTCCTCTAAAGTCACGAATTCTGGGAAGAACAACGCAATTTAATTTTTGAAGAAAATCATACATGCGATCTCCTCTTAACGTAACCATAGCACCAACCGGCATGCCTTCTCTTAATTTATATGACGCAATAGATTTTTTTGCTTTTGTTGCAAGTGCTTTTTGTCCTGCAATTTTTGAAAGCTGATTAACGATAGATTCAGCAAGTTTAGAATTGTGGCTTGCTTCGCCGACGCCCATATTTAAAACGATTTTATGGAGCTTGGGAATTTGCATATCATTAGATAAGTTAAACTCTTTCTTTAATTCAGCTCTGATTTCATTATAATAACGCTCTTTTAAGCTGGTAGTTTTTTTAGTTGACATAATTTTTATTCCTTTTTTAGCCTTTGAGATTTTTACCTTTAGGGCCTGTCAAATCTCAATGCCGGGGTCATCCCCTTTTGTATTATACGTCTAAAGTTTCGCCGCATTTTTTGCAAACACGAACTTTTTTATCATTCTTAATCTCAAACTTAATTCTTGTTGCTTTTTCGCAAGCAGGGCAAACAACCATAACATTTGAAGAATCAATCATTGATTCAACTTTGTTTAAGCCGCCTTCAATTCCTGCCATAGGGTTTGGTTTTTGAGCTTTTGTTTTCAAATTTACACCCTCAACAAGGACTTTACCTTTATCGAGATTAACTTTTTTTACGGTTCCCGTTTTACCTTTGTCTTTCCCTGCAAGAACGACAACTTTGTCACCGGTTTTTGTATGAATTGATTTTTTTTCTGACATTGTCTTATTCCTTATATAACTTCAGGTGCCAAAGAAACTATTTTCATGTAGTTTTTATCTCTAAGTTCCCTTGCCACCGGCCCAAATACACGAGTACCTTTAGGATTACCGTCTTTATTGATAATAACGGCAGCATTGTCGTCAAATCGGATAACCGAACCGTCATTTCTTTTAATGTCGGCTTTGGTTCTGACAACAACAGCAGTAACAACTTCTGATTTTTTAACCGTCATATTCGGGGTAGCTTGTTTAACTGCAGCAATTATAACATCGCCAACACCGGCATATTTTTTGCACGAAGAACCCATAACACGAATGCACAAAAGTTCTTTTGCGCCCGTATTATCTGCAACTTGCAATCTTGTTTCTTGTTGTATCATTGTTTTTACCTTTATTACTTTATAATTGTTAACTATTTCTTAGCTTCAACAACTTTATCCAATACCCATCTAACTTGTCCGGAGATGGGTCTGTTTTCAATAATTGAAACAACATCGCCTTCTTGACAGGTATTTTCGTTATCTCTGACTTTATAATTTTTTGTCATTATTGTTCTTTTTTTATATTTATCATGCATTTTGTGTTCGCTAACTTGGACAACTATTGTTTTATCCATTTTGTTGCTAACTACAACGCCTTGTTTAACTTTTTTAGGCATCTTTTTTTATTCCTTATCCTTATTAACCTACTTTTGAAGTTCTTTTTCTCTCAAAACAGTTTTCATTTGTGCAATCTGTTTTTTCAAGTTTTTGATTTGTGCAGGATTTTCTAAGGGAGTCATTTTGTTGTGTTTGATTTTCAATTGAAACAACTCAGCCTTAGCGCTCAAAATCGCTTCATGCAATTCTTCAATAGTTTTATCTTTAATTTCTTGAAGTTTCATTATATCACCTATTTTTCTATTATTCTTGTTTTAATCGGTAACTTTTGAGCGGCAAGTTCAAGAGCCTTAATTGCTTCTTCTCTGACGGAATACTCAAGTTCAAAAAGCATTCTGCCGGGTTTTACAACGGCTACCCAGTATTCAGGGTTTCCTTTACCTTTACCCATACGAGTTTCAGCAGGTTTCTTTGTAATTGGTTTATCAGGGAAAATCTTAATCCATACGTTACCGCCCCTTTTAATCTGTCTTGTCATGCAACGACGTGCAGCTTCAATCTGACGTGATGTAATCCAAGCGGGTTCGGTTGTAGCAAGCCCGTATGAACCAAATTCAAGAGAAGTACCTCTTGTTTCTGACCCTTTCATATTGCCTTTTTGTTTTTTTCTGAATTTTGTCTTTTTAGGCATTAACATTTTTATTTGCTCCTTAATTCAATTAAGTTTTACTAGGCTTCAGCTTCAGCCTGTACAGGGGCATCGGATTTCTTTCTCTTAGGGTTGAATCTGCCTTGCCCTTTATCTTGTGTAACTTTTTTGGTTTTGATATTTTGATCAGCTTTTTCACCGGGCATTAAGTCCGATTTGAATACCCAAACTTTAACGCCGATTTTGCCCATTACGGTATCAGCTTCCGCAAAACCGTATTGAACGTCAGCTCTTAATGTTTGCAAAGGAATTCTTCCTTCTTTAGCCCATTCGCTTCTTGCAATTTCGGCACCGCCCAAACGTCCCGATACCATAACTTTGATACCTTGAACGCCCGCTCTCATGGTTCTTTGCATTGCCTGTTTCATAGCTCTTCTGAACGCAATACGTTTTTCAAGCTGGAGAGCAATATTTTCTGCAACCAATTGAGCGTCGACATCAATTCTTGCAACTTCAACAACGTCAATTGAAACATTTTGGTTGTTGATTAATTTTTGAACGGAACTTCTTAATTCATCAATGCCCTGTCCGCCACGACCGACTACAATACCGGGTTTTGCGGTAACAACAGTGATGTTTACGCTTTGAGCTTTTCTTTGAATATTAATTCTTGAAACGCCCGCAGTATAAAGTTTTTTCTTAACAAATTTCCTGATTTTTGCATCTTCGGCAATATTTTCAGCATATTGTTTTCTTTTGGCAAACCATGTTGAAACCCATGGCTCGATTATTCCTATTCTAAATCCTGTCGGATGTGTCTTTTGTCCCACTTTTACTTTACTCCTGATTAGTTACTTGTTAACTTTACTGTTATGTGCGATGTTCTTTTAAACCTTTTGTACATTCTGCCTTGAGCACGAGGCCTTGCTCTTTTGTATGTAACGGATTCGTCGGCAAAGATTTCGGAAACTTTTAAATTGTCAGCTCTGCCGTCGAATTTTTCTTGAGCATTAGCCACAGCAGCAGTAAGGTTTTTTTCAACAATCCTGGCAGCAAAGTAGGGCATGTATTTTAGCATTCTTAACGCTTCAGATGCGACTTTGCCTCTTATTTCGTTAATGACACGGCGAAGTTTTCTAGCCGGCATTTTTATATTAGTCTGTTTAGCTGTTGCTTGTTGCATTTTTCTTATCCTTTATTACTTTTTCTTAGCGGTTTTATCTTGTCCGGCATGACCTTTGAAGGTTCTGGTTACCGCAAACTCGCCGAGTTTATGACCAACCATTTGTTCTGTAACATATACAGGAACATGAGATTTGCCGTTATGAACCGCAATCGTGTGACCTAACATGTCAGGAATAATCATTGAAGCTCTTGACCATGTTTTGATAACCTTCTTTTCTTGCGCTTCATTTAATTTATTTATCTTTTTTATTAAAGAGTCATGAACAAAAGGACCCTTTTTTAATGAACGAGGCATTTATCTATGTTCTCCTATTTTTTTCTTCTTCTAACTATGAGCTTACTTGAAGCTTTCTTTGAATTTCTTGTCTTTTGACCCAAAGCAGGTTTGCCCCAAGGAGTCTTAGGATTGCCGCCGGGACCGGTTTTGCCTTCACCACCGCCATGAGGGTGATCAACGGGGTTCATTGTTACGCCACGAACCGTAGGCTTAATTCCAAGATATCTTTTTCTTCCTGCTTTACCTAAAGAAAGGTTTTTATATTCTTGATTACCGAGAACGCCTATTGTAGCTAAGCATTCTTTTCTAATCATTCTCATTTCGGATGAGGGCAATTTAACCGTTACATAATCGCCTTCTTTAGCCATTAATTGAGCCGCATCGCCTGCGGAACGAACCAATTTTGCTCCACGACCGGGGATAAGTTCGATGTTATGAATCATAGTACCTAAAGGAATCATCTCCAAAGGTAATGCATTTCCGGTTTTAACATCGGCATCATGTCCTGAAATAATCGTATCGCCGACATTTAAACCTTCGGGGGTTAATATGTATCTTTTTTCACCGTCAGCATAAACGACAAGGGAAATTCTAACGTTTCTGTTCGGATCATATTCAATCGATTTAATAAAACCGATGATACCGAATTTTTCACGTTTATAATCAATCATACGATATTTACGTTTATGACCGCCGCCTATATGTCTTGTAGTTATTCTTCCCGTATTATTTCTGCCGCCTGTTTTTTTAACAGGTTTAAGAAGCGACTTTTCGGGAGTTGCGGTTGTAATATCCGCAAAATCCGCTCTTGTCATACCTCTTTGACCGGGGGAAGTAGGATTTATTTTACGAATTGCCATTGTCTTATACTCCCGTCAATTCTTGGATAGGTTCGCCTTCGATTGTAACGACGGCTTTCTTTCCTGATTGTGTTCTACCAAATTTCATGCCCAATCTTTTTGCGTGAGAAGGCATGTATACAGTTCTTACTTTCTTAACTTTTCTGTCAGGGTAAGCAAGTTCGATTGCCTGAGCAATTTCAACTTTTGTAGCATTTTTTTCAACTTCAAAAGTATATTGACCGTTTTGAACAGCCATCATTGATTTTTCGGTAATTAAAGGTTTTTTAATTACGTCATATAATTTTTCTTTGTTGGTTCTAGTTTTAGCCATTATTTTACCAACCTTTCGGTAATTTCATTGACAGCAGATTCGGTAATAACGATTGAATCAGCTTCGATTAAGTCTTTAACGTTTAAATTTGAAGGTAATAAAAGTTTGACGGAAGCGATATTTCTAGCGCTTAATACCAAATTTTTATTTTTTTCGTCTTTTAAATCGGCAACGATTAAGATTTTACCTTCAGCTTTGATATCGGATAAAATTTTAACCATAGTTTTTGTTTTAACTTCGCTTAATTCAGAAAAATCTTTAACGATTGTAACTGCTTCAAGTTTAGCTGACAAAGCTGATTTGAGAGCCAATTTTCTCGCTTTTGAAGGAAGTGAAATTTCATAACCTCTCGGTTTAGGTCCGAAAGAAACGCCGCCGCCTGCAAATAACGGACTTCTGATTGAGCCGGCTCTTGCTCTGCCTGTACCTTTTTGCTTCCAAGGTTTTCTTCCGCCGCCCGATACTTCGGATCTGGTTTTTGTATTAGCGGAACCTTGACGTGCATTATTTAATTGTCTTTTAAGAGCAAGGTGCATAACATTGATATTGGGTTCAACGCCAAACACTTTGTCATCTAAATTCATTTCGCCTATTTGGCTTCCTTTTATGTCTAATAATGTTTTTTGAGTCATTTTATGTACCTCTAATTCCATTTTGTTCTTGAGGGTTTAACGGTAACTAATTTACCCTCAGGACCCGGAACTGAGCCCTTAACTAGTAATAAATTTTTATCGGCGTCAACTTTAACGACCGTTAATTTTGACGTGGTAACTCTTTCGTTACCCATGTTCCCTGCCATTCTTTTGCCTTTAACTACACGACCGGGAGTAGTGCCTGCACCGATTGAACCGGGTTCTCTGTGGTTTTTTGAACCATGCGCCATAGGCCCTCTTGAGAAGTTATGACGTTTTACGGTACCTTGAAAACCTTTACCGATTGATTTACCAGTTACGTCAACCTTTTGAACATCAGCTAAAATATTCAAATCAATTTTTTGACCTACGGTATATTCAAGGGGGTTATCTACTCTAAATTCTTGCAAGTGACGGAAGTTTTCAAGATTGTTTTTCTTGAAATGTCCGATTTGCGCTTTTGTTAAGTGTTTTTCCTTAGCAGGAACAACGCCGACCTGGATAGCATTGTACCCGTCCGTTTCTTCGGTTTTAACCTGACAAACGGTAAGAGGGTCAACTTTAATTACCGTAACCGGAATACACAAGCCGTTTTCGTCGTACACTTGTGTCATTCCGAGTTTTTCTCCAATAACACCTAATGTCATTCGATTTTACCTTTCTGTTGTGAGAGCTGCCATATAATGGTTTTTCTCTTAGTTTTGTACTTCATCTAAGGTTTTGTTTCGTCTGAAACTCTGCCTTCTTCACAGTTCACATTTATTATTTAATTTTCAAAATGCTTCTTGTAAAATTTCCCGATTTAATCGGGTAAAACAAACTTAAAGTCTTACTTCAATGTCTACGCCTGCAGGCAAGTCCATTCTTGAAAGTTCTTCGGTCGTTTGTTGTGTAGGATCATAGATATCTATGATTCTTTTGTGTGTTCTCATTTCAAAATGTTCACGAGATTTTTTGTCTACGTGAGGAGATCTTAAAACGCAGTAAATTCTTCTTTTTGTAGGTAACGGAATAGGACCCGATACTGTTGCATCGGTTCTTTTAGCCGTTTCAACAATTTTAAGAGCGGAAGAATCAATTAATTTATGATCGTACGCTTTAAGACAAACTCTAATTCTTGGTCTTTTTGTTGTATTTTCCATTGTTCAGTTTTCCGATTTTTCACTCTAATTACGCACAAATTCTGTGCATTTCAAATTTAATATAAACAAAATTCCCCGTCAACACTTATTTTTGAAAAAATTAAAAAAATTATTTGCTTTTTTACAAAAATTAAAATTAGACAAAAAAAATTTAAAAACTATACTAATAATATGGATAAATTAAATTTTTTAACAGCCGGTATACCGATAAAGGCAAAAGATTACGAAAGCGGATTTGCCGTTTTAAACGAAATGAAACTCGACGGAATGGAACTTGAATTTGTGCGAGGAGTCAGAATTTCGGATAAGTCAAAAGATTTTATAATTAATAATAAAAAAAATTTGGTTCTAACGGCGCATGCACCGTTTTACGTTAACCTTAATTCAAAAGAAGAAGAAAAAATAGAAGCCTCGATTGAAAGAATAATAGAAACCGCTCGGGCGGCAGACCTTTTGGGGGCATACTCAATAACTTACCATGCCGCTTTTTATATGGATAAAGATAAAGACACCGTTTTTAAAAAGGTTGTCGAAGGACATAATAAAATTTTTGAAAAAATTTCGCCAAACACTTGGGTGCGCCCCGAAACAACGGGCAAAAAAAGTCAATGGGGAGATATTGATGAAATAATTGCGCTTTCAAAGGAATTTGAAAAAGTTCTTCCCTGCGTAGACTTTTCTCATATCCACGCCAGAGAAAACGGGCTTTTTAATACATACGATAAATTTGCTTCCATATTTGAAAAAATAGGAAATAACCTCGGAAGAAAAGCTCTTGATAATTTCCATGCACATATTGCAGGAATAGAATATACTTCAAAAGGCGAAAAACAACATCTAAACCTTGAAGATAGCGACTTTAATTATAAAGATTTATTAAAGGCATTTAAAGATTTTGAAATTAAAGGCGCCATAACATGCGAAAGTCCGAACATTGAAGATGATTGCAAACTTCTAAAAGAATATTATTTATCTCTTTAAATTAAAATTACGGGTAAGTTATTTTCTTTTGCAAAATCTAAAAAAGCCTTGGGAACTTCAGTTATATCCTGCGCTTTTCCGATAACTCCCTTAATTTTCGGAGTATACCCTATTATTTCATTGTGACCCGTCGGATTTTGTCTTGTAAGATTTTTTTGAATTTCGATTAACGCTTTCTTAATTTCCAATCCCGTATAAGTCTTATTTCCTATTTTATATTCTTTAGAATCCGAAAAATTGGAAAGAGAATTTTTACTCGTTAGATATTTTTTATAAAATTCCCCATATTCTTCATCACTGAATGCAGAATTATTTTTACAAAGAAATTCTCTAAATCGGTTTTTGTATTCACCTCTTGAAGAAGTAAACATCAGCCTTGAAAAATCGCTTCCGTCTTTTTTATAACCGGAGCCTTGATTATGAGAATTAACACTTATGACATCCGAATTATTTTGGGATAACAAAACTCCGAAAGAACGATTTTTATAAGTTCTTTTAATACCGACGGGGCTTATTAAAGATTCGGACAAAATTCCGCCCGTTACGGAATCGCACAAATATTTTAAAGAATTAAGCTCTTTTGAAGGATTAACGTTTGGAACCATATGAACCAGAAGATTTATATCCGATTTTTTCTTATTCGGTTCAAACCCGAATTTACCCATATCGGTTTCATTGTCTATTTTATTAAAATTAATAACTTTATAATTCACCCCGTTGAAATTTTGTATTAAATTATTTTTGTCTTTTAAAATAACGGGATAATCCGAAAAAATGGCACATCCCGTTTGTTGAAGATATTTTACGTTGTCCTCAATCGGTTTAAGATTATCTTCATCAATTGCATTTCCCGCTAAAAAATAAAATAAAAATCCGACGGATTTCATATCGGCTTGAGTCATAATTTTAGATAATTCGTAATCGTTTGACCTCCTAAAATAACATGCCGCAGTTTTTGCAGCTTCGGTTTTATCTTTTGATTTTTGATATTCGCCAAGCCATTCATGGTTTTTAATTATACCTATAATCCTATCTTTCGAGCTTTCGTTTTTAATATATCTGTCAACTATACCGAATGCCGATATTGCAGATGCCATGGGGTGGTCTTTATCACGTTCTTTTTCTTTCTTTTCAATATCATGAAACATAGCTGAAGTTTTTAGAATTGTTTTATCTACTTTTGAAAGTTTTTGAAATTCTTCATCGTCAAGTATTGTTGAATAAACCAAAAGAGTGTGAATATCTAAAGGAAATTCATGTCCCCCATGTTGAAATTTTCCTGCCATATTTAAAAATTCGGGACATCCTTCAATTATGGTATCAAAAATTTCATCAAGCTTTTTGTCGCCCGTTTCCGATTTATTTTCATAAAAATACTTATGGCAAATTTTATACAACGGGTCATCTTCACTTAAATCGCTCATGGAAACAACTCCGTTATAACCCGTTATTTTTCCGTTTTCAAAACGAGGCTTTACTCTCAATTTTTCATAAGCATTATCATCGTTCAGAGAATTAATATCTTTTATAAAATCAACTCTCGAATATTTAAGCGGTATACCTTGAGTCATATTTCTCATTCTCGGTTGAGCAGAGATTAATTTTTGTTCAAAATCAGGATTCGGAAAAAGAATTTTTGAAGCAAAATTAAGAGCTTTATCTTCATCAACTTTCATTACGTCTTTTGAACCCATTATTGATGAGGCAACTCTGTTTGAAATTATATTAAGGTTAATTTTTATTCCGGCTAAATCGAGGACATCGCCGTATTTATTTTTAAGAACGTTTGCTTCCGATAAAAGTTCGATTTTTTTGCTTATTGATTCAGAATGTATATCGTTATAAGAGGACAGGAGAAATAAAACCCTGTACGGAGGGATTGTTTTTTCAATTTCTTTTTTATTTTTGAAAATATGAATTGAAGTATTAAATAATCTGTCATTAAAAGAATTGTCTTTTTTTGTACACTGTTGATATGTCGTTACAAAATCCGCCAATTCCAAATTTTCGTCTATTAAAAATTTATTCGCTTTTTCAATAACGTTATTATCAATTTTTCCGTTTTCATCGGTGAAATATTCAAAAGCAAGGAGCGACTCTCTTAAATCGGGTCTTTTTTGCGCTAAATCGCACAAAAAAGAAAAATTAGACATTCTTTTATTGCCCTTATCATCAAAACAAAGAGCCGAAAATTCGGGAAAATCTTCAAGAGCGTTTTGTTTATCTTTATAAAAAGAAGCGCAGGTTTTAAGAACATCTTCCCTTTTGTCGACAGGATAAGATAAATATTTTTCGTACATCCTGTATAAATCACGATTATTACTTTGTTTTGCGTAGTTGAAAATACCTGAAGGAACTAAATCTTGCCCTTTTGTGTTATTTGAACCGAAAGATAAAGTATAATAATTTGAAGGGTAAGAAAAATTAATTATGTTTTTTTCTTGTACATTCCGTTCTTTATTTTTTGGTAATACTTTATTATCGGTACTGCAATAAGTACTTATATTTTGTAAATTTATTCTCTCTAACATCATGGCAATTTAGTAAAACTTGTAAAGTTTTTAATTTGTTGCTTTTGACAATTTTTTATGTTAAAAAATAATAAGATTGGAGGCAAAATGGTTCAATTTTTATACATAATACAAGTTTTATCAGGCATGTTGTTAATTCTGCTTGTTCTTCTTCATTCGCCAAAAGGCGACGGCATGGGCGGAATGATGGGTTCTGCAAGCCAATTGTTTGCTTCTCAAAAGACGGCAGAAAAGGGATTGAACAAAGTCACTTATGTTGTAGGCGGTATTTTTATCGTGATGACATTAATTTTAGGTTTGGGAATTATTAAATAAAATATTTAAAATATAAAATAAAAAGCGAGGGTTGAAATCCTCGCTTTTTATTATGAATGTAATTGAAACGGACATTTTGTACATCTTGCTTTGGGATGAAGAATTAAATTATCCTCAAGGTCATATAATTTTGCAATTCTTGTTATTAATTTTGAGCCGCAAACAGGACAAAGAGCAACATAAGATTTATTGTCGGCATTAAATAAAATGTCTGCTTTAAGATTTTCGATTATCTCTTTTGAAGTAAAGTTATAATCCTCATTTTTTTCATACAATTTAATTTCATCCAAAGAAACTCTTAAGCCTTTTGCAAGTTTTTGTCTTACGGTTGTAGATAAAAAAAGTTCCAAGCCTGATTCGATATTAATAATCACGTTTTCTTCAAGGTTGCATTTTTTTGCAAGTCCCGAAACGGAAAGCCCTGTCTGTTCCCTTTCGGAGGAAACAAATCGGGCTAAACTGTCGTATTTTTTAACTTTTTTTAAAACCATTATTATGCCTTTGCTTTTTTTGCGCCGACTATTTCTTTTTCCCATGCCAAAAGTACACTTGCAAAGAAAATACTGGAATAAGTACCGATTGCAATACCTAAAATCATGGCAAGTACAAAATCTCTTGTTGTTGTTCCGCCGAAAACATACAAGGCTAAAAGCGTTACCAAAGTCGTAATTGAAGTATTAACACTTCTTGCAAGAGTTTGATTAACGGAAGCATTTATAATTTCATCGGTTGTATATTTTTTAGCCAAGAATCTGTTATTTTCTCTTACCCTGTCAAATACAACAATCGTATCGTGGACGGAAAAACCGATAACCGTTAAAACTGCGGTTATAAATAAGCTGTCTGCATACCAATCAAAAAATATACCCATTATTGCAAAAAAACCTATAACAAAAATTGCATCATGCGCCAAGGCCAAAAGAGCAATGATTGCATAAGCCGCTTGGAACCTGAACGAAATATAAACAACAATTCCTACAAATGCCAAACATAGAGCAATTAAAGAATTTTTCAATAATTCCGCTCCTAAAGAAGGACCGACCGAATTTGTCTGTACGAGTTCGGCATCGCTTACGGTATTTTTTACGATATTTTCGACTTTATCTATGCCTTCGCCTTTATTATCGCCCAAGAACGAAGTTTTAATCGAGATAATTGTTTTCGGTGCGGGCTTATTTTCTTTTTGAACCGTATTGGCGGCTTCTTTTGAATTATCATCGGAAACGGCATTATTGGCGGAATTATTTTCTTCATTATTTTGTGAAGTTTCTTCCGTTTTCTTTTCGGTTTCCGTTTGAACACCGGTTTGATTGTTAATGGTTTGAACAACGGGGGTTAAAAACCCGTCCGATTGCAAATCTTTTCTTATTTTATTAACACTGTCAACGGAAACGTCTTCTTGCGTTGCATATTGTAAAATCGTACCGCCCGTATAATCAATACCCAATTTAACGGGAGCATGGTTTGATTGGGTTGCCATAAGGTAAACTATTGCGCAAAAGCATGGAATTAAAAGTATAGCACTTATGGAAAGCCAAAGAGGCCTGTATTTAATAACATCTATTATGTTTTTTTGTTTCATTAATTCGGGATTTGCCATTTTTACTCTCCTTAACCTTAATTTAAAACGCCGAATTTGGCTTTTTCTTTTTTAGTTTCAACAGCCTGATAAGACTTATTAATATCGGAAGCTCTCAAACCGAATAATTCCGGATGTTTAAGTTCGCCCGTTCCGAATACCAAGTGCATAAAGTTTTTTGTAACGTTAATTGCACTGAACATAGAAACCAAAACACCGATTGCAAGAGTTAATGCAAACCCTTTAACCGTACCTGTTCCAAGTAGATAAAGAATGACACAGGTAATAATCGTTGACATATTTGAATCAAAAATACTGGTAAACGCTCTGTCAAAACCTGAGTTGATAGCGGTAAAGAGACTTCTCCCCGTTTTCAATTCTTCTTTTGTTCTTTCAAAGATAAGAATATTTGCATCGACCGCCATACCGATAGAAAGAATAAATCCTGCAATACCTGCAAGGGTTAGCGTAACGGGAATTAACTTAAATATTGCAAATACGATAATCGAATAAATTACAAGAGCAACGCTTGCAATAAACCCCGGAACCCTATAATAACAAATCATAAAGAGCATAACGAGAGAAATTCCGATTATGCCTGCAAATTTGGATTTATCAATACTGTCTTTACCGAGTGACGGACCGACGGAATTTTCTTCGATAATTTTAGCTCCGACAGGCAAAGCGCCGGCATTTAAAAGGTCAACCATGTTTTTAACTTCGGAATATTCGAAGCCGCCTTCGCCGCCGCCTGAAATTTGAGCATGACCGCCTACGATTTCTTCGTTAATTCTCGGTGCGGATTGAAGCTTACCGTTGAAGAAAATTGCCATTTGTTGACCAACGAGTTTTTTTGTTAAATCAGCAAATTTCCTTGCACCTTCAGCGTTGAATTCCAAAGAAACAACCCATTCGCCCGATGAAGAAGTTGAAGCCGAAGCTTTTTTCAAATCTTTACCGGTTAATCCCGTTGAAACCCATTCTTGCATGCCGTCAATCGTTTGTCCGGGTTCTTTAAATTCCAACTGGGCGGTTTCACCTAAAAATTCTTTAGCTTTTTTTGTATCGGTAATGTTTGGTATTTCAACCATTAAACGCTTATCGCCGACTTTTTGAACGACGGTTTCACCGACACCCAAAGCATTAACCCTGTTTTCAATAGCATATTGCAAACTGTCCATGACATCCGGAGTAATTTTCTTTACATCCGATGACGGAACAGCTTCCAAAACGAGCCTTGCGCCGCCTACTAAATCCAATCCCAAAGACGTCGGTTTCATTTTAATGGCGACAAGTCCTGCGATTGCAAGTGCAACGATAATCCAAAACAGTATAATTTTGTTTTTCATTTTGTTATCACTCCTCAAATCTTTTCTTAAATAATATATCAAAAATTATTTTTTGTCTTAAAACTAAAAAACATTTACCAAACAGAACTAATTCCGAATGAATAAATGCTTTTTTCTCCCTTTTTACAAGTCCGGTGACCGCTAAAATTTACTCTTTTGTTAATAATCCATAATAAAATTCCAATCTCTAAAACACCCGTATAGTAAGGGTTAAAGCCATCACTCCCTTCCTCGTTTCGATAATTAAAGTAAACCTAAAAATAACTTTAACTTCAAGTAAAAAAGTATTAAAAAAATTTTACATATAACCATGCCCCTTGTCACAATTAAGAAAAAAGATTTTTAAAAAACTTAATGAAAATATATTAAAAAAAATGAAAAAAAAGCCAAAGCGGACAAATGTTGATAAAATATGTAATCATGAGGAATTTTATCCGATATTTTATATTAATATTAACAATATTTTTAACTTCGTTTATGCCTTGTTTATCAATCGAGAATTTAAAAATAGAAAATCTTATGTTTGATAATGCGGACGGAATTATTTTCGTTGAAACAAAAGGTGAGATAAACGAATTAAATACAATTAAAAAAGGTTATTTAAAAGAACCCGACAGAATATATATCGATATTGAAAATTCAATTTTAACGACACCGAAAAAAGAATATATACAAAAATATTCTTCCTTAAATAACGTAAAAATTTCCCAATTTTCAACAAACCCCGATATTGTAAGGCTTGTTTTCGAATATAATAATAATCTTGAGCTTGCAAATTTTAAAGTTTTAAAATCAAATAAGGGTTTATTTATTAAATTAAAAAAAGATACGGTAAAATCACCGAAATTAAAAACGGTATATAATAATACAAAAACGGAAGAAAGAAACGTTTATTGCAAAGGAACAAAAGCGGAACTTGTTCAGGAAAAAGAAGCGGACGATACGATAAATAAAGTTCCTTCAAGTGAAATTTTAAACGAAGTTGTAGCCGTAACAAAAAAGGATACGGAAAAAGAAAAATCCAAAATAACGGCGTCTAATTATTATATATCTTCCGTTTCAAGCGCAAAAAACGGTTTTTTAATTAACGGAGCGGGAAAAATTAACGTCATCCCTTCTTTTAAACTTACAAACCCCGACAGACTAATAATCGATCTTGACGATACAATCGTAAATCCCGAGATAAGAAATTCCGTTTATAATATAAATTCCGAAAATCAAACGGGCGAAACGTTAAAAATAGGTCAAAACAATCAAAGTATTGCAAGACTTGTTATTGAAGGAGAAAACGCAAAAGATTACAGATGGATAATTTCTCCCGATTCAAAAACAATGTATTTAACAAATAAAAAAAATGTTATAAATACAACAATGTCCGATATAAACGCCAACCTTAAAAAATCGGCGTATTCAAACTCGAACGGACAGGATATAATCGCCCTTACGTTTGATGACTCCGTTTGTTACGGTATTTTTGAAGAAAATTCAAATTTGTATCTTGATATAGTTAATTTGGAAACTTTTGAAGATGAAATTTTAGACCCGATTAAAAGAGCGGGGTTTGAATATAAAACAATAAGGCTTGCTCTTGATAAATTCAGATTTATTGTCCCAATCGGAGAAAAAACCTATAACGTTAAAACAAACCCCGATAATACGGAAATAAGAATAGCGACAAAGCCCGTCGTTAAAGAGAGAAAATCAATAGGTTCAATCCTTCTGCCCGTTGCGGCAACAAAAAAAGATACGTCGGAAATTTCAAATTATTTTACGGTGGTAATTGATGCAGGTCATGGCGGAAGTGATGTCGGAGCAACAAGAGAAGGGATATACGAAAAAGATATCACTTTAAAAATCGCAAAAATGATTGAAAAAAATTTAAACAAGAAAAAAGTTAAAACGTATATGGTAAGAAATAAAGATATTTACGTTTCTCTGGCAGACAGGTCAATATTTTCTAACGAAAAAAACCCCGACCTTTTTGTTTCAATCCATGTAAATTCAAGCACAAACGAAGAAATAACGGGCATAGAAACACATTGGTGGAAAGAGGACAGTTTAAATTATGCAAAATCGGTGCATAACGAAATGACAAAAAAGAATAAAACATGGAAAACAAAAGACAGGGGTTTATTCAAATCGCAATTTTATGTTATAAATCATACGGAAGCACCTGCAATTTTGTGTGAAATCGGTTTTATTTCAAATACAGGCGAAAGAAATGAAATCATAAAAGAAAAAAGACAACAGGAAATCGCCGATGCCATTAGCGACGGAATATACAACTATTTAAAGACGAGAAAATAAAATGGAAAATAAAATTACAACGGGAGTTTTTGATTCGGGAGTAGGAGGTTTAAGCGTCCTTAAAAAGATTATGTTAAACGGCGGAAATTATATTTATTTCGGCGATACAAAAAATCTTCCTTACGGAAACAAAACAAAAGAAGAAATTATTTTTTTTACAAGAAACATAATTAATTTTTTTATAGAAAAAAACGCAACTCAGGTCGTCATGGCTTGCAATACAAGTTCTGCACTGGCGTATGAAGTTTTACAAAAAGAATTTAAAGACAAAATTAAAATTTTCCCCCTAATTCAAACAGCCGCTCCGAAAATAGCGACATCGGGCAAAAAAATCGGCATTATGGCAACGGAAGCAACGTATAAAAGCAGAGCTTATACAAAAGAATTATTAAAATATAATCGAAATCTTGAAATACTTGAAATTCCCTGCCCAAAGTTTGTTCCCATCGTTGAAAACAAACTGTACGACAAAAAAGAAAGCATAGATAATATCAAAAAAACGGTTAGAGAATTTGTAAATTTCAAAGCCGATAGAGTTATTTTAGGGTGTACTCATTATCCTTATTTATTACCGATTATGACAAAATACGCCCCGAGAGAACTTTTTACGGATCCTGCGGATTATATGGCGGAAAAAATTCAAAAGAGCAATACTCCTTTAAATATTGAATTTTATGTATCCGATAATCCCGACAAATTTGTTGATAACGCTAAAATCTTTATGGATATTAAATCGGTGCATAAAATTGATTTACAATAAAAAAATAATTTTAGCTCAAACTCTTACCCCACGATTGACATGGGATTTTGTTTTTGTTAAATTACTGATAAACAGTACAAAATTCTTTTAAAAGGAGGTGAAAAAACGTGCCTGAAGTAAGAGTAAGAGAAAACGAAAATATCGAAAGCGCTCTTAAACGCTTTAAGAAAAAAATTCAAAAAGCAGGAATCTTATCTGAAATCAAACGCAGAGAAAGATACGAAAAGCCTTCCGTTAAGAGAAAAAGAAAATCGGAAGCAGCAAGAAAAAGAAGAGTGTAATAAAAAACAGGGGGTTTAACCACCCCCGTTTTTAAATCGGGGAGTTTTTAAAATGGCAAAAGAATGCAGCTTTGATATAGTATCGGAATTTGACAAACAAGAATTGGTTAATGCAATCGACCAAACCAAAAGAGATATTTCGGCAAGATTTGATTTAAAAGATTCTAATTCCGATGTAATTTTGGAAGCCGACAAAACAATTACGATTACCACAAACGACGAAATGAAGCTAAAAAATATCGTCGATATTTTGCAGTCCAAAATGGTAAAAAGAAATTTAAGCATAAAAATTCTCGACCCGAAACCCTTTGAAAACGCTCTCGGCGGAAACGTTAAGCAGGTTTTCAACTTAAAAAAAGGTTTAACACAAGATTTAGCAAAAAAAATAACATCAGAAATTAAAAATTCCAAATTAAAAGTACAAGCCTCGATACAAGGCGAACAAATAAGAGTAACGGGGAAAAGCAAAGACGATCTTCAAGAAGTCATTAAACTTATAAGAAGTAAAGAAGATGTTTTTCAAATTCCTCTACAATTTGTAAATTACAGATAAAATGATTGATTTAAAAAAAGCAAAAGTTGTATATAAGCCCACAATAGAAAATGCAAAAGAATATGCCTCAAATATTGCAAAAAAATTGGGGTGCGAGTTTTGCACAATTAACGAAATAACAAATTCCGCAAGCGTTATCATTGTTATTGGCGGCGACGGTACTCTTTTAAGGTGCGTAAGGTATGCAAGCGAATATGACATACCTGTTTTTGGTTTTAACATGGGGCGTTTGGGCTTTTTATCTCAAGCCGATTTAAAAGAGGAAGATTACGTTCTTGAAAAACTTTTGAACGGTGATTTTAGAATTGAAGAAAGATTAATGTTATCCGATACAAAAGGAAATACTGCACTAAATGATATCGTGATAAAAAATGCGGAATACACTAAAACTTCGGAACTTGAACTTTTAATAAATAATAAACCTGTATGTTCTTACCTTGCCGACGGTCTTATTATTTCTACCCCGACAGGTTCAACCGCATATAACTTATCGGCGGGAGGTGCGGTTATTGCGCCTGAAATAGAATGCATAACGATAGTCCCGATTTGTGCTCATACTTTAAGCGCACGTCCGATAGTCGTTTCTGCCGATGATACCATAACCATCAGACTACATTCAAAATCAAAATATTTTCTTATATCGGACGGAACGTCAAAAGATATCGAAGAAACATCGGTTACAATCAAAAAGCATACAAAAAAAGCCGAGTTAATTCTTTTAAACTCCGAAAATAAAAGTTTTTACGACGTTTTAAGAACAAAATTACATTGGGGAGTTGCACCCGGAGAAAAATGATAAAGTCAATTTTAATAAAAAATTTCATTCTTATTGATTTTATGGAGCTGAATTTTGATAAAGGCTTTAACGTTTTCTTAGGTGAAACCGGAGCCGGAAAAAGCATCATAATAAAATCCATTGATACGGTTTTAGGCGCAAAAATTTCAAAAGATGTTTTAAAGGATAATAAAATTAAAGGGCTAATTGAAATTACTTTTGATGATAACGGGGAAGAACTCATTATATCAAGAGAAATTTCAACAACGGGAACAAAATGCAGGATAAACGGAGTTCTTGTAAGCATAGACGAAATTAAAAAAGAGCGTGAAAGATTAATCGACATACATACCCAGTTTGAAACATACACATATATGTCCTCAAAAAACCACATCAAACTTCTTGATTCATACATAACAATGAAAGATGAAAGTTTTTGCACACAATTAAATGAACAGGAAATCGAGTTTAAAAGATACAAAGAAGCAAAAACGCTGCTTGAAAAAATTAACGAGCAATCATCATCAAACAAAGAAAGACTTGACCTTTTAAGATTTCAAGTTGATGAAATCGAAAAAGCGGAAATAGAAGAAAACGAAGAAGAAGAATTAAATAAAGAATTAGAAATTTTATCAAACGTACAAGAATTAAAAGAACTGTCCTACGGGGTTCATTTTACGCTGGGCGGAGAAGATAACTCTATTTTGGAAGCAATGTCAAAAATCGGATATAATATATCAAAAATAAAAGATTTTGACCCGAATATGAAAGAGGTTGAAGAAAATTTTTATAATTCGCTCGAAATTTTAAGAGATGTAAATTCAACGCTTAGGAGCTACTCGGATTCTCTGGAAGATAATCCGCAAAGACTTGATGAGATTAATGAAAGGCTTGAATTAATCCAAAAATTAAAAAGAAAATACGGAGATATTTTTGAAGCATACGAAAAATTTAAAAATGAACTTGAAACTTTGGAAAAGGAAAACATTTCATCAAAAGATTTAGAAGAAGAAATCGAAAGTCTTTTAGTTTCAATGGAAAAATTATCTACGGAAATTGAAGAAAAAAGAAAGCTTTATGCAAAAGAGTTATCGGAAAAAATTATAATCGAATTAAAGAAACTCGAATTTGAATATCCGAATTTCCAAATTGAAGTAAGAGAAACGGAATTAAACGCAAAAGGTAAAAACGACATTGAATTTATGCTGACGACAAACCTTTCAAAATCACTGTCACCTCTAGTTAAATCAGCCTCGGGCGGAGAAATTTCAAGAATTATGCTTGCGCTTAAAACCGTTTTTGCGCTTTCTGATAAAGTTTCAACGGTTATATTTGATGAAATTGATACGGGAATTTCAGGTAAAACCTCTTGCATGGTGGCAGAAGAAATTAAAGAATTATCCAAAACGAAACAAGTTTTTGCCATAACACACCAACCGATTATTGCCGCAAAATCAAACGGCGGATATTGGATATCAAAAAGCCAAAAGGACGGAGTAACAAACGTTCTTGCAACCAAATTGGATGAAAATAAAAAAATAGAAGCCCTTGCTCAATTATCATCGGGCGTTATAAACGAACAATCGCTAAGTTTTGCAAAAGAATTGTTACTGAAAAATTAACGCTTAAATCTTCTTATGTTTTGTTTATAAATTATAACTTGGCAATAAACATACGGCTTTTAAAAGACAGATAAATTTACGATAAAATTTTTAAAATTATCATCCCGATTTAATACAAAAATCATTGGAAGTTATTTCTTAGACAAAGTATTTATAAAAAATTCCGAATAATTTTATTGCAAAATAAATAATTGTTCCTTTTTTATCGGATATTGAAAACTTATTTGGTAAGATAGTTTAAAGAGTTTTGGCAGATATCATATTTGAGTTGTCAAAATAAATTATATTAAATACAGCAAAAAATCGGACGAAATACGCCCGATTTTGAAAAATTTTTGCAAAGAATTTGAAAAAGTGGTTTGAAAAATAATTTTTGAAAATTATCTTTTTGAGAACTGAAATCTTTTTCTTGCTCTTTTTCTACCGTATTTTTTACGTTCTTTAATTCTTGAATCTCTTGTAAGCAAGCCTTCTTGTTTCAAAACAGGTTTATATTCTTCATTCATTGCAAGAAGTGCTCTTGAGACAGCATGTTTAATCGCATCGGCTTGTGCGCTGACACCGCCGCCCACAGCTTTAACTCTGATATCAAGTTTATCTTGGTTATCCGTTAAAACCAAAGGTCTAAAAATTAACATCTCTAAAGAAGGACGGTTACCAAAATAGCCTTTCAAAGTTTTGCCGTTGACAAAAATTCTACCTTTGCCGGAAACAACTTTAGCTACGGCAATTGAGCATTTTCTTCTGCCTGTTTTTACGATTTCGTTTTTATTTTCAACTGCCATTATTTGTTTTCTCCTTTAAACTCATATTTAACAGGTTTTTGTGCAGCATGTTCATGCTTATCGCCTGTATAAATTTTCAACTTTGTGAATTGTTGTTGACCTAATGTATTATGAGGAAGCATACCTTTAACGGCTTTTTCCAAAGGAAGTCTTGCATCTTTCTCCATTAATTCTTTAAAAGAAGCTTGACGAAGCCCGCCCGGATAACCTGTGTGGTGGTAATACATTTTATCGGTTTCCTTAGCGCCGGTTACTTTGATTTTGTCAGCGTTAATAACAATTACAAAATCTCCTGTATCAACATTAGGCGTATATTGCGGTTTATGTTTGCCACGAAGAAGATTTGCAACAACAACGGCAACTCTGCCCAAGTGTTGTCCTTCAGCATCTATTAAATGCCATTTTCTTTCTACTTCAAGCGGCTTTGCGCTATAAGTTTTCATTTATAATGCCTTTCATTAGTTTATCTACATAAATTTCAGGATTATCATACCCTGTTTTAATCAGCGTGAGCCCAACGGGAGAAACATTCGCTCCTGCGTTTTTTCTCATTTTTGAGTTTAAAACGTACTCCATATAGTCTTGGGTTAAATTTTTAGATTCTATAAGGAATAATGTACCCACTATTGCTCTTACCATATTATAGAGAAATCTGTTCCCGACAATATCAATAAGAATATACCCGTAAACATCTTTTCTTACATTTGCATAATAAATAATGCAATCTACATAAGGATTAGAAGAAACGGATTTAAAACAACTAAAATCATGCTCACCCAAAATATAATTTAAACAGTTATTCATCCTCTCGATATTCAATTGCATTCGATTATGTAAAACATTAATATCAAAAGGAGATGAGATAAGATTGTTATTAATTACATACCGGTAATGCCTGTAAGTTGCGGATTTCTGAGCATGAAAAGAAGCAACATTTTCAATTTCAAAAACCCTTACACCCGAAGGCAAAAGAGCGTTTAAGGAAAGAAGAAACTTATTTTTATCTTGAACTTTATCTTCAAAATCAAAATGTGCCGACTGATTATATGCGCTAACGCCCCTATCGGTTCTTCCCGCCATAACGACTTTAGTTTTATTATTTTTTGTCAAAGTGCAAAGTGCTTTTATAAGCTCTCCTTGAACAGTAATTCCTTCTTTTTGAATTTGCGAACCCCAAAAATCGGAACCGTTATATTCAAAAGAGATTTTGTACCTGTTCAATTTTATACCAATTGAATAAGTGCCATTTCGCTTGCGTCGCCTCTACGGGGTACAAGTCTTTGAATTCTTGTATATCCGCCGTTTCTTGCAGCATATTTTTTGCCGATAACAACAAACAGTTGTCTTAAAACGGTTTGTTTGGGTAACTTTTCGTTTTCAGCCAAAGTGTCTTTTAACTCACCCGTTTCAAGGTTAATATATTTATCGGTTTCTTTATCGAAAATAAATTTAAGAGCTTGTCTTCTTGAAGCAAGGTCGCCTTTTTTTGCAAAAGTGATGATGTTTTCCGCATAAGGTTTCAATGCTTTAGCTCTTGCCATTGTTGTAGTTATTTCACCATGTAAAAAAAGCTCGGTTGCCAAAGAACGCATTAAAGCTTTTCTTTGATCAGACGCTTTTGATAAATGATGTTTTTTGCATTGGTGTCTCATTTTTATCTACCTTTTTTTATTTACTAAATTAATTCCAAGTCATCAACGCCCTCGGGATTAGGTTGGAGATCAAGTCCGAGTTCGTGAAGTTTTTCAATAACTTCATCAGAAGATTTTTTACCGAAATTTTTAATATTCAATAAATCATGTTCCGATTTCTTTAGGAGCTCAGCCATTGAGTTAATGCTTGCTCTTTTTAAACAATTATATGCTCTAACGGAAAGCTCAAGATCTTCAATCGTATAATTTGAAGTTTGTTCTTCCTGTTCTTCTTCAACTACATCTTCGGTAATAATTTGAGATGTAACAGGTTGACCGGTTATTGCCGCAATTTGTTTAAAGTGGTCGATTAAAAGATTAGCTGCTTTAGCAAGTGCGACATTTACGTCGACAGAGCCGTTTGACCAAATTTCGAGAGTTAATTTGTCATAATCAAGAACTTCTCCGACTCTGGCAGGCTCAACAACATAACTTACACGTTTAATAGGCATAAATGCCGCATCAATCGGAAGCATGTCTATCGGCATACCGTTTTTTTGCTCTTTAAGAGGATCGATATTAATATATCCTTTACCCGTACTTACGACGATATCGGCGTGAATTGAACCGCCTTCCGCCAAAGTACAAATCAAGCAGTCAGGATTAACGATTTTTACACCTGCGGGAAGTTGAATATCAGATGCCAAAACTGCGCCTTCTTTTGCAACATCAAGTCTTAAATGCTGTTCTTCGTTTGTATCGCATTTTAAAACAAGTGATTTCAAATTAAGCATAATGTCAATAACATCTTCAACTACACCGGGGATTGAAGTATATTCATGAGTAATTCCTTCAATTCTGACGGCAGTAACCGCAGAACCTTCAAGACTCGATAATAATACACGTCTTAAAGAATTACCGATTGTAGCTCCATATCCTCTTTCCAACGGTTCAATAAAGAATTTTCCGTATTGAGATCCGTCTGAACTTGTGGTCGTATTAACGTTTTTAATCTTAAGTTCCATTATTCACTCCTTATTTAGAATAATACTCGATAACGAGCTGTTCTTTAAATTCAGGGTCCATTTCTTCTCTCTGGGGGACTCTGTCATAAACAATCCGCATATTGTCGTAATCAACCGTAATCCAAGCGAAGTTTAAAGCCATATCAATTGATTCTTTAACCGATTTAACGAAGTTCCTGCTGGATTCTTTAACTGTTACAACGTCACCCGCTTTTAAGATGTATGAAGGAACGTCAACTTTTTTACCGTTTACCAAAACATGAGCATGGTTTACGATTTGTCTTGCCTGTTTTCTCGTAATTGCAAATCCAGCTCTGAATAACACGTTATCAAGACGGCTTTCCAAGATTTGAAGCATGATTGTACCGGTTACTCCGGTTCTTCTTGAAGCAACTTCATAATATTTTGCAAATTGTTTTTCCGAAACTAAGTATGTTAATCTGATTTTTTGTTTTTCTTTTAATTGTAAAGCGTAATCAGAAGGTTTTTTTCTCATTGCGCCATGTTGCCCTGAGGGATTAGT
Source organism: Candidatus Gastranaerophilales bacterium (assembly GCA_905234865.1). GTDB lineage: Bacteria > Cyanobacteriota > Vampirovibrionia > Gastranaerophilales > Gastranaerophilaceae > Galligastranaerophilus_A. The sequence continues at coordinate 27,573 of CAJOJE010000013.1, forward strand.
CCTCATTGACGACGTTAATTTACGGTTGGACAAATCCTTAACGCCGTAGTTTCTGTATAATTTATTTGAAGGTCCTGTATATCTAGCCAATTTTATTGCTCCTTATGTTATACTCTGCGTTTCTTAGGAGGACGGCATCCGTTATGGGGGATGGGCGTTACATCCTTAATGAGTGTAATTTCCAGTCCGGCTGCCTGAATAGCTCTGATTGCGGTTTCACGACCTGAACCCGGACCTTTTATAAATACTTCAACTTTTTTCATGCCTTGATCGACTGATTTTTTAGCAACTAATTCAGCTGCAGATTGAGCGGCAAACGGAGTGCCTTTTCTAGCTCCTTTAAAACCGCAAGCACCTGCTGAAGCCCAAGCTACTGCATTACCTTGCGTATCGGTTGAAGTTACGATGGTATTGTTGAATGTACTTTGAATATGTACAACACCTTGCAAGATATTCTTTCTTTCTTTCTTTTTGGTTTTTATCGGTTTAGCCATTATATTTATTCCTTTTTAGTATTCTTTAATTTAAACTATTTCTTTTTACCTGCAATAGGTCCGGTTTTTTTGCCGCGTCTTGTTCTGGCATTTGTTTTAGTTCTTTGACCTCTTACGGGAAGTTTCTTTTTGTGGCGAAAACCTCTGTAAGAGCCGATTTCTTGAAGTCTTTTAATATTTAAAGATTCGTTTCTTTTTAAGTCACCTTCGATTGTGTAATGAGCGATTTCGTTTCTTAATTTCTTAATATCTTCATCGGTCAAGTCGTCGGTTCTTAAATCTTCAGAAATATTGCAAGCAGCCAATATATTTTTTGACAACGTAGGCCCGATGCCGTAAATATATGTCAATGCAATTACCATTCTTTTATTACGGGGCAGGTCTACCCCAACAAGTCTTGCCATGTTATTTTATTCTCCTTTGATTATTTTTGTGTTTGAAAGAAGTTTTGTGCATGTTATTTGCTTTTAAATTCTAATGTTTGAACCTTTCATTACGCTCCGCCGATTTCATCGACTTTCGCTTAACCGGTTTTGCTTCACCGTTATATTATTTACATCGGTTCCGCAACGGAATTTCACCGTCTTGAAATTCCCTGCGGTTCAAACCTTGATTTTGTTACCCTTGTCTTTGTTTGTGTTTAGGGTATTTTTTGCAAACAACGGTTACACGTCCCCTTCTTTTAATTACTTTGCAATCTTTGCAAATAGGTTTTACTGATGCTCTGACTTTCATTTTTGTATTCCTTTATTTAAGTCTGTATGTAATTCTGCCTCTTGTGAGGTCATAGGGCGTCATCTCAACTTTTACTTTATCTCCGGGCAAAATTCTTATGAAATTTTTTCTGATTTTTCCCGAAATATGAGCTAAGATTTCATGTCCGTTCTCAAGTTCTACTCGAAACATTGCATTGGGCATTGCTTCTAAAATAGTTCCCTCAAATTCTATTACGTCTTTTGACATTTGATACCTTATTATTCGTACATTACATTGCTTTATCGTACTAAAGCATAATCAATCATACATGTTAAATTCTTAAAATCAAGAGTATAAAACGATTTCAAAGGGAAATTTCAGCGTTTTTTCATATTTGTTTTTTGAAATATATTAACTTATATAATAAGAAATATTGTCTGTTTTATTATTATGTTTGCGTTTCAGATTGAAATATAAATTTTTGTAACAGTTTTAATAATATCTTTATTTAATAAAACAATCGTGTATAAACCGTTTTTAATCATGTTATAATAAACAAAAAATAAGGAGTGTTCGGAATGGGGAAATCTTTCAATCATCTGACAAGAGGGTACACGCTTTCCATGTCAATTATGCCGTTTTTGGTTGTCCTTGCCTGTGCAATTAAATCACCGCTGTTTATCGACGGAAGATTTATCATTAATTCGATACTGTGTCTTGCAGGGATTCTGCTTGTGCATATGGCGGTAAATTTATACGATGATATTGTTGATATAGAATATTTGTTAAACAAGGGGATTAATTTTAAAGATATCTGCTTTTCAAATAAAAGAAAGGCTTGCGCCATATTAAACGGAAGTTATTCTTTAAAAGAAGCAAAAATAATTTTATATATAATTCTTTTTGCGGCATTTTTGTGCGGACTGTATTTTGTTTATTTAAGGGGCGGTTTAATTATCCTTTTTATGCTGCTTGCAATTTTAGCGGGAATGTTTTACCCTAAATCCGCCAATTACGGACTTTCGGAATTGACGGTAGGACTTGTTTTCGGTCCACTGCTTGTAAATAGCGCATATTTCGCAATAACGGGGTATTTTAATATTTCAATTTATTACCTTTCTTTTGCAATAGGAATTATGACGACAATTCTTCTTATAACGCACAGTCTTATGGATTATGAGGATGATAAAAAGAAAAATAAAAAAACGCTTCCCGTTATGTTGGATAATAAGAATTTAACAATAAATGTTATATCTTTATTAATATTACTGTCTTTTGCAATTTTGTACAAAGAAGGTTCAAACATGTTCCGGCCTCAATGTGCGGTTTTTATCCCCATACTTTTAACGCTTCCCGTTTCAGTTAAGCTAATTCTTTCTTTATACGAATACATACAAATTAAAGACGTAAAATTTATTCCCGAGTGGTACTTTGGAAGAATGGAAAACTGGGAAGAAATTAAATCAAACAATATGGAATATTTTATGTTCAGATTTTATTTATCAAGAAATCTGGCGACAATCTTTAACGCAACATTGGCGATTGTTTGTTTATTAGCTTTTGATTGCGGCTTTAGAGAAATTATGTATTTTAAATTTGATAATTTTATATTTTAGGAGAAAATTATGCTCGATTTTACGATTTCTACCACATCATTCAATAATGGTGACATACTGCCTATGGAACAGGTTTTAAATGCGCATGGATGTACGGGAAGCAATATTTCACCCGATTTAAAATGGGAAAATATTCCTCAAAACACAAAAGAGTTTGCGCTCATTGTTCATGACCCCGATGCTCCCGTTCAAAACGGCTGGTATCATTGGATTGTTTTAAACATTCCCGTATCAAAAACAAGTTTTAAAAAAGGAGAAAAAATCAATTCTCCCATGGTTGAAACAGGCACAAGCTTTACCGACGTAAAAGGTTATGGCGGGGCTTGTCCTCCGATAGGACATGGAATTCATCATTATAATTTTACAATCTATGCACTTAATGAGATTCTGGACAAATCCACTTCTCTTTTATCACCTTTTGAAATAGAGAAAAAAGTTAAAGCACATACCATAAAAAGCGCAACGGTAAGTGCAATTTATCAAAGATAATTTTGTTTGAATTTTCCTGTCGTAAGGTTAAATTCACCCCAAGGCAGGAAAATGTTTTTTCGGATATAATAAATTTATTATGGATAAAGTTTTATCTTTTTGCAAAAAATTAAGACAGTATTTCTTTTTAAGGATTGTAATATTCATAAATCTTACAAATGCAATTTGGTGGATATTAGCGCAAATTCGTCCGTTGGCGGAAGATATCGACAGGGCGAAATATACGGATGCTACAATTGATTTTATTTTAGTTTTGAGCATACTTTCATTTATAAGTTTTACTTTTTTGTCAACGAATTAGTTATCAGGTTTATTATACATAAGATTTCAAAAAGAAAAACTCACTATGTTCAACATTCAAATAAAATCATTGCCCGATTGGATGATACCGATGCTGCGTTATTTGCGTTTATGGCTGCTTTACCTCCTTTGAGCTATTCTTTTTTGTTTTTGTCATTATTTATTCTTATATATACATTAATCGGATTAATCGGATTAATTCCCGTATAATTTGCGAGTTTTATTTTATATACTGCAATTTAAAGCTCGAGAAGCGATACAGCCTGAACTTAACAAACAGTTACAAATATTCTTTTACAGTTTTACTCCGCCATAAGTCAGAAGATAATTCCAATAAGAAGAATAAACTTTTTTGATGTATTCTTTTGTTTCTTGATAAGGGATGTTTTCAACGGTCAAATCAAAAGAAACATCCTCATTTAACCATTTTTTTACGGCGTTTGGACCCGAATTATAAGATAAAACGCACAAACTTTCATCATTAGAAAAAACTTTCATTAAATATGCAAAATATCTCGTACCTAAATCAATATTTAATTTCGGTTCAAGAAGATTTTCAATAGTATAATCTTTTCCCGAAACCATTTTTGCCGTAGAAGGCATTATTTGGGTTAATCCGGTTGCTCCTACATAGCTTCTTATATTGGGGTCAAAATGACTTTCTTCTTTAACGAGCGCCAAAAATAAATAAGGATTCAAGTTTCTTATTTTTGCATAATGATTGATTTCATCGGCATAATACACAGGGTAAGCGAGTTTTCTTGCAGTTTTTGAATTTTTCAGCTTTGACGTATCGGTATTTTTTAAATAATCTCTTGCAATAACGGAAGATAGCGCCCTATTGCCTTTTTTATATTCTATCCAGCTCAATAAGACAGGGTCCTTTATTCTAAAATCGGATAAAATATCAAAACCGTTTACATCAATCACCGCTTCAATAAAAGTTTCAAGATTTTTATTGTTTTCAATCGGAAATTCTATATTTTGCGAGGCTTTTTCAATAGGAAGCGTTCTTTTTGCATAAAACTTTTTATTTACAAAAGTCGAATAAGCTCTGTATGTATAATAAGAATGGGGATAATCGGATAAAAGCCTGCTTAAATCGGATTTATAAGTTAAATCCATATTTTTGTTTTTAATTAGAATAGTAAAATAAAGTATGCAAGGAGTTAGATTTTTTTCATCATAATGAGTAAGATAAATTTTTGAATATTTAAGCGCAAGGCGGGGTTTATTGTTTTTTACGGCATTCATAAAAAGAGTAAATAAAACTTCGCCCGAAAATTTTGATTGCGGGTAATTTTCAACCAATTTAATTTCTTTGGACCTCTTTAATTCGGGCGTCGACAATTTTGCGGAATTATAAAGAGCAATCGCCTTAATTTTTTCATCATTTGTTTTATTATAAATATCGTCCCAAATTTTGATTTTATCGCCGCTTTTGTGTTTGACGTAAATTTTTAAGGCTTCGGATAAAATTTCCTCATCATGTATTGAATTATCAAGCCCGAGCCCTGTTTCAGCAACAAGGACAACGTTTGATGAAGAATTTAATTTATCAAGACATTTAACAAGATACACCCAGCTTTCCTGAACGGGCAATTCTTTTAAAACGGTAATTGCTCTATTATTGGCGTCGTTCAAGTATAAAGTTTGAGCAAATACAATTTTTTCAAAATTCGTAAACTTAATTTTTTCATCGGATACCGCAGAAAGAAGGACATCATGAATATACTTTCCGTTAGGAGAATTTTTCATATATTCTAAATAAAATTCTTTCTTTTTTTCAATCGGGAAAGAAAGTTTTGTAAGCATATAATTTGCGGCAATGCCGTATTCGGAGTCGGGATAATCTTTTTTTAATCTTAAAAATGTTTTTTTGGCTTTATGGTTTTTACCGTTTGAATAATAAATTTGCCCTAACCTCCAAAGGATGTAAGGAGAAACGTATTCATTTTTAAAGATTTTATCAAAAATAAAATATTTTTCTTGCGCCGTTTTAAAATCTTGCAGTTTATCTGCGGCTTTTGCCTGCATAAAAACGGCAGTGGGATACATAGAACTTAAAAAAGAAATTTTTGAAAAATTATAGTAAGCATTTGAATAATCTTCATGTTTTATAAATTCCACACCCTGTTCATAAAACCTTGAAGAATTTTTCAATTCATAAACATTGTAAATTAATCCAAACAAAATAAAAGAAACTAAGACTATGAAAAATCCTAAAACAAGTTTCTTTATAAGCCTCTTTATCTCCATAGAACGATTATATCACAGCCAAATCAAAGTTTTTGGCATGGTTTACGATAAAGTATCAATTTAATATTTCTTAACAATATCATTTTTACATGGCAATTCTATTAAAAGTAAATACTTTATATATACAAGTAGAGAGATGAAAAGAGGATACCATGACGAGTGAAATGTCGGGTAAATTTGATTACAGCGGATTAAGAAGCGCACTTAAAGATAATGGGGTAAAAACCCAATTTTTAAACAGCGCAATCAGACGTGTCGCAAAAGAAAACGGGATAGACACTCCCGAACAAATCGATAAATCTCAACAGATTAAAGTTTCTAAAAGTATTTTTGAAATATACGCAGACAAACCCGCTGAAGAAACTCTCGCACCATATACGGAAATTGACGGCATAATTGAAAGCGATAAACCGGAAAAACTCCCTGAAATTTTCAACGATGACGACTATGAAGTTGCAGAATATGATGATTATTACAATTTTCAAACACCGACCATTGCTGCAACAAATCCGATAGAACATAAAGAACCCTCAAAAGCAAAAAACGACAAAAATTCTTCATTGAATTTTGAACAATTTAAAGATAAATACGGAAGCACATTCTCTGATAATTCAACAGGTAATACGGATAATCAGGATGAATTTTTAAAACAGATATTCAATTTAGCAGATGTTAATTCAAATCAACTTCTCGACAAATCGGAATTATCGGGCGCATTCTACGCAGCGCAAATGTTAAAAGGACAAGGGAATAACTTTGAGTTTCGACCAAAGGAACCGACCGAGGAGGACCTTGACCCGTTCAATTCCGATATGATACAAACGGAAATGTCGGGAGATTCATTTAATCCTCAAGGGTAGATTAGGAAAGATTGGAGAACGGTTAAAAGGGGAATATAAATTCCCCTATTTTTTATTTTTTGAAATTATGTAATTCATATCTTGCGAAATTTTTGATTTTAATTCGGAAGCATTTCTTGCATATATCATTGCACTGTTTTTTACAACGTTTATAAAATCGTCTTCTTCAATTTTTTTTGAGGTAAAAAGATGATATGAACCGCAAGACAAAAGTTTTTTATTAAATTTTTCCGCAATAAAATTGAGTGTTTTTTTAGAATAAAAACTTATATGCTGACCGCTTTCAGGCGCATAATACCACCATAAATTCAAAGCCGGAGGGGGCGCTTCAAAAATTTCTTCCGATATTAAAAGATTATCCGCTATATTAAATATTTCATCTAACTCAACAAAAGGAAAGGAGAGATGTTCTAAAACTTCAAAAGCCGTAACAAGCTCGATTTTGTGGCTTTTTTGATATTCAAACCCGATAGAAAAAAGATTTTTAGCATATTTATCATGCCAAACGAAGTCAAAGCCTATATCACGCATTAAGCGTGTCAAAACTCCGTATCCGCCGCCATAGTCAAGAAATTTGGCATTTATATCAAAAAAAGACAAAATTATTGCCGCAACCAAAACGGAATTATTCAAATTTCTTTTCATAACTCCCGTATCTTGTGCTGCAATTGCTGTTGAATAAGCTATATCAAGCCAAGTCGGATTTTGAATTTGAAGAAATTCGCAATTCGGACAAAAATAATAATCGGTGTCAAATTTTGATAAAATTTTTCCCGAAAAAACTTTATGAACGTCGCCATTGCACAGTTTGCACTTCATTTTCAGCCTTTAACAAATGTCATAATGTATTCATGTTCAAAAATGTTAAAACCGCCTGCAAGCGCTCTGTATCTCCACAGATTAGCGGTTTTTCCTTTTGCTTTTTCATTACCGGTTATGTTTTTTACAATAATTGCTTTTGTTATAAAACCGACTTTTTCCATTCTTTTCATACATTCAAACCCTAAAGGAACAACTCTTGAGTTTTTGTATTCATCACCGATTATAAGGGCTGCGTATCTGTCTTTTTCAAGAAGGTCATAAGCATTTTTTGCAACTTTTTCAAACAAATCGTAAAATTCTTCCGTTGAGGAACAGTTCGATAAATCTTCTTTTTTATCGGAAAATTTAATTATATCATCGTACGGCGGATGAAGAACAACAAACTGCGCTTGTTTTTTACCCATAATTTCAAGTCTTGCTTTGACTTTTTCTTTTGCAATTTCGGTTGTAGAATCGGCACAAATAATATTAACCGAAGTTACAAGCTCTTTTTGGGTAAATTTTTCCGCAACATATTTTGTCATTTCTTCCTTTAATTCTACACCTATGCACCTTCTGTTCATATTAAGAGCTTCAATGCCTGAAGTGCCCGAACCGAAAAAGAAATCCAAAATTACATCATTTTGTTTTGTGTATCTTTCAAATAATTGAGTTGCTATTTGAGGTATATAATTACCATGATAATCATAACTGTGTCCGTTTGTTTTATCACGAGAAGCAAACTCCCAAAGAGAACCTGTTTTAATATGAGAATAAACTCTCCAATTTTTTAAGTCTATATCATTGTATTTTGTTGTTTTCGGCTTTTGGACCACCCTTAATTCAGGCAGCTTAATGTCCTGTTTAACTGATTTTTTTGGCATATACTACATTACTCCCTAATCAAAGTTAGAGTGTACATTATTCATGAGAAAATCAAATCATTCTTAAAGAGGAAAAAAATAAAATATACACCATTTAAACTATAATTTAAAAAAATCCTAAAGTTATTTTTAAATGTGCCGTTAAGAATAACATAAGTTAATTTGAAGGAAACTTCAAATTTAACCTCCTCCCCAAGTCTGGTAGCCGCAATTTTAGCGGCTTTTTTTTATTCATTTTTTTATAAAAAAATTGTAAAGATTAGTTAATATATATTTTATATATATGTTATATATAATTTCAACGTGGAATAATATAATTGGTTAGTTCTTCTCTTTTCCACTCCTTCCTCCATTATATACTAAATTTAAAGCGATGTTCAGACTTGCTCCAATCGGTCTTGAATTTATCGCTCTTTTTTTATGAAAATAACCTCAACTGCATTAAAATCGGAATTTTTAAAATACATATACTATTGTCTGCATAGCGTATACATCGCAGAGGCAGAACCCGTTGCGTATCTTTTTAGTTCATGCATCGTTACTTGATTTGTTCCAAAATTATAATAAAAAGCACCTATGTTATCATAACTTTCTTCGCCGGTTCCATACTTGTCCAAACTTTCTTCGCCCATCCATACCTTAAAACCCGGCTCAGGCAACCCGTAAGCAGTAGCGGTACCTGTATTGTATTGTAAATTATAATATGAAACACCGATAGCCTTTGACGATGTTGAAGCGGATGAAGTGTTATAAAGAGCATTAATAAGCTCTATTAAATCATTTCTGCTTATCATTTTGTTGACTCCGCCGCATGCTGCAGCTGCTCCTGCCCAGTAGTCGTCTTTGTTATCAAAATTAAAGCAGCCTTTTATTCCCAAAGAATCCTTTTGCGCTTCGCATTGTGCATAAGTTAAAGGAGAAGGCACAATGGCGCTTGAATAACATTTTCCGCCAATTGAAACGGCACATGTGGAACCCAATTTTGTAACATTTAAAAGAAATACATCTTTTCCTATTTTATTCGGTCCTTTTTCTCCGTTTACATCGTAAATTCCCGATATGCAGGATGTAACGGCACTTGTTAAGGGCTTACCGTCACTATATATCCAGGGGTATATCTCTCTTACCCTTCTTGTATTACTTATCATGGGGCAATTTGTATTAAAAACAAGAAGCCAATCAACGCCTTCTTTAGTTGTAAAAGAAACAGGGTATGAAGTGTACGCATGAGTACTATCGCTCAGGGAGTTAAAAAATGTACCGTTTGAAATACTTGAAATTTTTACCTCTTTATTATCCGCAGTCTTAAATTTTTGAGCGGTATAACAACTCATATACTGTGACAAATTTGTCGTGGGACCGCCTGCGTTGTACGAGCCCGACAACCCGGTACTTGTCCCGCAATATCTTGTCATTTGAATATTTTTGTTAAGAAAAAGATTGAAAAACGTATTTGATGAACTGGCGGAAGAACCTACGTATGTGTAAGCAGAACTGGTATTAAGCAGGCCGATTTCAAGGGCTTTTGTTAATTTTGAAAGAGCCATTTGCTGTTTATTTTTATTTATCTTATCTTGAGTTCCTTGAACAATAACGGAAGTTGCATACATGGCAATTATGCCTATGACAGCGAGTGTCGTAAGCACTTCAGGCAATGTAAAAGCATTTTTTTTATTTTTAAAATTTAACATTTATACCCGCTTTTTATTTCTATATTTTACATACACAGTATGCGGCACTTTTTGCGTTCCTGTTTGTTACATAATATACGGATTTCGTCGATTCAAAAGTTCTGGCGTATGAACACCTGCCCGTATAATTGCAAGTATACTGAATAGCGGGCGCCTCTTCATTTGTCCAAAGTACAAAAGGAAGGGAAGGGAACCCGTGAGATTCGGGGCGGCCGGACGTGTAATGACCGTTTGTTGTGCTATAATTACCGTCAGCGAGTCTGTCCCAACTTGAATCGTCATAACCGTAAAAATATCTGAATATTTTAAGCGTATCGGATTTGGTCAATACATGCGAAGTACCGCCGCATTCTTTAACACATCCTGCCCAATAATCATTGGTATTATAATCATAGCCCCAAGCACAAGCATCTTCACCCTCTGCAACCTCGTCTGCTTTTTTACACATGCAGTCGGATATACCTAATTCACCTTTTCTGTCTATACATTCCTGCGTGGTAACGGGAGAAGCATAAAAGGGTGCTCCGATACACAACCCCATTTCAGAAAACGCACAAGTCGTTGTTCCTAAACCGTTAGCATTAAAATAAACAACATCATGATTTACTCTGCCCGGGCCCCTTGAACCGTTAGCGTCAATTATCCCCGTAAGACAAGTTGCGGCTTCATTTAAAACAGGCTCCTCGCCGTTCATAATCCAAGAAAAAATTTGCGGTCTGAGCTTTTTGCATTGGGTATTGAAATTGAGTATCATATTGGTACCGTCAAGAAAAGAAACACCCATAACGGAAGAAGAATAGTCGCTTCCGCTCATATGGAATTTTCTAAAATCATACCCGTCTCTTAAATTTCTGATATCGTACGTATTTCCGCTATCATCAACCTGTATGACGGGTTTTCCCGTCCAACAGTCCGTTATATTGCTTCTTGTACATACTTTATTTATTGCTATATATTTTTTAAATTCATTAATAAATGCTTCCGTTGACGCATAAGGCTTCATTTTGCCTTGTAAAGCCATAACTTCGCATGCCTGAGATACTTTATGTTTAGCCGTATTTGCCTGCGTCAAACTCAATTTTTTATTAACGTTTACATTTACGGAAGAAATCGCAAGAACAGCGGCAACTCCGACGATACCGAGAGTTGTTAATATTTCAGCTAAAGAGAAAGCATTTTTAAAATTTATCATTTCGTATTATCCCGACATTTATAATCTTATCATTTTTAGAGCCTAAATTCAAGATAACATCAAATGCTTGCAAGCTTTTCAAGTTTTAACTTCTGGTCATATTCAATTAAGAGTTTAATAAGTTCATCCAATTCCCCTTCAATTACCGTCCAAACATTTAGATTATGGTTAATTCTGTGGTCGGTTAATCTTCCTTGAGGAAAATTATACGTTCTTATCCTCTCGCTTCTATCGCCCGTTCCTACTTGCGAACGTCTTAAATCCGTTACTTCCTGCATTTGTTTTTGAACTTCGATATCGTACAATTTGGCTTTTAAAATTTGAAGTGCTCTTTCCTTGTTTTGCAATTGAGAACGTTCTTCCGTACAAAAAATCATTATTCCCGTCGGTTTATGAAAAACTCTTGCCGCAGTTTCAACTTTATTAACGTTTTGACCGCCTGCACCACCCGATCTTGCGGTTGTAATTTCAATATCATTCATATTAAGTTCAATTTCAACATCGTCAACTTCGGGCATAACGGCAACCGTTGCCGTTGATGTATGTACTCTGCCTTGAGATTCCGTTTGAGGAACCCTTTGAACTCTGTGTACTCCGGATTCGTACTTTAATTGAGAATAAACATTTTCTCCCTTAACCGAAATTACGACTTCCGACACTCCGCCCGCTTCGCATTCGTTAATTGAAAGAACTTTGGTCTGCCAGCCTTTATTATTGGCAAACTTCATATACATTCTCATAAGATCGCCCGCAAAAATATTTGCCTCATCTCCGCCTGCACCGCCTCTTATTTCAAGCATAATATCTTTATCATCCATAGGGTCTTTCGGAAGAAGTAAAACTTTCATTTTTTCTTCATAGACGGGAATTTTGGCTTCATTATTTTGAATTTCGTTATTCAGATATTCTCTCATGGAAGAATCTTTTTCGCCATGAAGCATTTCTTTTGCTTCTTTTATGGCATCTTGTGCTTCTTTATAAGCATTATAAGTATTAACGGTTTCTTCCATTGCCTTTCTTTGTTTTGAAAGTTCTTTGAATTTCTCGTAATCGTTTACCGTAGCGGGGTCAGACAATTTTAACCCCAGTTCAATATATTTTTGTTCTATTTCCTTAATTTTATCTATCATATCATTCATTGGTGTTTCCGCCTAAAATTTCCTGTTTAGTCTTTTTTCTTCCGCAAGTTTTATCTTCGTCGCAGTATCCTAATCTTTCACATTTCGGAACAAGGTATTCTTTAAGCCAAGGTTCTTTTGATATAACCTCTTTTACCATCTCGCACACAAGGCACCTTATTTCATATTGTGCTCTGGCGCATAATCTTAAATTTGCAAGATGTATGAGTTCCCTTAAATTTAAACTTGCAACCATTGAGCTTGATGTTGCGTTTGGCAAAATACTTCTTGCATCTTCCGCTTTTATTCCCGCCTCAATAAATTCAGAATATAAATTTGACGTTTGTAAAATAAAATCCTCAAATTTTTTCTTTAAGACAGGGTTATTTTCGATTGATTTCGGCATTATATAATCAATTTCGCCTTTTTCCGTCACATATCTTTGAGATTTTTGCGAAAAACTCATGTGACGATGGCGAACCAATTGGTGCGTGCAAGCTCTTGAAACGTTTTGAATAACAAAAGAAAGCTGAATATGCTCAATTGTGGAATAATGCCCCGAGCCTATAACTTTTTTAATAAGCGAGAGCATTTTTTGTTCATCGGGAGCATTTAAGAAATTATCATAAGGTAATTTTGCGCTGTAACAAGTCCTGCAAGCGGTATAAATTACTTTTAACAAGTTTTCAGGAATTGAAATTAGCTTAACCGAAAGTTTCTGATTTCCCATTTTACCCCCTCCTTAGATAAGTAAAAAAAGCGGACGCAAAAAGACATCCGCTTTTTTGTTTTGTAATCTTTTATTTGTTTTCGTAACGTTTTTTAAATCTTTCAACTCTTCCTTCGGAGTCTAGGATTTTTTGATTACCCGTAAAGAACGGATGACAAGCATTACAAATTTCAACCGTTATATTATCTTCAACGGAACCTGTTTCAATTTCGTTCCCGCAAACGCATTTAATTGTTGTTTTTTTATAATCGGGATGTATTCCTTCTTTCATTTTTATGTCCTTTTCCTTAAAGTTATTGTCACTATATCGGATTATACCCGATAAAGATTTAATTTCAAGTATATGTAAATTTCACTTATTATTTTTAATTTAATGTAACGTTATATTAACTTAATATATACACAAGCTCCTTTATAAAATTTTGACGTTATAAAATAAAAACGCATACTATAAGCACGAGATAAAAGGAGAATTTTTTATGCAAATATCACCAATAACAAACAATAACACGAATTTTAAAGGCATGTGGGGCGAAACAACCTACATGGAAGGAACCGATAATGCCAATATGGTAGATTATTACTGGACAATAAGAAAATATTACCCGTATAAAGATGAAACAAAAGAAGAAATTAAAAAAGTAGAAGAAAAATACAGCAAATACGATGTCTCCCCCGAACATCCCAATTGGGATCAATACCAAACATTGTATGAGGAAGACGTTAGAGTTCAAGAACCTTTAGATTTTACAAAAGTTGATTATTATAACGCTATGGCAACAAAATATGAAATCTTATTAAAGCAAGACGTATCAAAAGAAGCAAGGGAACAATCGGAATCAATTTTAAAAACGGTTGAAGAAAAGAATTTAACCACAGAACCTAAAAAAGAATAGTTACCGATTAACTTTTTTAAATTTTGAATTTAACCCTAATGTCTGTTTTATAAAGATATTAGGGTTATTTTTATTTTAAATTTTCATGCTTTTAATTAGCAACTTTTTTTATTCTCGGGTTTTATATAAACCCGCATACTATTTACTCCAATATCAGAAAGGAAACAAGAGATAATGCAGATTTCAAATGTGCAGAATTTTACAGCCCAAAATTTTAAAGGTTTATGGGGCAATTCACATTTAAGAGAATACTCGGACGACAGATCGATGATTGATTCAATATCAACGACAATTGATTATTACCCCTTTAAAGACGAGAAAGAAGAAAATATAGAAAAAACAAAAAGAGAATATATATTAGATGAAATTTCGCCTAAAGTTCCAAATTCTGACGAATACCGATTAAAAAGAACCCAAAAAGTAAACGTTCAAAAACCTTTGGATTTTACGGAAACGGAATACTATAAAGCTCAGGCGACAAGATATCAGATTTTAATTAAAAAAGAAATTCCCGAAGAAACAAAAAAGCAGACAGAACCCGTTATAAAAACGGTTGATAAAATGAATTTAACGGAAAAACCGAAAAACCCGAGGTCAATATACGGCTGCAACATAATTTTAACAAGACATAAAGAAAATTAATCATAAATATGATATAATCAAAAATAAAGGTTTATTATATGAAAAAGATTTTTATATATTTATATAAGTATATAAAGCTATCCCACTTCGCCTTTTGCTTTTTTCCAAAGATTATCCCACTCAATTAAAGAAAGTTCTTCTAAAACAAGTTCTTTTTCTTTTGCAATTTCTTCCATTTTCCTGAATCTTTTTTCAAACTTTTTATTTGCCCTGATTAAAGCCTGTTCGGAATCAATTTTATTCCACCTTGCAAGATTTACAAGGGCGAATAAAATATCCCCGAATTCCATTTCTTTATCATCAAAATTATCGGCACATAAAAATTCCTCTAATTCCCCCTTAACGCAATTTAAAACATCTTCTTCACTTTCCCACTCAAACCCGACTTTAACCGCCTTTTTAGATAATTTTTGCGCCGTCATTAAAGCGGATTGCGCTTTTGAAATGCCGTCCAAAACGGATTTCCTGTGCGGTTTTTCTTCTTTTTTTAATTTATCCCAATTAGATAAAATTTCATCGACGTTATTAACTTTAACGTTTGAAAAAACATGGGGGTGCCTATGGATTAATTTTTTATTCAATTCTTCCGCTATATCTTCAAAATTAAATTCACCGTTATCATCCGCAATCTGAGCATGAAGAACCACTTGCAGCAAAACATCTCCGAGTTCTTCTTTTAAGTGTTTTATATCATTATCATTAATTGCATCAACCGCCTCGTACGCTTCTTCAAGCATATTTTGTCTTATTGATTGATGAGTTTGCTCTCTATCCCACTTACAGCCGTTTTCGCTTCTTAAAATTTTAATCGTGTTTAAAAGAGCTTCGATATTTTTTGTTTCCATAAATTACCTTACCATTTGATCAACGGTCAAAATCAAAATTCCCTGTCCGCCGATTGCTTTTAAGTGGTTAATACTGTCATAAATTTTATCTTTATCGACAACCACATGGATTACGACATTTTCGCTATCCCCCCAAAGAGTCGTAACCGTCGGGGAAGAAAGCCCCGGAAGAAAAGATTTTACTTCTTCGATTTTATTTTTTGGGATATGAACCATTAAATATTTTTTCTCTCTTGCGTCTAACACCGCATCAATGGCTACAAGGAGTTCTTTAATCTGTTTTAAAATTTCATCGGGTAAATTCTTCCTTTGCACGATAACGCAGCTTGAATCCATAATTTTATCAATAACTTTTAAACGATTTTGTTTTAGGGTTGAACCTGAACTTGTAATATCAACTATAACATCGGATAATCCTAAATTCGGCGTAATTTCGACAGCGCCGTTTACTTCGATAATTTTTGGGGTTTTTCCTTTTTTTTCAAAATATTCTTTTGCAATATTCGGAAACGAAGTTGCAACATTTATAATATCGGGTAAATCTTCGGTTTTTTCAATTTTTTCATCTTCCCTCACCGCAACAACCATGTCGCAATATCCGAAATCAAATCTTTTTATAACATCAACGTCGATTTTTTCTTCTCTTACGATGTCAAGCCCCGTAAAGCCGATATCGGCAACTTTTGCATCCAAAAATTTCGGGATATCCTGAGTTCTGACAAAAATAAGGGAACATTTTTTATCATGGGTTTTAATATGCAAACATCTTTCCGATTTTGATTCAAAATTTAATCCTGCCGCATTTAAAAGTTCGTATATTTTTTCCGATAATCTTCCCTTGTTCGGGATAGCAATTTTAAGTTCTTCCATATTTTTACCTCGATTTTCAAGATATTTGTAACAGAAAAACATTTTAAATTCAATTTTTTTGTCATATAATTGTTATTGCCTAAGTTATAAAGGATTTTATTATGGAAGAAACAAAGAAAAAAGAATATAAAGATACACTGAATTTACCGCAAACAACTCTTGCGATGAGAGCAAACGCAACCCAAAAAGAACTTGAAATTCAAAAATTTTGGGAAGAAAACAAAATTTATGAAAAAATGCTTGAAAATAAAGATAAAACAAATTCTTTCGTTCTTCATGACGGGCCTCCGTATTTAAGTTCGGATAAAATCCACGTCGGAACCGCATTAAATAAAATCTTAAAAGACATTTTAAACAAATACAAAACTCAAAGAGGATACTACGTTCCTTATGTTCCGGGGTATGACGCTCATGGGCTTCCGATTGAAAATGCGGTCGTAAAAAATTTAAAAGGCGGAAGAAATTCAATAACTCCGACCGAACTTAGAGCAAAATGCAGAGAGTATGCTAAAAACAGCCTAAAAGGGCAGGAAGCGGCGTTTAAAAGACTCGGCGTTTTAGGAAACTGGGAAAAACCTTATCTTACGATTGCGCCCGATTATGAAGCCGAACAAATAAGAGTTTTCGGCGAAATGTATAAAAAAGGATACATCGAAAAAGGCTTAAAACCGGTTTATTGGTGTGCTTCTTGCGAAACGGCGCTTGCAGAAGCGGAAGTCGAATATCAAGACCACACGTCAACAAGTATTTACGTTCGCTTTAAATTTGTCGAAGAAGATAAAAAGAAAGTTTATTCCATAATAAACGAAAAAGAAAACAAAGATTTATACGTTGTAATTTGGACAACAACCCCATGGACCATTCCTTCAAACCTTGCGGTATGTTTAAATCAAAGGCTTGATTATACGTTGTTTGAATATGAAAACGAAAGATATATAACAGCAGAAGGATTGCTTGATTCTTTCTTAAAAGATGTTGAATTTGACCCTGAAAAAATTAAAAGGTTGGGAACGATAAAAGGCGGCGAACTTGAAAATATGAGTGTTTATCACCCCTTATACGACACAAAAAGTTTAATCATTTTAGGCGATCATGTTACGCTTGAAGCCGGAACGGGATGTGTTCATACGGCACCCGGGCATGGTCTTGAGGACTGGGAAGTTTGTCAAAAATACGGAATTGAAACGTTTTCGCCTTTAAATTCAAAAGGAGAATGGGAAAAATCGGAAAAGTTTAACGATACTGATTTAATCGATGTCCCTTATTATAAAGGTAACGAAATCGTTATAGAAAAACTCGAAGCAAAAAAAGCGCTTCTTAAAAAACAAGACATAACGCACTCCTACCCTCATTGCTGGAGATGTAAACACCCCGTTATTTATAGAGCAACGGCACAATGGTTTGTTAAAGTAGATAAATTCAGAGATAAAGCGCTTGAAGCAATTAAAAACGTTAAGTGGATACCAAATTCGGGCGAAAGCAGAATAGGCAATATGGTAGCGGGGCGTACCGACTGGTGCATTTCAAGACAGCGTGCATGGGGTGTTCCTATTCCGATTTTCTACTGCGAAGACTGCAAAGAAGTAATTTGCACCGATGAAACCATTGAAAACGTTGCAAAAATCTTTGAAAAAGAAAGTTCGGATGCCTGGGTTTCAAAAACGGCGGAAGAATTGCTTCCCAAAAACTTTAAATGCCCAAAATGCGGCAAAAACCACTTCATAAAAGAAAAAGACATTATGGATGTTTGGTTTGATTCAGGCATCAGCTGGAGAGCGGTTGTTGAAAAAAGAGCGGACGAACTTGGTCATACGCCCGTTGATATGTACCTTGAAGGGTCCGACCAACACAGAGGTTGGTTCCAAAGTTCTTTATTAACGGCAATTGCAACAAAAGGAATTGCCCCATATAAACAAGTTTTAACCCATGGATTTGTTTTCGGTGAGGACGGCAGAAAAATGTCGAAGTCGTTAGGAAATTATATCCGCCCCGATGATATTATTAAAAACTACGGCGCAGACATTTTAAGACTTTGGGCGGCTTCCGTTGATTATAAAAACGATATTAAAATTGGCAACAACATAATGGGGCAATTAGCCGAAATCTTCAAAAAAACAAGAAATACCGCAAGATTTCTCTTAGGGAATCTTTTTGATTTTGACCCGAATAAAGATTATGTTAAATACGATGACCTAAAAGCAATCGACAAATTTGCGCTTCACAAATTGAACGTGTTGATTGAAAATGTAACGGAAGCATTTGAAAATTACGAATTTTACAAATATTTTCAATATCTTCAAAATTTTGCCGCAGTAGATTTAAGCGCATTTTATCTTGATATCGTAAAAGACAGGCTCTACACTCAAGGTAAAAAATCTCTTTCAAGAAGAGCATGTCAGACGGTTATGTTTGAAATATTGCAAACTTTAGTCAGAATTTTGGTTCCCGTCATGCCGCATCAAGCTGAGGATATTTGGCAAAACACCCCCGAAGCTCAAAGAAACGGTATTATAAGCGCACTTTTGACCGATTGGCCAAAATATAATACAAATTGGGAAAATAAAGCCATTGAAGAAGAATACGGAAAACTTCTAAAAGTAAGAGAAATCGTAACCAAAGCAATTGAACCTTTAAGAAGTTCAAAAATAATCGGAAGTTCGCTAGAAGCCGACATTTTAATAAAAGGTGAAAATTTAGAAGTCTTGAAAAAATATAAAAATGAACTTGCGGATTTATTCATAGTATCCCATGTATATATTAATGAAAAAACCGATTTTAACTCAATTTCATCTTTTGAATACGAAGATATTAAAATTGAAGTTCAAAAAGCGACGGGAGAAAAATGCCAAAGATGTTGGAAATATCGTGAGTTAAACTCTGACAATATTTGCTCCGATTGTTTTGAAGCAATTAAATAAAATTTTAAAGCATTTAAAAGTCCTCATTTTGAGGACTTTTAAAGTAATAATAAATTTTATTCAAAATTAATATTAATCAAAAGATGAGCGTTATCGAACAACGGAACAGAATAAATAACTTTCGGCAGGCATACTTGAAGCGCCATGCATTTTGCTTGATGACCATGATACACCCCATGGATAAACGCAAATTCTTTCATTATAGCGAGTGGTTGTATTTATTGCACTGTCGCTAATACAAACAGAGCCCGTCGTTCTTGGGTCAGGCAAACCGAGTTTTGCAAATTTTTTATAATTAGCATCCGTCATAGTAACGGTTACATTCATACCGTCGCCCGAACCACCGTTAAAAGCGGTCGTATCATAAACCCAATTCAACATTTCCGCTATTCTCGCCCTTGCAATAATGCGACCTGCCTTTTGACATTCTCTTACAAGGGCCATATACCAATTTTCGTCCCCGTTTAATACACCGACGTCGTTAGAATAAAGAGCACATCTTTCACCCGATACGCCCCATTCGCTGTTGCTTTTTTCCTGACATTCAGACATTGTAACAAAACCCTTTGAAGCTATAATGTCACCTATTTTCTTCGGACGGTAATAACAAAGTCCTATTTGTTCTCCGATTGGGCATTCGCCGCCCAAAGATTGAGCAGAGCCGAATAAATAAACATCTTCATCCATTTTATTCGGGCTCTTTCCGCCGTTAATATCCGCAACGCCCGCAATACACGCTGCGGAAGTATCACCGACA
>CAJOJE010000014.1 GCA_905234865.1 Candidatus Gastranaerophilales bacterium
TGTTGTAACAGGTGTTGTTGCAGCAATTATGATACCTGCGCTATCGGCTTTAATCCAAACAAGAGTAAGAGAACATCAGGTTGCGGTTGCTCAAAGAAAATTCAATAAAGCAGCCGAAATAATGATATTAAACGGTAAAATGGGGCCGTATTACAGTAATACCAATGATTTTGTAAATGAATTACAAAAATATCTTAAAATCGTACAAGTTTGTAAAGTTGGCAATTCTCCTTCCAATCTTCCTCCCATAACAACCTGTTTTGGAGAAAATTACGAAACGATTACAATAAACACAGACGACGATACGATTAACCTAACCGACATTCAGACGGGTTCGGATTTAGGCATAAATACAAATGATGACACTAACGATTGGACAAGTAATAACATTGGCATTTTAACAATTGACGGCACGAGAATGATACTTTCATATAATTCAAAATGCCCTGAAGTTGCTGCAGGGGTTTATCAAGGAAATGCCGCTTCAGGATGTATTGCAGGTTTAGTTGATGTAGACGGAGATAAAAAACCAAATCAACCGGGGAAAGATGCTTATCTTATAGGGTCTGCAAAAAGTATCGGCAATACTTGTATCGGACAAGCTCTTGGGCTTTGTTTATCTTACCCGATTGATTTAGCTGATATTTTATCCTCTAAAGGATATGTAACGGATTCGGAGTGCCGGGCAAATAGGTCCAAATGGGGCTTGCCTGATGATTTTTGTACCGTTTTTTATTATTGGACTTTTGATTCACATTGGCTTGCATCAGCCGCAAGAGAATGCGGCGGTTTGAACAAAATTGCAAGTGTAGAAGATGTCAACAAGATTGTAAATTATATTTATGACACCAATGCTTATGCAGGGGGGCAAATTTCAAGTATAATAGCTGATTTTAATGATAATGCCGCTTCAAGAGCAGCGCAGCTCGGGCTTCCCGATGTCAGAACAACAAATAACTTGGAAATTTTTATACTTACCTCCGGACTTACAACAATGACCGGCAAGTATTTTTCTTGGTATAGCAGCCTATATACAAACAGCGCTTTGAGTTCAAAAATGCAATCTTCTTATAATTACGGCTCAAACGCCCCCATTAACAGTTACATTTATTGTAAATTATAATTCAGTTTTTTATTTTTAATGTAAAATTTATTTATGCCATCAAAATATTTACAAGCACTTGAATACGATAAAATTTTAAATCTTGTATCGAATTGCGCTCAAACGGAAGCAGGGAAAATTCAAATACAAGAACTTGTCCCATACAACAATAAAGCCGACATTGAATTATCAATCAACCAAACAACGGAAGCAAAAACAATTCTTGATAATGACGGGATAAATTCTCTCCCGATTAAAAGCGCATATAATCCGGATATGATTTTGACGACGATAAGACTTTCAATTGAGGATATTATCGGTTTAACAAAAACTCTTACGACTTCAAGGCTTTTAAAAAATTATCTTTTAAGAAATAAGGAATTTTGCCCGAATTTATTTTTATTAAGTGAAGCATTAATTTCAAACAAAGAAATCGAAGATAAAATTTATTCCGTTTTCGATGACAATTTTAATATAAAAGATAGCGCAACTCCTGAATTAAAAAGGCTTAAAATGTCCTTAAACGCTACAATTCAAAATTTAAAAGAACAAATAAACAAATTATTAAATAACCCTGATTTTACAATTCATCTTCAAGACATCCTTTACACGGAAAGAATGGGGCGTACCGTTTTTCAGGTTAAGGCTTCCGACAAATCAAAAGTTAAAGGGATTGTACATGACGTTTCTTCAAGCGGACAAACCTTTTTTATTGAGCCTGAAATATTAGTTTCAATAAATAATAAAATCAAACAAACAGAATGCGAAATAGAAGCTGAAATTGAGCGCATTTTGCTTGAACTTGCTTCGATTTTTCATAAAATTAAGCCCGAATTTATAATATCATACAATGCAATTGTTGAATTGGACGTTATTTTTGCAAAAGCAAAATATTCTATTTTAACAAAATCAAATCCGCCTGAAATAAGTGATGAAAAAATTATAAAACTGCAAGCGGCAAGCCACCCTTTGCTTGGTGAAAACGCCGTAAAAAACGATTTTGAAATAGGAATTGATTATAAATCGCTTTTAATAACAGGTTCAAACACAGGCGGAAAAACCGTTACGATGAAAACGGCAGGATTATTTGTTTTAATGGCAAAAACGGGGCTTCATCTGCCTTCATTACATTCTGTCATTTATCCTTTTAAAAATGTTTATTCCGATATTGAAGAAAGACAAGATATCACCCGTTCTTTATCTACATTTTCCGCGCATATAAAAAATATCGCATATATTTTAGATAATGCGGATAATGACGACTTAATTTTATTTGATGAACTTGGTGCAGGAACCGACCCCACAGAGGGCGCTTCTTTAGCAAGGGCAATTTTAGAATATTTAAAAGAAAAAGACATAATAACAATTACAACAACCCATTTGGGCGAATTAAAAATATTGGAATATGAAAATTCATATTATAAAAATGCCTGCGTTGAATTTGATAAAGACACCCTGAAACCGACATACAGGTTAATTATAGGACTTGCGGGCAGTTCTTGGGCAATAGACATTGCATACAATTACGGAATTAAAAAAGAAATAATTGATATTGCAAGAGAAATTTTATCTAAAAATTCAAACCCCGATACAAAAATTTTCAATAAAATTCAGGAAACTCATCAAGAACTCTTAGGACATACGAAAAAAATCGAAGAAACAAAAATAATTGCAGAGAAAAAAGAAGAAGAATTAAAAGAAAAATTAAAAGAAATAAAAGAGAAAAAGAAAAAGACAATTGATTCATTCAAGAAAAAATATCAGTCAATGATAGAAAATGCAAGATATGAAGTTAAGACAAGTTTGGATGAATTAAGAAAAGAAAAAACGGAAAAAATCGCAAGAAGAACATACTCAAGGCTTGCTAAAATCGAAGCCGACATAAGAGAGCAATTTTCAAAAGATGAGGACGAATTATCGGAAAAATATCCGAAAATTAATTGGAATGAAATTAAAACAGGACAAAATGTTCTTGTAGTTGGAATTAACCAGCCTGCAATTTTAAAAACCATGCCTGACGATAAAGGAATGGTAGAAATTCAAATCGGCTTAATAAAATCCAAAGTCCATATATCAAAACTTGCTAAAACCGACAAAAAGGTAAATAAAGGAATTAAAAAATTAACCGTTTCTTTTGACGATTTCCACGCAAGTGCAAGTTTTTCGCCCAGACTTGATTTAAGAGGAATGAGGGTTGAAGAAGCGATTGATACGGTTGAACATCACCTTGATTTAGCAATGAGAAGAAATATTAACCAATTTACGATAATCCATGGTCATGGATTGGGTTCTTTAAAAAAAGGGGTCAGAGAATACTTAAATTCAAGCCCCTACGTTTTAAAATTCAGACAAGGGGAAGACACTGAAGGCGGGGACGGCGTTACAATCGTTGATGTTAAATAAACTTAACATTGTAATATTTCTTTAAAATAAAAAATAGGTTAAAATAGCGCTCGTAGAGTTATTGTATCCTTTTTACTTGCCATTAACAATAAAAAAATATATTATTAAATTAAAGGTTTAATAAAAAGAACCGATACAAAAATTACGAGATATTATATGTTAAGTATAGATGCGGGTTTGCAATTTGAAGGGTTGGATAATCTCTTCTATGTGTCAAACGACAATACGGCTAATACTATTCTCTTGGTTGATGATGAGATTAACAATCTTCAGCTTATTCGCCGTACCTTTAGAGGCAAATACGATGTTTTGACCGCAACAAACGGCGAAGAAGGCTTAGAGGTTTTAAAAGACAATCTCGATAAAATTTGTGTCATAATATCAGACCATAAAATGCCCGTTATGGAAGGAACGGAATTTTTAAAAAAAGCAAACGATATTGCCCCCGACATTATAAAAATACTTTTAACGGGCTTTACGGATATTGAAATTTTAACGGAAGCGGTTAATTCCTGCAACTTGTTTCAATACATAACAAAACCTTTTGATCCCAACGAACTTATTAAAGTCGTTGAGTCGGGCGTAGAAAAATTTAACCTTTCAAGTTCAAAATCTTTAATGAAAAAAGAATTGAAAGAGCTTTTCTATCAAACAATTAAATCAATCTCCGCAACGCTTGATGCTAAAGATACTTACACCCATGGACATTCAATGAGAGTGACGTTATATTCTCTTATGCTCGCATCGCAAGTTAATCCCCTTGATACGGATTTTATCGAAAAGGTTGAAATTGCGGGATTATTGCACGATATAGGTAAAATTTCCATTCCTCAAAGCGTTTTGTGCAAACCCGGAAAATTAACGGATGAAGAATTTGTCATTATGAAATCTCATTCGAGCTGCTCGGAAAAATTAGTTCATAATATTAAACAATTGGGAGATATCAGAGCATGGGTCAGGGCACACCATGAAAAGTGGAACGGAACGGGATATCCTGACGGACTAAAGGGCGAAGAAATTCCGTTGTGTGCAAGAATTGTCGCCATAGCGGATACTTATGACGCTATGACAAGTACACGTTCATACAGAAAAGCTCTTACCCATGAAATTGCGATACAAGAAATCGAAAAATGCGCAGGAACGCAATTTGACCCTAATCTTGCAAAACTTTTTATAGAAATGCAGGATGAGGTTAAACTTGCAAAAGAAAATCCCGAAAAATATTATAAAATGTACAGTCTTTTCCATAAAAATTTTGAAGCGGGAAAAGCTCAAAGAATTTAGCTTGAAAAAATTTTGTCGGTGAAAATTTAATACACAGTAATTTTCAAAATTCTTTTTCAAATTCGGTTAAAAATTTCAAATTTTACGCTTTTGAGAAGTTTTCTTCGCCTTTAAGAGTTCTGTTCATTAATTGCAAAAAGACTTCTTTTGAATTTTCTTTTGAATAAACAGCCATATATATTGCCTTTGAAATCGGAGTTTCTATGCCGATTTTATCCGCAAGCTCACAAATTGCTTTTGACGTTTTAACGCCCTCTGCAACAGAACCCAATTCTTGCAAAATATCGTCAATTTTTTTGCCTTTTGCAAGCATTCTGCCTACGGTATTATTTCTGCTTAAATGGCTGTAACAAGTTGCGATTAAATCACCCATGCCTGATAACCCCCACAACGTTGAAGGGTTAGCACCCAAATGAACCGCAACACGAACAATCTCTGCCATTCCTCTTGCAAGAAGTGCGCCTTTTGAATTATCTCCGAATTTCATTTCATCCAAAAAACCTGCCGCAATAGCAATAACGTTTTTGAGGCTTCCGCCGAATTCTACGCCGATAACGTCCGTATTTGTATAAATTCTGAACTTGTTCGGAACATTCAACATGCTTTGAGCTTTTTTTGCAATTTCAATATCACCGGATGCAATACATGCTGCCGTAGGCTGCCCTTCAAGAACTTCTTGCGCTAAGGTGGGACCCGATAAAACGGCTATTGTTTGATTAGGCAATTCATCCTTTATAACTTCGCTCATTCTTTTTAAAGAACCCTGCTCAAGCCCTTTTGAAGCATTAACGAGAATTTGATTATCTTTAATTCCCGCTTCTTTTAATTGTTTACAAACCGCCCTTATTGCAGAAGTTGCAACAACAAGAAGAATAATGTCCGCATCTTTTATTGCTTCCTTTAAATCGGATGTAATATGAACTTTATCATCCAATTGAACCTCATAAGGTTTTTTACACCTTTTATATTTAAGAAGTTCTTCGGATAAATCGATACTTCTTGACCAACCGGTTACACTTTCAAAATTATCGCTTAAAAGTTTAGTTAAAACCAAACCCCAACAGCCTAAACCTAATACTGCAAGCCTCAATTATATAAGCCCCATTGAACGTAATTCTAACTCTATTTTTTTATCTCTCATGCTCGCTTCAGCCAATTTAAAGTATGCTTCGTCGCAATTTGTTGTGCTTAATGTTTGTTCGGGACGTTTAGAGCGCATTCGCTGAAACGCTTGGTTTGAAGCGTTTGCATTTATCGAGCCTTGTTGTGCGAATATTGGAGAAATTCGCATTCTGACATTACTCCCTTTTAACAATAAGCCATAAATAATATATCACAACTTAATTATGTGTGCAATAATTAAATTCGGCAATTTTTTTGTAATTCATAAAGGACAATTCCCGCACATAGCGCCAAATTTAATGATTCAACATCGTTTGTCATTTTTATCGTAAAATTTTCATCCGATAAATTAATTAATTCCTTGCTTAAACCTTTCGCTTCAGAACCAAACATAACGATTATTTTTGATTTTACTTCATAATCATCAAAATAATTATTTGAATTAACAATTGTGCCTATGATTTTAAATTCTTTTTTAAATTGTTTAATCTCCTCTAAACCAACCTTTAAAACGGGGATTTTAAAAATATTTCCCGTTGATGACCTTATTGTTTTTGGAGAATATTCATCCGTCGTATCGCCGTATAATAAAATTCCGTCAACTCCAAAAGCCGAACAACACCTTATAATCGTGCCCAAATTACCTTGGTCTTTAATGTTATCAAGAAGAACTATTTTTTTAAATTTTTTAAAAATATTAATTGAATAACAGGGTTTTTCAAAAACGGCAACAATGTTGGACGGGCTTTCGGTTGTCGAAATTTTTTTCATGACCGCTTCATTTACATGGTAATTTTCGCAATTATATTCTTTTACTTTTTTTTGAAAAAAAACGTACTTTGGTTTTAAACCCGCCTTTATCGCTTCATCGACCGACTTTTCCCCTTCCGTTAATATTAATTCCGTTCGATATTTTTTTTGATGAAGTTTAACGACTTCTTTTATAAGAGGGTTGGATAAACTTGTTATTTCTTTTGTTTCCATTAAATTTCCCCCTTTTGCCATTTTGAAAGATACTCTTTTTCTTCATTATTTAACATATCAAACAAAATCAAATCTTCTTCATAAGGAAATTTTGAAAGAGAAGTTTTAATTTCATCTTTTAAATAAACCGTATTTTCAAGCCTTATTCCAAAGGCATTTTCCTTATATAACCCGGGTTCAATCGTAAATACGTTATTATTAACTATTTTTTGTTTAATTTTATCCGATAACGTGGGCGGAGCCTGATGAACCATAATTCCTATCCCATGCCCCAAACCATGAGGAAAGAAAAATCCTTCTTTTTCATATTCTTTTAACATATTATATGCCTTTTTATGAAGTTCATCGGTATATAAAATATCCGAATGATAAATATTTAATTGTGCTTTTAAAACGGCAGTATAAATTTCTTTAACTTTTTTTGAAACCGACTTCGGATTAGGCGAAAAAACCCTTGTAATATCGGTTGCATAACCGCCTTCAAAATATCCGCCGCAATCAAGAAGAATGATGTCGTCTTGTTTTAAAATTTTTTCTTTTGAACTTGCCGTATAGTGGATTATGCTTGAATTTTCACCGATTGCAAGAATTGTTTTAAACGAAGTTTGAAAAGCACCCGCTTTTTTTAATTCGTTTTCAAATATTTCATTTAATTCAAACTCGGATAATCCCGTTTTGATTTTTTCTCTAAAAGAAAACAGGGCATTGTCCAATTTTTTAAAGCAATCTTTATAATGTTTTATTTCATATTCGTTTTTAATCGATGAAAAAATTTTAATCGGATTATCACTAACAGGCATTGGTTTTTTTATCAAATTATAATCATACATGGAAGTCGTATCCGGAGAAAATTTTATTTCTTCATCAATATTTTTTATAAAAGAAGGGTATTCAAAAAGTTTTAAAACTTTCACATTTTCTATATCGGGAATTTTATAATCGGTAAATAAATACGCTTCATTTTGATTTTTTATAAATAATTTTGCCCTGAACGTTGATGTGTTTTTTGTTTTGTATGACCTTAAATTTAATAAATACGCAATATCTTCAAGGTTTGTTATAAGAAAATTATCAATTTTTACATCAAAAATCTTATCTTTGGCGGTTTTTCCGCATATCTCAAAAGGAACTTCAAAAACGGGTAAAGTATCATCCGTAATTGAAGCAGGGTCATCTTCGGTATCATAAAAAGAAACATTTGAAATAAATTCTTTTATTTTTTTATAATATGTGTAACTTGTAGATTTTTCGGGAATTAAAAGAGTTGAATTTTCGGGAAGAAAATTTTTTAAATACGTTAAAAAACTCATTTGGTTAGACATTTTAACAATTGCAACTTCTTTTCCTTTTGTTTGAATTTCAGCCTGTATATGATATCTCGGGTCCACAAAAAGAGTTATAAGCCCGTTTTCGGTTAAAAGCGCTTCTCCCGCCGTTCCTATAAAACCCGTTATTTTACTCAAAGGAGAAGTTTCATAATGTTCAAAAGAATAATCATCTTTAGATTTTAAAAGTTTAAATTCCATTTTTAAATACCAAATTAATAAATAATTTGTATTATAACACTTCTTGTTGCAGATAAGCTATTAAAATCAAATAATAAAATTCTCTGAAATCTGTCTAATTCAAAACTACCCTCAACAAAAGGAATTGAAACCGAACATCCGACAAAAAGTGATTTTAAATATGTATCCGCAAGGTTATCGTTCCATTCCGCATTGTGTTTATAGTTTATGTCATAAGGGATGAATTTTGAAATCAAATCCGAAAAATCCCTTATTATATCGGGATTATACTCCATAACTCCGATACCGGTTGAAGAACAGGGCGAATGAACGGAAACAAGCGCATTTTTTATATCAAATTCGGATATTATCAATTTAATTTTATAAGTTAAATCGACAATATCCGAATTACCGTTTGTATGTACTAAAAATTTTGTATTTATTACGGGCATTTTTTCCTCACCCGTATATTAAAAAACAACCCTATGGCACAAATAATCCCGCACAGACTAATGCCACTATGGTCATTAATTTTATTAAAATATTCAAAGAAGGACCTGAGGTATCTTTGAAAGGATCACCCACAGTATCGCCTACAACGGCGCATTTATGACATTTGGAGCCCTTTCCGCCCAAATTGCCTTCTTCGATTAATTTTTTAGCATTATCCCAAGCGCCGCCCGAGTTTGCCATCATAATCGCAAGACAAACCCCCGTTGCGATTGCCCCTGCGAGCATTCCGCAAAGAGATTGTGCGCCTATTGTTTTTCCGTAAAAATGCCCTATACCGAACCCTACAACAAGAGGAGCAGAAATTGCAACCAACCCCGGTGCCACCATTTCCAAAATTGCAGCCTTTGCGGAGATTTTTATACATTTTTTATAATCGGGTTTATCTTCTCCTTGTAAAATTTTCGGATTTTCTCTAAACTGACGTCTTACTTCATCAACCATTTTTGAAGCAGCCCTGCCGACCGCTCCCATGGTAAGTCCTGAAAATAAAAACGGCAACGAAGCACCAAATAAAACGGAAACCATAACAAAAGGATTTAAAACATCAACATCGGGAACATTAACCGTCATTGCAAAAGCCGAAAGCAAGGAAACCGCAGTTAAAGCGGCAGAACCTATTGCAAAACCCTTTCCGATTGCAGCGGTTGTATTTCCGACAGAATCAAGTTTATCCGTTCTTTTTCTAACTTCTTCATCCAAATTCGCCATTTGCGCTATACCGCCCGCATTATCCGCAATCGGACCGTATGCGTCAACCGCAATAATAATTCCTACCGTTGATAACATTCCTATCGCAGAAAGGCTCACACCCCAAATGCCTAAATTATAAGAAGAAAAACCGCCCGACACAATAAATGAAGCTAAACTTGCAAAAGAAATCAACGCAATGGGAATAAACGTCGATATCATGCCTGTTTGTATTCCCGAAATAACCGTCGTTGCACTGCCCGTTGTTGTCGAATTAGCGATATTTTTAACGGGAGGATATTCTTTTCCCGTATAATATTGAGTTAAAAAGCCTAGAATGCACCCCGTTAAAACTCCGATTAATACGGAATTAAAAAATGCGGGAGCTTCGGGCAAAAATACTTTAGTTATTAAATAATAAGCAGAGAGTGTAAATAACAAAAGAGAAATTATCGTACCCAATTGCAAAGACATCATGGGATTTCCGTTTTCTTTCGTTCTTACAAACAAACTTCCGATAACGGAAGATAAAATTCCTGCCGCACAAAGCGTTAACGGGAGATACATTCCCATTAAGTCAAGTATAATCATACCGACAATCATTGAAGCTATAATCGAACCTACATAAGATTCAAATAAATCGGCGCCCATGCCTGCAACATCCCCAACGTTATCACCTACGTTATCCGCAATAACGGCAGGGTTTCTCGGGTCATCTTCGGGGATATCTTTTTCAACCTTGCCCACTAAATCAGCGCCCACATCGGCAGCTTTTGTGTAAATTCCGCCGCCGACCCTTGCAAAGAGGGCAACTGAACTTGCGCCGAGCGCAAAACCGTTTATAATTTCGGGATTTTTAAAAATTAATAAAAGCATGGGAAGAAAAATCATGGCCAACCCCACAACGGATAAGCCCATTACAAGACCGCCCGAGTATGCGACTCTAAATGCGGCATTTAAACTTTCTTTAGCGGAATTTGCGGCTCTCGCATTGGTTTTTGTTGAAACTATCATTCCGACAACTCCCGCAAGGGCTGAAATAATTGCTCCGATTGCAAAACATATTGCCGTATTCAATCCTATAAAATAAGCTATTAGACAAAATACAACGAATAAAAAAGTAAACATAATGGTATATTCTTTTTTAATAAAAGTCATTGCGCCTTTAAAAATCAAGTTAGATATTTCTTTCATTTTTTCATCACCTTGATTTTTAAGCATAATATCATGGGTTTTTATTGCGGCATATAAAAGCGAAACACACCCTGCAAGAGGACCTGCAAAAATTATTTTGCTTTTGGGCGAAAAATCGGGCGCCCAAACAAAGAAAATATGATAAAAGGCGTATAGGAAAAAACACCAAAAAAGTGCATTGTAAATTGATTTTCTTAAATTCATTAATGTCATAACTTTTCTATCCTTTGATTAATAACTTGAAAATTATAGCATGTGTAAATAAAATAATTAAATTTTTAACCAAAAATCCGCAAAACAATGGGTTTTTAGGGAATATGTAAACAAATGTAAAATAAATTTATTTTTATGAAATTTTAAAACTTTTGAAGTTTTTATTTTAATGTACGGATAAGGAATACTTAATCTCTATGGCAAACCCATTTACAATAGGTGCGCTTGACGCATACAAAAATTATCAAATGCCTGAAGTATCTTCAGGCGGTATAGAATCGGGTAAATCAGGTGCGGGAAGCATTTTCACCAACCCCCAAAAAACCGCTACTCAACCTTTAGGCCAACCCGGAGGCATAGGTGTATCGGGTACGGGAGCAGGAAGTCAGCTTCAACAGGAATTGAGCTACATAGGCTCTCTTAAAAACCCGAATGATTTCGGGAACGGTTTGGGCGGAACAAACAACCCCGACGACCATAAGTTATTTTTATACGCATAAACAATAACTTTAAAAAAGATGTTAAAATGCTCTTTCATTTATTATGAGGGGGCATTTTTGTTTTTAACTTAATACTTAAAATTAACCCCGAGGAAAATATATTCACCCTGTTTAAAACTAATCAATTTCTTCAATTATAAGTTCTTCGCCCGAAGGGTCATGCAAATAATCAGGACCCGTTACCTTTATTTTTTTATCAAACCTTCCCTTAAATAAATTTTCCGAATAAATATTATAAAGCCCGTCCACAAGAACAAACCTTCCTAAAAGTTCGACTTTTGTATAAAATTTCAGTGCGTCCGTAAAGCGGGAATTTTCGCAAAAACCGCCCGATAGATAAATTTTATCGGGTTTTTTCGTAAAATTATACGCATTGTTTGCAATTCCCGTTATGAATTTTGAAATTGCAATTTTTGAATCAATACCGTTTGAAATATCATCCATGATTTTTTCTAAACCGAAAATTCCGCAGGTAACGTTGTATTTTTCATTTGTCGGAATTAAATCATCCGAATTAATTTCATAAAATTTTAAAAGCATTTCGACTGTTGCACCCGTTGAACTTGCACAATTCGTGTTCCAGTCCATATCTTTAAATTTGCCGTTTTCAAATTTTACCCATTTTGCATCTCTTGAGCCTAAATCTAAAATTACTCCGTTTTTTATCTCTTTTGCTCCAAAAGAAAGGGCTATTACTTCATTTTCGGTTTTTTTCGTTTTTACTTTGGATAAAGTGTGTCCCGTTGATATTTCAAATTCAACATCATAATTTGATAAATCTTTTGTTCTTATAATCGAATATGCTTTTTTTCCGTCTTTGACGGTTAAAATTTTGCTCCAAGTCGTTCCCGCATCTAAAAAATATTTTTCCATTTTTAACCGAGCCTCAAATATGCTTCAATTTTGGCTTTTGTGGAACTGTTTGAAATACCGTCAATATCAACGTACAGTCCGCCGTATTTTTGGCTTAAATATTTTGCAAGCTGATTTTTAGCGCAAAATGTTTGGGCAAAAAATACCGTTTTTATATTTTTATCCACAAATTTTTCAAGCTCAATATCATAAGGCGCCATTTGTTCAACGCACCTCATCCAGCCGAAAATATGCGTTTCGTTCGGAAAAATCTCTAAAATTGAAAGGTCATTCGGCGGAACTCCCCAAAAACCCGCTTTTGGTTTTACATAATCCAAATTATCATAATTTTTTTGTTCGATTATATTTTTTGTAATTAATTCGACTTTTGTTTTTAGGGGAATTGAACTTGTTGAAATCGGGGCGATTTCTTTTTTAAAATTTTTTTCTTCAAAAATGGAAGTTTCAACAATAAACCCTTCGTCTTTTAAGATTTCCGCCGCAAAAAGAGCGCTGTCGCACTTATCTTTCCCTATGGGCGCTAAAATTTTAATAATTCTGTCTTTATAAAAATAGGCATTATTGTAAATATTTTTTATAATTGTGCAATAATTTTCAGGCAATATTGAAACTTTATTTGCACCGAAATCTACGTCCAAATCAAGAAATTGCACGTTTTTATATTCTTCTTTTGCACGTTTTATAATATCGGGGTGCGGATATCCCCAAAAGGCAATTATATCTTTCATAGGAAAAGTTTACCATGAAAAAACCTTATCCTAGCAAAGAGAAAATATTTCATAAATTTCGTCATCGGATAATTCGGTTATTATTTTTTCTCCGATATATACGGCAGAATCCGCAAGCTCACGCTTATCTTTAATTATTTTGTCAATCTTTTCTTCAAAAGTAGAAAGCGTAATAAACCTATGAACCATAACGTTTTTATCCTGTCCTATACGATAGGTTCTGTCCGTTGCCTGATCTTCAACGGCAGGGTTCCACCACAAGTCATAATGAATAACATTCGATGCGCTTGTAAGGTTTAAGCCTAAGCCCCCTGCTTTAAGAGAAAGTATCATGATTTTTTTCTTTTCATCTTCCGAAAATTCTCTTATCATTTCTTCTCTTTGCTTAACATTTAACGAACCATGGAAGAAAAGCGGGTCAGTATCAAATTCTTCTCTTGTAAGTTTTTCTAAAATTGCGCCCATTTCTTTATATTGAGTAAATACCAAAACTTTTTCATCATTTGAGATAATGTTACTTAAAATAGACATTAATTTTTGAGTTTTGCCGCTTTGGGACGTACTCATATCGCCATGTTTTAAATAATGATAAGGATGGTTGCAAACTTGTTTTAAAGAGGTTATGAGCTTAAATATCGCACCACGCCTGTTTATTGTTTGTTCCGCAGAATGAATTTCAGACATCGACTGGGTCAAAACTCTTTCATATAAAGCAGCCTGCGGTTTTGTTAAATAGCAAAATTCATCAAGAACGATTTTTTCGGGCAAGTCTGAAATAATTGTTTTGTCGGTTTTTAAGCGTCTTAACATGAAAGGAGAAATTGCCTGTTTTAATTTTTCCGCTCTTTGTGTTTCTTTGAATTTTTCAATCGGCATTGAATAATTTTTTGAAAAATCACTTATTGTGCCCAAATATCCTTTATTTATAAAATCAAATATGCTCCATAATTCGGACAATCTGTTTTCAACGGGGGTACCCGTCATTGCAACTTTCATCGAAGCCTTTATTGATTTTACCGCTTGAGTTTGGCTTGTTGAAGAATTTTTAATGTTTTGAGCTTCATCAATAATTAAAATATCCCAATTATGTTTTTTAAATTCTTCGATATCAATTCTTAATATTGCATAAGTTGTTAAAATAACATCGCAATCTATTGAAAATTCACGACTAAAGCCATGGTATGTAAATACTTTTAAGTCGGGGGCAAAAGTTTCCAATTCTCTTTCCCAATTACCCAAAAGCGTTGTAGGACAAACAACAAGAGCGGGTTTTTTAAGTTTTTTCTCCTCTTTTAATTTTAAAATTAAGGATATAACCTGTATTGTTTTACCGAGCCCCATATCATCCGCTATACAACAGCCAAAGCCTTTTATAACGTTAGTATAAAGCCACCTGTATCCGATTTCCTGATAAGGTCTTAATGTTCCGATTAAACCGTTTGGAAGCGAAACATCCTCTACTTTGGTAAAGTTTGATACAACCTTTGCAAAAGCTGCGTCATAATCAAAATCATATTCGTCAATTTTGCCCGAGAGCGCATGGTGTAATAATTCCATTTTATTCATGACAAAATTGGGTTTTTTCAGTCTGGACAAAAGCTTTTCGGTTTCTTCTTTATCAATCAGGATAAATTTACCCTTATATTCAATTAAGCCGTTTGTGTTTTTGGCAAGTTCCCTAAATTCTTCTGCGGAAATTTTTTCATCACCCAAAGCCACTTCAATTGAAAAATCCATAATTTCGTCAAGAGAAACGGCGGAATCATTTTTAAGCGAGAAAAATTCTTCAATATCCGATATTCTTTTTTGTTTAACTTTGGCATTGATTGAAGCACGAGGAATTACGACATTTTCCATTCCCTCGGGCAAATTAACCTCCATGCCTGCTTGCGCAAGATAAAAGGTTATTTGGGTTATAAGTTTATAGACTCCCGTTAAATCAAGCTCAAGGGTAACATCTTCCAAATCTTCAATATATTTTGTTGCCCAATTTATTTGTTTTTCAACAATTGTTTTTTCGCTTTCCGTCAAATCGTCAAGCTCGATTATTTGATTTTTGGTTTTGTTCTTAGCTTTTATGCGCATTAAGAACTTTTCGCCGTCCAATTTTTCAATATTGAAAACGGGAACAATCTCATAAGTTCCAAGGCTCATTTCATCAAGCCAAATTTGAATATCCGAAGCAAGGTCATGTCCTTTAAACATTCTTCTGTGGCTTGTTAATTTCGTAAAATAAATTGCCGATTTTAAATCTTTGAATTTATAGTGTTTAACGCCCAAAAAAGTAAAGATAAGATAGTTTAAATATTTATCAATGAGTTTTTTGGTTGTTTCTTTATCAAGGAAATCGTTATTAATAATTTTTGTATACTGTTCCAAATAGTCTTTATTTTTAAAATAAGGCTCATAAATAACCGAAAAAGTTTCTTTGTGGAACTGAACGGCGGGAGTAAAATTTAATTTTTCGACGGTCTTTTTTACAAAATTCGTAAGATAAAAATAAAATCTGAAACTGTCTTTAATATCATCCGTTAATTCGACATTTTCGCTCAATCCCGTAAAATATTCGAAGAATAAATCAAAAGGAATATTGTATCCGATTTTATCACCCTTGTATTCGCTTCTTAATTTATACAAAGACCCTCTTGATTTTAAATAATAGTCAAAATTATAAGGCGGAGTTATAAAAACTTTTCCGTTTTCAACATCTAAAATAATATCGGTTGTTCTTAATATATTATTTTTTGTATCAAAAGTTTCCGCAAATTCTTCTTCAATTAATTCATATATTAAAGATAACGTGTATCTAAAGTCTTTATTCTTTTGAGAATAAGGGTTTGAATCCAAATTCAAAAGAAGTTTTTCTATGTCGTTTTTCTTAAATGTTAAATTTATTTGTTCCATCATTAATACATTTTATAATAAACAAGTTTTATTGTATAATTATTTTTATGAAATTTGCAGTTCGTTTAATAAAACATACATATCACCCTCTTAAAGTTCCTGACGGCGTTAATTTAAAAGAAAATCAAATGATTATCGTCAAGACGGAAAAAGGAGAAGAAGCCCACAAGGTTATTCTTGTAAGCGAAGCTATCGCAAAACATTGGCAAAAATACAAGCCCGAAGCGCTGAGTGTCGTAAGGGTCATGAACGATAAGGACATGCAGACTTACAAAGAGCAAAAAGAGCTTGAAGTTAAAGCATTATTAAAATGCAGAGAATTTGCAAAAAAAAGAAACCTTGTTATGAATTTAACAAAGGCAATGTATACGTTCGACAGAAAAAAAATAACTTTTTACTATACTGCGCCTGAAAGAGTTGATTTTAGGGAACTTTTAAAAGACTTAACCTCGGAATACAAAAGAGTAAGAATAGATTTAAGGCATATAGGCGTTAGGGACGAAACCGCCCTTTTGCAAGGAAAAGGCGTGTGCGGATGTAATTATTGCTGCTGCACATTTTTGAAAAATTTTGATTTTGTATCGACAAAACTTGCAAAAGACCAAAATATTCCCTTAACCCCCGGCAAAATAACGGGCGGGTGCGGAAGATTATTATGCTGTTTAAATTTTGAATACGCAAATTACATAGAAACCGCAAAATTGCTTCCTCCGGTGGGTTCGGGAATTATGACTCCGGACGGTGTTGCTAAAGTTGCTTCGATTTGCTTTTTAAAACAAAAAGTTAATGCAAAGCTGGAGGACGGTAAAATTAAAGAATATTCAAAAGATGAAATTGAAATGATTGACCAAGAAGTTAATATCGAAATTGACCAAAACGACAATTCTTTAAACTATGGCGGTTTTGAAGATGCGGTTGACATTAAAAATCTTGATAACGACAGAAACTCATCAACGGGAAATATATAAAATGAAAGATGTAACAAGCAAAAAACTGGTAAGCACGATAGCAAGAATTTTAGACGATAATAAAGGGAAAGACATTGTCATTTTAAATGTTGCAAACGTCAGCGTTTTATCCGATTATTTCGTAATTGTTACGGCAAATTCAACTCCACAGGTAAAAGGGTTGACGGAAAACGTTAAAGATAAAATAAAAGAACTTTTCGACAGAATTCCGCAAGGCAAAGAAAACGACGCTAAAAACAGGTGGAATTTATTGGATTACGGAGATGTCGTCGTTCATATAATGCATTTTGAGCAAAGAGAACTCTACCAAATTGAAAAATTCTGGAACCATGCTCTTAAAATGGACAGAGAAACTTGGGAAAAAGAATCTCTCGAATTTGCAAAATATATAGATAACTCCGATAATCAAAACTTTATTAATTAAGTTTTATATTTTAACACTCCCTTGTCTTAAAACAACGGGGGCTTCTCCCGTACACAAAACAACGGTCGAAGCAAGCCCTGCCGGAGGAGTATTGTTTAAGGGTTTTATTATTTCAATCTTATCGCCGAATTTTTGATATGCTTCTTCATAATTTTTAACGGGCGGTTCGTTTGAAATATTTAAAGAAGTTGTTGCAAGAACATGCCCCTCAAAATTTTCCGCCAAATCATAAAAACCTTTATGGTTTGGAAGCCTTACTCCTATCGTATTAAACCCCGATGTTAAAAAATCGGGACAAAAATCCGTTTTTTCAAAAATTAAGGTCAACCCTCCGGGGAAAAAATTTTTAATTAAATCTTTTGCATAATCGGGAATTATTTTTATATAAGGAGTTAAATATTCAAATTTTGAACTCATTAAAATTAACGGTTTTGTTTTTTCTCTCCCTTTTATATCATAAATTTTTAAAACGTTTTCCCGTTTTAAGGGGTGGCACCCTATACCCCATACGGTATCCGTTTCAAAACCCAAAATTACATTTTTATCATACATTTTTTTGCCCCGATTTTGACCTAATTTTTTCAATTAATTCTTCCGTATAATCAATTTTAAAAATATGTGATAACCCGAAATAGCTTAAAATCATACAAATTGAAATAATAACAAGCTTAATAAAACCGATTATAAAGTTCCATTCAAATAACGTCGATATGAAATTTGATATTGAATATCCCAAAATATAAACAATAACGGAAACAATTAAAATTTTAATGCAATTTTCAATTAATTCTTTATATCCGATTGAGATTTTCTTTGTTAATAATGCCGTAAGCATTGTTGCGTTAAAAAGCGTTACGAGCGAGGTTGAAAGCGCAATTCCGTTTATGCCCATAAGATTTACCAAAGACATATTCAATAAAATTTTTACGATGATACAACTTGTTGCAATGATAAAGGGGGTTTTTGAATCGTTAAAAGAATAAAAAAGCCTTGTTGCGCTATCTCTTACAACGTATGGAATAATTGAGAGAGAAATAAAAAATAAAATCTCGGATACTAAAACCGTAGCATCATCATTGAACGCACCTCTTTGAAGCGCAAGCCTTATGGCGTCTTTTCCCATAACAAAAAGCATGGTCATTAAAAGAGAACCCGCATAAATTAACGTTCCTACACCTTTTTTGTAATAATGTCTTATGCCTTCTTTGTCGTTATTTGCGACAAGTTTTGAAAATAGCGGAAAAAGAGGAACTAAAATCGCCGTTAAAAGCATTCCTACGGGAAACTGGAAAATTCTGTTCGCATACCCGAAAGCAGTCCATGCCCCTTCTTTTAAGGAGGAAGAAAAGAACATGTCGATATAAACCCCTAATTGTCCGATTGTAGAACTTAAAAAAGCAGGAAACAAAAGCTCGAGTATTTCATTAAAATTTTTATTTTCAAAAAAATCAAAGCATGGCTTAAAACCGTACCCCAGTTTTTTTATTGCATTTGTTTGCAAAACCCATTGCAATATAGCGCCTAAAAGTGTACCTATCGCTAAATAAAATCCCGTATTATCCCCTTTTGTAAATAAAAGAACAATAATTATACCTATTGATAACATCGAAGGAGAAATGTTCGGAAGCAAAAATCTTTTATATGTTACCAAAATACCGTAATATAAACCGATAACCGCTCCTATTAAAATAACGGGCGACATTATTCTTAAAAGATTTGAAGCGTATTGAAGAAGTTCAACGTTACCCCCTCCTATTATAAGTTTCATTATTTCATTCGGGAAAAAGAAACAAAGAAGAGCTAAAATTAAAAACAAAATAATAGAAAAAGTTTCAAACGTATTAAAAAGTTTTTTTACGCTTTCATCGGGTTTTTTTGAAAAATCTTTTATGA
Source organism: Candidatus Gastranaerophilales bacterium (assembly GCA_905234865.1). Taxonomy (GTDB): domain Bacteria; phylum Cyanobacteriota; class Vampirovibrionia; order Gastranaerophilales; family Gastranaerophilaceae; genus Galligastranaerophilus_A. The sequence continues at coordinate 19,298 of CAJOJE010000014.1, forward strand.
GTTTGGAAAAAACCGCAACCGTTGCACTATGAAAAGGGCCTCCGACACCGCCCAAAATAATAAGAACGAGAGCAGGAATTTGATAAGCGTAAAAATAAGCGTCCGAAATAATGCCCGCACCATAGTAGTTTGCAATAACGACATCTCTTAAAAAACCTGCTATTTTTGAAAGAAGAATAATAACGGCAATCCAGCCCGCCGCTTTAAATAAGCCTTGTCCTTCCTCTCTTTTAACTTCACCTGTCATTTTCTTCTCCCGTTACGACATAAAATTTAACTTTTTTTCTTTTATCCGCTTCCTGAAGCGGTGCAAAAACAATAGTATTAACGCCTTCCGTTAAATATTGAGTAATATCGGTTTTTAAATTTTTCTTTTTAAAACCGTCAAGCTCAGGGTCGAACGAATAGTTATTTATGGAAAATTGGAGTTTTGAAACTTTATTTTCATTTTCAATAACAAGGTATACCTTTTGATTTTTCTTATGAATTAAATTTTCTACTTCTTCTTTTAAATCCGTCTTAGAAAGTTCATCTTTATTTGCTTTTGAAATTTTCGGAGTTTTGGTCGAATAATAGAATTTTTGGGCGTAATTTAAGTCGATATTATTGTATTTTACTTCTTTCGGTACCGTTCCCAAAGTTATTCCCGTATAATAATGTTTTAAAATATTTTCATACGGCACCCCGAAACCCGACAAAAATCCTGCTCCGTATTGGCTTAACCCGACACCGTGTCCAAACCCCGCACCGTAAAATTTAAAAGCATAAGGAAGATTTTTACCTAAAATTCCATGTTCCTTTGTTTCTTTTGTATTTTCATTTTCTTCGTTTTGGAAAATCGCTTCTTTTTTATTATCTTTTGTTTCTTGTATTTCTTTTTGCTCTTTTTTAAATTCTTTTTTTGAAATTTTTTCAATTATAAAATTTGCGGAACTTAAAATTTGTCCGTTATCTTTAAAGGTTCTCCTGATTGGAAGCTCTCCCGATACGGTATAAGTTTTTGATTTGGTCTTTATTTGAATTTCAAGCGCTTTATTCGAGGCGCCTTTTTTTATTATTTTAATTTCTTCAAGGTCTTTAATTTTATCGGATGTCGTAAACTGCGGAAAAACATTACCTGCTTTTGATTGTTCAACCAAATTTTTACTTAAAAGTTCTTCAAGATATTCTCTTTCAAATTCTTTTTCCCATCTGTATCTTGGGGATTTCATATCGAAAGAAGGCGGATTTGTTTTAAAAAAGCTTTCTTCATTCATTCTTTTTAATTTTTCGGTATCGCTCACCGATTTCAAATAAGGTTTATCTTCAATTCCTTTTCCGAACGTATCAAAATAATTCTCCGTAATCCCCGAAGCGGTTGAAGAATACAAGGCAAGAATAATATCGTTGTTATAAAGAGCATAAATTCCCAAAGTTTCATCTACCGCTTTGTTTGAAATAGGCGTTTCACTGTTTGCGCCGTAGTATACCTGACATGCAACCGAATCACAAACATCATAATTGTTATAAACGGTATTCGGGCGGTTAGCATAATTTCTTGCAGAAACCGCCTGTGCCTTGAGCGCTTCAAGACCGAATGAAACGGGCATTTCGTTCGGAACGACGCCTTTTAAATAAGTTTGCATATCAAGAACGTTTATTATGTTGAATTTACTTGAATTTATTCCTTTTAATTCAATCATTCCCCTGTAATAAGCGGGGTCACCATGCCTTTTTATACCCGTTATGCCGATTTTATCCATTGAAGTTATCGTAAGAGGGCCTTGAACATTTTTTAAAATCTTTTTATCATTCGCAATTACGGTAAATTCACCGTTTTTATATTCAATAAAAATATCCGCATCCGATTGCAGGCTAATTTCGGCGCCTGAATACATATCAAGAATATTTGAATTATCAATAAAGTGTAAATTAACTTCACTGTGTTCAAAAGTCGAAAAAGAAGAATTTGAAATGCCTACTCTGACTACGTTTAATTCTTCTACCCCGAAAGAGGGAGTAATAAAAGCAAATAAAAGCGTGATTAATAAAATTATTTTTTTCATAAGAAAAATTTTACAACAAAATTCATATTTTGGCTGATTGAATTATATTGAATTAAAATAATAATTTGAATAGAATAGATTTTATGAAAACCGATTTTAAAATATCTCCTTATTTATACCTGCTTCCCGCTTTTATAATGTTGTGGATATTCTTTTTTCTTCCTTTTTTTCAAACAATCGTTATGAGTTTTTACGATTATTCGGTTGATTTTTATTCGCCATCATTTACAATGTTTTCAAATTATTCAAAAATTCTAAATTCGGATGTTTTTTTAAAATCAATTTTAAATACGTTTTGGTTTTTAATTTTATGCGTTCCCGCTCTTGTGATTTTGCCTTTAATCGTTGCAATTTTAATTGACCAAAAAATTAAATTTAAAACGGGGTACAAGCTCATAATTTATACTCCCGTAGTTGTATCAATAGTTGTTGTTGCAATTGCTTTTAAATGGCTTTATCAGCCGGAGGGGTTATTAAATTATTTTTTTCATAAAGAAATCGGATATTTGACAGACCCTAAGATTGCAATGGTATCGGTTGCCATAGTTACGATTTTTAAGGGTATCGGATATTATATGATGATTTATCTTGCGGCATTAATGAGCGTGCCGAAAGAATTAATTGAAGCTGCGGAAATTGACGGCGCAGGCTTTATAAGAAAACATCTGACCGTTACGATTCCGCATATCATGCCCGTTATTGCACTTGTTTCAACAATAAGTTCAATTTCTGCCTTAAAAGTTTTTGTTGAAATTTACGTTATGACAAAAGGCGGACCTTTAAACTCAACAAAAACAATAGTTTATTATATTTACGAAAAAGCGTTTGAAAACCTTGATTTAGGTTCCGCAAGCGCCGCATGCGTAATTTTGCTTATTTTGGTAATGGCGTTTTCCGCCGTTAATATTTTATGTTTTGAAAGGGATAAATACAAATTATGAAGCATATGAAAGGTTTTTTAATTCACCTTATTTTAATTTCAATTTGCATTTTTTGTATGCTTCCTTTTTTGTGGCTTTTATCTACCGCCTTAAAAGGGGCGGAAGAGAATATTTTTCAATATCCCCCTTCTTTAATACCGAAATTTCCGACGTTAAATAATTTCGTAAAAGTTTTGAAACTCGTTCCGATTGTTCAATACGCAATAAACAGCACAATCGTTGCCGCTTTTACCGTCATATTGAATTTAATTTTTTCTTCCCTTGCGGCATACCCTCTTGCAAGAATGTCTTTTAAGGGAAAAAATACGGCATTTTTCCTTATTTTATTAACGCTTACGGTTCCCTTTCAAGCAATTATGCTCCCTGTTTACATAATAGTTTTAAAATTAAACTTAGTGGATTCCATATCCGATTTTGGGGGATATTTGGGAATGATTTTGCCTTTTTCGGTAAATGCTTTCGGGATTTTTCTTTTAAAACAGGCATTTTTAAAAATTCCTAAAGAAATTGAAGAATCGGCAATTATTGACGGATGTAATTCGTTTCAAATATTTTATAAAATTCTTCTTCCTTTAATCAGACCCGAACTTTCGGTTCTTGCAATTTTTACTTTTGTCGGAAGCTGGGGGGAATTTTTGTGGCCTTCGATTATTTTAACAAAGCAAAATCTTTTCACGCTCCCTGTCGGAATAAACGAACTTCAAGGAGCTTTTAGCGCAGATTACAGATTGATTGCTTCGGGAAGTATCGTTTCAATAATTCCTATTTTATTATTCTTTTTAATACTGCAAAAATATTTCATAAAAGGCACAAACGAAGGTGCGGTTAAAGGATAGATTTTTATTAAACTTATATTAAAGGCATGGAATTTTATTTTTTAATTTTTTTATTTTATAAAATAAACATTTTTTAAAATCCTTGTACGGTAAGGATTTTAGGGGTATAAAATTTTATACTGTTTTTTAAAAAACAATAAGTATTTTCAATTAATACTAAAGTATTAATACTAAAAGGCGATAAAAACATACCTGTAATAAGCTATCATGATTATGTGAGCTGATGAAACCACCGTTATCTTATTCGGGGTTGCGATTAAAAATTTTGAACGGGACAAATGATTTTGTCGGCTCACTTCCTAAAAAGAGGACTTAAAAAAGTCCTCTTTTTTTGTTGCGTTATTTTGAAAAAGATTTTTTATGTGATAAAATATTTTGGCAGAACAAAAAAGGAGGTTTTGTGACGATTTTAAAACCCGAAACTGCAAAAGACAGAATTATTTTAGCGCTGGATGTTGATACGATTGAAGAAGCGGAAAAACTCGTAATTGAATTAAAAGATTATGTCGGTCTTTTTAAAGTCGGACTCCAATTGCAAAATCAAGGTGCCGAAGTAAGCGATATGATTAAGCACCATGGTTCAAAAGTTTTTTACGACATGAAATTTCATGACATACCGAACACCGTTGCAAGAGCAGGCGCAAATCTTGTTAAAAGAGGAATAGACTTTTTTGACGTTCATATTAAAGGCGGCTCAAAGATGATGAGCGCAACCGTTAAACTTGCTTCGGAAACCGCCAAAAAATACGGGTTTGAACCGCCCACAATTTTAGGAGTAACGGTTTTATCAAGTTTCGGACAAAGAACATTAACGCAGGAATTGAACGTAAACATGAGTATTGACGAATACGTTTCAAGACTTGCCGCAACCGCTAAAGAATCAGGATTAAACGGCGTTGTGGCGTCGGCTTCGGAAGCGCCCGTCATAAGAGAAGAATGCGGAAAAGATTTTTTAATTGTTTGTCCTGCCGTAAGACCGACATGGAGTATCGTAAACGATCAGGTAAGAGTTACAACCCCAAAAGATGCAATTAAATCGGGGGTTGATTTTATGGTAGTGGGCAGACCCGTAACAAATGCGGAAAATAAGATTGATGCCGTTCAACTTATAATTCAGGAAATCGAAGAAGCCCTCACGGAAAATATATTTTAAGGATAACAAACAATGTCTAAATCCGTATTTGGAATACCGAAAGAAATAGACGAAGGAGAAACAAGGGTTGCTCTTACTCCTGACAGTGTCAAAATTTTAACCAAAAAAGGACATAAAGTTTATATTGAAAAAAACGCAGGCATTTTGAGCGGTTTTTCGGATGAAAACTATGCAAATTCAGGTGCCGAAATTCTTAATACAAAAGAAGAATTATGGCAAAAGGCGGATATAATCGTAAAAGTAAAAAACCCGACAAAAGAAGAATACCCTCTTTTGAGAGAAGGTCAGGTTATTTTTGCCATTATGCACCTTGCAATTAATAAGGAACTTGTTCAAAATCTTTTAAAGAAAAAAGTATGCGCCGTTTGCGCAGAATCAATCCGAACAAAAGAAAACGAACATCCGGTTTTGCGCCCGATGTCCGAAGTTGCGGGAAGATTATCCGTTCAATTGGGGGCAGAATACCTTATTAAAACTAAAGGCGGCAGAGGAGTTTTAATCGGCGGAGTCCCCGGAGTAAAACCCGGCAAAGTCGTTATTATAGGAGGCGGAGTCGTCGGAAGCAACGCAGCAAAAGTTGCGGCGGGCATGGGAGCCGATGTTTCCGTTTTGGATATTAATTCAAAACGACTTGCAAAACTGGATTTTATTTTTAACGCTTCCGTTAAAACACACTATTGTAACCCGACAACCATTCTTGAGGAAGCAAAAAAAGCGGATATTCTTATTACGGCAGTTTATATTCCCGACAGAAAAGCGCCTAAACTTCTCGGTGAAGAAGTTGTTAAACAAATGAAAAAAGGTTCGATTATAATTGATGTTGCGATTGACCAAGGCGGAAACGTAGAAACGATAAGCGAAGAAACAACGATTTTTAACCCCGTATATGAAAAATACGGCGTATTGCATTGTGCAATTTCAAATTTACCCGCTCTTACGCCAAAAACTTCTTCTTATGCGTATTCTTATGCCATTATGCCTTATATAGAAGAAATAGCAGAATACGGAAGTCTTGAAGCAATAAGAAATTCGGATACTTTATCTTCGGGTGTCGGAACCTTTAAAGGACGAGTTACAAATATGGATTTAGCGCAAACTTTGGGGTATGAACATACCGAATTGTCGCTTCTGGTAGGTTTTAAGGTGGAATAATGAATATAAACGAAGCAAAAAGAATTGTTTTTAAATTCGGAACAAATATCCTGAAAAATGAGGACGGTGATATTTCGCTCTCAAGGTTATATTCTTTCATTGAAGATATCGCAAGGCTTTACAAGCAAGGAAAAGAAGTATTAATCGTGACATCGGGCGCCGTCGGCTTGGGGGTTAAAAAATTAGGGCTTAAAACTCCGGAAACTACCGTTGACAAACAAGCCGCAGCTTCAATCGGACAGCCCATGCTGATTGAAATTTGGCAGGACGGTTTTGACAGATTCGGCATAAACATTTCTCAAATTCTATTAATTGAAGATGATTTTTCGGTAAGAAAGAGATATTTAAGTTTAAGAAGTACTCTCTCAAGGCTTTTGGAAGCAGGAATAATTCCCGTTATTAACCAAAATGACGTAATTTTGCCTTCCGAACTGGAACATGTAAGTTTTTCCGATAACGATAAATTATCGGCTCTTGTTGCAAGCAAATTAGACGCCGACCTTCTTGTTATGGTATCTGATATTGACGGCCTTTTTGATAAAAACCCGAAAGAATATAAAGATGCAAAATTAATAAGAACCGTACAAAAAGTTACGCCAAAAATCGAAAAACTCGCTTCCGGCGCTTCTTTAGGCGGCAGAGGCGGAATGATTACAAAATTAAATGCCGCAAAAGTCGTTACAAATTCAGGCTCAAACGCAATAATCGTAAACGGTTTAACTCAAGGTATCATAAGAAAACTTTTTGATGGCGAGGAAGTCGGAACTTTGTTTTTATCAAACAATAAATTATCCTCAAAACAGCGCTGGATAGCATACGCCACAAACGTTCGAGGAGAAATTATCGTAAACGAAGGCGCAAAAACGGCTTTAATCGACAAACAAAAAAGCCTCCTTCCGATTGGCGCTTTAGAAATAAAAGGAACTTTTGAGGCAGGCGAAGTGGTTTGTATTTTTGATGAAAACGGCTTAGAATTTGCAAGAGGCGTTGCCAACTACAACTCAAACGAATGCAGGCAAATTTTAGGAAAGCACAGCGTAGAAATCAAAAACATTTTAGGATATACTCAAAGCGACGACTTAATACATAAAGATAATTTGGTGATTTTATGATAAAAGATATTATTTTGAGCGCAAATGAAGCTAAAATCAAACTTTTTTCCTTAGATACAAACGTTAAAAACGAAGCACTTTTAAAAATAAGCGAAGAAATTGAAGCAAATAAGGAAAAAATTTTTGAAGCAAATAAAAAGGATTTGGAAAATTCAAAAGTTTTACTTGAAGAAAATAAAATTACAAAAGCAACTTATAACCGCCTTAAACTCGATGAAAACAAAATGAGAGATATGATAAAAGGCGTAAAAGACGTTATAAAACTTGATGATCCGTCAAATAAAGTTTTATGGACAAGAGAATTAGACGAAAACCTTATTTTGAAAAAAGTAACTTCTCCAATCGGGCTTATCGGAGTAATTTTTGAGGCAAGACCCGACGTTATTACTCAAATCACCGCTCTTGCCGTTAAATCGGGAAATGCCGTAATTTTAAAAGGCGGAAAGGAAGCCGATAATACAAATAAAATTTTCTTTGAAATCATACAAAATGCATTATCCAAAGTAAAAGACTTCCCGAAAAATGCGGTAAATCTTGTTTTTTCCCATGAGGACATTAAAGAAATGTTATCTTATGATGATTATATTGACCTTATTATTCCGAGAGGCTCAAATAAACTGGTTCAATTTATTCAAAACAATACAAAAATTCCCGTTTTAGGGCATGCTTCAGGCATTTGCCATATTTTTGCGGATGAAAGCGCAGAAAAAGATGTAGTAAATTCTATTGTATTGGATTCTAAAACGCAGTATCCTTCAGCATGCAACAGCGTAGAAACGGTTCTTGTACATAAAAATTACAAGTATTTGGACGAACTGAAAAAATATTTAACGGAAAATGGCGTTAAAATTATAGAAAATCCCGATACTTATTCAAAAGAATATTCGGATACGATTTTAACCTTGAAAGTCGTAGAAAACTTGGATGAAGCAATTAACCACATAAATAAATATTCTTCGCACCATACGGATTCTATTATTACAAACAATAAAGAAAATGCGGAAAAATTTATGCTTATGGTTGATTCTTCCTGTGTTTTTCATAATACGTCAACAAGATTTTCAGACGGATTCAGATTCGGTTTCGGCGCAGAAGTCGGAATTTCTACAAATAAAGCTCTTGCAAGAGGACCGGTAGGTTTAGAGGGGCTTTGCGTTTATAAATATAAACTTTTCGGTGAAGGTCAAATCGTTGATGATTACGCTAAAGGAAGAAAAGAATTTCATCATAAAGATTTATAAAATTTTTTGTATTATAATAATATTCAACAATTTTTAGGAAATTAAAATTGACACAGGAAATAATTCAAGAGATAAAAAAATTAAAGAGAGAGAAAAACGCAGTAATTCTTGCTCATTGTTACCAAAACCCCGAAATTGACGAAGTTGCGGACTTTGTGGGAGATTCTTTGGGTTTAAGCCGCCTTGCCGCTAAAACAAATGCCGATATTATTGTTTTTGCAGGTGTTTATTTTATGGCCGAAACCGCTAAAATTTTATCCCCGAACAAAAAAGTTCTTCTTCCGAACTTAAAATCGGGCTGTAATATGGCAGATATGATTGACCTTAAACTTGTAAGAGAATTTAAGGAAAAATATAAAGGTATACCTTTAGTATGCTACGTTAATTCAACGGCAGAGGTTAAAGCGGAATGCGATATTTGCGCAACCAGCGCCAATGCGATAGAAATTGTAAAATCTTTAAACGCAAACAAAGTTTTATTTGCACCCGATTGTTATTTAGGCTCCTGGGTTCAAAAAAATCTTCCGGACGTTGAAATTATTTCCTATACGGGATATTGCCCGACACATTTAAGAATTACCCCGAAAGACATTATCGAACAAAAAGAAAAATATAATAATGCACTTGTTTTGGTACACCCTGAATGCCATCGGGAAGTTGTCGAACTTGCTGATTTTACGGGTTCTACAACTCAAATTTTTGATTACGTTAAAAATTCAAAAGAAAATTCTTTTATAATTTGTACGGAAAAAGGAGTAACTGACAGATTACGAAGAGATTATCCCGATAGAACTTTTATTCATGTTAATGACAGAGTTGTATGTCACAATATGAAGCAGAATTCTTTATATGATATTTTTGATGTTTTAAAAACAGAAAAAAATGAAATAACCGTTGATGAAAACATTGCAAAAAAAGCACTTAGCGCAATCAATAAAATGCTTGAAATTAAAAGGTAGGTTATGAGTATCGAAGAAGAACAAAATTCCGAAGATTTGTATGCGGACATTGATTTCGATGAAGAAGATAAAGACGATATCGAATTAAAAGACGCAAAATTCATTGCCGAAACTCCAAAAACAGTTAAAAAGAAAGAAAATAAAGAAGAAAAATTATCTCAATTTTTTAATGATGAAGATAAATTAATCGGCGAAAAAATTATACAAAAAAAATCCGGCGAAATTATTGAAATAAAATACGACCCTCTTGGGCATAAAGAGGGTGTATTGTATAAAAACAAAGATAAATTTTTAAAAAAAGCGGTTGATTACTATGCAAACGGCTCGATTAAAATGGTAACCGAGTATGAAAAAAACGGAGGTTACAAGTCTTTAATGTATAATGCAGACGGCTCGAGGCAGTCTTTTGTGGAAAAGCACCCCGACGGTACGGCAGATGCCGTTTATTACGACGCTGATGCCAAAGGAACAACGATGTATATGAAACTGGATAAAAATAAAAATTTAATCGAAAAGAGGTTTGAAAGATAAATTTATTCAAAATTTATCTTTCAAAAAATTGCTAAAAATCTTGCCTTCTGTTGTTTAAAATCTTGCTTATAAAATTTCCCGTTCTAAAAAAACATATAAAAAAATAATAGAACCAACCGCTTATTAAATTTATTTTGGGACCCGTTCAATCAAAGATAAATGCTGATTTTAGAAGATTTAAGACGAGTTTAGATTAACATTGTTATTGAATTTTAAAATATTCAACTTTTTTATACAATTTCTTTTAAAAAATAATATTTTTGTATTCTTTTACATTAAAGTATTAAATATAATAACTTTACGGGCTTGCGCCAAAATATTTAACGCAATTGGTAAAAATATTTGGTTACGTTTTTTAATATAATCTTTTTAAATTATATATATCATAATAAAATGATTTTATCTTATATTATTTTTAACACGAAATTACCGCATAAGACATGTTCTTAAAACACGTTATGCGGTAATTTTATTTTCATAGATTGATTTTACGCTTTTTGGCGATATTCTTCGGGAGCATCCTCTCTTTCTTGGTTCCAACGGTCAAGCCCCATTTGTTTTCTGACTAAACCGATACCGACATGGACTCTCCATTCATCCATTTTCAACTGCGCAGCTAAGATTTTATGGCACCCGATAGGAGGCAAAGGCAATAAAGGCTCGTACAAGTTTTTGATTGCCATTAATTGGTCGGGCGTGAGCGCAAGTTTTCTTTTAGGCATTTGAATTTTAGGAAGCATTAACTTTTGTCTGATTAAATTAATGCCGAAAAATACCTTCTTAGGCTCTAAACCGATTGCCTGTCCGATTACTTCATGTGCATCGGGATTCGGCAAAGGTAACATTTTTTTATACAATTCTTCAATTTGGGCAAGCTGTTCTCTGTTTACCAATAATGCTTTAGGCTTTTGGGGCGCACGTCTTTTATTAAATCCGCCCTGACTATTTCTGTTAAATCCGCCGCCTTGAGGTCTGTTACCATAAGGGCGCCTGTTGTCACGCTGCTGATATCCGCCGCCTTGGCTATTATACGGGCGTCTGTTATCTCTCTGCTGATATCCGCCTTGGTTATATCCTTGTCTGTCACGATTATAGCCGCCTTGCGAATACCCGTCACGGTTTCCGTAGTTATTTGGGCGTCTGTTATATCTCGGCGCTTGATTGTTGTCGCTGCCAAAACTGTAACTTCTGGGGTATTCAACTCCGGTTTGAGAAGGTTGAGCATCACCGCCTGCACTCAGTTGCTTATCGGGGTATAAACAATCGGGGCATATAACTCTTTTGGGGTTCTTTGTTTCAAATTCCTTCCCGCATTTAATACATTTGTTTGTATACATAATTTAAAAGATTCCTTTTGGCTCTTTGCCTTTGTCCTCGAACTCTTATAGCGGCAATTTTTAAACCGATAAAAATAAAAATTAAATCACTAATTAAGCACTTATAGCCTTATTTTATACTTAAATTCAAAATTATACAAGTTTTTTGTTTTAATAAAATTTCACTAATTTTACATCTCTTAATATAAGCATAAGCCGAAACCGGAGAAAAGCCACAATAGCATTAAAATTAACGCTTCAAAAATTTTGTTATGCTATAAAGTTGTTACCGTATTTAAGAGAACCGACAAGAAAACCTTCTTGAAGCATTTTATTCATGCTTTTGTAAACTTTCTTTTTGGGGGGTAAACTTGCTTTATGAAAGGCTTCTTGAGCGAGGCAATATTCTCTTGTAATTGTATCCGTTATAAAGAAGTTTTCCGTGTTCATAAATTTTTCTTCAGTTAATTCAATCATATTATCCTCGATATCTCTCTTTGTATTTATATAAAAAAAATCATCGAAAATAAATTGACAAATTATATATAAAATATATACTTTTGTTACAAAAGTTAATACAGTTCTTCTTTGGAAAAATCAACAAGTTCTATCGTGTTTCTAATATTTTCATCGGATTTTCTGTAAATTTTTACATAGTTATCGCTAATGCCCGAGAAAAGACCGTCTTTTCCTCTTTTTTCAAAAAGTACGGGACGGATTTGATTTTTATTTTTTTCAAGAAATTTTTTATGCAGAGAGTTTGATATTTCAATTATTTCTTTTGTTCTCTCTTTTTTAACATGGTCTAAAACCTGATTTAAAAAGCCGTATGCGCTTGTTCCTTTTCTTTTTGAATAAGGAAAACTGTGGACATAGCTTAAATTTGAATTTAAAATTGCTTCTTTTGTTTCAAGAAAATCGTCCCTGTTTTCATCGGGAAACCCTAAAATTATATCCGCACCGATAAAAGGGGTATTGAAGTTTTTATGTATTTTTTCAATCATTTCCAGAGCATTGTGCTTTGTATATTTTCTGTTCATATTTTTTAAAGTTTTATCACACAAACTTTGAAGGGATAAGTGGAAATGCGGACAGAATTTTTTGGAATGAACAAGAAAATCAAACAATTCTTCGTCAATTTCGTTTACATACAATGAGCCTAAACGATACCTTACGATATCGGTATTTTCTATTTCATAAAGCAGGTCAACGAGCTTTTTACCCCATAAATCCGCTCCCCACTGCCCTATATGAATGCCCGTCAGAATAATTTCCTTTACGTTGTTTTTTGTATGGATATTTATTTGTTCAATTATGTTTTCAATTGTTTCGGACCTTGAATTACCTCTTGCAAAAGGAATAACGCAATAAGAACACCTGTTGTCGCACCCGTCTTGAATTTTAACGGAGGGTCTTGTTTTATTGGTTTTGTGGAGAATTTTTGTTTCGTATTTTTTAATTTCAAAAATATTTTGTATGAAAATACTCTTTTTATATTCAAAAAGAGAATTAATGTACTCGTCTATTCTTAATTTTTCCGAATTTCCCAAAATTAAATCTGCGTCAATTTTGTTTATATCTGCGGTTTGCGCCGTACATCCCGTCAAAACGACTTTTATTTTCGGGTTTTCTTTTTTCATTTGTTTAATCAGATAAAAGGTTTGATTATCGGCATGTTCTGTCACAGAACAAGAATTAATAATAAAAATATCCGCTTCGCTTTTGTTGTTTGTTTTAATAAAACCTTTATTAACAAGAAGTTCGGAGATTATTTGCCCTTCGGTTTGGTTTGTTTTGCACCCCAAAGATTTAATATAAAATTTATGCATTTTCACCTGCCTCAAAATGCGCAATGCATTCGATATGATGAGTGTTCGGGAACATATCCGCACCCTGAACGGATTTTAGTTTAAACCCTTTTTGAATTAAAAAGAGGGAATCCCTGCGCAAAGTCATCGGATTGCAACTTATATAGATAATATTTTTTGTTAATTTTGAAATGCCCGAAAGCGTTTCCTCATCCGCCCCTTTCCTTGGCGGGTCAATGATGATATTTTCAAACATTATTTTTTCTTTTTCAAATTTTTGAATACATTCTTTCGCTTTGGAATTTATTATTTCAAAGTTATCAATATTGTTCAATTTGTAATTTTCTTTAGCAAGTGCAATAGATTCTTCGTTTTCTTCAACAAGACAAATCTTATCAACGCTATCGCTCATAAAAATTCCGATAACCCCCGAACCGCCGTATAAATCAAGAAGATTACCTTTATTTTTAATTAATTTTTTTGCATTTTCAAATAAAAGTTCGGCACAATGCGGATTAACCTGAAAGAAGGAATTGCCGCCCAGTTTATACCGGAATTTGCCTAAATTTTGAATTATATAATCAACTCCTTGAATAAGATATGTTTTATCCCCCGTTATTTTGTTTGTTTTATCAGGATTAAGATTAACAAAAACCCCTTTTATTTGAGGAAATTCAGATATTATGCGGGATGTAAAGTTTTTTATGTCCGGTTTTGTTTTGGAATTTAAAACAAGGGTTAAAAGAATATCATTGTTTGTTGTTGAAATTCTGATATTAACATGCCTTAAAAGCCCTTTATGCTCTTTTTCGTGGTAACACCCGAAAATCCAGTTATTTCTTATGAATTCAATTATCTTATCAACAATTTCAGGCTGAATCGGGCAATATTTAATGTTGATAATATCATGGGTTTTTTCTTTATAATACCCTAAAATTACCCTTTTTGAATTTTTTGTATCAGTGGCGGGATATTGGGTTTTTGCCCTGTAATTATATACAAGAGGGCTTTTTATAAAGGGTAGAAAATTGACATTTTCAAAGTTTTGAAAAATTTCTTTTATGATATTTTCTTTAATTTTTGCCTGATAATCATAATCAATAAACCCGAAATCACACCCCCCGCAGCAGTTGCTTAAAGGGCATTTAGGAGTTATTCTGTGAGGACTTTTCGTAATTATTTTTTCTAATTTAGCCTTTGTATAATTTTTATATTTTTTAATTATTGAAAACTCGACAACTTCCCCTTCGATAACTCCTTTAATAAAAACGGTTTGCCCCTCAAAACGGGCAAGCCCCTCTCCTTCAAAAACATTTTTCTCAATAGTCGTAATCAATATTCGAAATACCTGTCAAAATCAACATCGTCAAAAGAACAAAGGAGCATATATACAGGGTCATCCTCGTTCATTCTTTGAAAATTATATTCGTCAAACTTCCACAATTTAGGATTTATTCCGATTACTCTCACTATATTATGTTCCATTAAAATTCTCAATTTCTTTTTTACAATTTCTATATCCATGTTCAATTGTTTAGAAAGTTCAACGGCTGTTATTCCGTCCTCGTTGGAACATTTTTCGGGGGTCATAAACATAAGTTCAAGACCCACTTTCTTTAAGTCAGTATCTTCAATATCTCCTGTTATAACTTGCATGATTCAATTATACTCCAAAAAGAAATCCTTTCGACAATCGTGTTTTACCATGAACTTTTATCGACAGGTATTGTGAAATCTTTAATCCGTATAAGAAGATTTTATGATATCATTAGCAAATTTTATTACCTTTTCCGGTAAATTTTCTTCATACAGAGTATCTACGCCTCGGCTGTTTTTAGCAATACCTTTTGTTATTTGACGATTTTTATTCATCTGAAGATATAAAATATCGTTTTCATAATCTTTCAATAAATCCTTTATTTCAAGGTAATGAGTTGCGCATACGGTTGTCGAGAATTTTTCTTCGATAAAATACCTTATAACGGCATAAAGAATTGAAATTCCATCCTTATAAGACGTGCTTTTTCCGATTTCATCAAAAAGAATTAAGCTCTTTTTGGTTGCATATTCCATAACCTTTGAAATCTCGGACATTTGCGCCTGATGAGAAGATTTTTGACCGAATAAATTGTCGGAAACGTTCAATACGGCAAAAAGCCTGTCAACAGGGGAAATTTTAACGCTTTCTGACGGAATAAAGCACCCTGCTTGAGATAAAACCGTTATAAGACCCAATTCTTTTAACAAAGTCGATTTTCCCGCCCCGTTTGCACCTGTCAGAACAATTAATTTTGAATTTTCAAAATTAAAATCCAAAGGCACGAATTCATTGAGTTTTTGAACGACGATATGTCGCCCTTTTTGAATTTTAACGGGGGCACCCTCACAAATAAACGGACGTTTAAGATCATATTCTTTCACGCTTTTCAAGAAAGAATAAAATACGTCCAAAAGAGCGATGTTTTTGGAATATTCTCTTATTTGTCCCGTTAATTCTCCCGCATTTGTTTTCAATTCGGAAAAAATCGTTTTTTGCACATTGGTTATTTTTGATAACGTTGAAAAATATTTCTCTTCAAGTTCGAGCAATTTTCCCGTCGTATATCTTTTTGTGTTCCTCAATTCTCTGCAAAGCCTGAAATCATATCCTATAAGAGAAGTTGCCCCGTTTGGAACTTCAATATAAAAAGAACCTTGCTTTTGAATAATTTTTAAGTTTTTAATTTTCGTACATTCAATTAAAGAGAGCCTGTATTCTTCAATTTGCCCTTCAATTTCCGAAAAATCCATAAATAAAAGGTCAAGTTCGGTATCGGCACCTTTTTTAATGTAATATCCTTTTTCGATTTTATCGGTGTCATCTTCGATTGTTTTGTTTAAAATTTCGTAAAAGTCCGATAAAATTTTAAAATGACGGGTTTTATTAAATATCGGCGAATTTAATTTTTCAATAAGTTTACTCGCCTCTTTTACCTTGGAAAATCCGTCTTTTAAAGTCAAAAATTCTAAAGGAAGCACCGTTTTATTGGATAATTTAGATGATATTCTTGAAATATCGCCCGTATTATCTAAAATAGAGGATAACTTTTCTTCACTATCGGGAATTGATAAAATTTTATCCAAAAGGTCATACCTTTTTTCAATTTCTTCAATGTTATATAAAGGACTTGAAATAAAAGAGGATAAAAGCCGTTTCCCCATTGGGGTTTTGCAATTATCGAGAGTCCACAATAAAGAACCGTAAGTTGTATTGTTATATGAATTTTTGTTAAGTTCAAGATTTTTTCTTGTCAGAAAATCCATTTGCATAAAATCTTTTACGTTATAATCTTCAACTTGTTCAAATTCAATTACGAAATCTTTCAGGATATTTTTTGAATAATTTAAAATTCCCGAATACGCATAATTTTCTTCTTCTTCGTAAAATTCTTCATCCAAAATTTCATATTTATAATTTGAATATATTTTAGGATCGATATTTGAGCTTTCCCTGATTAAAAGCTCTTTTGGAGAAATTCTCGACAATTCTAAAATTACATCGTTTAGAGTTCCCTTGGTTTTGTAAATATCCCCCGTAGAAACATCCGCATAACTGAAATCATAATTTTCATTATTTTTTGAAATTGAAGCTATGTAGTTATTTTCGTTGGGTGTTAAAAATTCAGGCTCAAACAACGTGCCGTTCGTATAAATTTTTGCTATATCTCTCATAAGAATACCGTCTTGGCTTTTTGCCGATTTTTCTTCAACAATGACAACTTTATAATTATTTTTTAAAAGTTTATCAATGTGACATTGTACGCTTCTGTTATTCACACCTGCCATCAAAACATCGGGCATGTTCTTGAATTTTTTCTTTGTAAGCGTAATGGATGAAACATTGGAGAACGTAATTGCATCGTCAAAATACGTTTCGTAAAAATCACCCGCCCTGAAAAGAACGATATAATCTTTGTACTTTTTCTTTATATCGTAGTATTGTTTTAGTATGCCTGAAATTTGTTCAGGATTAATGTCATTAAATTTAAAAAACTTTTGAATTTCCATGATGTTAATAATAAAATATTACAGTAAGTAAAACAAGGAAAAAATATGGGCTGTTTAAAAAAACTTTGCGGATTTATCGTTTTTATCTCTATTATATACGTTTTTTTCGCTTTTGGCGGATTTAGTTTTGTTAAGAATAAATACACCGAATATACATCTCCGACACGAGAAGTCATAGTTGAAGAAGAAAAAGACTTCGGAAATCTCGAAAATATATCCGATAATTATATTTTATCACGTTCTTTGAATTTTTTCGGGTACAGAAAATTAAATGCGTATTATTTTCCTAAAAAACAAAGAATTACCATTCTTGACCTTAACGAAAGTAACATTTTAACAAATCAGGATTTTGAAAACGGAAATCTTGAAAAAAAATTGGAAGAATTTTCTTCAAAATGGACAACTTCTCCGATTTTTCCCGTTAATAACATTAAAATAACCCACAGAGGAAAAATTAAAGCAGGGGATAAAAAAATTTCTTATGCGGAATTTGAAGCAAACGTAAAGATGATTCCTTTCTTTAAGGCAAAAGGAACCGTCGCAATTTATGAAACGCAAAACAAAGAAAACTTTATTCAAAAAATCAAGAAAAATTCAACAACAACGCCAAAACTCGTTATCTCCGCAAAATTCCCGACGGGATACGATTATTCCGTTACCAAAAATTTTATATCGGAACTTA
Organism: Candidatus Gastranaerophilales bacterium; assembly: GCA_905234865.1. Lineage (GTDB taxonomy): Bacteria > Cyanobacteriota > Vampirovibrionia > Gastranaerophilales > Gastranaerophilaceae > Galligastranaerophilus_A. The sequence continues at coordinate 37,121 of CAJOJE010000014.1, forward strand.
GATTTAATTAATAAAATTTAACATATTAAAAACCCGCCTTTCGATAAAAAGCGGGTTTTTAATTTTTTAAGGTTATTAAACTCTATTGATTAAGAGCTTTTTTAACTTCTTTTTTATAAATTTCAACATTCGGCTGCAACACTTCGGGAAGTGCAACGTCTTTTGTCGTTACGTCATTTTCTTTTCTTCTTAAAAGATTTCCCGTATAAAGTGTTTCAAAATGTTTCAATTCAATAAAATGCGCAATTGACGTTAAATCAAAATCTTCCGTTTCAATGACGGAAACAGGGTGCATATTTGAATATGCGCTTATAACACCCGATAATACGGCATTTGTTACTTTGTCCGTTGTTTTTGTATAAACGAAAGTAAAAAACGAATCTTTGTTATTAACGTCAAGGTCAGCTTCCGCATTGTAGTGAAGGTACCCCGGTCCAATATTTGTATCCGTTGCAATTCTTGCTTTTAAGGATTCGTTTTTAAGTTGTTTTTCCCATAAAGTCGTACCTTGATAAGCGTCGCCGAAGTATTCCACAAAATGTTTATTTTTACCGTTTAATTTAGCTTCAACGTTAGAAATTGCAAGCTGCATTGCAGGATTAGACATAATATCTTTTGTCATAAAGATTTTTTGTGCTTCCAAAGATGCTTCAAGAAGGTTTTGAACCTGTTTTTTATCGTACCCCGAGAAGAATAACGTAAACAACGTTGCATCGTCTAAAATCGAAAATCTTCCGCCTACATCATCATGAACAAACCCTGAACCTTTAAGCTCGCCCTTATCCACAAGACGTCTTAGAGCGCTTTTTTCGCTTGAAGCGTCCGTCATTGCATAAAATCTGTCCGATACGTCGTCTTTTCCCAAATGTTTTTGCATTAATTCTTTTGCTTTATTGTATCCCGTTGTTGTTTCAAGCGTTCCGCCCGATTTTGAAACAACGAGAAAAATTGTTTTATCCAAGTTTAAATTTTTTGAAAATCTTTCAAAGCTGACAGGGTCAACCGAGGAGAAGAAATGAACGTTTTTATCAACCCCCAGCATTTTTACCATTGATTCGGTCGTATGTCTTGAACCGCCGATACCTAAAATGCAAAGTTCGTCAAATCCGCCTTTTTTTGCTTCATTTGCAAGATTTTGCAAAGAATCGAGATTTGCAAGCTGAATTTTTTGCAATTCGCCTATCCAGTTTAAAAATTGTCCTTTTTTCCCTGCACGAGCTTCGATATCTTCGATTGCTTCTTTGCTTAAAGCTTCATAATTTGAAAATTTAATATCATTTTCAAATTTGACACTGACATTTAATTTTGTAGCAGTCATCATTTTGTATTCCTCTTTCTTAATTAATTTTCAAAAATCATTTTACCATAAAATTGTTCAAGTTATAATTAATTTATGGGTGATGAAGATAAGCAATTTGAGGCATCCCAGCAAAAACTGAGGAAGGCAAGAAAAGAAGGTCAGGTAGTTAAATCAAAAGATTTTTCTACGGCGGTGTCGTTAATTGTCATGTTTTTGGTTATTTATTCTTTGGGGATGTTTATTTGGACCCAAATTTCGGGACTTTTTTCCAATTTATACGAACAAATTCCAAACAAACATTTTAACGAAATCGGCATATCGTACATAATTTTTGTAACACTTGTGCCGAGCGTTTTAATAATTCTGCCTATCGTGTGCCTTTCCGCTTTAACTTCGATTATTGCGGATTTAATTCAGGTCGGTCCTTTATTTACGATGACCCCTTTAATGCCGAAACCCGACAAATTAAATCCGACAAAGTATTTCAAAAATCTTATGAACCCGAAAACGTTGTTTGAATTGGTTAAAAACATCGCAAAAGTAATAATTTTAGGGTTTATAGGCTTTAGTGTTTATATGGCTCATTTTCCCCACATTTTGGGTCTTGCCGTCGTTGATAATCAATTTGCGACGTTAAATGCTTTCGGAAGTTTAATCGTAGATTTTATTATTAAAGCGGGGATTGCTTTTTTAATTATTGCAGCAATGGATTATGGCGTTACAAAATGGAAATTCATGCAGGATCAAAAAATGTCTTTTAAAGAAGTAAAAGACGAATACAAAAACTCTGAAGGCGACCCTCACGTTAAAGCGGCTTTACGACAAAAAAGACAGCAATTGTTAAGACAATCCATGAAAGATTCCGTTCCCGAGGCGGATTTTGTCGTAACAAACCCGACGCATGTGGCATGCGCCCTAAAATACGACGCTCAAACAATGGATTCTCCCGTTCTTCTTGCAAAAGGAGCGGAATTGTTTGCAAAAGAAATTAAAGAAATAGCAAAAGCTCATGATGTTCCCATTATCGAAAATCCTCCCGTCGCAAGGGCAATTTATCGCCTTGTTGAAGTAAACAGACAAATTCCGCCCGATTTATATAAAGCGGTTGCCGAAATATTAATCTTTGTATATAATTCCAAAAAACAAAAACAGATTACGGAAGAAAACAAAATCAAGGAAATCAAAAAACGACAGGAAGCCTACGAGAAGAATTACTTTAGAGAAAACGGGAACGAAAATAAAGATAAAGAAAAGTAATATAAATAATCGGTTTAATTTGCATTTTACCCCTAAAAAGTATATGATATACTTAAAATACGGCACAATTAGCAAGCTATGACTATGACGGTTCAATCAAGACTAAAAGATTATATAGATATAATTCAAAAAGTTGCAAAGGTGGAATATCGAAGAATTCCATCTCACATGGTGGAGTGCGAGGAATTGGTTTCCATAGGTATTATTGCCATACAAACCTTAATTAAAAATAAAACCGACGCAGAGCTTGAAAAATACAATTCTTCTTATATTGCAACCGCAGTAAGATGGGCAATCAGAAACGAACTTAGAAACAGGTATAAATGGTATACCTTAAAACATAAAACCGAAGAACAATCGGATAATTTGGACGTTCAAACAGCCGATTCAAATTCTTCTTCTCTTGATGTTTCTCCGACAAAAGTAAGAGAGGCGATTTATGAAACGATTTTATCAATTGATTCAATTGCAAGCGCCTCATCGGATAATGATTCGCCGTTTGATTTTATTAAAGATACGCACGCAACTCCTGATGAAAATGCGGAAATAACCGAATTAGGGCGTGTAATCAGAGAAGCAATCGCAAAACTTCCTCAAAAAGACAGAACGATTGTTGAATACAGATTTTACAGAAATTTACAAGTTAAACAAATTGCCCAAATGGTTGGTCTTTCAAGTTCGAGAATAACAAGAATCGTCCAATCGTCTTTGAATACCGTAAGGGAATATCTTGAAAAAAGAGGGCTTTCATACTGATACTGTTGTAAGGAAGGATAACGAGCAATGCAATTGGAACAAGTTCAAAAAATCAATGAAAATTACAAAAAAACCGTAAAAAAAGCGCTTAATGTTTTAGGTAAAAAACATTTGGCTCTTATTTGCCATGGAGTAAGTTTTCCTGCTTTAGAGGGCGAAAATACGGGCTTTGGAACTTATAATTCAAACGGTGCAAAGAAATTATACGAGTTTTTGGGCGGAATGTTCAACGTAATTCAGCTCGGGCCGAACGGTAAAACCAAAAAAGGCGATGCTTCGCCGTATACGGGAACGGTTTTTTCCCAAAATCCTCTTTTTATAGACTTAAAGAGCTTAACGGAAAAAGAAGGACACAACCTTTTATCTAAAGAAACTTTTGACAAAATCGTAAAATCCAACCCGAAACAAGGTCAAAACAGAGCGGATTACGCTTATGCAACAAGTTCATACGATAATGCCTTTGATGAAATTTATTCAAATTACAAAAAATTATCCGACAAAACTTTTGAAAAAGAATTTGAACAATTCAAAAAAGAAAACGCAAGCTGGCTTGATAACGATTCTTTATACGAAGCACTTTCCGTTGAAAACGGAAGCGACTATTACCCGAATTGGAAAAACGATTTGGATAAAAACCTTTTATATAAAGCGGATAAAAAACTTGCGAAAAAAAGAATTGAAGAAATAACGAAAAAACATAAAGACGTTATTGAAAAATACAAGCTTATTCAATTCATTGTTGCAAAACAATCGGATAAAACAAGAGAATTTGTTAAAAAGAACGGCTTAAAGATGATAGCCGACAGACAAGTTGCATTCTCAGACAGAGATTGCTGGGCATATCAATCTTTATTTATGGAAGGCTGGTCTTTGGGGTGCCCTCCCGATTATTTTTCAAAAGACGGTCAGGCATGGGATTTTAGCGTTGTAAACCCCGAAAAACTATTCAATAAAGACGGTTCATTGGGTGAAGCGGGACAACTTTTGAAAAGACTTTACTTAAAGATGTTTAAAGAAAACCCGGGCGGTGTCAGAATTGACCATACGGTAGGTTTAATTGACCCTTGGGTATACAAAAAGGGACACAAACCAAAAGTTGAAGAAGGTGCGGGAAGATTGTATTCTTCGCCTAATCATCCCGAACTTTCAAAATATTCAATCGCAAAAAGCGAAAATACGGATTCCGATTATAAACCCGATGAAGAAAAATGGATTAAAGAATTATCGGACGAACAAATAAAACAATACGGCGCAATGATAGAAAAAATCGTCATTCAAAGCGCAAAAGAAGCAGGGCTTGATAAATCGGCAATCGTTGCGGAAGATTTAGGAACTTTAACATATCCTGTTGTTGAAGTTATGAAAAAATACGAACTTGCAGGCATGAAACTTGTTCAGTTCGTTGTTGCAACGGAACCCGATCACCCGTACAGATGTAAAAATATAACCGCAAATTCATGGGCAATGACGGGAACTCATGATAACCGTCCCATAAGGCTTTGGGCTAAAGATACGGTTAATACGGAAGAAGACACTCCGCACGTTAATAATTTAATGGAAGATTTATACAAAGAATTTGAAGGACAGGATATGATTCGCCATAAACTTTACACAGACGATAAATTTCTTGCTTTTTCAAAATTAGTCGAAATTTTTGCTTCAAAAGCAGAAAATCTTCAAATTTTCTTCACCGATTTCTTCGGCATTCAAGAAGCATACAATACCCCCGGTACCTCGGGAAATAAAAACTGGTCTTTAAGAATACCCGATAATTTTGAAGAACTTTACTACAACAATTTATCAACGGGTGATGCCTTAAATCTTCCTTTGGCGCTTTCATACGCAATTAAAGCAAGAGGCAGAGATTTTGCCGAAAAGAATAAAGAATTGCTTGTTGAACTTGAAAAATTGGCATAACTTATGAAAAACAACTTTATATTAAAAACATTATTTATAATTTTTACGTTCGCTTTCGGAATTAACAATGCTTTTGCAGATTTTGCCTTTAGCGAAATGGAATTAAGGTTTGCTCAGGTGTCCGACGTTCATTTGTCGGACGCACCCGATACAAGCTATAAGGTTTTATCACATTCAAAAGACCTTATGAGATCTGCAATTAAAGACCTGAACACAATGAAAGGGCTTGATTTTGTTGCGTTTACGGGCGATATGGTAAACGAACCGACAAAGAAATTATACAGGGATTTTTTACTTGAATTATCCGATTTGAATTATCCTTCATTGCTTGTTTTGGGAAATCATGACAGCACCTCAAACGACAGTAAGAGCGAAGAATATTTAAACAAAAATACGGTATATGAAATAATCAGAAGGTATAACCCTTATCAAGACCATAATTCCGTTTATTTTGCATATTCTCCCGCAAAAGATTTCAGAGTTATAGTTCTTGATACGACGACGGGGTACGAAAACCGGTCAACAGGGTTTCTATCCGATGAACAATTACAATTTCTTGATAAAGAAATAGGGGAAAATGAAGATAAAATCATAATTATTTTTCAACACCACCCTGTCATCGAACCGTTTTCAAGCTCTGACCATAAATTATTAAACGCAAACGCTTATTTGGATGTTTTAAATAAGCATAAACACACTCCCATAGGGATTTTTTCGGGACACTACCATTGCACTAAAATCATAAGAAAAGGAAACGTAATCCATGTTACGACTCCTTCTCTTGTTACATATCCCAACGCATACAGAACGGTTGTTGTTTCAAATTACAGGGACAGGGTCACTTTTGATATAGCGCTTCATGAAACAAAATTAACCAAAATTCAACAGCTTGCAAAATCAAACATAATTGCAAAAAGCGTTATGTACGGACTTGCAAGCGATAGAAACACTTCAATCTTAATCAGAAAAAGAGGATTGCCCGGAATTAAATTATCTCAAGAAGAAAAAGATGAAATTAAAGCAAAAGAGCTTGAGAGAAAAGAAGCCGACAAAGCTCAAAGACTTGAAGAAAAACAATTAAGAAAAGAAGCAAAGGAAAAAGCAAAACAAGAAAAAGAATTATTAAAACAAGAAGCTAAAAAACAAAAAGAATTAAGCAAAGGAAAATAAATTGACTTTCAAAGTAACATTCAGAGGCACAAGAGGCTCATACCCGACACCCAAAAAAACTCACCTGAAATACGGCGGGAATACTTCTTGCGTTGAAGTTATGATTGATGATAAACTTATTATCCTTGATGCGGGAACGGGAATAACGGAAATCGGAGATAATCTCACAAGAAACCATATTTTATCGGGCAATACCGAAAGTGAAAGAGAACCCGTTCAAGCAACTTTAATTTTAAGTCATATCCACCAAGACCATATTCAAGGCTTACCGTTTTTTTCTCCCGTATATTTAAAAACAACAAAATTAAAAATTTACGGTCCCGATATTCAGGGAGAAAAGCTGAAAGACTCAATTTCGTCGCTTCTTTTTGACAAAAGTTTTCCCGTAAGTCTTGAAGAACTTCAAGGTTCAATTCAATTTGAAGCTGTCGGACAAAAAAATATCATTATAATTAAAAATAACGGGGAACAAATTGTTTGTAATTCCCAAGAATACGAAAACAAAAACTTTGATAAAGACGATATCGTAATATCTTTTTTCAAAACGATGGCACACCCTAAAAACGGCTGCCTTTGCATAAAAATCGAACATGACAATAAAAGTTTGGTTTATGCAACGGATAAGGAATGTTACGTCGGTTCCGATAAAAAGTTTATACAATTTGCATTCGGATGTAACGTGTTAATTCATGATTCCCAATACACTCACCAAGATTACATCTCACCCGTTATGTCAAAGCAAGGATACGGACATTCTACATTTAACATGGCAATTGAAACCGCAAAACTTGCAAAAGCCAAAAAGCTGTACTTCTTCCACTATGAGCCGACGTATGACGATAATATTCTCGATATGTTGGAAAAAGACTTCAGAAATATGACGGTAGATTTTAACTTTTCTAAGGAAAATTTAGAAGTTGTTTTATAAAATTTTATTTCTGTTTATTGCGGCATTACTTATTCAATTCCCCTGTTATGCCGATTTACACAAAGCTTCAATCGTAAGTACGGTTGATGCGACAAAAGCTGCGCAAAGACATAATAATTTGGGAACTTTATACCTTAAAGACAGGGATTTATTTGCGGCAATTAAAGAATACAGAATTGCAATAGCAATTAACCCCGACAGCCAAACAACCGCCGTATATTTCAATAATTTGGGCAAAGTTTATTTAATTTTGGGAGAAATTCAAAAAAGAAACAATCTTCCGCTGCAAGGGTGGGATGATTTTTCGATTATGGCCAAAATTTCTTTTGAAGAAGCAATTACAAAAGACTGCATGAAACTTGAATATTACCAAAATTTAATTAAAGCATATGAATTAACGGGCGAAACAAACTCTAAAAAAGAGTTTTTCCTCTCAAACAGAGATAAAAACCCGTTTAATGTCATTCCTGCCGCAATAATATTAAAAAAACAAGGTCAAGAACAAAGCGCAAATATGCTTCTTGACGATTTTGTATCGGAAAACCCCGATATTATTATTTCTAAAGACTTAAAAAAATTAATTAAAATGAAAGAAGGAGATTTATAACCCTTTCTTTCATCTCAATTAATTATTTTTAATTTAAAGCTCAACTCTTTCATGCGAGCATTTTTTCATACAAGCCTTTTTAAATTCCTCGCTGCTGAAATTCTCAACAACCGTCGGAACAACTACAAGACAAAAATACATAACACATGCAAACAGCGCTAAACTTATTGCCTCAAACATTTCTGCCGCCTCGCTTTCAATGAAAAATAATTAACTTACTTTTTATTTGACGGCAGCTTATTCTAAATCTTTAGAATAAAAAATGTTATTTTTACAAATATTAATAAATTTTCTAAATTTCAAACATCGGACTTGAAAGATATCTCTCGCCCGTATCGGGAAGAAGCGCCACGATTGTTTTACCTTTATTCTCGGGGCGTTTTGCAAGTTCGATTGCACCGTATATTGCAGCGCCCGAGCTTATGCCGATTAAAAGCCCCTCGGATTTTGCCGCCATACGCCCAAATTCAAAAGCGTCCTCATTTTTAACGGCAATAATTTCATCATAAATATCCGTATTTAAAGTTTTCGGAACAAACCCTGCGCCTATTCCCTGAATTTTGTGTCCTCCCGAAACCCCTTTAGATAAAACGGGAGAATCAAAAGGTTCTATTGCAACAACTTTAATATTCTTATTTTGGGATTTCAAATATTCCCCGACACCGCTCAGCGTTCCGCCCGTTCCGACGCCCGCAACAAAAATATCGACTTTACCTTCCGTACTTTTCCAAATCTCGGGACCCGTCGTTAAAAAATGCATTTTTGGGTTTGCGGGGTTTTCAAATTGAGAAGGAATAAAAGAATTAGGAGTATTTTCGGCTATTTCTTTTGCTTTTTCAATTGCCCCCTTCATACCTTTTGAGCCTTCCGTCAAAACAAGCTCTGCACCGTATGCGGCAAGGATTTTTCTTCTTTCGATACTCATTGTTTCAGGCATGGTAAAAATTACCTTATACCCTTTTGAAGCTGCGATTGAAGCAAGCCCAATCCCCGTATTTCCGCTTGTAGGCTCAATTATAACGGAATTTTCTTTTAAGATGCCCCTTTTTTCGGCATCTTCAATCATATTAAAAGCAATTCTGTCTTTAACGGAACCTGCAGGGTTAAAATATTCAAGTTTTCCTATAACTTTTGCTTCGAGGTTTAATTTTTTTTCAATATTTTTTAATTCAAGCAAAGGTGTATTACCGATTAATTCGGTAATTGAGTTATAAATCGTCATTTTCAAAATCTCCTTTTTAAAATACTAACAAACTTTAAAAAATTAAAGCATGCCGCAACATCGGAAAAAATTTTGAAACGTAATATTCATAGCCTTTGTTCTAGCATTTTATTTTTAATTTGTCAATTATTAATTTTAAATCGTTTTTGCCATTTTTGCCGTAGCTTTTTTTATATTTGAAGATACTCTGTATGATTCTCTTATTTTTTGCAAAGTTTTATTGTATGTGGATTTATCGAGTTTGCAATTTTTAGATTTTAAATATTCCATGCATTTTTCGGGATATTTCCCCATAATTGTTGCAAATGCCCATGCAACACCCATTTTTGAATAATAATCATCCGTATTCAATTCATTCAAAACATTAATTACTTCGTCAATGTATTCATCGTTCAAATAATGCGACAATAAAGAAACCGAAACTATTCTGCTTTCAAATTCCCGTTTTGAATTTTTATATTTCATAAGAAATTTAAAAAAAGTATCGGGGTATTTTCTTGCTATTTTAAAACTCTGACATAAAGAATCATTCACGCCCCAATCATTAACATAAGGCATAAATTTTTCAAAATAATTAACCAAAGTTTCAAAATCATCCTCTGCATACCCCAAAACAAAAGCATGCAAAAGTTTTAATTCAAATGTTGAAAAATCATTATTTTCGACAAATTCTTTATAATTATCTTTTGCAACCCTCTTTGCGAATTTGCGCAATTTCGGAATTGAAATCCCGAATTTTGTTCTCTCTGTTTTATCTAATTCCGATTTAACTTTTTCTAATTCCATTTTATATAAACCTTTTTTACTTTTAATATTGCCCGATATCAACTTTTTGTCAATATTTTTTAATATTTTATTGCAAATAAAAATTTTTATAGTATTGACAAAGTGTAAAAAATTGTCATAATGAAAAAAGGTTTGGTTTTATGAATTAAGGAAGTCTGATTGTTTAAATATACCTGCGCTATTTGCAATAATACTTTTGAGGAAGCTGAAAACAGGAAGGCAATTGAATGTCCCCTTTGTCATAGCAGATTGCTTAAAAAAGAACGTGTTATTTTAGAAGATAAAGCGGAAAATATTGAAGAAAATAATCTCGATACAGAAAATTCCGCCCCTGAAATACCCCCCCCCCCCAAAACCAAAATTTATTTTATTGCCCATAATTATAACAATTATCGGGTTTGCTTGCATTTTAGCTTCAATCATGTATTTTAACGGTATCTCATTTTATAACAAAATGGGAGATAAGTCCTGTCTTAAAAAAGATTATAAGCAAGGCATAGTCTGGTATAAAAAAGCTGTTGCAAAAATTAACGAAAAGAATGAGAAAAAATGGGGCTTTATTTATAAAAACCTCTCTGAAGCATACGCATACGAAAAAGATTGCAAAAATGCAATCAAAGAATACGACAAATACAATAAAATTACGGGAGAAAAAGGATATAAAAGCGAGTTTTTAAAGCCTTGTACGGCAAATAAAACCCAAAAAACTCAACCAAAAAAAGCTGAAGAAACAAAAACAACAGCCAAAAAACCGCAAAATACAAAACCCGCAACCCAAAAAACTTCCTCGACTCCTCAAAAAACTGTTACAAAACAGGTTCAAAAGCCTGCACAGAAAAATGTTCAAAAAGCACCCGTAAAAACTGCGCCTTCAAATACGACAACCGCAAAAACTGCGCCTCTTCCAACCAAAACAACTTCAACAAATCCCAATTCCCCGGATATGATAGATGTTTACGTTAAAGAGGGTGACAGTCTTTTTAATAAAGGAAATTATTCGGGCGCACTTGCCAAATACAAGCTTGCCGAAAATTTATCGTTGATTTATTACGGCCCGTATTTTGATACAACTTCAAAAATTCAAGCAAAAATAAGAAAATGTCAAAACTAAAGGAAAGTTATAGTATGAAAAAATTAAAAACCTATGCTTTATTAATTGCTCTGTCGATTTCTTTTACGCTTTCTCCCGTATTTGCGGATAATGCAAGCGATATGGTGAATTCCGCAATTCAAACAAAAATCCAATCGGCATACAACCTCAATATTAAAAATAACGGAACGGGAATTGATTTAGTTTCAACTTACGGTCAAATAGGCGATATGTATATAAACAAAGACCAGTCCTATAAAAATGCGCTTATTTATTACAAAAAAGCTTATGAAGCAGGCATGAAAACTCTGTCTCAAGGAAATAAAGCCGATATAACAAAAGATTTTTTGGAGCAATTCAATAAATACGCAATTTTATACGCAAATGGTATTCCTCTATCGGAAGATACATCAAAAAATACGTCGGAAGATACAGATGTTCAAAAATATCAAGAAGCCGTAAATATTTTAAGAGATGTAAAACAAAAAATAAAATTAACGGGTCTTGATACTCTAAAAGAAGAAACTTATCTTGATGCTGCTCTTGCAATGAATTCAATTGTAATTGACCCTAAGGAAGGCATTGAATTCTACAAAAAGGCATGCACAACTTTTGCGAATAACCCTCAGCTTACAATGGACGGCGATGAAATATCGGATATTTATCTTGAATTTCAATCAAATTATATGACGATAATCGGAAGTGTCGAAGGCGCAAATATTGATGATTTAGCGCAAAGTTACGAAAGAAACGTTATTTCAAAATACGGTGCGGGAACAATGAAAGACGCTATGGCAAAAAATTCGATAAGCATGGTATATTTTCTGAAACGTGACTATTCAAAAGCCCTTGCTTACGCTAAAAGCGCCTATGATATCGCAAAAAAATATTATGCCGACACCGATACTTATATGTATTACTACCAAATAAATTTAGCTAACATTTACTATTTTTCAAAAGATTACGCTAATGCAAAAATTTATTACCAAAAAGCTTATATAAACGCAAAAAGCACTTTTGGCGAAAACGATTCAAAAACAGAATATGTTAAAAACTTGCTAAACTCCATTAAATAACGGCAAAGAGGCAAAATGGTTATAGAATAATATTTTAGGAGAATGTTTATGGCACCTCAAAATACGGAAAAACAAGGTACGAATATTGTGCAAAAACAAATTGCAAAGCAAGATAGCGGTACAACAGAAGTAAAAAAACAGGATTTAAACAAAACCGATACCACTATCGTTAAAAATGTAGAAAATAATACAACTACCGTTCAAAAAGCAGCTGACTTTCAAATTAAAAAAGAAGTGTCAAATTACTTAAATTCGACAGACGGTAAAAAATTAATCGAAACAACTGTTCAAATTCCAAAAACAACCTTGGGACAAAATGAAATTATATTAATTTCAGGCTCAATGGGGCTGATTATGGGTATAATCGGCGGACTTATCATATATTTAATCATTTCTAAATTATTCCCCGAAGAAAAAACTACAACCGTTATCCAACAACGCCCTCAATATAATACTCCGCCAAATTTAAAAAATATACAGCCTGTTATTATAAACCCTTGTAAATCGGAAGTTAACCTTGAAAATTTTGTAAAACTCGTAATTGAAAAACATATAAGGGATAAACGTGAAATTAAAGCTCAATCCTTTGAACAAACGGAAACTCCTCAAACAATTCAATATCAAGAGCCAAAAGAAGAAGTTATCTACGATAAAGAAATTACGGTCACTCCAAAGGATAAAATTTTCTTACAATGCTTAATCGAAGCGACCAAAAATTCAACTACGGTATCCGTTAAATCCTTAAACGAAAATTGCGGAACAAACTACACAAGAGATGATGCAATTGCTATTCTTCAAAAAATAAATATTTTAGGCAAAAAAGAAAAAATTACATCCCTTATGGACGGAAATTTTGCAAACGTAAGATTTATAAGAGATGACATTGCAAAAATAGAATTTAACCCCTCTTGCATAGAAGATTTAAAGAAATTAGTATAAAAAGGAAATAAAAATGAAAAAGAAAAACGCCGTAGCAAATTTTGCACAAATGATATCTTCAACAAGCCTGACCCCGATTGCTCTGGATAATACGGCAGCCCTTGTTTGTATGACGGTAGGTTTAAACAGATTAAAACTTTTTAATTCGATATATGAAAGAATTTCTAACTGGTTTTGTTTGGACGACAGTTCTCAAGAACCCGTATACCGCCTTGAAGCTGAAGCAATAGCAGGCGAATACGGTTCAGGAAAAAGCCATATTTCATATATGATAAAAAACAGTCTTTTATCGCAAGATATTGAATTGCTTCTTGCGCATTGCCAAATTACGTCCGCTGCGGCGAATTATCAAGATATTTTATGCGAAATTTTGTGTAATTTGCGCATATCAAGCGCCCCCTCTCAAGTTGAAAGCGGTGTCGAAATAAGCGCATATATCAACCTTTTCGGATGGTACGGCGGAAATTACGATTTATTTTTAAATTCGATAAGAAGAAGTGTCGGAAACATTGATAGTGCGATTATAACCGATTTTGCATACTCGCTTTCAATGTTGGCACAAGACACATCAAACGTAATTTATTTACAAAAATGCCTTGATTCCTGGGTTAGAAATTCTGACCCCCAAAAGGCAACGGAAGTATTTTTCTTAATCTTATCTTTATTCCAAAAAGTTTCCGTTCAAAGATTTGCTCTTGTAATAGATGAATTTGAAGCTATATCTCACCTTCCCGACTTAAAGAAACGTGAAATTTTACAACATTTTCAAAATCTCTACGACAAATTAACTCAACAGGCTGCAGGACCTATGTCTTGCTATATGCTTTTATTTACAACGGAAGACTGGTTAAACCAACTCGATATGATTTTACCTTCACTCGGAAGAAGAAACAGAATTCGCCGTTGGTCGCCCATTCCGGATTTAACGGAAGCCGATATAAGAGCGCTTGTTTATAAAAACGCAACTTATTATATTATGGCAAATCCTTCCGCACCCGAAATTACCGATAAAGATTTAGATATGATAAGCGAAAAAATCATTTCTCAATCCGTCGGCACAAGATATCATTTAAGAAGTATTCAAAGAGATATTAACGATTTAATCGAAATGACCGTAAGAAGGAAAAAATAATGAAATTTTTCAAATGTGAAATATGCCAAAATACTTTTCAAGCAGAAATTAAAGGCAGCTGCCCTTATTGCGGATCAAGGATTTTAACGGAAATAACTCAAACCGCACAAAATATAAATTATCAACCCGTTCAACCCCAACCCGTTCAAGAACCCGTTTGCGAACAATTACCCCCTCCCGTTGAAGAAAAAAGAGGAAACGGTTGCTTGATAGGGTGCATTGCAGGTGCGGTTATACTTATTATAATAACCATTGTTATTATAATGCTTTTTATGGTATTGAAACACAATGAAAATAAAAGTGATTCTACCATAACCGAACATAATAATGTTGTGCAAACCGTAAAAAACGAGCCTGATGAAAATACGTCAAAAAATGAAGATATCACTTTAACAAACAGTGTTCCTTCCTGTATCGGGTGTGGTTCGATAAATTATAATTTAGAAGCTTTTTATGTATCTTTGCCCCAAAGGTTTAAGCTCGATTATAACGATTCAAATACAAAAGAGTTTAGATATTCGTATGTAACTTTTAAGACAAATGACAATACCGAAAATATTGTTATTTATCCATATTTTGAAATAGATGAAAATATGAGCCTTGATGAAATTTTGGCAAATATGTACCCTGATGAACTTTCAAGTTATTATACCGTTTCGTCTTATGACGTAAGCAATAATAATAACGATTTTGATTTAATATTTGCACTCGGATATAACCAAACGATAATGGACTTTACTAAAAAGTTTTATAAAATAAATGCAACTTGGTCTGACGGAACTGTGGGACATATCAATTTTACCGTTTATAAAGCAATTTCTTCATCGGGAAATATTAGAACTTTGATTACGAATATTTTTGAATATCATTATGTAAACGGCAAGACAGCAAGTCCGTTTACGGCAGATAAAGCAGAAAGTATTGCAAAATCGGTGCAATACAATTTCAATTGGATAAAAAATTAAAGAAAGGATAAATTATGTCAACAAAACAATGTCCCTATTGCGGTTCAAGAATTGCACTTAATGCCGTTATTTGTCCTGTTTGCAATCAGCCTGTTATGGGTGCGCCGAATAACAGTTTTCAAGGCGGAGGATACATACCCAATCAACCTTCAAATTATGCTCCTCCCCCGCCTCCCGTTCAACAGACTTATTCTGCGCCCGTAAGCTCGGGGCAATTTAGCGGAATAAACTTTTTTAATGAACCGAAAGCAAGAGTGAATAAAGTAACTTATCTTATTATTAATTTCCTTTTAGGTTGGATTGGCATTCATAAATTTTTGACGGGAAAACCGATTATGGGAATTTTGTATTTACTTTTATCTTGGACATTTATTCCGGGTATTTGTTCCTTAATTGATTTATTTGCAGCTATACAATTAAGAGCCAACGCTAACGGTGATATTTATGTATAAAGAAAGGATTTAAAAATGGCTGAACAAAGAGCTTGCCCGTATTGCGGTTCAAGAATAATTCCAAATAACGGCATTTGCCCCGTTTGCGGACAAAACGTTAATGGAGTAAATCAAACATATAATCAATTTCAAAGACCAATGGGACAAAATACGGGACAAAATAATTTTAACCCCAATATGCAAGGGCAAAACATAAATTACAATCAACCTCGACCGTACGGAGCCCCTCAAGGGCAAAACTTTAACCCTAACCCGAATTTTAATCCACAATTCAGCCCTAATATTCAAAATAATTACAATCAAAATGAACAATATGTCCAACAGGAAGAAAGCGTCCAAAACGCTTTGGATGAAGAAACGGAACAAGAATTACGCAAATTCAACTGGGGCGCATTTCTTATGACTTGGATATGGGCAATAGGCAACAAGGCTTGGACTATGTGGGCTGCTCTTATCGGTGCGGGAATTATAGTTTTAATAATAACCGGTATTGCATATATTCCTAAATTGCCTCAGGTAATATCCGTTGTTCTTTTAATATTTTCAAGAATTTTGTCATTTATAGTTAATATCTTATGCGGTATTTTTGGAAACAGAATTGCTTGGAAAAGTAAACAATGGGACAATTTAGAGCACTTTAGAAAAGTTCAAAAAATCTGGGTAATTGTTTGGCTTATTTTAACGATTATTAGTATAGGAATTATTGCATTATTAATCGGATTAATCGGATTGGGCGTTATTGCAGGATTAACTGCAGATACGAGCGGTGCATGGTAATGAAAAAATGCCCTTTTTGTAATCATGAACTTGATGATAAATTAAGAATTTGCCCTAATTGCGGAAACTTTTTAACAAATGTCAAAAATTCCAACAACTTAAATTCCTCTTTTTCGGAGGAATTTAAGTCTGATGTGAAAAATATTCAAAAACAAAGACAGAATTTGAACTCCAATCAAAACTTAAATGCCTCAAATTTCAACGGTAATCAAATTAATCCGCCGATAACGGGTACCGCTCATCATCAAAATATAAACAAAAACGGCTTGAATTACGGTAATAATCAAACCGTTTTGCCGACAAAAGGTTTAACTGACAATCAAAACACAAATTACAAAACCGATTCACCCAATGTTCAAAACAATGCAAGCTTAAACAGAGGGCACCGAATACAACATAACGACAAAAATCAAGTCGGAACCAAAATCCAAACTCCTTTTGACACACAAGACATTCTTAAAACGGGACTGCATCTTTATTCCTCGGGAATAGTCGCAAAGCGTTTTTTGAGCGGTAAAAAATTGCGATTAAAATGGGAAAACGCCACAAAAATCTACTACATTTTTTCAACCCCCATCGGGGAGTTTCTGATTGAAACAAAAGCAGCCGTATTCTTAATTAATTTTTGGTTTCGCTTTATGCCCGCCTGCATTGTCATGCTTAATATTGCAATTAATACTACGGAACTGGAAACGGCGATACGTCAAAATTTAGATATAATTATAATGCCTATTGTTATAATATATATAATTTTAACGGTAAGTTTTTGGTTTTTAATAAAACCAAAATTGAATAAGTAAGCACTAATTTACGTAAGCGAATTTTTTAAATACCTATTTTTGTTTTGCAAAATCAGGGACTTGATTTTTTGCCATACGCATTTTAAGGTATTGTTCTTTTAATTCTTGCTTTTCTTCAACGGAAGCATTTTTTGCTTTGTCTGCGATTTGAGAATATATTTCCCTTTCGGCTTTATTTGATTTTATATATACATCCATATCTTTGCCCTTTTTATAAGCATTCACCTTACTGTCGTATGCTATTTGAGGAGCCTTAAAAAGAGTATACAAAGTTGCGAAGCCTGCTACCAAACCGCCCGCAATCGCAGCGAAAGCGCCTATTTTATAAAGCGTTTTCATATCCTTGCTTGCGTTTTTTTTGTTTTTTTCAACAAGTTTATCCGCAGTTTTTGCAATTTGGTCAACTTCAAAATCGCCGTCGGTTGCAAGTTCTAAAAGCAATTTACCGCCTACGGCAAGCCCGCCCAAAAAAGTTGCTCCCGCAAGATTGGCTGCTTCGCCCTTTCTTGAAATCGGATTTTTATCGCCGTTATTGTTTGCTTTTTTTTGTTGATTTTGCTTCGTTTTTTTTGGAGCATTTGCCGTATTGTCATAAAGGCAATTTGAAGCATTGAGAGAAGAAACACTCATTTACACACCTTTTATCATCATTCCGTTACCGTTATCAGCCATTTTTACGGTAGCATAATGATTAATTTTTTCACTCAAAGGAATGTCGTTATTTTGTAATTCGTCATTAATGCCTTCGTAGATATTATTTTGCGCAGCTTTTTGTCTTGAGAAAACATCCATTTCTTTTTCTCTTGTATAAGCATTTACGCTTGTATTGTATAATTTAGAGGGTAAAGTCAACCCTAAAACGGCAAGTGCAGCTCCTGCACCGACTGCTATCGGAATTTTCTTTCCTTCGGTAACACAAGTTGTTAAACCGCCTGCGATAGCGCCTGCGACAGCCGAAGTACCGATTGAACTTAAAACGGCAAGCGATTTTTCGGTGCCTCTATCTATCGGATTTTCGTATTCTTGTTTTTTAGGATTTGATTTAAAACTTGTGTTGTATGAATTAATAGCACTTATTTGCATATAACCTCCCAGTTGTTGACAATTTGTACAAACCATGTGAATAAAAAAAATTGCCTAAATTATAGTATATTACAAACAAAATTTAAAATAATTTTCATGCAAAAAATTTTATTTTCATACATTATTAAATACAAAAAACTTAAATTTTACTATCCGACAAAATAAATCATCAAACCCGATTTTTGGGAATTTTTATTGACCGCAAAAAAGATAAAAAAGAAAAATGAAAATAAATTTTGGCACATTTGTGCCTTATTATGCCGACAATAAAAAGGGCGGCAATTTTAAACCAAAATATTCAAACCCTGCGCCTTTGCCTTTTGATACCGTTTCATTCGATGTTAATTTTAACAAGCAAACAAAATGACCCTGTTCATTTTTCTTCGAACGTAGAAAAGTTAAAATCTCTCTCTCATAAAAGCCGGTGCACAAAATCATATAACGCAGAACCATACTTATCAAAAGGAGATTTTCATATTTATATTGAAAATGATGAACCTAAACTCGGAGTAAGGTTTGAAAACGACTAAAAAGAATAGGATACAGGGCATATTTTGAAAATTCAAACGTGGTTGACCTTAGTAATTTAAGGAAAATAGGCGGATGTGCTTATTTTGAAAATTCAAAAATTACAAGTCTTAAAAACCTTGAAAAAATAGGAAAAGACCTCATACTTAAAAACTCCCTCGTTTCAAATTTGGGCAATTTAACAGAAGTAGGCGGAAAAGTTTATATAAAAAATTCCGGTTTAACCAAAGAAGAATGTTTGAACCGTAATCCGAATTGGTATATTGTTACATAAGAGAAATTGTATTAAAATATTCTCATTAAATAAAAATATGCAAAAGTGAGGAGAGCTAATGAAAATATCATTGGATTTAAAATTGAACTTTACCGCAATTTTAGCTTTTCTGATTCTTGTTATAATGACCCCTTGCGTTTTGCTTCTGCCCGAATATTTAGGATATGAAAACGGATTATTTGAAAATATACAAATGGGTGTTCTGTTTTTATGCTGTTTTTTTGCGCTTCGTGCTTCCGGTAATAAAAAATTTTTTACGTTTATTTTTCTTTTTCTTACAATTTTAATTTTAAGAGAAGTAAATTGCGGAAGAACTCTGTTTTTCCCCATTCCGAACGAACCAAACGCTTTTTATTCATGGAAAGATTTGGGCTTAAATAAAATCGTACATTCTGTTTTTGGCGCTTATATCGGTCTTGTCGGTCTTTATTTTATTTTTAATAAATTATGGAACGATTTGAAATTCTTTTTATTTGAAACGAAAATTCCTCTTTTTAACGTTATTTTTCTTGCCGTCGGCATATTTTTAAGTCTTGTTGCGGAAAAATTTGCTAATAATTTGATTTTTGAAGAACTCTCGGAACTTATTATGTATCTTTCAATATTAGGAATTATATATACATATTCAAAAAATATAAAAATAACGGAAACAAATTCCGCAAATTAAAATTCTCCGCCCGATATTGAATTTTGCCCTTGCAAATACTTTTTTTGTAAACTTATTGCAAGCGCAAGCAATTTCCGTATAAAATTAAAACATTCAAAAATATTCAATAAGGGTTTTATATGTCTTACGAAGAACAAAGGAGAGAGCTTCAGCGAAGAATTTGACAAATTGCAAACGAAGTAAGAGGCGCTGTTGACGGGTGGGATTTTAAACAATATGTTTTAGGTACGTTATTTTACAGGTTTATAAGCGAACATTTTAAAAAATACATGGAGGGCGGGGATTCCTCAATTAATTATGCCAAACTTCAAGACGACGTTATTCCCGAAGAATTAAAAATAAATACCGTAAAAGAGCAGGGATATTTCATATACCCGAGCCGGCTTTTTGAAAATATCGTACAAAATGCCGAAGAAAACGAAAATCTTAATACCGATATAGATAAAATATTCAAATCAATCGAAAGCTCAGCCGACGGGTTTCAATCTCAAGATAACGTAAAAGGTTTATTTGCCGATTTTGATACAACAAGTAAAAGATTGGGTAATACCGTAAAAGAGCGTAATCAAAGACTATGCGCCGTATTAAAAGGCGTCAACGATTTACGATTCGGTAATTTTGAAAATAACGAAATCGATTTATTCGGGGACGCTTATGAATTTTTAATTTCAAATTATGCGGCAAATGCGGGTAAATCCGGCGGAGAATTTTTTACGCCCCAATCGGTTTCAAAATTAATCGCAAGACTTGCAATGGAGGGGCAAGAAAAAGTTTAATCGTAGAATTTATAAATGATACGAATTTAGACAATATGGAAGATAAAACGGATATTATTCAAGCCTTTTTCACTTTTGCGCAAAAGAAGCAAAGAAAAGCAATAGAAAATTTGATTAAAGAGGAAAATTTAAACCCCGAAAGCGCAAAGCGCTACATAACGACATCCTTAAAAAAAGAATACGCAAGCGAAAACGGCACTGGATTAAATGAAATTCTTCCCAAAATGAGCCCCTTAAACCCGATGTATTTAACGAAGAAAAATATCGTATTTCAAAAAATATCGGAATTGGTCAATAAATTTAAAGGTATCGGAGGATTATCGTAATTTTGCCGACAGTTTTTAATTAATTGCCTATAAATGCACTTGCAGTATGGCTCATAAATTCGCCTACTCTGAATGTGGATTTGTGTAAACTAACACTCCGGATGATTATTTGTAACAGGGTAAATGATTATTTGACTTTTATATTAAATCGGTATTTTGAACTTCATTAAAACTACAATAAAACGTTATTTGTTTATATAAAATAAAGAAATAAAATCAGAAGAAGTAACACAAATTATCAGAAAAAATTAAAACATACTATGTCCGTTTTTGACATAGTCATGTGTTTTAATTGAATTATATCAGGATTGTTACACAACAGGCAGTTGTGTATTTTCATGATATGATTAATTCAAAAGCTGCGAGGTCTTCCATGAATAAAAAAGATTTATCTGAACGAGATATATGTACCAAATTTATTACTCCTGCAATTGTTAAAGCAGGCTGGGATAAAAACTTACAAATTCGTGAAGAAGTTTCTTTTACAGCAGGAAAAGTTATTGTAAGGGGAAAACTTGTATCTCGTGGCAAACAAAAACGAGCTGACTACATTCTTTATTATAAAAATAACATACCTATTGCAGTTGTCGAGGCTAAGGATAACAAGCATTCTGTTGGGGCAGGAATGCAACAGGCAATAGATTATGCAGAAACTCTTGATATCCCTTTTGTATTCACTTCAAACGGAGATGCTTTTTTGTTTCACGATAGAACGGTTGATTTAGGCAAAAAGGAAACTGAATTAACATTAGACCAATTTCTATCTCCTAAAACGCTATGGGAAAAATACAAAAGATTTAAAGGCATAGAAGAACCTGAAGTAGAAGAAGTATTTACCCAAAGTTATCATAAAGATGCAAGCGGTAAAGAACCAAGATATTACCAACGAATTGCAATAAATAGAGCAGTTGAAGCAGTTGCAAAAGGACAGGATAGAGTTCTTCTTGTTATGGCAACAGGAACAGGTAAAACTTATACAGCTTTTCAGATTATTTGGAGATTATGGAAAGCGAAAAAGAAGAAAAGAATTTTATTTTTAGCTGACAGAAATATTTTAGTTGATCAAACAAAGAGCCAAGATTTTGCTCCGTTTGGCGATAAAATGACGAAGATTACAAAACGTCAAATAGATAAATCTTATGAAATTTATCTTGCCTTGTATCAGGGATTAACAGGTAATGATGAAGATAAAGACGCTTATAAACAATTCTCTCCTGACTTCTTTGACCTTGTTGTAATAGATGAATGCCATAGAGGGAGCGCAAAAGAAGATTCTGCATGGAGAGAAGTTCTTGATTATTTTAGTTCCGCTACTCATTTAGGTTTAACGGCTACACCAAAAGAAACAAAAGATGTTTCAAATATTGAATATTTTGGTGAACCTATTTATACATACTCTCTTAAACAGGGTATCGAAGACGGTTTCCTTGCTCCTTATAAAGTTATAAGACCTCTATTGAATATTGACCTTGACGGATTAAAACTAAAAGAAGGAACGATTGATAAATATGGTAATGAAGTTCCGAATGAAGAATTTAACGTAAAAGATTTTGATAAACGAATTGTTGTCGATGAAAGAACAGAGCTCGTTGCAAAACGTATTACTCAATATTTAAAGAAGAACAATCGCTACGATAAAACTATTGTTTTTTGTGTGGATATAGACCATGCAAACAGGATGAGGCAAGCTCTTGTTAATGAAAATCCTGATATGGTTACAGAGAATTCTAAATACATAATGCGGATTACAGGCGATAATGATGAGGGCAAAAGAGAGTTGGACAACTTTATTGACCCGGAATCTACATATCCTGTTATTGCAACGACTTCAAAACTAATGACAACAGGGGTTGATGCTAAAACTTGTAAACTGATTGTTTTAGATAGCAACATAAATTCAATGACAGAATTTAAGCAAATTATCGGTCGTGGAACTCGTTTAAGACCTGATTACGGCAAATGGTATTTTACAATACTTGATTTCAGAGGTGTAACAAGGCTATTTGAGGATAAAGATTTTGACGGAGAACCTGTTCAGATAAAAGAAGTTAATGAGGGAGAAGAGTTTTCTGATGATGAACAAACACAAGAAGAAGTTGAAACTCTGATTGAAGAACTGCCTGAAGATGAAACTGTTGTAGAACTCCCACCCGATATTGATATAACAGAAATAGAAAACCCGACAAGAAAATTTTATGTAAACGGAGTTGAGGTTGTTCAAGTTGGTGAACGTGTTCAGTATTACGGCAATGACGGAAAACTTATTACTGAAAGTCTTGTTGATTATACTAAAAAGAACCTAAAGGCTCAATTTGCAACAATGAACGATTTTATCAAGAAGTGGTCTGAATCTGATAAAAAGACTGCAATAATAAAAGAACTTGAAGAACAGGGGATAATGTTTGCGGAACTATCTGAAGAAGTTAAGCAAAAGACCGGTAAAGACCTCAGTATTTTTGATTTAATCTGCCATGTAGCATTTGATATGCCGCCACTTTCAAGAAAAGAAAGAGCAGAAAATGTCAAAAAGCGTAATTACTTCGGCAAGTATTCCGAAAAAGCAAGAGCAATCTTGAACGCTATAATAGATAAGTTTGCAGATGACGGAATAATGGAGATTGAAAGTAGAGAAATCCTGAAGTTTCAGCCATTTGACTCTTTTGGAACTCCATTAGAAATAGTTAAAGAATTTGGTGGAAAAGATAAATACGAAGAAGCAATCCGAGAACTTGAAAGAGAATTGTTTAATGATGAGGTGGCGTAATGTCTAGTGAGTGGCAATTAGTATTTAATGGATTAACAGGGGTCTCAACATTTTTAATGGCTGTCACAGCGTGGAAAGCTTTAGATAGTTGGAAAAAAGAAATTCGGGAAAAGAAAGTTTTTGAGATTAATAAAAGATATATTGAAACAATAAATAAACTTGAAAATTTAATGAATAACTATGAATTAATTTCAGAAAAAGATAAAACAAGAGAACTATTAAAACAGATCTATGATAGTTTTAATGAAGTTTTATATGAATATAACCTTGTGCAAAAAAAATCAAAAAGAGAAACAGGTTTCCTTGGAAATTTAATGTATTTTAAATTGATTATTGAAAAATATTTGACACAAAAAATTGAATCAAATAATGGTCGCATAAGGTTTTATTTTGATAATTTTTGGGATGATTATGCACCCTCGCAGAGCGATGAAGGAAAAATCATAGAAACGGTTGAATATGAGAATCTTTTATCTGTACTTAAACAAGCAAAAGAATTATGTGAAAACAATATAAACAAATTTTACAATTAAGGAGTAACAATGCCAAACATATCAAGTGTAATAAAAGCGATACAGGACATAATGAGAAAAGATACAGGTGTTGATGGTGATGCTCAAAGGCTTTCTCAAATTGTTTGGATGTTATTTTTAAAGATTTTTGCTGATAAGGAAGAAGAAGCCGAAGTTATGAGTGATGACTATACTTCACCGCTTGAAGAAAAATACCGCTATTCAACTTGGGCAAAAGATGACGAGGGTATGACAGGGGATGAACTTATTGATTTTATCAATAACGACTTGTTTCCGTACTTGCAGAACCTCGAAAACGACTCCGATAAACGTGCTTTTATTATTAAGAATATTTTCCAAGATACTTATAACTACATGAAATCAGGTACTTTGTTACGCCAAGTTATAAATAAGATTAACGAAATTGATTTTAATTCGAGTGAAGACAGACACCTTTTTAACGATATTTACGAACAACTTTTGCAAAGTTTACAATCAGCAGGTAACGCTGGAGAATATTATACTCCTCGTGCGGTAACTCAATTTATCGTTGATATGATTAACCCGCAGTTAGGTGAAAAAGTTCTTGACCCTGCTTGCGGTACTGGTGGATTTTTAGCTTGTTCGATTGAACACTTGAAAAAGCAGATACAAAAAACTGAAGACGGTGAAACCTTAAATAATAACATCTTTGGAATAGAGAAGAAACCGCTTCCGCACCAACTTTGCACAACTAATATGATATTGCATGGGATAGATACTCCAATAAACATAAGACGAGATAATACTCTATCAAAACCGATAAATAATATTTCACCTGCCGATAGAGTTGATTGCATCGTAACAAACCCACCATTTGGCGGTGTTGAAGAAGACGGAATTGAAAGCAATTTTCCCTCCGCTTATAGAACAAAAGAAACAGCGGACTTGTTCTTGCTTTATATTATTGCAATGCTAAAACCCCAAGGCAGATGTGGTGTCGTTCTTCCTGACGGTGCTTTATTTGGTGAGGGTGTTAAAACAAGAATAAAAGAAAAACTTATGACGGATTGCAATTTACATACGATTATAAGACTTCCAAAGAGTGTATTTGCACCATATACTTCTATTAATACCAACCTTTTATTCTTTACTAAAGGTGAACCAACTCGTGAAACTTGGTTTTACAGACTTGATATGCCTGATGGGTATAAAAATTTTTCTAAAACCAAGCCAATGAAACGTGAACACTTAAAACCGGTTGATGAGTGGTGGAATAATAGAAAAGAAATTGAAATAGACGGATTCTTTAAATCTAAAAAATATACGATAGATGAGATAAAAGAACGCAATTATAACCTCGATTTGTGCGGTTATCCGTATGAGGAAGAAGAAGTCCTGCCACCTATGGAACTTCTTGAAAACTACCAAAAACAAAGGGCAGAGCTTGATAAAAACATTGATGATGTTTTAGGTAAAATAAAAGCCATGCTTAAAGTTAAATGATGTATAATTAAGTTATTCGGAAATTCCGAACAACTTAAACAATGGGAGAAGTGATTTGATTGCAGATTTATTACTGGAAAAATCAAAAGAAGCATTTATATTAGCTGTTGAAATATATAATAAGCCTACAATAAGATATAGGGTTGAAGGTTTTGCATTTTTTATCTGCAACGCTTGGGAGTTAATGCTAAAATCTCATTTAATAAAAACAAAAGGGGAACAAAGTATATACTATAAAGATAATCCTGAGAGAACTATCAATTTAGAAAATTGTATTCGTCTAATCTTTACTAATGATAAAGATCCTTTAAGATTAAATCTTGAAAAAATAATAGAGCTAAGAAATACAAGTACTCATTTTATCACAGAAGAATATGAAATGGTTTATGTTCCTTTGTTTCAATCTTGTTTGTTTAATTTTGGCGAAAAAATGCAAAAATTCCATGGGATTGATATTACAGAGTTAATTTCTCTAAATTTTCTTAATTTAGTTGTAAAAGAAAAAGCACTTGATGAAAACGAGATTAAAGCAAAATATTCTGATAAAATTGCCCAAAAGTTGATTGGTTTAAACGATAAAATTGAAAAGATATCGGAAGTAAGTAATAGCCATTTTGCAATAAGAATTGAACACGTCCATTACATAACAAAAGATAAAGATAAGGCAACTGACGTAATTGCGTTAGATAAAAATGCCGAAACAAAAGGGGTTATAATTAAAGAACTTAAAGACCCTAATAAAACTCACGCTTATACAATGAAAACTATTAACAAAGCCGTAAATAATAAATTAAAAAATTTAGGAATAGTATTGAAATATAACGGAGATGAAAAAGAATTTAATCAATATCACTTTAAAATGTTTTGCAAATACTTTGATTTAAAATCTAAAATAGAATTTTGTTATCCTCATACTCAATTTGCAAAACCTAGCTATTCTTATTCACAAAGAACGGTAGATTTTATAGTAGATGAAATTCAAAAAGACCCTGAAAACATAATTTCTAAAATAAAAGAAAGGTTAAAACAAAAAACAAGTTAACCCCCGGAGCAAAGGAATTCTAAGCATACGCCTACTCTCATTCGAGAACCCAGCTTTAATCCATCTCGAGCTAACTCGTATTTACATTATAACAAAATTTTTATAAAAATACAATCATAAGGAAAATAATGAAAGCGGAAACTTTAAAAAAAGCGATATTACAATATGCAATGCAGGGGAAGTTGGTTGAACAAGATCCAAAAGATGAACCTGCGAAACTTTTGCTTGAAAGAATTAAAGCTGAAAAAGAACAATTAATTAAAGACGGTAAAATCAAAAAAGAAAAACCGCTACCCCCGATAACAGAAGATGAAATTCCGTATGAACTGCCAAAAGGTTGGGAATGGGTAAGGTTAAGA
>CAJOJE010000015.1 GCA_905234865.1 Candidatus Gastranaerophilales bacterium
CCGTTTCATACTATCATATAATAAAAACTGCAATGAACTTGACCCTCAAATTTTCACTTGGAACAATGACGGCACAAACAATAATGCCATGAATTGTATCGCAGCCATAATCGACATAGACGGAAACAAAGCCCCAAATCGTGTCGGAAAAGACATATCGTTTATTAATGCAACAGGCATAGGCGATAATTGTATAATCAAAATAGGCGATGCTTGCTTTGGGGCAATGTTTCAAGCCGATGGAGTGAGCTATGAAGAGTGTATGGAGCATAAAGACGAGTGGGGTTTGAGTTATTGTGATTCTGCACTTGGAAATGGGTATGATTATTATGCCGGTGCTGTAAAAGCTTGTGGTGGTGAGAATAACTTATTGTCCGAGAGTGATTTTGGGCTATTTGATAAGTTATACGATAGTAGTGGAAAGTATATAGAAAATTCTGCAAGTGATTTTGGACTCATCGAGCCTCCTTTTGATGAATCTGCGGTTTATGGTATAGAATTATGGATCGATAGCAGCGATTTTAGGGAGAAAGGTGCCTCAATGATTGAATATACTCGCCATGGCTGGAATGTATTGTGGGCATTTCCTGATACTTATGGTATCTACACTCTTTGCCGTATGTAAAATTTTTTGGTAATTGTTTTATGCAGTTTGCTTTTTAATTAGGTGCCGATTTTTTAATATTGCAAAATTCTTATACATCCCGTATAATAAAAATATCAAAAAGGGGTAATTTATGAATTTAAAACGGTTTCCCCCCCCCCCCCCGAAGAAAAACGGGGTTTAAGCGGGGTTAAGAAGAAAGATGATATGAAAAAAGGATTCACCTTAGCGGAAACACTGATTGCACTTGCCGTTATAGGAATTGTCGCTGCAATTATGATGCCTGCTTTAAATTATTTAATTCAAACAAAAGTAAGAGAACATCAAGTTGAAGTATCAAAATTAAAATTTAATAAAGCTTCGGAAATGATGACCCTAAACGGTAAAATGGGGCCGTATTATGTTGATACTGCCGATTTTGTCGACGAACTTCAAAAGCACTTAAAATTAGTCAGAGTATGTAGAGTTGGCAATTCTCCAAACGATTTACCCCCTGTTTCTGATTGTTTCGGTGAAAATTATGATGAAATTATTTTAAATGAAAGCGGAGATACTTATAAAATATCGGATATTAAAACAGGCGCAGAGCTTGGTTTAGATACGGTAGACGATAATAATGACTGGACAAGCAATAATATTGCAATTATGACAATAGACGGTATTAGAATGATACTATCTTATAATTCAAAATGTCCTCCGGTTGACCCGGGTGTACATGTCGGGAATACTTCCTTAGCTTGCGTTGCAGGAGTTGCGGATGTTGACGGAGAGAAAAAACCGAATACGTTGTATAAAGATATTTATTTATTCGGAAGTGCTAAAAAAATCGGTGATTCTTGCATAGGAAAAGCACTCGGTCTTTGTTTACCTGCTCCAATTACCGTTGCGGATATTGTATCCGCTTATGGAAAAGTAAATACAACAGAATGTTTAAATGCTTCATGGGGAAACAATCAAATATGTGATACATACAGTTATAACATGAACGGAAGCAATTATAAAGATAATATCTGGTATGCATCCGTTATAAAATATTGCGGCGGACAAGATAAAATTCTATCCTTTTCGGATGCTCGAAAAATTGTTGATTATATATGCGGAGATAACGGATGTTCAAATTCTCCTTCGGTTGAAGAAAAAAATGCAGTAACTTTAAGAGCTCAATCTTTTGGAATTAATTCTCCATACTCATCAAGTTTGTATCCGTATAAGTGGCGAACTATCGTTTCAAATCAGGTAGGTGTATACAATCATCTTCAGTCCGGCTACCCCTGTCCCGGTGTTTATGCTGCCCAAATGCCTTATAATGACACCTCTTTGTATTTCAACTCTGATTTAGCGCTTGGACCGCTTATTAATTCGGGGAATTTTTATAACAGCAATTTTTTAGGCACTTATGCCACAGGCAATGATTCCAGTCTTAATGAGTACTATGTTTTCTGTACAAAATAATTTAAAAACGTGATTTTTAATTAAAACCCTAAAATACGACAAAGAAAAAGTCGATTTTAGGGTTTTATCTTTTTATTTTTTTGGTTTATGAACAAAATCCAAGTATCTTTTTGTTGTTTCTATGTTATTAAAATCAAATTCCTCGGGAATATCCAAGTCGTCCGGAATATGAAGAAAACTTGCCATTTCGTTGCTTCGAGCTACTTTTTGTCTTTCATAAGCATAAGCTCTTCTTGTATATTCTCTAAAGTCGCTTCCAAGTTGCTCATCTTCTTTAATCGGTGTCAACATTTCTTTAAGCGGTTTGTATTTTTTGGGTATTTCTTTATCCGATAAACATTTATAAAATAAATCTTCGATATGCTTAAATCTTTCTACGTTTGAGCCCATAATTTGAATTTCTGCGCTAAAACCGTCCTCTATTTCATCGGTTAAAATATGCATTGCAATATACCCGGTATCTCTCGGTTGGTCGTGATATTCGCAGTTTGGACAGCCGTTTTCCCTTGCCGTATTTACAAATTTCAACAATTTCTTTTGCGAAGCGTAATTCAATTTTGAATCGTCTTGTCCATGGTTTTTAACGGATGTTATTTTAAGTTTGTTTTTTTTGATTGCTTTCGATAATTGCCCTAAAACATAATCGCCGCTTTTAGGGTCGTTTTCCGATACTATGATTCTTGCCCCTAAGATATCCTTAATTTCTTTTTTGGCTGCTTTTTTACTTCTTATATGTTTTTGAGCCATTTTTTCAGACATTGAATCGGGAGTTTTCTTCCTTGTTACAATCATAATAACGGGTGTATCATGGTCTTGATGAATTGCTCTTAAAACTCTGCCTTCCGCTGCGTCTGTTTCTAAATCAATAACGTCGGATTTCGGAAAAGCATCTCTTAAAGTTTGTTTTAATTTATCATACGCCCTGTCTGACTCATCATAAATTTGTTGCGTTAAATTGAGGGAGCATCTTTCGGATTTGCTTATTTTTTTATCGCTTGAACTTGAAATTTCTTTTTCCTGCTTTACTTTTTTTCCCGTAAAAGAAATGGTATCCGCTTCAAGAGGTCTTAGAGGGTTTGTAATACCTTTTAAGTAATTTGTGTTTTGTTTTGCTTGAATATTTTCGTTTTTGTTAATTCTAAATAAATTTAGAAACGAATTTTGTATTTCCATAAAAAATAATCCCAATAATATGCGCTAATCTATAAAACTTGTAAAAATTTTTATTTGCTAAAATTCGATATTTTTAATGTGTGTTATTTTCGGTTTGTCGTTTTCGATTAATTCGACAGAAATTGCGTCTATTCTGTATCTTTTGAATTTAATTTGAGTGTGTGACATGTAATTTGTTGCACTTAATAAAATTTTTGATAATTTATCTTTTGTAATTGCTTCCATGGCTATGCCGAACTTATTTGAACTTCTTGTTTTAACTTCTATAAAACACAATTCGTCTTTATCAAGGGCAATTATGTCTATTTCGCCGTATCTTGAGAACTTATAATTTTTTTCGATGATTTTGTATTTCTTTTTTATTAAGAAATTACATGCCTCATCTTCTCCCCATTTACCAAATTTTATGTTTGACATAAAATTATATTAACATAAAATGGAGTTTTGATTTATGGAACTATTGAAAAAAACTGCGGTTGAAATTAGAGAAGCATTGTTAAAAAAAGAAGTTTCCGCCGTTGAACTTACCGAAGAAATGTATAAAAGAATAGAGCAAGTTGAAAATAAAATCGGTGCTTTTAATTCTTTAACAAAAGAATATGCGCTTGAAACGGCTAAAAAAGTTGATGAAAAAATTAAAAACAAAGAAGAACTCCCGATTTTGGCGGGTGTTCCTTTGGCGCTAAAAGACAATATTAATTTTAAAGGATATAAAACAACGGCTTCGTCTAAAATCTTAGAGAACTTCGTTTCTCCGTATGACGCTACCGTTTCAATTAAATTAAGAGAAAACTTAATTCCCGTTATCGGAAAAACCAACCTTGATGAATTTGCAATGGGTTCAAGTAATGAAAATTCGGCTTTTAAGAAAGTTCACAATCCGTTTAATTTGAATAAAGTTCCGGGCGGTTCATCGGGCGGTTCTGCTGCAAGTGTTTCCGCTCTTGAATCTTATATATCTTTAGGTTCCGATACGGGAGGTTCAATCAGACTTCCTGCAAGTTTTTGTGGTATATCGGGTTTTAAGCCTACATACGGCAGGGTTTCAAGGTACGGCTTAATCGCTTTTGCTTCGTCATTAGACCAAATCGGACCTTTCGGAAGATGTGTGGAAGATGTTGCAAACCTTTATTATGCTATTGCAGGGTATGATAAAAAAGATTCGACATCGTTAAATGTTAAGGTTGAAAACCCGCTTGATACTTTAAAAAATGATATTAAAGGTTTAAAAGTAGGGGTTATTAAAGAGCTTTTAACCGACGATGTTGATGAGGACGTGAAAAAAGCGGTTATGAGCGCCGTTAAAGTTTATGAAAAGCTCGGTTGCGAGATTAAAGAGGTGTCATTACCATTATTAAAGCATTCAATCGGTATTTATTATATCGTTGCAACCGCAGAAGCAAGCTCCAACCTTGCAAGGTTCGACGGCGTAAGATACGGTTACCGTACAAAAGACCCTCAAAACTTAATGGAAATGTATACAAAAACCCGTCAAGAGGGCTTCGGCGATGAAGTTAAAAGACGCATAATGCTTGGAACGTATGCACTTTCGAGCGGATATTACGACGCTTACTATAAAAAAGCGCAACAAATGAGAAGGCTTGTAAAAGACGATTTTTCAAGAGTATTTAAAGAAGTTGACCTTCTTGTTTCTCCCGTTTGTCCGAATACTGCTTTTGATATCGGTTCAAGAAATGATGATCCCATAAAAATGTATTTAACGGATATCGGAACAATTTGCGCTAATTTAATAGGCTCGCCTGCGATGAGCGTTCCCTGCGGTTTTGATAAAGACGGAATGCCTATCGGTTTGCATTTATTAACAGATGTCATGAAAGATAATCTACTCTTGCAGGCTGCGTATAATTTTGAAAGAGAAACCGATTTTAATAAGCAATTTGCAAATATTTAATTTTTTTAATCTATATTCTATTTTAGTCGCTATTAATTTTTTAGCGGCTTTTTTATTTGACAGGATGTATTAAAAAAAATATAATTAAATTTATTTTATAAAAAGGTTTTTAACGTTGGTGGTATGTAAAAATAAATTGGTAAAAAAATATAATTCCGCTCTCTTGGAATTTCTAGCGGTTTTTGTCCGTCATTTCGCTTCAAAATGCAAAAGCATTTTTTCGCTTCATCGGACTAAAACCTTGGCGGGTTTCGGGCTTTCGCCCTTCACCCTGCGAAATTCCGCTCTCTTGGAATTTCTAGCGGTTTTTGTCCGTCATTTCGCTTCAAAATGCAAAAGCATTTTTTCGCTTCATCGGACTAAAACCTTGGCGTGCCTTCGCTTCCCTTACGGTCGCTCCGCACTGCGAAATTCCGCTTTCACTCTCGCAGAAACCCTCATTGCTCTTGTTATCATAGGAATAATAAGTATCCTTATGATAAATTTTATCTTCGGAAAAGTTATGGATAATGTAAGAGCAAAACACACCATAGCTTCAAAACATAAATTTGCAAAATCAATCGAAAATATGGCGCTAAACTACGGTATCGGTCCGTATTACGGAACGGGAGAAGAAAAATACGATGCAACAAGCGAATTTGTACAAAAATTAAGCCAATATTATAAAATAAACAGAATTTGCGATACTAATTCTCTTGATGATTGTTGGGGATATAAAATAATAAATTTCCCCTCAGGAGAAACTTATGATATAACAAAAGCAACAAACGGAAAACTCTTTAAAAACGGCGGAAATGAAAACTTAGCCGATGATTATGATAATGAAACAAGAGGAATATTAGGAACTGACCTATCATATAATAAAAACTGCAATGAACTTGACCCTCAAATTTTCACTTGGAACAATGACGGCACAAACAATAATGCCATGAATTGTATTGCAGCCATAATCGACATAGACGGAAACAAAGCCCCAAACCGTGTCGGAAAAGACATATCCTTCATTAACGCAACCGGCATAGGCGACAATTGCATAATCAAAATAGGCGATGCCTGCTTTGGAGCATTATTTCAACCCGAAGGAGTGAGCTTAGAAGAGTGTCAAGAGCATGGGGATGATTGGGGGATACATGCTTGTAATAGTGATTACGAACCTTATGAATATGATTATTATGCCGGAGCTGCAAAAGCATGTGGCAGCAGGAGTAATATGATTTCATCAAGCGAACTTTCTACTGTATTTAAACAAATGTATAGTGATTGCGACAGTCAGGAATGTGTTGAATATAAAGCTAATTCAGCAAGCGATTTTGGACTTGTTGAACCTATGGAAGATATTTTTCATATATGGGTATCCGATAATTATTCATGGTGTGATTATAACGAAACATTGGGCGGTATAGGCAGTGCATGTTCTCTGATTTACAGTTCTCATTTTGCACAACTTGTGCCCTCTGTTAACAATATTTCAGACGGCAGTGCTTATGCATTATGTCGCATGTAGTTTAAAAATCAACAATTTTACGTTATCGAATATGCTTTTTTCTTATACAAAATAAACCCGATAATGCCGATTATAATAACGGGAAGCCATGCCGCAAAAAACGGGTGAATTTTCCCTGCTTCGCCCAAGTTAATTGAAATGGCACGAATAACATAATATACAAAAATTATCATGATAGAGAATAAAAATCCTCTGTTATATCGTACTCTCGGAGGAGTTATCGCAAGGGGAATGCCTACAAGCGCCAAAACAAACGTTGTTGCGGGAAGTGCCAATTTATCGTAAAGCTGAATTTGGTATTCCGTATGTAATTTTTCCAAAAAATCGGCATTTTTGGCATTATCTTTAATATATTTCATTAATTTAAAGAAGTTAAACTGGCTTGCTTCTTCTTTTGCAAATTTAGTTAAACTTTCCACCCCGAAAGTTACAACCGAATTGTCAAAAAGGGTTGTGTTGAAAATTTTTCCCGTATTTGAAAGAGTATAAATTACTCCGCTGTCAAAAATCCACCCTTCGTTTGAAGTTGTGCCGACTTTTGCTTGAATTAATTGAATCGTATCTTTTTTTGAAACGTCAAGAACGGTTATGTTGTTTAAAGTTTTATCTTCGCAACTTTGAACATAGAATAACCTTTTTAATATACCGTCAGAATTTGTTTCGTTGATTGTGAAATTTTTTCTTCCCTCGGGAACATGTTTTTGTTGGAGAGAATAAATTGCAAGCTGTCTTGATTGTGTACTCATTGCAGGGACGACAAATTCATTAATAATAAAGCTTACTAAAGTCATAAAAAGCGCAAAAACAAAAACGGGTTTTGCAATTCTCGAAATTCCTATTCCGCATGCTCTTAAAACCGTAATTTCAGAGTTCAAGCTCAATCTGTTTATTGTCATAACGGTTGCAAAAAGTGTTGAAATCGGGATTGTTAAAACAAATACCTGCGGTAAATTTAAAATAATCATTATTATGGCGATATTAAAGGGTATGCCGTACAGGGTAATTTGTTTGATTAACTGGGTAAAAGTTTCTGATGCAAAAATAATTGAAGTAAAAATAATTACCCCTAAAACAAAAACTTCAAAAACCTGTTTTACAATATATTCATCCAATAAACTTATTTTTAATAAGCCTTTTTGTTTGAATAATCTTTTATATGCTCTAAATTTCCTCTTTATCAAAGTATATTTTTCCCCGAATTATCATACATTGTACTTCTTTTTTTTGAATTTTGAAAGGAGAAGTCTTTAAATTCTTCTTCGCTCATATTCATTATTCTGTTAAATTCTTCCGTAAATTTATTATACGTTTTTATTATGTTTTCCCTGTTTAAATTTTTCATATCAAAAATTAAATCTTTATCCGTCATTGCAAGCCTTGTTGTATCTCTAAAGCCTGACGAAGCGATTTTTTTAGCTTCATTGTCCGCAATTGAAAATAAAGCAAGGGACATCAAAGCAGGAAAATGAGAAATTTCAGCCGTTAAATTATCATGCTCTTTTTCGTTTAAATATAAAGGAACGGCGCCGGTATCTTTTATTATTTTTTCCATAATGTCGGATTTTTTGCAAATTATCCATTTTGCTCCGATGAATAGCTCGGGAAAAGAATTTTCAAATCCGTTTTTTTCGATTCCCGCCATAGGGTGTGTCGGAACGTAATTAAAATTATACTCTCCTTTTAAAAACCCTTTAATTGAACAAACATCGGATACTACGGTTTCTTTTTTAACAATATTGTTTAATTGTTGAAGAATGTTTTTTGTATCTTTCATTTTTGAACAAACAAAAACAACATCGCAATCGGATAAAAGATTAATGTCATATCCTGCGATATCACAAAATTGTTCGGCCTTTTTAAAAGACGATTTTGAAACTCCGATAAGAATATATTTATTTAATTTATGAAGAACTTTTAAAAGCGAACCGCCTATAAGACCCAATCCGTAAATTCCGATTTTTAATCTTTCATTTTCCATAGTTTATATTATAATTGAAACAAAAGAAATTAAGGAAGAATTTTATGGAAATTAAAAAAGGTAAGGCTTTTAAATTCGGAGACGGCATATCAACCGACCATATTGCTCCGGGACGTTTATTTCATTTAAGAAGCAACTTAGAGGAATTTTCAAAACATGTTTTGGAAGATGCGGACCCTGATTTTGCAAGTTCAATGAAAAAGGGCGATTTTGTCGTTGCGGGAAACAACTTCGGTCTTGGTTCATCAAGAGAACATGCTCCGCAAATCATTAAAATTGCAGGTGTTGGCGCAGTTATCGCAAAAAGTTTTGCAAGAATTTTTTATAGAAACGCAATTAATATCGGACTTCTTTTAATCGAATGCGATACCGATAAAATTGATGCAGGGGATGAACTTGAACTTGACGTTCAAAAAGGAATTTTAAAAGATGTGACAAAAAACATAGAAATAAAAATCATGCCCTTGCCCGATGTTATGATAAAGCTTTTAAACGACGGCGGACTTGTTGAACATATCAAGAAAAACGGTGACTTTACATTTGCATAAAGGAAAAATATAATGCACAACGTAACTTTAATAAAAGGGGACGGGATAGGTCCCGAGATATCGGATGCGGTATTGAAAATAATTGAAGCGGCGGGAATTAAAATCAATTGGGACGTCCAAACGGCAGGTGCCGACGTTGCGGAAATTGAGGGCGATCCTCTCCCGAAAAGAGTAATTGAGAGCATAAGAAAAAACAAAACTGCTCTTAAAGCCCCTGTTACAACTCCAATCGGAAAGGGGTTCAGGTCTGTCAACGTAAGACTTAGAAAAGAACTCGATTTGTATGCTAATTTAAGACCTTGTAAAAATATCGACGGTATTAAAACACCGTTTGAAAATGTTAATCTTGTCGTTGTAAGAGAAAATACGGAAGATGTTTATGCGGGCGTTGAAGAAAAAATTGATGATGATACAATGCATTCAATTAAAATCATTACAAGAAAAGCTTCAACAAGAATTGTCAAATACGCTTTTGAATACGCTAAAAAATACGGAAGAAAAACCGTTTGGGCTGTATCAAAAGCGAATATCTGCAAATTAACCGACGGTTTATTTTTAGAATGCGCAAGAAAAGTAAGCGAAGAATATCCCGAAATTGAATATAAAGAAATTTTGGTTGACGCTCTTTGTATGCAATTGGTTCAAAATCCGTCAAAGTTTGATGTTCTTGTTATGCCTAATTTGTACGGCGATATAGTTTCCGATTTAACCGCAGGTTTAATCGGCGGCTTGGGAGTTGCGCAGGGCGCCAACATAGGACTTGATTGTGCCGTTTTTGAACCTGTTCATGGGTCAGCTCCCGACATTAAAGGAAAAAATCTTGCAAATCCTTCCGCACTTTTACTTTGCGCCGTTCAAATGTTAAAACATTTGGGCGAGAATGAGGGTGCCAAAAAAATTGAAAATGCGTTTTATAAAACTATTAAAGAAGGAAAAGTTTTAACGGCGGATTTGGGCGGAAGCGCCACTACAACCGAATTTAGGGATGAAATTATAAAAAATTTATAGAAAGGTAATAAAAATGTATCAAGTTTATACTGAAAGAAATCACTCCGAATTATCAAGAACTCTTGTTATAGAAACGGATGATTATGAAATTGCTTTAGAAAAAGCAAAAAAAGCTATTGAAGGAAAAGAAGGATATAACTACATAGTAGAAAAAACCGACGGCAGCTTTAACAGTTACGGCGATTTAATCGCAACAGTTGTTGCCGAGGGATAACCGATAAAATTTTAAAGCGGGTGAAATGCCCGCTTTTTAAATATAAAATTAAACAAGGAAGAATAAATTTGTATATTAAATCGGAAGATAATATAAAAATTTCTCTTGATTTGTATGAAAACAACAAAAAAGAGGTATTAATTTTAGCGCCGGGGTGGTGCATGACTAAAAATTCAAACGCTTTTCAAAAAATCAGCGAAAGTTTTTTTGAATTTTTTGATGTATGTGTTTTTGATTTTAGAGGTCATGGAAATTCTTCAGGGTTTTATACGTTCGGCGCCAAAGAAGAAAAAGACTTATCCGCTGTCGTAAATTATTTAAAAGATAAGTATGAAAAAATCTATCTTATGGGATTTTCCTTAGGCGGTGCCATATCTTCCGTATTTACTTCAAAAACGGATATTATCAATAAATTGATTTTAGTTTCCGCTCCCGTTGAATTTAGCAAAATTGAAAATAAAATGTGGAAAAAAGAAGCATGGGGCGAAACGTTTAAAAAATTTGAATTAAAAAGGTTTTTATCAATACGTCCGTCGATTATTCCTCATAAAATAGACAAACCGATTGATTATATTAAAAACATTAAAGCGCCGACGCTCTTTTTAGCGGGAGAAAATGACCCTACGGTTTGCTTTTGGCATACCAAAAAATTATATGATGAAGCAAAGTGCAAAAAAAGTTATCATCTTTTTAACAAAGGAATTCATGCGGAAGATTTATATCTGCATTTTAAAGATGATTTTATGAAAATTTGTCTTGAATTTTTAAAAGGGGATTTTTGATAAAGATAAGTTTAAAAAATATTCTGCAAAACTGTTTTTGAAAACCGCCTCTTTTGCTTCTTGTCCCGTATACCATTTTGCAAAATCAACTTCGTTATTTAACGTAAAATTTTCATTTTCTGCGTTTGTTATAAAATTACAAATAAGCGAGTTTGATTTTTCAAAATATCTGCTTTCGTTAAATTTAAAAGAAATAATATTAAGTCCGACTTCCTCTTTGATTTCTCTTTTTAGGGCGCATTCCAAAGTTTCGCCTTTATTTACATATCCTGCAACAAGAATATTGTAATCTTTTTTGTATTGTTTTATTAAAAGAATTTTTGAAAAGTCATAATTATAAATAACGGAACTTACCGCCGTATTAAAATGAGGAAAACGAAATTCTTTGCAATTCGGACAATACGGAACGATTCCTTCCGATATTCCGCAATTCTCGCATTCTTTTTCGGTTAATTTTTCTCCGCAAATTTCACAAAAATTCATTTTTTCCTCACTATTTGAAGATTAATTACATCAAATAAAAAATTCTTGTTTAATTCGATTTCAAATCCTTCTTTTAAAAATATTTCTTTTAATTCATTCAAAGTGTAATACGAATTTTTAGAATTTATTAAATAATTGTAGGCTTCTTTATTTTTTGCAAAAAATTTTGCACAAAGCAAAACATATTTGTCGTATATTTTTGAGATTTTGCTTTTGCTGTTGAAATCAAGATGCAAAAAAAGACCGCCTTTTTTTAAAACACGTTTAATTTCTCGAATTGATTTAATTTTATCTTCCGAATTTCTCAATCCGAATGTTGAAAAAACTCTGTCAAAAACCCCTGTTTTGAAGGTTAAATTTGAAGAATTTTCTTTTAGAAAATAAATATTTTTATATTTTTTTTGTGCAATGCGGAGCATTTCTCTTGAATTGTCGGCGCCTACAACCGTAATAAAAGGGTGTTTATTTTTTATTTCTCCCGCAATATCCCCCGTTCCCGTAAATAAATCGAGAACAAGCATATCATCGGTTAATTTTGCATATTTAATCACAATTTTTTTAATTATTTTATGAGTATAAAGAGAAATTATATTATTCATAAAATCGTATTCCGATGAAATTAAATCAAAAATCTTTTCCATAATTTTATTATACTCTAAACCCTCCTTAAAATTGCAAGTGCTTTATATTTTTTATAAAGCATGGTTATAGCGCCGTTCAGGTGTGAGTTTGGATAATTTCTAAACGGTTTAAAGAAAAATTTTACCGTTTAATTACGTTGTTAATGAAAAACCCTGAATAATTTCAGGGCTATCTTTGTATTTTATAAAAACTATTTATTTTGATTTTCTTTTTTATTGTGGACATCATTGATTGTTTTGTAAATTACTCCGCCGACGGCAGCGCCTGCCAAAATGCCGATTGCGGCAGCCGTTTTCTTAAAGCCTTTTACTTTTTCTTTTGCCTGTTCTTTTATTTTTTCCGCAAATTCTTTTGCAGGCTCGTCAACATGCATTGCTTTATTTGCTTTTGCAATTTCTTTGACTGCAAAGTGTGTGCCTATCGTTTCATTATATTGAGCTTTTTTTAATCTGAGCTCTTCGCTTAATTCTTTCGTTAAATTATTAATATCGTTTGTGTTGTGGAAATTTTCCAAATCTTCTTTTTGAGTTTTAAACACGTCGTCGACATATTCCACAAGACCTTGCTGTAATTTATAATCATCCGAATTTTTATATGCTGCTTCAAGTTCTTGTTTGTGTGCGGTAATTGCTTCATCCGCTTTTTTCAATACCGAAGTCTTGTTTCTTTCATACGGTACAACGGCGGATACAATGCCTGTTCCTATGCCCATAACGGCAGGAAGCGCATGTGCCATTGCGGGGGTCATCTCAGGAATTATGCGGTCATTTTTAGGATAAACTACGTTCGGTTTATTTTCTTGTTTTGAAAGCGATACGGGATAGTTTTGTTGTACAACTCCGCTAAAGTTTGGATTTGCTGCATTTTGAACACTATTTACCACTTTAATACCCCCTTTTTTTAAAATTTTTACATATAACGTTTGTGAAAAAAAAATTTTGCCAAAATTAAACTTTTGAAAAAAGCTTTTTTCTTATATCTCTGAATGTATATTTTTTCAAACTTTTTGGAATTTTATCCATATATTCCTTGTAATCTTTCGGAATATTTTTTAATCTCCATGGTTTTCCGGGTTTTCCTGCGTAATGCACCAGGATTGTTTTTGCTTTTTCTTCTTTTAGATACTCTTCCGTATAAAGGTTTTTTAAAAACGAGTATTCATAACCCCCCTTAAAATCCTCGTTATAATAAATACTTTGAAAAACTCCGTATCTGAAAGGAAGATTTAAAATTTTATCGCAGGTAATATTTAATACGTCTAAATCAAAGAATTTGAGCCTTGTATTAAATTCCCTAACCGTATCAAACATTCTTTTTACGAAATTTTCTTCTCTCATTTTTTTGGAGTTAAAAAGAATAAAACTTGAAATATATGTTATATCGTTTTTATTTTCGGGAAAATATTTATGACATATCATATTTTCGTTATTCGGCTCCATTCCGACGGCCGCACATTCAAATTCGTCTATATTTGTATTATAAACTTCGGTTAAATCCCCTTTAAATAAAACGTCCGTATCAGCATAAATTACTTTATCGTAATTTGGCAGCAAATCGGGGATTAACAGCCTGTAATAAACGATTTCTCTCCAGCTTCCGTTTTTATTAATCGGGGCATTTTTAAATTTTTCTCTCGGAACAAAGCAAAACGTGATTTTATGGTTTGTATTTTCCGCCATTTTTTGAAATTCTTTTTGTGTTTTTTCGCTGATATCGTCTTGATATATATAAATATCATAAGATGTATCTTTGTGGGCGCAATCAATAAGACTTTTGATTGATACTGCCGCACCTAAAATTATTCTTTTATCGAATGTGAAAACAACAGGAATTTTATTCATATTAATCTCCATTAATTAACTTGTAAAGTGAGCTTAGGATATTAAGCGGGGCTTTATCTTCGACTGTTTCGGAATTATCATATATTTTTTTATCGGGAATAAAAAACTTTGTATCGTCTGTGTAAAAAAGTCCTACGGTTTTTGCGCCGACCGCAAGAGAAAGATGTAAAAGACCGGTATCAACAGAAATCGTGCCTATTGAATTTTTTAAAATCCAGCCTGCTTCATTGATGCTTGTTTTATTTGAAAAATCAATTAAATTATCAAGGTTTTCTGCTTTTAATTTCTCGGATAATTCTTTTGATACGCTTCCCGTTCCTAAAAGAATAACTTTATTTTTTGCATTTTTTATAATTTCAACAACCGTATCATAAGGCATATCTTTTTCTTTTCTTGAGCTTACGGGGCAAAGACAGATGTAATCTTTGTATTTAAAATCAAACGGTATCGGGTTATACTCCATTTTGCAATTTATCGTATCTTCTTTTGTAATGCCTTTAAGCAAACTTAAATGCTGCTCTTGAATTTGGGACATTTTATAAAAATTTTCATACTCGTATTTTAAAAATTTGCCCGCAAAATCACCTTTATTTAAGGCAACGTTATATTTCGGGTTTAAAAGCCTGCCTAAAATTGTTGGTCTGTCCATTCCGTAAATCGGAAAAACGGCATAAATATTTTTATACGGAAAGGTTAAAATAAATTTTAACGTTCCAAAAATAGATTTGTGTTTATTTTTTCTGTCCCAAATAATAACTTCATCCACACCTTTTTGATTTTTTGCCGCTTCATAATAAGTTTTATTTGATAACATTACAACATAAGCATCCTTGTATATTCTTTTTATATTTTGAACAAGAGGATTAACAAGAAGAATATCTCCCAAGTAGTACGAATTTATTATTACAAAAATTTTTTTATCCAATTTTTCCTCGTTTTTTTTCTATTAAATTTGAAAGGTTGTTTAATGAAGTTTGATATAAGTTTTCTTGAAGATTTTTTAAATTGTTTTGAAGTATTTTATATTCCTCGTTATTCATATTAATACATTTTTCCATTGCATCGGCATATTTATCATCATTATCGTAGATAATTGCATTTGTGTCGTTAAAATCGTTAATCGGGCTGAAATTTTCTGTTATTAAACAAGGTTTTAAAAATCCGAATACAAGCTGAAAATTTCCGCTTGTGCCTGACGTATTATAGCGAATTTGTTCTTCTCCGTATGCAGTGAGCATAAAATCGGCTTTTTCAAGCTCCTCGTACATTTTTGAAAAAGGCAATCTTCCTTTTATATCGATATTTTTTCTGACGGCTTTCGGGATATTGTTTAATGAGCCCTTTCCGATAACCGTAACTTTAAAGTTGTCATATCCTTTATTTTTTAATTCTAAAGCCGCATTTATAATTGTTGATGTATTTTTTTTACCTTTTGTTATTGCGCCGACCGTTACAAAATTAGTTATGTCTTTATTTTTCTCCGTTATTTTTACGTTTCCGAAATAATGAGGATTGACAACAACGGC
Organism: Candidatus Gastranaerophilales bacterium; assembly: GCA_905234865.1. Taxonomy (GTDB): domain Bacteria; phylum Cyanobacteriota; class Vampirovibrionia; order Gastranaerophilales; family Gastranaerophilaceae; genus Galligastranaerophilus_A. The sequence goes on from CAJOJE010000015.1 coordinate 15,668, forward strand.
TTGTTTATTTTTATAGTTTAATTTTCTTAAAATAATTAAATCTTCTCTCCATTTTCCCGCATCAACGGCAGGCGCCGCTTCATGCTCCACCATATAAATTTTATTTTTATCAACATTTTTTTTAAAATGAGAATATACCTGATTAAAATTTATATCGTCGCAAAGTTTGCCGATTGTTGTTATCATTAAACCTTGCACTTCCGATAAATCGGAATTTTTAAAATATTTTAAAATATCATGCCTTTTTAATTTGTCCAAAGTCAAATTTTTATGTTCAAATTTTGAAAAAAGCCCTTCTTTATATCTTTCGGGTTCAACAAGAACGGTAACGTTATATCCCAAATCAAGAAGATATTTTGCATACCCGGGTACGACCTCAGAGTGTGATTTTGAACAAGGCTCCCATACAATAAAGGTGTTTTCCTTGATTGTCGGTTTTTTTTCTTGAAATAAAAAATTGAACATATTACTCCTCTTGTGTATTTTATAATAAAAACTTACTTTGTTTTTACTTTTTTATAAAATAAGTAGCCCGATATCAGTGTTATTACGGAACCAATCCCCATTGAAACGTTATAATCCAAATTAAAACCTATTTTTGAATTTAAAATAAAACTGCCCGTCACCAAAACGTAAAACATTGCGGGAATAAACGTAACCAAAGGATTTTTACCCTTGTTTATCAAATAAACGCTTCCTGCAAGAAACATAGGTATTGAAATTAATTGATTTCCGAAATTAAAATATCTCCAAATTAAATTGAAAGACTCTTTATCTCCTTTTGCAAAAATAACTATTCCAAACATTATAGCACTTAAAGGAATGATTATTTTTAAGCGGTTTATGATCTTAGATTGTTCAAGATGAAAATGTTCGGATAATATCATTCTTAAACCTCTAAGTGCCGTATCGCCCGATGTTATCGGAAGTGTTACGATTGCAAGCGTAACAACAAAAACAAGAAGCGGTGCAACAAAAACATCCGCAATTGTATTAATGACGGTAACTGTTCCCTGCGCTGCGCTTGATACGAGGTTTAGCGAATAAACATGATATGCTCCTGCCGCCCAAATCATTGCAATTAACGATTCAACGGTCATCATTCCGTAAAAAAGTTTTCTTGCAGACTTTTGCGATTTAACGGTTCTTGAAACAATTGTTGCCTGAGTTGAATGAAATCCGGATAAAAGCCCGCAGCTTACCGTCATAAAAAACATCGGAATTATATGGAAACCTTTGGGATGTTCGTTCAAGTGCAAAAAATTAATTTCATTCAAATGAACTCCCCTTGTTATAAAACCAAATAAAATAAGAGCGGTTCCAAATAATAATAAAAGCCCTAAAAACGGGTAAAAGCGCCCTATAATTTTATCAATCGGGAACAATGCCGCTATAATGTAGTAAATTGCTATTATTGAATAAATCGTAATCATAACCGGATTGGTAATAGAAAAATCGTTTTGATGAAAAAACCTCTCCGCTATTAAATCTCCCGATGTATAAACAAAAACCGAAGCAACCATAAGAAGCATAAAACCCGTAAGAATTATACACAAACGGTAAACGTTATTGCCGAAATATTTTCTTATAATTTCAGTCATTTGTATGCCGTCATTTTTAACGGATAAAATTCCTGCGCAAAAATCATGCACTCCGCCCATAAAAATACACCCCAAAGGAATAATGAGAAATGCGACAGGTCCGAATAAAATTCCTTGAATGGCGCCTAAAATGGGTCCTAAGCCCGCAATATTCAATAAATGAATTAATAAATTCTTTTTATCATCCAAAGGAATAAAATCAACCCCGTCGTTTTTGGTGTAGCAGGGAGTTTTTTCATCCGTTATACAAAATTGTTTCTCTATAAACTTTGAATAAAAAATGTATCCTATAATTAAAATTGAAATTCCGATCAAAAAAGTAATCATATATAAACTCTCATTTTAAACTAAACTCTGTTTCAAACATTATACCAAAAACCTTTAAATTAAAGAAATTTTCTCGAAATGTAAAAAAATGTAACCTTAAAATTAAAATTTAGCATTTTATTTTTGAAAAATTTTTTTAAATAAAGGTAAGTGTGATTTATTATTATATGAAGGAGTTTAGCTATGATGTCAGTGAGTGGAATCGGCGCAGGTAATCTTGGTGCAATAAAATATGATTGCGACAGAGATTATGATAAAGATAAAGACCATGATAAAGACTTAGACCGAGATTTAGATCGAGATTTAGACTTGGATAGGGATTTAGACTTAGACCGAGATTTGGACCTTGATTTAGATTTAGACTTGGATTTGGACTTGGATAAGCCCGCTTTTAACGCTGCCGCTTAAAGTTTGTCGAGTAAAAAATGAATTCGATTAATTCCGTTAATTCAAATTATAATATTTATGTTTCGGACGGCGTATCCCATGAATTTGCGCAAAGCATAATTGACGGCGTAAAGAATTTGGAGCAATATTCCCCGATTGCAAATAAAGCGGTTACGTCTCTCGATAACATAATTATTTTAAAAGATAAAAACTCTATACTCCCGAATGATTTTTCTTATACCGATAAGAAATTTCATTCGGTGGCGGAAGATGCCTACGGGTTTGTATCTAAAAAGGATAATGCGATAGTTATTATTCAAGATAATCATTTAAGAAAAAACGGCTCGCTTGAAGGAGATATTTTAAGTCAAGGCGCAGATACCCTAACTCATGAAATAGGGCATATTGTCGATAATGAACTTTCGGTTACGGAAGAATATAAAAAGGCGTATTATACCGATTTAAAAAATATCGAAAAAGCTATGAATAACCCGAATGCAGAAATTAACGGTAAAAAATTATCGGATATGACGGAGTATCTTCGTCATTATACTGAAGGTGCGGACTTTTCCGACGGAATTGACGAAAAAGACGTTACAAGAGAAGGTGTTCGGGAAAATTTTGCCGAATGCTTCTCAAACATTGTCGATACCGATAAAAGCGAAATTAATGAAATTTATTTGAGTTTGTTTCCTAATTGCGCCCGCATGGTAAAGAGCTTTTGTGGTATAATATAATTAATGAAGATTTTAATTAGAATTTTACTTGTAGTATTGATTTTCCCTCTTATGCTTATAGGTCGTACGGCTTTTGATTTGTATAAGTATCAAAACGACTATGTTTTAAGAAGTACGGAAATGCATGATATAGAAGCCATAGAGAGATTTTCAAACGGTTTAAAATACAAAACCGTAATTGACTCAAATTATAAAGATACCGATTTTAAAGAATTCGATAAATTTTTAAATTATTTGGAAACCGCTTATTCCGATGTATTTGAAAAATGCAATGCGAAAAGAGTAAATAAGTATAATTTGGTTTTGAAATTAAAAGGCGAAGATTCTTCGCTTTCTCCCGTTCTCTTGACGGCTCATTACGACGTTGTCGGGGTAAAAAACGAAAATAATTGGGAATATCCTCCGTTTTCGGGGTATTTTGATGCGGACTATATTTATTCAAGGGGTACGATTGACGATAAAGGGTCGGTTTTTGCAATATTGGAAGCTTTGAAATTTGTAACAAAACAAAATTTTAAGCCTAAACGAGATATTTATATTGCCTTTTCCCATGCCGAAGAAACAGGTTCAATCGAAGGTGCGCCTTCAATAATTAAATATTTCAAACAGAATAACATCCGCTTCGATATGATGTTGGACGAAGGCGGAAGAACCGTAAATAAAAACGGCAAATATTATGCTCTTATCGGTACGGCGGAAAAAGGCAGACTTTTATCCAGAATTACGATTAAAGGAACGGGAAGTCACGCTTCAAGTCCGCATGAAAATCCTCCCGTATTAAAAGCGGCAAAATTAATCGAAACGTTTTCAAACGATAAAAGCCATCCTTATATGTCATATGATATGCTTCAATATTACTTAATGACGTATCCTTCTTACGACTTAACCACGAGATTTTTAATTTCAAACAGAGTGTTTTTGCGCCCGCTTTTATATCATTTGCTATCTAAGAACCCCGAAGACAATGCAAGAATTCATTCTACTTATGCGGTTACGATAATTGAAGCTTCAAAAACCGCAAATGCCGTATCGTCGGATGCTTCTATTATGGTAGATACAAGAATTTTACCCGATTTTACGGTTAATGATATCAAGAAAAGAATTGAAAAAATCGTATACTCCTATCTTCCTTACGAAGAAGTTCAAATTGAATATTTAAGCGAAATGGAACCTTCCGTATCAAAAAGCGTGGGGTCGGAAAATTATGAAAAATTATGCGACATTATTAAAAAAACCTACGGAGGCATACCGACCGTTCCTTATTTAACTTTAGGAGCAACGGATGCAAGAGATTATGCCGAGATTTCAAATGATGCATTCAGATTTCTTCCTGCTGTTTTAACTTCCGAAGAATCAGGGTTAATGCACTCTGATAATGAAAGAATATCGGTTAAAAATTGGGGTATAATGATAGATTTTTACAGAAGATTAATTAACGATATTTAAAATTTTGAGGTTTTGACTATGGTAAAAGCGGTGTTGTTTTTTGTTATAATTATTTTGGCGCATTTGTATTTTGTTCCCTCTATTATTGCGGGAAGAAAAGGACACAGAAATTATCGCATGATATTTAACTTAAATTTTTTATTCGGCTTTACGATTATAGGGTGGTTTGTCGCCTTGTTTCTTGCGCTAAAGCCTGTTGACAAATAAAAAATTAAAATATTTAATCGTGAAAAATTCGACTTTTATTAAGGTCGAATTTTTTTGCATTTTGGTTTAAATTCCGACAGAAAGCGTTAAAAAATTTCCCTTTAAACCTTCTTGTCATCATGGTTTTAAGATTGTAAACAAATGTAACAAAAAAGGTATTTACTGAAATTATATACTAAATAAATACTTTTTATATATGTGTAATTAAAAATGAGATAAATGTTATGATTAAAGAAGTTGCTCAAGATTTATTTGCAGATTATTATGTTAACCGCCAAAGTTCAGGTACTCAAGCTACCGATTCTTCCTTTGAAACGTTATTTTCATCTTCAAAGGCTTCAAAAAGCGACGGGGACAATTTGTTCTCATCTTCTAAAAAAGAAAAAGCCGATGAAAGCTATTTGAACGTAAACGATGATTTTGACGTTGACGAATCGGAAGAAGCAGATGAATCGAACGGTAAATCTTTACTCAAGAACGGTAAAGCGCAAAAAACTTCAGCAGAAACAAAAGCTAAAGTTGCGGAAGTAAAATCCGAACAAACGGAAAGAGATGCCGAAATTGCGCAACAAAATAATGATGATACGGTGGAAAAAATTCAGCAGGTTCAAGAAAGCTTAGCGGGATTATCGCAAGATCAAATGGCAATTCAGGCTCAACAGCTTGCAACCGTTCAAAGTTCCGAACAAGCTGAACAACAACTCCAAATGGTTGAAGAACAAATAAAAGCATTGCAACAACAGGCAGAAGCATTAGAAGGCAGTGATGACCCTGCGGATATTGAAAAATTGCAAGAAATTTCAGGTCAAATAACTGCTCTCACTCAATCGGCGGTTGCGTTACAATCCTTTGTACAAGGACAACAAGACCAATTGCAATCGCAAATTGAAGCATTCAAAAACAATACTAAAAGCCAAACAGACCTTTTTGGTCGATTAAACGACTTGAGTTCGCAATACAAAGAAGAAAATGACTCTATGCAAGAGTTTGCGGAAAAATCAAAAAGTTTTGCGGAAAAAGTAAAAGACTTTGGCGATAAGGTGGATAGAATCGGAAAAACGATGATTTCTGTGGGCGAGGCTCTTATTGCGGCCGGCAGCGTATCTTCAATATTCTCTTGCGGAGCTACATCGGGTATGGTTACATTGGGGCATGAATTAACCTCCGCAGGAAATCCCGTACACCAAGTAGGTCAGACCGTATCGGCGATAGGTGCCGCAGGCATGGGGCTTGCTGACATTACGTTGGAAATAACTAACCCTGCAGGTATTAATATCGGTAACTTTATCTCAACTACCGCAGGCGCTATTTCTTCAGGAACAAACCTCCTCTCGCAAATTTCAGGTACCGAGGCTAATTTGAAAAATATTTTCCAAGGTGCTTCCACAATGGGCGAAAAGGTACAAGAACTAACCAACATTGAAGATTTAGTAGAAAAAATGGTAGCATAATATCTGAACATAACGACACTGATTGCTAATTCCGGAATCATGCAATTTATCATAAAACTTAAAGCGCTTCTTGAATAATTTCTTGAAGCGCTTTAAGTTTATACGGTTACGACCTTTTTGTTTTCTTTATTTTTACAAATAATTCTTTGATGATATAATGATTTAGGAATTAGTGTTTTTGCGGGGGTTAATGGAAGCTAAAAGACCGATTTGGAGTTCAAAAATATCCTTTATACTTGCCGCAACCGGTTCTGCCGTAGGTTTAGGGAATATTTGGCGCTTTCCTTACGTTATGGGACAAAACGGCGGCGCACTTTTTTTATTGATATATATTTTAATCATAGCGACAATTTGCTTTATACCGATGATTGTTGAATTATTGGTAGGAAAAACGACAAAAAAAGAGTGCGTGGGCGCTTATGAATCAATTAATCCCAAATTTAAAACATTCGGAATAATGTGCCCCGTAACGGGTATTCTTGTTTCTTCTTTTTATTTTGTCGTGGGCGGCTGGATAATTAATTATTTTTTAAAAAGTTTAATTAATTTTAAATGCAATGATTACTTAAAATATTTTTCCGATTTTACGCAAGACGGTGTTTCTGTTTGTGCATGCACTTTGTTGTTTTTATTCGGATGCGTATTTTTTAATGCAAGAGGAATAAAAAAGGGAATAGAATTTGCAAATCAGGTTTTAATGCCTTTGTTTGCGCTTTTATTATTGTTTTTAATCGTAGTGTCGCTCAATTTGCCTAATGCTCATTTGGGTTTAGAATATATGTTTAAACCCGATTTTTCAAAATTAAATTCCCAAATGTTTTTAGCTGCATTGGGTCAGGCGTTTTTTACGTTAAGTATAGGTCCCGGAACCCTTTTGACATACGGAAGCTATATCAAGGAAGATAAAAGTATTGCAAAAACGGCATATACAATAATAATTTTCGATACGATTTTTGCGTTGTCTGCGGGAATTATGATTTTTCCGGCCGTATTTTCTTTCGGCTTAGAGCCAAATTCCGGTCCGGGGCTTGTTTTTGTGACTTTGCCCGAGATATTTTCTCAAATACCCTACGGGGAAATTATTTCGGTTGCGTTTTTTATTCTTCTTTTATGCGCTGCAATGACATCGGGAATAAGCATGCTTGAAATACCCATTGCAACTTTCAGCGAAAGATTTAAAATGACGAGAAAAAAAGCCTGTGGACTTTTATTTTTGATTATTGCTTCAATTTCAATTCCTGCAGGGTTGTCTTTCGGAATTTTAAGCGGAATGACCGTATTTCATAAAACTATTTTTGAATTGTTGGATTTTACGACATCAAATATAATGATGCCTCTAAACAGTTTGATTTTATGCTTAATTGCAGGTTGGGTCATGAAAATTAAAGGCAAAAGTTTTCTTCAAAACGAAAAATTATCAAAACTCTTTGATGTGGGATTAAAATATGTTGTTCCCGTTGTTTTAATTCTCTTGTTTTATATGGGGCTAAAATAGAGAGGTTTTTTCAAAAAACCGTAATCTTATTAAAAAATCCGCATAAAACCATGTCTTATGCGGATTTTACGTTTAATTTTTTCAAATTTTTTAGTAAATAACTCTACCAACCGAACCGCACCATGGGCAGCGTGAGTATGCGGGGAAACCATATACGGTGTAATGACCGCCACATAATTGGCAAGTTAAATGTACCATTTGTGCTTCAACTTCATCGGACCCCGGTTTTTTACCGTCTGTAATTTCTTCTTTCGGAACAGCTTTTAATTCTTCTTCGCTTAAAGGTTTAATTTCTTTAATTTGTTTTTCCGTCATTTTCAATTTCCTTTCATAATAATAACCTAATACACACCACGGTAGTTAACTTGTATTTTATGCTACCAATAAATGCTATTTGCATTCTACTTGTTTTTTTTTTTTGTAAAGGGGTAAATTTTTAAGAAATATTGCAAAAAACTGCTAAGAGCGGTTTTTTTGAGGAAAAAACCCAAAAATAAAATAGTTCTTATGGTTTATTTTACTTTTTTCTATTTTGTTATTTTAAAAAAATAAAATATACTCATACTTGAAAATTATCAGTAAAAAAGTTGAGGTTTCAATGTCGAGTAAAGAAGAAATATTTTTGCTTGCAGGTATTAAAAATCCTAAAAAATTAAAATATGCTTTTGAACTGTTGATAAAAACAGGTTTAAAATTGCTTAAAGCGGATGAGGGGTCACTTCTTGTGTACAGAAAAGAATTTAACGACCTCCAATTTGCATCTACGACAAGTAAAATTTCGGATTCCGAAGCTCTTATAGGTAAAACCGTTCCTGTGGGCAGAGGAATTGTAGGTATGGCTGCTCTTACAAGGGAAGTTCAAACCGCAAAAAGAGCACAAGGCGGAGAATTTTTTGAAGTAGAGGATGACGGAACGCCGTCTTGTGTTATAGCGGCTCCCGTTATAATTGATGAAGAATTAACGGGGGTAATTTCTGCTGTTTCTTTTGATTTTGATAAATCTTTTACAATAGAAGATTGTGAAAATTTTTATATTTTAGCTTCTTTAGGTGCGGTAATTATCAAGCAGGAACAACAGCTTGAAATTTACATGCAAAATAAAATTTCAAATATTTCAAAACAGGATTCATTTGAACTGGAAGCAACAGAAAAGGTGATTGAGCTTGTTAGAAAACATCCTGATTCGGAAAATAAAATTTTAAGTTTATTAACAATTTTAAGTGAGCTGTAAAAATGTACTCTTTAATTGATGTTTTAAATGAATCTTTACCTGATTTAAGGAATAAAAGACTTCGCCCGATTACGGTTGCCGTCCTTGATACCGGTGTTGATTCTTCGCATGAGCTTTTAAAAAGAAAGGTTACATCTTCTTTTGAATATGTAGATGATGGCAACGGCATTGTTTCAAAGACGGAGCTTCCGCAAAATAGTAATAACGACGATGCGGGTCATGGAACTGCGGTTGCGGGTATAGTTGTAAAAATTGCTCCAAATGCCAAGATTGCGGATTATAAGGTTTTAAATGCAAAAACGGGTGGTTCCGGAAAAGCAATGCTTGCAGGATTAAAGGATGCAATTGAAAGCGATGCCGGGATAATTAATATGAGTTTAGCTTGTCTTAAAAAATACAAGAATGAAATTTCAGAGTTATTGGAGCTTGCATATAGAAAGAATAAAATTATCATTGCTTCAAAAAGAAACACTGTCTTAGAAGATGATATGGGATTTCCCGCAGAACTTGCAAATTGTATAAGCGTAGAGAATAAAAATTTTGGAAATAATCCATTTTTTGTAGAACACAGTGATATTCAGCCGATTGAATTTTCGGCACATGGTGTGAATGTCCTTGCGCCAAAAAATGGCGGCGGGTATCACCGTCTTACGGGAACAAGTTTTGCAACTCCTACGGTATCCGGCATGGTGGCGCTTTTGTTGGGTGCGTATCCCGAACTTGAACTTTTTGAATTAAAATCGGTTTTAAAATATTTTTCTCTTAAAAATACGTTCAAAAAAACAAAGGAAATTAACCCTCTTGAAGTTGCTTGTTCTTTTAAATCAAGAGATTTAAAAAATACGGTTTTGTGTAATTGCCCCGATTGTTCAACATCATTTAGGGTTCACAGTGCTTTCAGTTATGCAAAATGTCCCGAGTGCGGGAGAATTTTTCCTCTTATTTCGGTTATTGACAGGAATTTATGGAATGAGGTTATAAACCGGCTCACATACGAAATTCCCGTTTCATACCATTATCATAATAAACTTCATACTCAAGAAGTGGTGGCAAATGTTTGTACGTTTATTAGAAAGTATTCAAGCATAACAAAAAAGGATATAAAAATTCTAATGACTGCAGCTTTATTTCACGATACGGGGTATATCGTGAAATACGAAAATAATGAAGATGAGGGGGCGGGATTTGCGGATAAAATTTTGCCAAAATATATGTATACGGAAAGTGAAATTCAAAAAGTAAAAGAGCTTATAATGGCAACAAAAGTTCCCGTTTTTCCAAAAAATTTGTCGGAAAAAATAATTTGTGATGCTGACGTTGCTCACATTGGCACAAAAGACTATTTTGAAAAATCTTATCTTTTAAGAAAAGAGCTCGAATATATAGGTGTTAAATATACTAATGAGCAATGGAGAGAAAATGAAATTGCATTTTTAAAAAAACACCATTTCCATCAAAAATGGCTTGAAAATGAAAGAAAAGATAAAAGAGAAAAAGATATTGAAAATTTAAGAAATAATCATAAAGGATATTAAGAATGAAGGCGAGTTTATTGGATTTATATATTTTTCTTGGCAAAAAATTTTTTTTTAAAAGAAAGCTTTTTTATTTTGCAATTATTTTTTGTGCCTTAGCACAGGGGTTTGCAGTGTTATTACCCGTTGTTACGGCAAAAATGATATCCGTTTTTCAAAACGGTGCCGATACAAATTCTTTTTTAACAACACCGATTCAAGGTGCTGTTCTATTTTTGATATTTGGCGTTGCTTCTTTAATTGCTTCAATTTCAAGCGGGCTTCTTGACAGAACATTGCAAAACTCGGTCATATCCGATATGAAATATGAAATTCATCAAAAAATTCTAATGATGAGGGCGGACTACTTTAAAAATGTAAAACAGGCTGAATGTCTTATGAATGTTGAAAGTGCTTCTCAAACAACGGCAGCCTTGCAAAGTATACTTTTACTTCCCGTTATGGCTATTTTTGGCATCATTCCCGCTTTTGCCGCTCTTTTTGAATCTTTAAAAAGTGCCAATATCCCGTCATGGCTTATGTTTATTCTTGTCCCCTGTATATTTTTGCAGCCTGTTATCGGGTTTTGGCTTGGAAATATTGTAAATAAGTTATATTCTAATTTGCGAAAATCTGCCGTCGATGTTAATAAAGAGCTCATTAATTCTTTTTCTATGCCTTTAGAGGTCAGGCTTTTAAATGCGCATAAAGTAAGAGGAAAAAGTTTATCCAAAGCACTCAATATTTTAAAGAAAAAAACAATCAAAGCACAGGCAACAGGTGTTTTTGAAGGGCAGCTTGCAACTTCGTTTATTTTTGTTATACAGCTTATTATTGCATTTTTTGCCGCTTTAAATTATTCGCCTGAAAACAAAAATATGATATCAGGTATTGTTCAATGTTTTCTTTTGATACCGACAATTTTTTCGCAAATTTCATCATTAATTGCTTCCTATACCCAACAAAAGCAATCAGAAGTCGAAACAAGAATTGTATATGAAATTTTAAATTCACCCTCTGCGTTTGATGAAGACAAAAATAAAAAACCCGTTTCCTTTTTAGAGCCTCCTGCAATTAAATTTGACAATATTTCTTTTGAGTATGAGCAGGATAAACCCGTATTAAATGATTTATCATTAAATATTCCAAAAGGGAAAACAGTTGCCGTCGTTTCTCGTTCGGGCGGCGGAAAATCAACATTGTTTAATCTTTTATCTTCTTTGTACGGTTTGAAAACAGGAAACATATACATAAATGATAAAAATATAAAAGATATTTCCTTAAATGATTTGTATTCAACAATATCAAGGATTTCGCAGTTTCCGTTGTTTATAGACGGGTCTTTACGTGATAATTTTTATCTTCAAAAAGAAAATGCGAATGATGAAGAAATTATAAAAACTTTGAAAAAAACGGGTATTTTTGACCTTATTCAAAAAACAAACCCCGACAATCCTCTTGAATTCCCTTTAACTCTTGGTGCAGAAAACTTATCGGGAGGGCAAAAACGCCTTTTAAGCATAAGTCGTTCTTTAATCGGTCAATCTAAAATTATTATAATAGATGAACCAACAACGGGAGTTGATGCTCAGGCGGTCGGAAATTTTGTGTTACCTGTATTGAAAAGCTTTAAAGAAAATACTACAATGATTTTAATTGATCATAATATGAATTTTGTAAGAAACTTAAGTGATTATGTTGCAATTTTAGAAAATGGCAAAATAACGGAATTTGCTCTAACGGAAGAAGTTTGGAATAATGAAAATTCCCTCTTTAGAAAACTTTGGGAAGAATACAATAAAAATTCAAACAATGAGTAAATAACAGGAAACAATAAGACGTTTTTTAAACTACTATGAATAAGAACTTAACCCTAAAAGAAGTTTTGCAAATATACCATGACAACAAGCAAGTTAAAAATAACAACTTGTATTATTTGCTTGCAAAGAGAGCGCTTGAACTCGGCGAAAATTTTTATGCTTACGACATAGTAGAAAACATATCGGAAGATAACCTCTCTATAAAGATAAAAAAAATTCATATAATGGCGCTTTCTCTTGCAAGGTCGGGGGCTATAAATCATGCCGTACAACTCGTAAATGAAATTCCCGATATTAAAAATTCTGAATTAATAGGATTAAAATCAAGAATATTAAAAGATTTGGCTATAAAGTCCAAAAATCCTGCCGAGAAGAAAAGTTTGTATAAAATGGCGGGTAATTTAAGTTTGAATATTTTTAACATTGAAAAAAAATATTATAACGGAATTAATGCTGCATCCTGTCTTTTTTGTGCGGGAGAAAAAGAGTTTGCATTAAATCTTGTAAAGAATGAAATTTTACCTCTTTGTTTAAGGGAAAAATATGAAGATGATTTGTGGCTGCTTGCAACTTTAGGAGAAGCGCATCTATTAATTGAAGATTATAATAATTCACTTGCATACTATAAAAAAGCAGCCCAAATTGTGATTGAAAAAGGACAAATGGGCAGTTTTTCTTCAACCTTAAAACAAATTTTTATGCTATCAAATTATTTAGATAAAAGTATGGCACAAATGATTATAAAAAATTTAAACCTACCTTCCGTTGCTGTTTTTATTGGATGTACGCAGGAGGAATTTTTAAGTGATTTACATATAATTCAAAACGAAGAACTAATAAGGCAAAATATTGCATTATTAATAAAAAAATACAATATCCAAATGAGCTTTTCTTCTTTGTTTTGCCCTGTTGATGTTATTTTTATCGAAGAAATGTTGAAAGCGGGTGGCGGATGCCACATTTTACCTCCCATTCCATTGAAAACAGCCGTAAAGAAATATGTTAAACCTTACGTTGCAGGTAATTTTGAAGAACGATTTGCAAGAATTTTAAAAAATAATAAAACATTCTTTTTTGATGCAGAGTGTGATGAAATTCAAGATAAAAACGATGAAGTAATTTATGAGTTTGTAAATAAATTTATATACGGATTGGCTTTCAACAAAGCAAATTCCGTTTATTTTCCTTTTGTTTCAATTAAGAAAAACAATTTTAACACAGATAAAATTTTTACGACGGAGTATATAAATGGTTGAACGCTCGATAAAGGCTCTTTTATTTTCTGACATTAAAAGTTTTAGTAAAATGTCTGAAAAAGAGTGCTTGATTTTTTGCGAAAATTTTCATTTGGGTGTCCAAAAAAATGTTTTGTCACAATTTGAAGATAAAATTATTTTGAAAAATACCTGGGGCGATGCACTGCATTTGGTTTTTGATGATATTGAAACAGCGGGAACGGTTGCGCTTAAATTAAGAGATTGGGTTGCAAATTTCGATTGGGAAAAAGCGGGGTTAAAAAATAAACTGCAAATCAGAATAGCTCTTCATGCGGGAGTAGTAAGCAAAGTACCTGATCCGATTATTGAAAAGTTTAATTATGTAGGGAAAAATACATCTAAAGCTGCAAGAATCGAACCGATTACTTTTGAAGGACAGGTTTTTGTCAGCGAAGCGTACGCTGCACTTTTATCTTCCTTACAAAGCAGTATTTTAACTTGCGAATATGTCGGCATGAAAGAACTGCCAAAACAAGCAGGAATAACGAAAGTGTATCTTTTAGATTACAAATAAAGATTTCAAAAAACGGAGAGAGTGGGATTCGAACCCACGGTGGAAGTTTAGCTCCCACACAGACGTTCCAGGTCTGCACCTTAAACCGCTCGGACATCTCTCCAAATGATTTAACTTTTCCTCTATTTTACCTGAATAAAATTTAATTTACAACCATTAATTAAACTTATTTTGAAAAAATTCAACCGTCTTGCTTGCGGAACATAATGCAAAATGTTATAATTACGATTATTATTTATTTTAAATCTATTCCCCGTTTGTTCGGTTTGGTTAAACACAATGAAAGGAAGTGCATGAAAAGGATTATTGCTTCGGTGTCGTTATTTTTCGTATTTATTTTATGCGGATGTACAAAAACCGAAATCGTAAGCGCCGCTCCCGATAAAACGTATGAATTTGACGGTGCGACCGCAAAAGAACCTATAAAAGCAACAAAAGATAAAATTAATTTTGCTCGGCAGCAGGAAGAAAATTGTAAGACAAATCTTGCATATCAATTTGCAGGCATGATGTCGTCTGTGTCTGCAAATGCAAGAACGGAAGACAGTGTGTCGGCGTTTAAAAAGATTGTGGATAATTATGTTCTTCAGGCAAGTAAATACGGTGATAATTATATATACCAAAAATATGCATACCCTATTTCCCCTGCTTGCGCTTGTTTGATGTTATCTTATTCACTCGGGCAAACCGAAGAAGAAATCAAACAGACTGAAAACATAGCCGAACGGATGCTCTTTAAAGAATATTATGAACATTATTTAAAAGAAACATCAAACGAAGCTAAATTTTTAAATGCTTTAAAAAAGCAGGATTTTAATAAAGCAGGTTCAATATTAAAAAACAATCCCGATGTTTTAAATTCGACAAAAATCGGAGGTCTAACTCCTTTAAGTATTATGGTTGATATGGGTAATACAAATGCGGTAAAATTTTTAATTAACAATAATGCCGATGTCAATAAAAATGATGACAATTCTTCGTATTGCCCCATGCTCTATCTTCTTGAAGGGGAGTCCGTTGAAATTGCAAAAATGCTTCTTGAGCATGGAGCTGATATTAACGCCGTAACGTCAAGCGGAAGAAATGCTCTTTATAAAGCGGCAATCGGCGGAAATACCGACCTTGTTAAATTTTTACTTGACAGCGGAATAGAATTTAATAATTCCATGGAACAAACGGATAGAATTTTATCTGCCGTAAAGGATAGGGGATATAACGATATTTTAAAGTTACTCAATGAAAAACTTGAACACAATAAAGAAAAATAAGTTCAATGAAAGGGAAAATATATGAAGAAAATTCCGGCAGTTTTATCTCCGGTTGTTTTAATTTTACTTCTCGGGTTTTAGGGTTATTGTAATTATGAAAGTTTAAATAAGACAATAACCGTTGGCGGAGTTACTTATGAACTTTTTGATTCTGATTACGACGGTACAAATAAAGGACCTTGTTTTAATGTTTACATAAATAAAGAAAAAGGCACCAAAGCATATTATCGGCTTATTTATGCAAGAGATGAAAATGACATAAAAGCGTTTGCGGACGGTTTGGTAAAATCAAGCACTTTTGTAAAAGGCGATAAATGGACGCTAATATTAAACAGAATATTGGGTGAGCCCGATGATTATATCTTAGTGGAGAAAACGGTTCTTTGAGGGAAGGGTCCGGAATCAAACGCAACGTTCGCTGTTGCAAAGCTGATTAAAAATCCTAAAGGTAAAGGAGTAATTGCCTTTGAATATAACGAAACTTTTAGCGGTACACGATTAAAGTTCTTAGCGAATTGAGCAAGAAAAAGGATGTAGAAAGTTTAGTCGATTTTACGTTTAAAGTGACGTCGGTAAAAATCCCGAAAGTGCATGATAAGCCGCTGAATAATTCAGGGATTCAATAAAATTGCTCCGTCATAAATAAGATATGCCGAAAATAATTAAACAAATCGGAAAAAAGAGCTTATAAAATAAGCTCTTTTACATAATTAAAGTATTCGTTATTTTTATATTTTGAAACTTCTTTTAACAATTCGTCTTTTGAAATAAACCCTTTTTTGTAGGCAATTTCTTCAAGGCAGGCAATTTTTACGCCCTGATTTTCTTCGATTGTTTGAACGTATTGACCCGCCCTTAATAGTGATTCGTGCGTTCCCGTATCAAGCCAAGCGAAACCTCTACCGAACAATTCAACGTTCAGCCTTTCTTTCTCGAGATAAATTTTGTTTAAATCGGTAATTTCAAGCTCGCCTCTTTTTGAGGGTTTTAGGGATTTTGCAAATTTAACTACATCGTTATCGTAGAAATAAAGTCCTACAACAGCAAAATTGGATTTCGGGTTTTGTGGTTTTTCTTCTATTGAAATTGCTTTTCTGTTTTTATCAAACTCAACCACACCGAACCTTTGAGGGTCTTTAACGGGATAGCCGAAAATCGTTGCTTCTTTTTTTGAAACCGCAAAATCACAAGCTCTTTTTAGCATTTCGGTAAATCTTTGTCCATAGAAAATGTTATCCCCTAAAACAAGGGCAACGGAATCATCCTGTATAAATTCTTCCCCCAAAATAAATGCTTGCGCTAACCCGTCAGGAGAAGGCTGAACTTTATATTCAAAATTAATTCCGAATTGCGACCCGCTTCCCAGCAATTTTTTGAAATTATCAATGTCATGCGGAGTTGAAATTATCAGGATGTCTTTAATCCCCGCAAGCATTAAGACGGAAATCGGATAATAAACCATAGGTTTATCGTAAATAGGTAAAAGCTGTTTTGATACCGCAATTGTGTTCGGGTATAACCTTGTTCCCGAACCTCCCGCAAGAACTATCCCCTTCATACCAAGGCTCTTTCTTGTTTATTTAAAATCGAATTAATCCACTCTTGATTGTTTAAATACCAGTCAATCGTAATTTTAATTCCGTCCTCAAAACAAATTGAAGGTTTCCAGCCGAGTTCGGATTGAATTTTGTCGTTTGAGATGGCATAGCGTCTATCATGTCCCAATCTGTCTTTAACATATTCGATTGAGTTTTCGTCTTTGCCCATGGCATTTAAAATGAGTTTTGTAATTTCCATGTTTGTTTTTTCGTTATGACCGCCTACGTTATAAACCTCGCCGACTTTACCCTTATTTAAAACCGTATCGATTGCTTCGCAATGGTCATAAACGTATAACCAATCTCTTACGTTTAATCCGTCGCCGTATACGGGAACCTTTTCGCCCTTTAAAAGCTTTGTAATAAAGAAAGGAATTAATTTTTCAGGATACTGATAAGGCCCGTAGTTGTTTGAACATCTTGTAATTAAATTGGGCATTTTGTAAGTTTCATAATAAGCTCTTACAAGCATATCCGCACTCGCTTTGGACGCCGAATACGGGCTGTTTGGAGCAAGGGGAGTTGTTTCATAGAAATACCCCGTTTTTCCTAAAGTTCCGTATACTTCATCCGTTGAAACCTGTAAGTAGCGCTCAACCTTATTTTTTAAGGAGGCTTGAAGTAAATTTAAAGTTCCCTTAACGTTTGTTTCGATAAAAATTTCAGGACCTTCAATTGATCTGTCCACGTGGGATTCTGCGGCAAAATTAACAACCGCATCGACTTTGCTTGTAAGTTCCGTCGCCAATTCTTTATCGCAAATATCACCTTTTACAAAAGTGTATCTTTTGTCGTCTTTAATGTCGTTAAGGTTTTCGATATTTCCCGCATAGGTTAATTTATCAAGATTTATAATTTCGTAATCCGTATGTTTTTTTAAAACGTGGCGTATAAAACAACTTCCGATAAAACCTGCGCCGCCTGTTACCAATAACTTCATAGAACTTCTCCTTATAATATTCAATATTACTTAAAATAAAGCCAAATATCAAGTTTTATGTTAATATATTCGTATGAAAAGAGCGGCAATTTATGTGTATCATGATAAAAGCGGCGTAATGGCGGATTATGCCGTATATTTTCTTGAGGAATTAAGAAAAGTTGCCGATAAAATTATTGTTATCGTAAACGGAAAACTCCAAAACGGCGAAGTAGAAAAAATTAATATTCCCGACGTTCAGGTTTACGAAAGAGAAAACGAAGGATATGATTTTTGGGCGTATAAAGAAGGCTTAATAAAAGCATGTGTTTTATTTGATTACGAAGAATTAATTTTGTGTAATTGTTCTTGTTACGGTCCCGTTTTTCCTTTTAAAGAAATGTTTGATACTATGGAAAAAAGGTCAGAGCTTGATTTTTGGGGAATAACAAAACATAAAGAAACCGACAAAAATGTTATAAAATTTAATTCAAATACAAAAATCAAAGAACATATTCAGTCCTATTTTATGGTTTTTAGAAAGAAAATGTTTTTATCGAAACATTTCAGGCAATATTTTAAAGACTTAAAAAAAGTTAAAACGAAAAAAGAGGCAATTGCATATTTTGAAGTTCCTTTTACCGAATATTTCAATAATTTGGGATATGTATCGGATGTTTACGTTGATTGCCGTTTTGATATCGATAACCCTCATCAATATTTGCCCGATGTTTTAATAAAAGAATTCAGGTGTCCTTTAATTAAAAAAACCGTTTTCGGCACAAGGTACGATTTAGCGCAAAGATATTCTTTGGGTACGCATTCGGAGAAAGTTTTTTCGTATCTTGCGGAAACGGGTTTTGATACAAAACTTATAGTTGACGATATTACGAGAAATTACTCGATAGATGAAATAAAAACGTTTCTTCATCTGAATTATATTTTATCCGATAAAAACAGGGAAAAATTTTCACTTTACAAATGTGCTTTGATTACGGGAAACAGTAATTTTTTAAGGGGATACACAAAAGGACTTGAAGATATAGTCGATGTTATTGAAATTAAAAATTCAATTCCTTTAAATAAAATAAAAGAAATTGCCAAAAGGTACGAATATGCTCTTTTCTTTTTTCCCGATATGGATATTATCGAAAGTATGAATCCCGCTTTGGCGAATGAATATATTTTTCAACTTGCAAACTGCACGATAAAAAACAGGGTTTATTTATCAAACGTAATAAATGTTTTCCAAAAAAATCCTCACATAGGTTTTTTATCCCCGATACCGTTTATGTTTGAGAATTTTAGGTTTAATAAAAAGGATATCAATTTATCCGAGCTTGAAAAGTTTTTAAACGCAAGTAAGATTGCATCAGACATAAACGTTAAATATCTAAGCACCATTCCGAATGTTTTCTTTATAAGAAAAGACGTTTTGCAAAAAATTGCCATAGATTATAAAACAAAACTGGATATGGGTGCTCTTTTCTGTCTTTTAACCCATAGTACGGGTTATCTTTCGGGAAATATTTCCGATATTGATACCATGAAAAGAAATTATGACAATCTTCAATATTCCTGTTTATTTGACAATAAAGGAATTAAAAACTTTTTGGCGGAAAAACTGATGGGGAGAAAATGAAACCTAAACTTACCGTAATAATCCCTGTCTATAATGCCGAAAAATATATTGAAAGAATGCTTGATTCCGTTTTAAGCCAAACTTTGACAAATATTGAAGTAATTATTATTAACGATTGTTCGTCCGATTTATCGTGGGACATTCTTTTAAAATATGCAAAAAAAGACAAAAGAATAATACTTTTGAATAATACAAAAAATGTCGGAACGGGCGCTTCAAGAAACAAGGGAATAATATATGCAACAGGTAAGTACATAGGCTTTGTCGACAATGACGACTGGGTTGATAATGATTATTTTGAAAAAATGGTTTCCAAAATTGAAGAAAACAACTCGGAAGTTTGCGTTTGTATGAAAATTACAAATCACACAAACGGGAAATCAAAAACCCATTTAATTGAACCGAATGACTTAAAAGAGGCTGTCTTTGTTCAAAGAACGGCTCCTTGGGCAAAAATTTTTTCAAGAGAATTTCTTGTTTTAAACAAAATAAAATTTGATTTAACAAGAGGAGAAGATATTTTCCCTGCATTTTTATCTTCTTATTTGAGCTGCAATATTGCATATTGCACTGATACGTCTTACCATTGCCGAATAAGGCAGGGCTCGATTTCTCATAAAGAAATAACCGATTTCGATTTGGAAGAAATTAAGGTATATAAGAAAATTATTGAATATTTAAACGAAAATACAAATACCATTAATAAGGATTATTGGATAAAAAAAATCAAAAAACGGGGAATGATAAGTTTTGATTTTCTTTATTCAAATTCTTTTACAAAAGAGATGAAAGAAAAAGTAATAAAAGAATACAAAGGCATTTTCGGGAAATTTTCCGTACTTGATTATTATATTTGGAAACTTTTATACAAAAAAGAGAAATTTTTATCTTATTTAAAAGGAAAAAATTAAGGCGCTTAAAAAATAAAGCGCCTTTAATATTTTTAAACAAGAGTTTTTGTTAATTCAGGATACAAAGGAAATGCTTTGCAAAGTTTTAGAGTTCTTTTTCTTAGATTTTCTTTCGTATCTTTTTCTAAAATGCAATCTGCGATGATTTTTCCTATTTCAACCATCTCATCTTCCTTAAAACCTCTTGTTGTTGCGGCGGGAACACCTAATCTTACGCCCGAAGTTACAAAAGGTGATTTAGGGTCATTAGGTACGGTGTTTTTATTTGCGGTTATCCCGATTTCCTCTAAATCATTTGCAACGTCTTTTCCCGTCTTGTTAAGTTTAATTAAATTGACGGTCATAAGATGATTTTCCGTTCCGTTTCCTACGATATCAATTCCTTCTTTCATGAGGGTTTTAGCAAGTACGTCCGCATTTTTGATTATTTGATTTGCATAATCAATAAATTCCGGACGAAGTGCTTCTAAAAGCGCAACGGCTTTTCCCGCAATAACATGCTCTAACGGTCCTCCTTGAATGCCGGGGAATACCGCTTTATCAATTCCTTGAGCATGACATTCTTTGCACATTATAATTCCGCCTCTCGGACCTCTTAGGGTTTTATGCGTCGTAGTCGTTACAAAATCGGCATAAGGAACGGGCGATGGGTGTACTCCGCCCGCAACGAGCGCTGCAATGTGCGCAATATCCGCCATTAAGTATGCGCCTACTTTGTCTGCAATTTCTTTAAATCTTGCAAAATCAATAATTTTTGAATAATTTGAGGCACCCGCAATGATTAATTTCGGTTTATGTTCAAGCGCAAGTCTTTCAACTTCATCGTAATCAATTTCGCCGTTTTCATTAACGCCATAGCTTACGGCATTAAAATAAATTCCCGAAAAATTAACGGGTGAACCATGGGATAAGTGTCCGCCGTTCGATAAATCCATGCCGAGAAAAGTATCTCCTTGTTTCATTGCATACATAAAAACCGCCATATTGGCTTGAGCGCCCGAGTGCGGCTGAACGTTGCAATGGTCGCAGCCGAAAAGTTTTTTACATCTTTCTTGTGCCAATTCTTCGATTTTATCAACGTTTTCGCACCCGTTGTAAAATCTTTTATATGGTTTTCCTTCGGCATATTTATTTGTTAAAACGCTTCCTTGTGCTGCCATGACGGCAGTTGAGGTAAAATTTTCGGATGCTATTAATTCAATCGTATTTTGCTGCCTTTCAAGCTCTTGCTCAATGTATTGGGCAACTTCAACATCTTTTTTTCTGATTATATCAAGTTCCATAATTAAGCCCTCCTCGTTAATTTATTTTACTTTTAAATAATATTTTAGTAAAGTTATCTTTTTTTTGTTATAAAATTATTTTGTAATGTGTAACAACTATCAGGATTAGCAACCAATATGAGAAAAAAGAATATCAGAAATATAGCAATTATAGCCCACGTTGACCATGGTAAGACAACCCTTGTCGATTGCATGCTTCAACAAACGGGTGTTTTTAAAGAACATCAGGAAGCGGGAGTTCGTGTTCTTGATTCAAACGACATCGAAAAAGAAAGAGGAATAACAATTCTCTCCAAAAACGTTTCCGTTCAATACAAAGGGGTAAAGATTAACGTCGTGGATACCCCGGGACACGCAGATTTCGGCGGTGAAGTCGAAAGGGTTTTGGGCATGGTGGATGGCGCTCTTTTAATTGTTGATGCGCAGGAAGGACCAATGCCTCAAACAAGATTTGTTTTATCCAAAGCGCTTGAATTGGGTTTAAAAATAATTCTTGTCGTAAACAAAATAGACAAGCAGGGCGCTGACCCCAAGGGTACGATAGATAAAGTTTTTGACCTTTTCTGCGAGTTGACGGATAACGAGGAATTGATTGATTTTCCGATAATTTATGCAAGCAGTTTGCACAAATTTGCAAAAAAAGAACTTGAGGATGAATCGGATAATATAATTCCTTTATTGGATTGTATTTTAGAGAATATTAAACCGCCTTTGGGAGATGACGATGCTACACTCCAATTCCAAGCAACCACGCTTGATTATAACGAATATGTCGGAAGAATAGTTATCGGAAGAATTATAAACGGTAAAGTTCAATCCGGTGAAACCGTAACTTTAATCAAGTCGGACGGTTCTTTTGAAAAAGGAAAAATCACCAAGTTATACGAATTTAAAGATTTGGGCAGAGTGGAAACGGAAGAAGCGGCATCAGGCGACATTGTCGGAATTGCAGGTTTTTCCGATATCCAAATAGGAGAAACTTTATCCTCTCTCGTAAATCCGATTGCGCTTCCTTTAATAAAAGTGGATGAACCTACTTTGCAGATGAACTTTTCAGTTAATGACTCGCCTTTTGCGGGGCAGGAAGGAAAATTCGTTACATCTCGTCAATTAAGAAGAAGATTATATTTAGAACTTGAAAAAAATGTATCTTTAAGAGTTGAAGATACGGATTCTACGGATGTATTCAAAGTATCGGGCAGGGGCGAATTGCACCTTTCCATTTTAATTGAACAAATGAGACGTGAAGGGTACGAATTTCAAGTTTCAAAGCCCGAAGTTATTTTCAAGCAACAAGACGGCGAAACGCTTGAACCTTATGAAAATTTAATTGTTGACGTTCCGGAAGAATATACGGGTTCCGTTATTGAAAGGCTATCGACAAGAAAAGCTCAAATGCTCAATATGGAAACGGGTTCCAACAGAACAAACATAGATTTTTCAATTCCCGCAAGAGGTTTAATAGGGTTTAGGTCTGAATTTATCAGAATTACAAAAGGCGAAGGCATTATGTATCATACTTTTGAAAAATATGCTCCTTTTGCAGGTGAAATTTCAAAACCGAGAAACGGTTCCCTTATTGCTTTTGAGGATGGTGAAGCAATTCCGTACGCACTTCATCAGTTTGAAGACAGGGGAGTATTTTTTATAACCCCCAAAACAAAAGTGTACAGAGGTATGATTATAGGCGAATGTAATCGTCCGCAAGATATTGCCGTTAATATTTGTAAAACGAAAAAATTAACAAATATGCGCTCTGCAACGGCTGATGTTATGGTTACTTTGCAATCGCCGAGAATTTTGAGCTTAGAGGATTCGCTTGAATATATTCAAGATGACGAACTTGTTGAAGTTACTCCCGAAAACGTCAGAATAAGAAAAGCAAACCTTGTTAAAATAAGATAATCTAAAAATCATAAACAAAAATCTCACATCTTTTGAGGTGTGAGATTTTTTAAGCGTATATTAAATTTAAAAATCTTTTAATTCTTTTGTCGTATCAAGAAGTTTTGCCAAAGTTTTGGCATCACCCTTTAATTTAAAATATTCTGCAAATTTTGGAGTGGTTTTTAAATTGAATGAACGCCCGTTTTTATCTTTTGTTCTTGAAATCAGCCCTTTATCCAAAAGTTCCTGAATGTGTTCGTAAGCATTTGATCTCAATTCTTTTAAGGCACTTTGTCTTATCGGTTCTTTCAGGGCAATAACCGTTAAAGTTTTTACAACGGCAGGCTTTAAATCCACAGGACATAATTTTTCGACAATATCAAGGTGTTCTGCTTTAACCTGAATAATATACCCGTCCTCATCATCAATTTCAAGAGCGCCTTCACGAGAAGAATAATCAAACATTAAGTCCAAAAGAGCTTGTTCGACTTTTTCTGTTTCGATATTTAAAATTTCCGCAATCTCATTTGGCTGCATGGCCTTTGCGGTAACAAACAAAACGGCTTCAACTTTGGATTTCAGATTTTCAATTGCCATTAGCTACCGCCTCATTTTGTTCTTCGATTTTGCTTCTTAATTTTATGAAAAGTTCGCCGTAAAATTCTTCCTGTTCGATATCATATTTTCCTTTTGAACAAAGATATAATAAAGACATATAAGCTGCAGGCTTTGAAAAACCTATAACTCTTAAATTCGAAAGTTCGATTTTTTCTTCATGTTCTAAAATTTTTACCAAATTTTGGTCTAATTTATCCGCCATTTCTTCCAAATACTCGTCTTGCGTCATATCCAAAATTTCCGTCGGAGATAATCTTGAATAATTTCTGCCTCGTTTTTCTTTTTTTTCAAGAGCGCTTTTAAGAGCTCTTTTTTTCTCGATTTCTTCGTAAAATTTAATGTGGCGGATAAGGTCATTCAAGGTTATGGCTCTAGAGCGGTTTAATTTTGTACTGGTTCTTCTTTGAAGAACTTCGTCAAAAGAAATTACGTTTGATGAAGGGATTTTTAATTGTTCCGCCGTATATTCTTCGTTTACAAAATCGTCAATATAATCTTCGTTAAAATCTTCGGTATCTTCAAAATCCGAAAGATTTAAGCCGTTTAGAACTTTTGATTTTAAATTTAAAAGAATTGAAGCGTAAAGAAACGCTTTTCCGACAAATTTTAAATTATTTTGTGCGTTTAATTCTGCCAATTTTTTCATATATTCATCGTACACTTTAACGATATCGATATTCCAAGGGTCAATTTTCCCTGTTTTTACCATATTTGTAATGATTTCCATGGCATCCGTCGGGTCGTTTGTCGTATTTGAGAAAGTTGAAATCATTTCAAATTCAAAATCCGACCCTTTAATTCCCGACTGATTGAAAAAATCGGTTTTATTTTCGTTATAAAAATTTATTGCATTGTTCATACGGCTAATGCTTCCTCGTTTTTATCGGGATTTTGATTATTTTCCGCAGAATTTTCGGAATTTTGAAGTTTTATGCCCGATATTTTTGTAATTCCTTTACCCATTTGCGTTACGCCAATCATTCTGTCTGCTCTGTCAAACATTTGAGAACGCTGGCTTATAACAACAAATTGGGTTAATTTTGATTGCGTCGCAATCATTTTTGAAATTCTCTCGACATTAAATCCGTCAAGCGCAGCGTCGACCTCGTCAAGCGCATAAAAAGGGGATGGCATATATCTTTGAAAAGCAAATACCAAAGAAAGCGCCATTAAAGTTTTTTCTCCGCCCGACATGCCTGCAAGTTTCTGTTTCTTTTTGTCTTTCTGCTGCCCTTCAACGGTTAGACCGCCCAAGAAAGGATTTTCGGGGTTTTCAAGAACTAATTTACCGACACCGTCCGTAAGTTCCGTAAAGATTTCCGAAAAATGTCTGTTTACCTCATGGAAGGCCTTTAAGAAAGTTTCTTTTTTCAGGTTTTCATACCCTGTCATTCTTGTTTGAATTTCGTTTTTTTCAGCTTCAAGGGTATTTAATTTTTCTTCTAATTCTTTTTTCTTTGTCATGACTTCTTCGTAAGAATCGATTGCTCTCATGTTGACGGCGCCCATATCATCCATTTTCTTTTGAAGTTTTTGGATTTTTGACGTTATCTCGTCAAGCGTCATTTCTTCATTTTGGAGCGCATTAACGTCAATTCCTTTTTCTTTTAATTCGTCATGGATTTCTTTGAATTTCGGTTCAATTTCACATCTTCTTGTTTTTGCGCTTTCAATTTTTTCTTTTATGCGCTCAATTTCGTTTTCAAGAAGGTTTTTATTATTTTTAACGTCAAGAAGATTTTTTTGGATATTATCTCTTAAAGTTTGAAGCTCTATAAGATTTTTTCCGAGTTCTTTAATTTCGTTTTCAAGCTCTAAAAGTTCTTTTTCAAAATTCTCGATTTCAAGAGAAAAACGTTCTTTATCCGCTTTTAAATTGATATTATCAGAAGTTAATTTTTCAATTTGTTCTTCCTGTCTTTTAACCATATCCTGATTAAAAGTAATCATTTGGTTATCTCTCAAAATTTCCGTTTCTATGTTTGAAATTTCTTTTTCGGTTTTTTTGATTTCTTCTTCAACCCCTTTTGTGAGGTCTTTTAATTTGTTTAATTCTCCTTCGTCGATAAATTTTTCGACTTCCGTTATTTCATCTTTAACGGTTTGAATTTTATCGTTTAAAAGAACATGTTTTTCTTCCAATTTATCAAGTTTAGAGTTCAACGATTTGATTTCGGGTTCGGTTTCTTTTATTTTTTCTTGATAAGATTTTAAACGTTCGTTTGCGCCCGCATTGTTTTCAATTAAGGCTTTTAGCTCAATTTTTGCGCCGTTTAGAGAATTTGTCGCATTTGAAAAGTCGTTTCTTATTTTATTAAGTCTGTTTTCAAGTTCTCTTTTTCTTGCTTTCAGTTCTTGATATTTGTTTTCAAGTTCATTGTGGCGTTTTTTATATGTTTCAAGTTCTTTATCTTCCGATTTACCGAACATTGCGGTATTTTTTCTTTTGGCACCGCCCGTTATGGCACCCGATTTTTCGAATATTTCTCCGTCAAGCGTTACGACTCTGTACTTTCCGATTAATCTTTTTGCGGTTTCCATATTGTCTACGACAACGGTTTCTCCCAATGCAAAGAAAAATGCGTCAATGTATTTATCGTCAAAATCCATTAAATTTACCGCAAAATCGATAACCCCTTTTTCTTTCGGCAAGGATAATCTTGAAGGAGCGGGCTTTAATTTGTTTAAAGGTAAAAACGTCGCTCTGTCACGACCTTGAGATTTTAAAATTTCAATTGCCTGCGATGCGACATGCTCGTTATCAACCACAACAAACCTTGAACGTCCGCCTAAAGCTTCATTTATTGCGTCGATATATTCTCCGTCAACGTCTGCAAGCTGTGATAACGGTGCGTGGACTCCTTTGAGTCCGCTTTGCATGATTGTTTCAACACCCATACCGAGCCCGAAAGTTTTAAACGCTTTTTTATTTGCTTCAAGTTCCGAAATTTTTGTTGTTGACAGCCTTAAATTATATTCAATATCGTTTATATCGTTTTGAGTTTTTTCATAACTTTCAAAAGTCAGCTGTTGGTGGAGCTTTGCATCGTTTGTTTCTTTTGTAAGTTTTTCTATTAAAAGCTCGAAATTATCTTTTTTATCGTTAAATTCTTTTTGGCTTTGAGTTATTTTTTCTATATGCTCTTTTGCATTTTTTAATTCTGAATTTAACAATTCAAGTCTTGATTCAAACCCTATTTTTTCTTTTATGATATTTGTTTCGTCTTCTTTAAGATTATCTAAGTCTTTTCTCAAAACGGCTCTTTTTTCAATATAAGTGTCCGCTGTTTTATTTAATCCCGTTACTTCTTCTAAAATTTTTGTCAGCTCTTCTTTTTGGGTTTGGAGCTTATTTTGAGTTTCTATTATGTTTAATTCTTTTTTTGAAATATCTTCTTTTAGCTGATTAATTTTTGAATTAAATTCTCCTATGCCGTTTTTGGAATTTTCGATTGTTTTGTTGTTTTGAAAAATTAATTTTTCCGTATATAAAAGCGAATCTTTTTTTCTTGAAATCGCACCTTTTTTTTCTTCGGCTTTTCTTTTAACTTCAAGCTGTTTTTCTTCGCCCTGAGCTTTTACTTTTTCACAAATTTCGTCGTATTCTTTTTGTATTTCGCTAATTTTTTTATCTGTTTCCGCTATTTCTTTTTCTTTGAATTTTTGTTCTTTTGAGGCATCCAGAATATTTTGATGAACGATGTCTAAAATTCTTTTGTAATCAAAATATTTGACGGCGCTCATTTTGCCTTCCAAAGCGTCTTTTTGTTCTTTTATTTCTTTGTATTTAAGAGCTGCTTCTCTTTCTTCTTTCAGTTCTTCAACTCTTTCGTTCAATGTGGTTAAAAATATGTTTGATTGAGAAACTCTGTCCTCAACCGCTTGTAATTCACCCGTTGCAAGCTCAATTTTATGGTCAAAATCTGCCGTTCCCGCAATATCGTCTATGCGCTTTCTTCTTTCAATCGAAGAACAATTAACAAGTTCGACCACATCTCCTTGCATGATTATATTGTATCCGTTGGGGGTGATTTGATATTTTTCAAGTTCCGAATGGACTTGGGTTTGAGTTTGAATTTTATCGTTTATGGCGTATGTGCTTGAATATCCGGAAGGCGTTTTTTTTACTCGTCTTGAAAAAGAAATTTCGGTACCGATTTCATCATCAAGGTCAAAAACAACTTTTACATAAGCTTCGTTTCTTTGGTTATGAGTTGAAATTAAATCCGCAACCCCTTTTTCGGAGCGCATTGTACGAGCGGAAGCAAGTCCTAAAGCAAACAAAATGCTGTCTATGATGTTGCTTTTTCCGGAGCCGTTAATTCCGCCGATTGCGGTAAAACCTTCCAAAAAAGGAATTTCCGTTTTGTTTGCAAAAGATTTAAAATTGTCTATTTCTAACCTTTTGATGTGCATTAAATTTCCCTAAGTCCTGAAAATGTATATACATCTATATTAGACTATATACCCCCTCTTTATGTCAAATTGTTAATAAAAAACGTAATATTTACCTAAGCTAGCCCCTTAAGGGATTTGATATTTTTCATTACCGAAAAAGAATATTTTAAAGAAAGGAATAAATTATATGAAAAAATTGGAACTTTACAAATGTGAAATCTGCGGAAACATTGTTGAAGTCGTCTTAAACGGAGAAGGCACTTTAGTTTGTTGCGGAGAGGACATGAAACTTATGCTCCCGAATACGACCGACGGCATGAGAGAAAAACATGTTCCCGTTCTTGAAGAAAAAGACGGTTTAAAAATCGTAAAAGTGGGAAGCGAGCCGCATCCTATGGTTGATTCTCATTATATAGAATTTATTGAGGCAATTTCAAATGACGAAAAATACGTTAAAAGAAAATATTTATCCCCGAATGATAAACCTGAACTTATTTTAACGGGAGTTAAAGAAAATAACTTTAAAATGAGAGAACATTGCAATATCCACGGGCTTTTTGAAAACAAAGGAGAATAAAAATGGACAATATACTTTTAGAAGAATTAAATTCACAATTAAATAAAGAATTGCAATCCGCTTATATTTATCTTGGAATTGCAGCTTATTTTAAGCAAATTTCAATGGACGGTTTTTACAAAACGATAGTTGAACAGGCAAAGGAAGAAACAGACCATGCAAAAAGAATTTTTGATTATCTCTTGAGCCTTGATGCGGAAGTTAAACTTTCCGACATTCAAAAAGCCGATACAACTTGGAAAAGCCCTAAAGAGGCAATAAAATTTGCGCTTGAACATGAAAAATACATAACAAATTCAATTCATTCTTTGTACGAGAAGGCAAAAGAACTGAAAGATGCAAGGTGTGAAGTTTTTCTTCAATGGTATGTAAAAGAACAAATCGAGGAAGAAGAAAAATTCAGAGGGCTTCTTGATAAACTTGAAAATGTTCAAAAATATGAATGTGAAGTGTTACATTTGGATAATTTTCTTGAAAAATAAAGTTACTTAATTAATTTCTTGCAATAGTCCTTTACGGAACAAATGTTGCATTTTGGGTTAATCGGTTTGCAAACGTTTTGTCCATGGGTTACAAGAATTGTATTATAGTCTATCCAATATTTTTTCGGCAAAATCTCCCTTAGAGTTAATTCTGTTTCTTCGGGAGTTTTTGTTTTTACATAGCCTGTGCGGTTAGAAATTCTGTGTACATGAACATCAACGCAAATCGCCGGAATATTAAATCCTTTTGCTAAAACAAGATTGGCGGTTTTTCGCCCGACACCTTTAAATTTTACAAGTTCTTCAATTGTATTCGGGACTTTTGAATTATATTTTTCTACAAGAATTTTAGATAAATTAATTATTTGCTCGGCCTTATTTTTGTAAAAACCTACGGGATAAATTGCTTTTTCAAGAGTTTCTTTGTCCAATTTTGCAATTTCATTCGGAGTTTTTCCAAGCTCAAGCATTCTCATAGAACATGGATATGTTGTTTTGTCATTTGTTCTTAGGGATAAAATACAGCAAATAAGAACAATGTACGGGTCGCTGATTTTTTCCATGAAATTAACAAAGTCCGTTCGGATTACCCTATTTGCCTCATTATCTTTTTTTAAGATTTCCATTATCTTATCTATATCAATCATTTTGACATGCCTTTTAATTCATGATTATAATACATAAAAATAAGGAGAAAATTTATGTCTAATGCAGTAGATATTGACGATTCAACTTTTGAAAAAGAAGTCTTAAATTCAGACATGGTAACGGTTGTGGACTTTTGGGCACCATGGTGCGGTCCTTGCAGAAAATTAGGTTCCGTTTTGGATGAAATTGCAGAAGAATTTCAGGGAAAAGTTAAGGTTGTTAAGATGAATACCGATGAAAATTTAAAAATTGCAACCGAATACAGAATTTCAAGTTTACCTTCCGTATATATTTTTAAAGACGGAGAAGCAAAAGAAACCATGGTCGGACTTATGCCGAAATCGGCAATTGTTTCAAATATCCAAAAATATGTATAAAATGTGTAAAACCCGTCAAGTGACGGGTTTTAATTTTATTGAATGTCGTTTTCTATGAGGTAAACTCTTACTTTATCAAGTCCTGATTTGATTATTCTTGAAATTCTTGAAGGGGATATTGAAAATTCTTCCGATAATTCCATTAATTTTTTTTCTTTAAAAAATTTTGCTTCAATTAATTCCTTTTCTCTTTTTGGAAGCTGCGCTATCGCCCTTTTTAACATAACGGACATTTGATTAAATTCGCATGCTTCTTCGGGGTTTTTCCTTTGGTCTTTAACTTCAAACGGTTTTTCGGCATCCAAAAGTTCATCCGTTGATAAAATCGTTTTGTAGATTGCTTCTCTTAAATCATTTCTGTCAGGCTCAATATCACTTGTACGTTGAGTTTTAACTCCATGCCAGCGGTATCTTCTTCTTAATTCGTTCCTTATAGCCCATTTTATGGCAGTCGTAAGGTATGATTCGTTGTAACTTTCTTTTGTATTATCACCCGAAAACAACACGTCAATTGTTTGTATGCCTATATTTACAAGCTCGTCATACTCAATTAAGTGCTGAGCCGCTAATGAACGATACTCGACTTTTGCAATTTTATTGATTAACCCTAAATATTGCCTGAGTCGAACGTTTTGTTCGATTGTTTCTTTTGTAATTCTCATTTTTAAATGACGATAACTCTTATACATCTCAAGATATCATGCTTTTATGGTTTTTTCCAGTTTTGTAACAAAAAATAAAGCATAATTTTGTAATTTTTTACACTTCTTTATTGACAAAAAGGTATGTTTTTAATAATTTGGTTATGTACCAAAGACGATAGGCGGCAATTTGTCTTAATTTCCTATCCAGGTTAAAAAAGCATAATCGTTGTTTAACGTTTTTGGGAATGCCAAATTAAATTTTATGTAAACAAACGAAAGGTACGATTATGACGACAAAGGCTTTTAAAAACGAAAAAATCGAACAATTCAAAAAAAGTTTTGAAAATGCCAAAGTTGCGGTTGTTACTGATTACAGAGGATACACCGTAGAAGAAATTACGAATTTAAGACGCAATCTTCAAAAAGCTGACTGCGATTATACCGTAACAAAAAATACGTTGTGTAAAATTGCTGCCAAAGGAACGAACTTTGAAGCAATAGAAGCCGTTTTAACGGGTCCTTCGGCTATTGCTTTCGGTTTTGGCGACGAGGTTTCCGCTGCTAAGGTTCTTGCAAAATTTATTAAAGACACCAAAAAAGGCGAAATCACGGGCGCCGTTCTTGACGGAAAATTATTATCCGCCGATGAGGCAAAAAAACTTGCGCTTCTTCCTTCAAAAGAAGAACTTTACGCAAAAATCCTCGGTTCTGTCAATTCACCCGCTTCGGGCATTGTATACTCGATTAACGGCGTAATGAGCGCTCTTGTCAGAGCAATTGACGCTGTTGCAAAGCAAAAACAAGCGTAAGTTATATTAATAATTTACAATTCATTAAAACAATTAATAAGGAGAAAATAAAATGAGCAATGTAGAAACAATTTTAGAATCAATTGAAAAATTAACTTTAATCGAAGCAGCTGAACTCGTTAAAGCTATGGAAGAAAAATTCGGCGTTTCCGCTGCCGCACCCGTTGCAGTCGCTGCTGCACCCGCTGCTGCCGCTGAAGCTGCCGCTGATGCTCCGACTGAAGTAAGCGTTATCTTAGCTTCTGCAGGCGCAAACAAAATTCCCGTATTGAAAATCGTCAGAGAAATTACGGGCTTAGGCTTAAAAGAAGCTAAAGACTTGGTAGACGGCGCTCCTAAACCCGTTAAAGAAAATATCAAAAAAGAAGAAGCTGAAGAACTCAAGAAAAAACTTGAAGAAGCCGGCGCTACCGTTGAAATCAAGTAAGATTTTAATAATAATTAAAAAATCTCTCTCTTATAAAAGAGGGAGATTTTTTGTAACATAAATTAACCCGTTTTTAATTCTTGCTTTTCTTGAATTACTTGAATACCCCTCCTTTCCGATTTTGTATTTTTAACATCTTGTATCGCCTTTAAATATGCTTTATAATTATATAATATGGTCTTTTAATTTATATGAAAAAGGTTTATTAGTCATGTTTAACGTTAATAATAAAAAATCGGGGTTTACCTTAGCCGAAACCTTAATTTGTCTTGGTATAATAGGCGTTGTAGCCGTACTTGTCATCCCTTCTTTAATAGCTTCCGTTACAGATAGAGCAAGAAGCACTCAAATTTTATTA
>CAJOJE010000016.1 GCA_905234865.1 Candidatus Gastranaerophilales bacterium
TAAATAATATATACCCAATATTATAGGTAAAGCTATAAAGAAATTTAATTTATCCAGTTTTTTAAATATGCCTAATACTTTTTGAATAAAATAAAATCCCAAAAATGATGAAATGTATATTGACACGTTATCACCCAATAGATAATCTTGTTCAAAATTTAATACTATGCCTGTTTTGTATTCTATAATATGCACTACTATCGGATGAATTATCCGGTGTAATAATATGTCGATAGGAAGAAATACAATCGTTCCGATTACACATATATGAAAATAGAAATATTCAATTGATGTAAAAAACCAAAAAAGGCTTTTCAAATAATCCCATATCTTGTTTAATATTTTATAATCCATATTCTTCCTGCTCTTCTTTTGTTAATATAATTTCATGGATAGAGAAAAACCCCTTAATTGTGCCTGCTAGCATTTGTCTTCTTCCTGCTTCAACCGCAGGATTTGATTCGCTTTTTATTAAAATCGTAAGTATCAAACATATATAAATATATATTGCCCTCATTGTCAATACCGCCTAATATTAATTTGTCTTTATTTTAATATTTGCTGCTTTACCTGCTAATATTCCTTTTTTATTGGTTTCTTTAATATTTGCTGCTCCGCCTGTTATTGCTCCTTTTTGAGTGTTGGATACTGCATTTGCGTTTTTGGATTGATTAGCTTTTTTATCTTGGGCGACTTTTGTATTTGTGCTTGTGTTTTTATTTTTATTTTGAGTGATTTGGGGTTTGTTATTTCCCGCTTTATTTGATGAATCATTACTCTTTCCGTCTTTAATAAACTGAGAGAGAACTTATCCTCTCTGCTTCTTTTGCTCATAAATTAAGACACGGTTTACAAGCCCGTATAACAGTTTCAACCAAAGATACATCAGAGCCGTTTTTGGAATTTTTTAAAAATATTGCAAAAAATGTAAACAAAAAGGAAGATGAGCTAAAAGACATAAATAATAAACTTATAAAAGAGTTGTCTAAAATCAAAAATTAAAAAATGCTTGATGAATTTAATTCGAATGAATATGATGAGGGCGAAGAACCTTTATTTAAAACTATGAAAGAGATGGAAGATTATATTAAAACTTTACAAAAAGAGCCTGTAAAGCTTGATTTTTCTTATTCTATGAACTACAAACCGAAAAAAATAATTAATGATGATAACGTATTAAAGTTTTCAATAGCAAAAAATGATAAAAGATATTGGTCAACAAAAGAACATATTTTAAAAGCCGAATTAAATTATGGCGGCGATAAAAGCAAGGAATCGAATTTTAAGTAGCATGTAAACCCTTTAGCGCAGGATGCTTATCATTATCAAGCAATGTTTTTTGCAAGAGAACATCATAAATTAAAGAATAACAACTCAAATATCAGAGAAGAAATTTCAACAGCCTATCAAATGAGCCTTATACATTATTTGGATGAAGTTGATAATATGGAAGAATCAGGCTATAAACCGCTTATTGAAAAATAACGGCTTGTTTTTATTTTTCCGTTATAAAAAGTTAAATTGAAATAAAAAAGACGCAAATTAATTTGCGTCTTTTTTTATTATTGTTTTTATAACTATGCGTTTGCGCCTGATTTTGAAATAATTTCAGTTTCAATGTTGCTTGGAACTTGTTCGTAGCAGTTAAATTCCATTGAGAATGTGCCACGACCTTGAGTATTACTTCTTAAATCGGTTGCATATCCGAACATGTTAGCAAGAGGAACGATAGCTCTAACAATTACGTTGCCTGTATTGCCTTGAGGTTCTTGACCTTCAACACGTCCACGACGTCTTGAAATATCGCCTATGATTGTACCTGTAAATTCGTCGGGAATTTCGATTTCAACTTTCATCATAGGTTCCAATATGCAAGGTTTAGCTTTTTTGCAGCCTTCTTTAATTGCCATTGAACCTGCAATTTTGAATGCCATTTCTGATGAGTCAACTTCGTGGTAGCTGCCGTCATAAAGCTCAACTTTAACGTCAATCATCGGGAATCCTGCTAAGATACCGCCTTCAAGGGCTTCTTCCATACCTTTTCTTGCAGGTTCGATATATTCTTTAGGAATAGCACCGCCGACGATTTTATTTTCAAATACAAATCCTGCATTTTCTTCAGCCGGTGAAATTCTGACTTTAACGTGTCCGTATTGACCTTTACCACCTGATTGACGGATGAATTTGGAGTCTTGATCGGAGTTTCCTCTGATTGTTTCTCTGTAAGCAACTTGAGGCTTACCGATATTAGCTTCAACTTTAAATTCTCTAAGCATACGGTCTACGATAATATCAAGGTGAAGTTCGCCCATACCGGAAATAATTGTTTGTCCTGTTTCGGTATCGGTTTTAACTCTGAATGAGGGATCTTCTTCAGCCAATTTTTGAAGTGCGATAGCCATTTTATCTTGGTCAGCTTTTGTTTTAGGTTCAATAGCAACCGAGATAACAGGTTCGGGGAATGTCATTTTTTCTAAGATGATAGGAGCTTTTTCATCGCACAACGTATCACCTGTCGTTGTTTCTTTTAAACCGACTGCTGCGCAAATATCGCCTGCGTAAACTTCGTTTTCTTCAAGTCTTTGATCTGCATACATACGAACCAATCTTGCAATACGTTCTTTTTTGCCGGTTGTAGCGTTAAGAACGTAAGAACCTGACGTAATAACGCCTGAATATACTCTCAAGAATGTTAAACGACCAACGTAAGGGTCTGTCATAACTTTAAATGCAAGAGCGCTGAATGGTTCCGAATCTGAAGAATGACGTTCCGTTTTTGTTCCGTCCTCAAGTTCGCCTTCGATAGCTTTAACGTCTAAAGGCGAGGGCATATAATCAACTACGTTATTTAATAATAATTGTACGCCTTTATTTTTGAACGCCGTACCGCAGGTAACGGGAACGATTTTATTGTTGCAAACGGCTTTTCTTAAACCCGCTTTCAATTCTTCAACGGTGATTGAATCAGGGTCTTCAAAGAATTTTTCCATTAAAGTATCGTCTTCCGAAGCAATAGCTTCAACCATTGCATCTCTGTATTCTTTTGCTTTATCTTTTAATTCTGCGGGAACATCTTCTTCTTTAATGTCTGTTCCTAAGTCGTTCGTATAGATTTCGGCTTTCATTGTCATAAGGTCGACAAGACCTGTGAATTTATCTTCAGCACCGATTGGGAGCTGGATAGGAACTGCGTTTGCACCTAGTCTGTTTTTGATTTGATCGACTACTCTGTAAAAATCTGCACCCGTTCTGTCCATTTTATTAACGAAAACCATACGAGGAACTTCGTATCTGTTAGCTTGTCTCCAAACGGTTTCCGATTGTGACTGAACACCGCCTACCGCACAAAATACCGCAACAACGCCGTCCAATACACGAAGCGAACGTTCAACTTCAATTGTGAAGTCAACGTGTCCGGGGGTGTCTATAATATTAACCTGGTGTCCTTTCCATTCAGCGGTAACCGCAGCTGATTGGATAGTAATACCACGTTCTCTTTCTTGTTCCATAAAGTCCGTAACGGCAGCACCGTCATGAACTTCGCCGATTTTATGAGTTTTACCGGTATAGAACAAAATACGTTCCGTTGTAGTGGTTTTGCCTGCGTCAATATGAGCTGCAATACCAATGTTTCTTATCTTTTCAAGAGGTGTCTTTCTTGGCATATTTCTCTTTCCTTAATTTAATTACTTACGAGAAATATTTTCACATAAACACCGTTCATTGTAAAGAAGCCCTAAAAACCCTCTTATTTTCCGATTTCCGTTATGATATAGCTGAAAAAGGGCTGATTATTGTAATCGTCGCAAATTCCGCCTAAATCTTCCGTACAAACCGTAATCAAAGCAGCGCTCAAAAGCTTGCCGAAAATGCCGTATTTTTTCTCAAGTTCGCCGTATGTTTCCATATAATGAATTACATATCTGCCGTCATCCAACGGAACAACCTGATGAGGGAAGCTGTGGTAAAAATCACTGCTTAATTTCATGCCTTTTTTTATTGAATTTTTGTTATTGTCGTAAACATAGGTTTGATTTGAAGCGTCATTTACAATAAGACTTTTATTGTCGGTTAATTTGTAAATAAAGCTTCCCGGCCATTTGTCGACGGGATTTTTCTTGAATACTTCGTTTTTATTAAGGTCTAAAAGTTTAACTCCGTCCATTTTATTTAAAAGAATTTTATCCCGAGCTATTGCAACGGGGAATGAAAGAGTTTCGCTGTCTATATCGTATAATTTTTTGTATTCTCTGGTTTCGGGGTATACGGAATAATAATCTCCGTTTATTTTTGTGAAAAGATGTGTTCCGTATATTTTATTTCCTATTAAAGGAACAATGGTAAGACTTTTTGCATCACTTAAAACAACATGAAATTCTTCTTTATCTATATCGTAGAGTTCAATTGCATGGCGCCCTTCTTCATTCGTGACAAAAGCAAGGTTTCCGTCCGATAATTCTTCAAAGTTTGTAGAATTTGCATAAGCCGTTTTTTGCATGGGTTTAATCGTATTTTTTTCGGGATTATATATCGCTATCGGATTTTGCCAAGTGTCGAGAATAAGTATTTTCCCGTTTTTTAACGGATACAAGCTTGTATATTTTCTGTCTTTTTTGGTTAATTTTGATACCAATTTATTGTTATCATGAATTTCTATTTTAAATTCGCCCGCTCTTGTTTTTGAATATACTAAAATTTTTCCGTCTTGAAGGATAAGAGGTGTTTTTATGTCATATAAATCGGTTTTAATTTCGGAATATGTATTTTGAACAGGGTCATATAAAAATATTTTCGTAATTATTTGTTTTCTGTTGACGCCGTTTAAACTTACGAGAATTTTTTTATCTTTTGTTTCTATAAATTCAGGGTTTGAAATCATGTACGGAGCGGAAATTTTAACGTCCGACAACTCCTTCTCGCCGATTTTATTTTTATTTACGGTTTTCTTTGTTTTAACGTTAATTAAATCAAAAAATACTTCATTATCTTTTATGTAGGTGTATAAAATTTCGTTTGCGTTTTGTTTGAAAAGTTTTCCGAGCAGACACTCCTGAACATAGATTATGTTTTCTTCAACCGCTTCGGAAGTTAAAATGGGCTTAGTTGTCGTAATTTTTTCATATCCTATTTTTCCGAAAAGATATATAACAAGTAATATTAAAATTCCTAATGATACTTTTGTTTTCATTAAATTACTCCTCATTTTGCAATTTTTGTTTTAATTCTTTTATTTCATAGGTTAATCTTCTGATTTCGCATGTTATCGGGTCAGGGATTTTATTATGTAATAATTGCCCCTGTACAAAAAATCTCTGTCTTGTTACATGCCCCGGAACTCCGACAACCGTTGAATGTTCGGGAACATCGTCAATAACAACCGAGCCTGCTCCTATATTTGAATCGGAACCTATCGTTATATTTCCTAAAACTTTTGCTCCTGCGCCGATTGTTACTCTATCTCCCACGGTAGGGTGTCTTTTTCCGGTATCTTTACCCGTTCCGCCTAAAGTAACGCCCTGATAAATTAAAACGTCGTCCCCGATAATCGTTGTTTCGCCGATTACAACCCCCATGCCATGGTCTATAAAAAAACGTTCTCCGATTTTGGCCGCAGGGTGAATTTCAATTCCCGTCAAAAACCTTGCAAATTGAGAAATTAACCTCGGTAAAAAAGGAATGTTCCACCTTTTTAATTTATTTGCCGTTCTGTAAGCCAAAAGCGCATGAAACCCGGGATATAAAAGGATGATTTCAAAAACGCTTTTTGCGGCAGGGTCTTTATCTTTAATGTTATTGATATCCTCTTTAACCCTTTTTATGCCTCTTATAAGGGATATCGACGATTCTTTTTTTTGTTCTTTTAAATTTTCTTGCATTTTTACTAAACTGTTTTAGAAAGTAATTTTAGCGTATTTTCTTTTTCCTGCTTGAAGAATGCCTTCTTTATCAATAATTGTTTGCGGATTTGAAATTTTTTCGTTATCAAATTTTACGCCGCCGCCTTGAATAAGCCTTTTAGCTTCTCCTTTTGAGGGTGTAAAATTAAGACTTACGATTAAATCCAAAATCCCTTTCGGCTCATTGAGTTTTACTGTTTCTATATCGCTCGGAATACCTTTATTTTGAACAACGTTAATAAATTCATTCTGCGCTTTTTCGGCTTCTTCTTCGCCATTATACATTTTTGTTATCTCATAGGCAAGACGCATTTTTTCATCTCTCGGATTATTATTTTTATCGTATTTTAAATCGGTTAAATACATAAAATATTTTTCCATTAAAGAATCGGTCACGCTCATTAATTTTCCGTACATGTCTTTTGGAGAATCCGTCAGAGAAATACAATGTTCGGGGTATGTCTTAGACATTTTAACAACTCCGTCCGTACCTTCGATTAAAGGCAACATCATTGCAATTTGACCGTCTTTTTGACCGTAAAAACTTTGAACGTCCCTGCCCATAAGCAGATTAAAAGTTTGGTCGGTTCCGCCAAGTTCGATATCCGCTTTTAATTCGGCACTGTCGTAAGCCTGCATTAGAGGGTAGAAAAATTCAACCACACTAATCGGGCGCCCTTCCGTATATCTTTTTTGAAAATCATCTCTGGTTAAAAGTTTTGCAACGGTTGTCGAAGAAGCTAATTTTAAAAGTTCGACAAACGTCATTTTGTGAAACCAATCGGCATTATTTCTGACTTCCGCTTTTGAGATGTCTAAAACTTTTGACATTTGAGAAAAATAAGTTTCCGCATTTTTTTCAACCTGTTCTTTGCTTAAAGCGGGGCGAGTTTCCGATTTTCCCGAAGGGTCGCCTACCATAGCCGTTGCTCCGCCTACAAGAAGAACAATCGTATGTCCCAATTCCTGAAATTTTTTCAGTTTTCTCATAACGACCGTATGACCCAAATGTAAATCGGGCCTTGTCGGGTCAAGCCCTAATTTTACTCTTAGGGGCGTATTTGTTTCTGCGGATTTTTGAAGTTTTTGAGCAAGTCCCATAATTCCGTCGGGGATGATTTCTGCGCCTTGTGCTAAAGCTTCCGCCTGTTTTATGTATTTTTCTTCAATTTTTTCCATCGGTTTCCTCAAGTTTTGTTTTTACTAAATTTATCATACCAAAAAAAGCAATTTATGAACTTAAAAAGTTTTTATTTTTATATACGGAGGAAAATTATGTCTTGGGCGCAAACTTTTAACGTAAATAATTCAATGGCAAATTCAATTTCAGGGTCGATGTCAAATATAAAATTGTCAAATAATATAACTCAGGCGGAGATTGATTCTAAAATAACCGGTATTTTCGGATACGGCAAAAATAATAATCAAGCGCAAAAAGTTCCGAATTCTATTTTTGAAGATAATCATGGAACACAAAATCCCCTTATGAGTACAACTCAAGGCTCAATTGAAAATACGGGAAATCCCTTGAGCCTGCCTTCCCCCACAATGGTTGCTGCGGGGAACTTACAATCTTCAAGCCCTTCCGTTTCTTCTGCAACATTCGGGCAAAGTGCGGGAGTATAATTTTTCCTGCATTTGAATGATATTTTAAATGTTAATTTTTCTTAATAATCAGGCTTTTCTTTTTATCGTCTAAAAGCCTCTATTTAAGCTATTTTTGCTTATAATTTCAAGAAATATTTATACACTGTGGGAGTAATTCTTAAGAGTTACATTTTAGTATGTTTTATGGTATAAATATAAATGTTAAAAATTATAAGATTTTGGAGGCACAAAAGATGACAGGTAAAGTCGGACAATTCGTATTTATGCTTCACTCACACTTGCCCTTTTACAGAAAAGCAGGCATGTGGCCTTTCGGAGAAGAAAATTTATATGAATGTATGGCCGAAACGTATGTTCCTCTTTTAAACATGATTGCGGAATTATACGATGAGGGCATAAAAGCAAAATTAACGGTGGGAATTACCCCGATTTTGGCGGAACAGTTAAATGACGAACATTTAAAACAAGGTTTTATAGATTATTTGGATACAAGAATTAAAGCCGTTTCAGGTGATTTGGAAAGATACCCCGACCCTGAAGTTGCTCATTCTCAACATCTTAAATACCTTGCAAAATACTATTATGACTGGTTCAACAGAATTAAAGATTTATTTATTAACAAATTCAATAAAGACCTTATTTCGGGATTTAAAAAATATCAGGAATTAGGATGTATCGAAATTACGACTTCAGGCGCAACTCATGGTTTTTCGCCGCTTCTTGCAACCGATACAAACTTAAATGCTCAATTCAAAGTCGGTTCCGACACAACAAAAAGACTTTTCGGAAAAAAAGCAAAAGGCTGCTGGCTTCCTGAATGTGCATATCGTCAAGGATATGAATTTACCGGCAAAGACGGTAAGAAAAAATGGAGACCCGCTATTGAAGTTACTCTTCAAAATAATGATATTGAATACTTCTTTACCGAATCTCACGTTATTGAAGGCGGAAACTCGATAGGTAACAGAAGAAAAATCGGTATTTACGGAAATATCGAATATATTCCGCTTCCTGTCAGAGAAAAAACGGGATATGATACATATTCGGCATATTGGCTTCCCGATGCTCAAGTTGCCGTTATGGGCAGAAACGACAGAGCAGGTTTCCAAGTTTGGTCGGCTGCGGACGGGTATCCGGGCGACGGTTGTTACAGAGAATTTCACAGAAAAGACCCAAATTCCGGCATGCATTATTGGAGAATAACATCTTCAACAACCGATTTGGGCGATAAAATGCTCTATGACCCTGTTTTAGCCATGAATCAGGTTAATTCAAATTCAGACCACTACACAACTCTGATTTATCACCTTTTGAACGATTATAAAATGGCAAACGGCGGAAAAGAGGGACTTTGTATGGTTTCGTTCGACACCGAATTATATGGTCACTGGTGGTTTGAAGGTGTTGAATTTATTAAACAGGTTATCAAAAAATTAAATCAATACCTCCCCGAAGTTGAAATGATGACGGCAGGCGAATACTTAAAAGCTCATCCTCCCGTTGATGCTATTCAAATCCCCGAATCAAGCTGGGGTCAAGGCGGACACTTCTGGGTATGGCAAAACCATTTGACAGAGTGGATGTGGCCTATTATTCATGCTTGCGAAAAAAGAATAATAGACATCGTTTCAAGATACGAAAAGCAGCCTGAGGACAAGTTGTTAATGAGAGCTTTAAATCAATTGGCAAGAGAAAATCTTCTTTTGCAAAGTTCGGATTGGCCTTTCTTAATTACGACATGGCAGGCTAAAGACTATGCAACGGACAGATTTAGAGAACATGTCGAAAGATTTGAAAAAATTGCCGATATGATTGATAATAATTCAATTTCCGATGAAGAATTGAAACAAATAGAATCAATCGACAATTGTTTTGCAGAAATTGATTACAGGGTATATCTTCCGATTGAAGAAGGTGTTATTCCTCAACAAGAAGCAAAACTTGCTCCCTTGTATCAATAAAACTTTCATCAATTATGAAAACGGGCAGAAAAACAAAAACTGCCCGTTTTTTATATAAAAAACCGTCTAAATTTATTATTCGGACGGTTTTTTGGTTTTATAATTTCAGTCAAAACAAAGTATGTTAAAGCTATTTTCTGATTTTTTCAAGTTCGTGAAGCTTTTTATACAATTTAATTTCTTCATCGGTTAAATTGTTGTCAATCGTAATTTTTAATTTGATGTATAAATTTCCGAACCCGCCTTCTTTTTGGGGAAGTCCGTATCCTTTCATTCTCAATGTTTTTCCCGATGAAGTTTTTGGCGGAATTGTAAGCGTAATTTTACCATGAGGAGTCAGGATTTCTTTTTTAACTCCTAAAACGGCTTCACAAGGCGTAATTTCAACTTCTTTCGTAAGGTCGTATTCTTCTATCGTGTAATTAGAGTCTTGAATTTTAACAATAAGGTATAAATTGCCCTTGTTTCCGTATTGGTCTTGTTTTCCTTCGCCTACAAGCCTTATTTTTTGCCCGTTTTTACAAAATTTCGGAATATTTACGGAAAGATTTTTCGGCTTTAATTTTTCAATGCCCGAACCGTTGCAGTGAGAGCAGAAAGTTTTTGAATTACCGCTGCAATAGGGGCATTTTCTAAAATCGTTAATTACTATATGTTTTACTCCCGTTTTAAAAATATCGTCAACGGAGAGAATAAGATTTTGAGTTATGTCCAAATTTTCTGCAGTTTTTTGCGCTCTTTTCGATTGAGTGCGATTATAGTTTTGCGAGTAATTTGAAAAGCCTCCGAAATCGCCTGTTCCTTGTCCGAAAGCATCGGCAAAACCGCCCGTAAAATTGCTTGAATAAGCGTTCTGTGCGCCTTTAGACATTAAATCGCCGAAAATCGCAGAGAAAAAGTCCGAAAAACCGCCCATATTTCCGCCCGATGAAGAAAAATGAGAAAAGTCAAAATCTCCAAAGTTCGGAGGCGGAGTAAAATCAGCTCCGCCCTGCCAAGCAGAACCCAAGCTGTCGTATCTTTGGCGCTTTTCTTTATCGCCCAGTACTTCGTATGCTTCATTAATATCTTTGAATTTTTCTTCGGCGCCTTTTTCTTTATTAACGTCAGGGTGAAATTTTCTTGCAAGTTTTCTGTATGCAGATTTTATTTCAGCTTCCGTAGAATCTTTCTTAACGCCTAAAATTTCGTAATAATCTTTGTATTTCATACTTACATATTAATCCCGAATCGGTAAAAAACAAATAAAATTAATAATTTATTAATTTTTCTTATATCTTTTTCCCTCAACGTCATGGACGTTTTCAATTGCTATAAAAGCAAACGGGTCAATGGAATTTACTGTTTCTTTTATTTTTGAAATTTCTAATTTTGTGATAACGCAATATATCATTTTTGATTTAG
Source organism: Candidatus Gastranaerophilales bacterium (assembly GCA_905234865.1). Taxonomy (GTDB): domain Bacteria; phylum Cyanobacteriota; class Vampirovibrionia; order Gastranaerophilales; family Gastranaerophilaceae; genus Galligastranaerophilus_A. The sequence goes on from CAJOJE010000016.1 coordinate 10,871, forward strand.
CGCCCGAGTATCCGCCTTCTGCGTTAAGATAAGTAATACTTTTATCAAGATTTTTCATAATAGCCTGACCGATTTCGTCATATTTTGAGGTTATGACAAAAATTGATTTAGCTTCGTTTAAGCCTTGAAGAACTATATCTATTACTCTGTAAGCGATAAAGTAAGTAATAGCCGAATACATTGCCTTGTTCGGTTCATAAACAAAGCCTGCGAGTAAAAATACAAAAATATTGAAAAACATTATTATCTCGCCGACGGAAAAAGGAATTGTTTTTGAAAGTTTAATTGCCATAATTTCCGTTCCGTCGAGAGAAGCGTCGTTTTTTAATACAAGCCCTACTCCCGTTCCGAGAATTATTCCGCCGAAAATTGCCGCAAGGAGTGTATCGTTTGTAAAAACGTGTTTTGTATTAAGGAAAATTTCAGAAAACAATGATAACGTGAAAATTCCATACATCATAAGAAAAACAAACGTTTTGCCGAATTTTTGGAAAGCCATAACAACAAACGGCAAATTAAAAACAAACAAAAACAAGCCTAAAGGATATTCGGTTAAATAATTTGCCATAATCGATATGCCGACAACTCCGCCGTCTATAACTTCGTTCGGAATTAAAACGCACTCGAGCGCATAGGCTGCAATCAGCGTTCCGAAAGTTATCCAAACCATTTTTGTTATTATTGTGTTAAAAATACTAATCGGCATGTGTTTATGTTACGATAAACATATGAAAAAATTAACCTTTTTATTTATATTTTTATGTTTATTTTTAACGGGGTGTATCCAAAGGGAAACAAAAACTTCTCTTTTGGATGAAATAAGCGACAGAAACACGATAAAAGTCGGTATAAGAGTTGATACAAAGCCTTTCGGTTTTGTTAAAAACGGTCAATACCAAGGGTTTGACATTGATATTGCAAAAAGCATATCGGAAGAAATCTTCGGAGATAATTCAATTGAACATATAGAATTTATTCCTCTTAAAACGTCCGAGAGAATTTCAGCTCTTGCGCAAAATCGTGTGGATATGGTTATTGCGGCGTTCAGTATTAATGAAAGAAGAAAAACGGTAGTTGATTTTTCAATTCCTTATTATGTGGCAGGTCAAGCCTTAATGGTTCCTAATTCTTCAAGGATAAATTCAATCGAACAGTTGAACGATAAATCCGTTGCAATCGTTATGGGAACAACAAGCGAAAAAACGGTCAGAACTTTTGCGCCGAATGCCACTTTAATCGGTGCAATTACATATAAAGACGCATTTAATTTCTTAAAAAAGGGCGAGGTTCAGGCGGTTTTGGCGGATGATTCCATGTTGTACGGAATATTATCCGAAAATAAGGGATATAAAATTTTATCAAGAAGATATACGGAAGAATTTTATGCAATAGGGTTTGCAAAAGATGAAAAATCAAAAACTTTGAAAAACAGAGTTAATATGCACTTAAAAAATATGCAGCAATCGGGCGAATTAAATAAAATCAAACAAAAATGGATACCGAAAAATTATCCTCAGCGCCGTTAATTTATTTTATAAAAGTTTGAATTAATAATCCCGAAAAATACCCGACAATGACGAGAGCCGATAAAATAAACAATGTATCTTTTTTGTTATGGTTATTTTTAAATAAAATCAAAAGCCCGATGCCTGAAGATGTCATAAGCCCAGAAATTAAGGCGCCGAACGAGATTGCTCCTTTTATAAATAAAAGGCAAAGTCCGACGGATACGGCACAATTCGGAATAAGTCCTATTAAAGCCGAAATGAGAGGGGTTAAAAAATACAGACTTGATTTAAAAATGGTTGAAAAATCATATATTTCAAATAAATAATTTAAAATTAAATTTGTGCATAAAATGAAAAGAAAAACGCTTATCGTATGATGAACGGGGTGAATTAAAAAATCCCTCTTCCTTTTAATCGTAACATCATGCCTGCAACATCCTTCAATATGTTCAATATCATCGGTCGGTTTTTCTTCTTTTTGTTTAAAAATCACATCTGCAAGATATCCGATTGGAATTGCAATTAATAATTTAATTATGATTAAAGGTATGATAAAAGGCGTAAATTCAGGATACATCAATAAAACGGGTATTGCTTCATCGCTTGTTGCAAGATATACGGCAATAATTGTTCCTCTTGTTATAAATTTTTCCGTATAAAGCGTGCTTGCAATTACGCTAAAACCGCATTGAGGAATTGAAGATACAACGGAACCGATTAGAGGACCTTCCTTTTTAGAGTGTTTCAAAAAACTTTTAATTTTATCCGCAAAAAAATGCTCAAAAATTTCTATAAACAAAAACACCACAAATAAAAAGGGCAAAGTCCTTACACTGTCAATAACGGCGTCTTGAAGCCATTCGATTTCCAAGAAATTAATCATCATAAAAGAATTTTATAATAGATTTTTATATGTTGCAATAAAAATTAAAAGCATTATTATAAAATTATGGGCGGATTCAATTCACTGAATTTAATAATGAATACAATGCTGATTAACGCTATGAATTATGCGCAGTCTAATTCGCTCTCCAATAATCCCCAAAATATAAACAATACTCAAAATCCCCAAAATTCAACTTTAAATCAATCAAGTTTTACTCCTATGAATTATTCCGATAATTCTTTTAACAACCCCGAAATTTTGGAAAAACTTTCAAGTGCCGAGCAAAACGTAATTTCAACGGTTGAAATTGAGCAAAGGGCAAATTATATAAAAGAATTGTTAAATCTTCCAAAAGACTTTGAAACATTGATTAATTCAATTCAAGGCAATACGGGAGACGATATAAACACTTTAAAAGATTTGGTTAAACTTTTGCAAAACGGAAAAATAAATTTATCCGCCTTAAATTCTTTAATCGGAGAAAATCAAAAAGCAGCCGTACAAAAATTAATGATGACAATTATGACCGTTTCAAAAATGGGGTCTGAAAACGTCCGACAGTTAAAAGAATTAATGAATTTACTTCAAACTTCAACCGTTCAAGATTCCTCTCAACTTGTAAAAAATATTATTATGCTATATCTTCCTTGGCTTCCCTTATCGGTTAGAAGTGATATGAATTTGGGTTTTGAAATAGGAATTTATGAAAAAAACGGCGAAAACGGCGAAAACGGTAAGGAAGAAAAAATAAAAATTTTAATTCAAACGGCAAATTACGGAAATGTTACGGTCGAATTGGAATTAAATAATAATAATGATGTCGATATTTTCATGAGTGCAAGCGAAAGTTTTCCCGAAAAAGAAGTTTTATTACGATTAAAAAAAGAAAATCACATAAAAACAAACGTTACCCTTGAAACAAATAAAGACCCTCTTGAAATTTTTAAAAAAGAAAGAGAATTACAAATAATATCATCCGATTTTGTTTCTCCAAAACTATTGCAGATAGCGCATTCTGTTATAAAAATCATAATCGAGCTTGACTTTTCAAATTTCATCATTAATGAAGATGAAGAATAATCTCATCTTAATGAATGAATTTTACTCCTTTTTCCTAAAGTCATATTTTATAAAAGTCGACAATCTTACCGTATAAACAAAAAGAGGTGAAAAATGCTGCTTCAAGGTACTGTTTCAACTTCACAAAGAGGACTTCACGCATCCATAAGCGCAATGCATATGCAAATGGAATTAATGGGCATAAATAACGCTAACGTTCAGGGATTTGACAAAGTAGGATACCAAAGAAAAGACCCTGTTGTTTCTTCCTTTGCGGATATTATAGGTATTCATGCCATATCGGAAGCCGTTGATGATCAGGTAGGGCGTATAGCAGAAACCAATAATCCTCTTGATATTGCACTTGCAAATAAAGGATATTTGCAAATGTTGAATACGGACGGCTCGATTGAATTAACTCGTGACGGCAGATTAAAACTGAATGAAAAAGGCGAGTTATTAGGTTTAGAAAATCAAAAAATCTTAACATCGGGCGGAACCCCCATAGTTTTGCCTTTCATGCCCAAAGAAGCAAAAGATATTACGATTGATTCCAACGGCAAATTATTTGTTTTTAACCCCGAAACCCAAAAAATGGATTATGTTGATACGATAGGGGTTGTATCATCAGACGGCAAAGCGGTTCTTGAACCCGATATAAAACAATCCTGCCTTGAATTTTCAAACGTAAATTTGGCCCAAGAATTTTTGGAAATGGTTCCGTACAGGAAAAATTTCGATGCAAACAGACAATTATTTATGCTTCAAAACGAAGCTTTGACAAGTGCCATTCAACAACTCGGAGGGCAATAATAAATGCCCGGCGGATATAATTTACAAGGTCTTATCAGACGTCATACGGTTAATGCTCTTACTCAGTTTGAGAGGATGGGGTATTATTCCGAAAATATTTCAAATTGGTCAACTAATGCTTATAAGGCGGTTCGCTTTGAGGAAATTTTAAACGAAAACGGATACGCTAAAGGAGTCGTAAGAACAGACCACACTCAAGGCAGTATACAGGTTACAAAAAGAGAACTTGACGTTGCGATAAACGGCGCAGGATTTATCCCGATTACATCAGATACGGGAGAAATTTTCTATACGAGGGACGGCTCTTTTGCTTTAGGAAAAGACGGAATTTTAATGACAAGAACCGGTGATATCGTAGGAAGCGGAATAAAAATCGGTGCAGATTACGTCAAAATCAGAATTGATAAAAACGGAGACGTTTTCGGGTATAAAGATTTATCGAAAGAACCCGAATGTATCGGAAATATTCCCGTTGTAACTTTTCAAAACCCCGAAGGATTAAAAGAAGTGGGGGATAATAAATATGTAAAAACGGAAATTTCGGGTGATGAGGAGCTTGTTGTCAATCATTCAAAAATTTCTCAATATGCAATCGAAAGATCAAACGTTGACCTTTTCGATCAGGTTAATCAGGTTATGAGGGTGAATGCTTCCTTGCTTGCCTCTACAACGCTTATGGGAGCGATTGACTCAATGTATGATAAAGCAATTAATATAAGGAGCTAATAAATGAGCTATTTACCGAATAATCCCATACAAAAAGCCCAATTAACGCTTGATTTAATTGCAAACAGACAAGAAGCGATTGCAGGCAACATTGCCAATATGGATACTCCGAATTACGTCAGGAAAGATGTTGAATTTTCTCAATACATAAATACAATGAAAGGTTCTCTTGAAACAAGATTAAGTCAAAAATTGGGACCGTCGGGGGTAATTGAAGCAAGACAATTAACTTTATCGGTTGAAGACGAGCTTGCAATTGCGCAAAAAAATTCAATGCTGTACGGGGTTGCCGCAAAACGACTGACCTCCGTTATTACGGAAATGAAAACGGCGATTAACGTCGGAAATTAATTGAAAGGCTAAAAAATGGGAATAATAGATACATTTGAAGTAGGCAGACAGGGTCTTGGCGTTCATTCAAAAAGAATACAAGTTGCGGCAAGAAACATAGCCAACCTTGATACGCCCAATTATGTAAGAAAAATACCCGTTTTAAACGCAACGGAGGATATTTCTTTTGCAGGTCTTTTAAATACGATGAAAGAAGATGTTTTCGGTATCGGCACAATTCCTTTTATTTCAGGCGGAGTAAGATTTACGGGACTTGTTGAAGATCCTACCGTAGGAGAAAAAATTTATCGCCCCGGACACCCTGACGCTGATGAAGAAGGGTATGTAAGAATGTCTAACGTTAATCCAATGGTTGATATGGCGGATGCCGTTTTAGCACAAAGAGCTTATGAAGCAAGCCTCGGCGTTATGGCAATTGCAAAAACAATGTCCACAAGAGCGCTTCAAATAGGTGATTAGTTTTAACATATTTTTTTATCGTTATATAATAAAGCTGCGTTTGAAATAACAAACAACGATACGGCGTTATGGATTATTGCGCCGATGTCGGGAGTGATTAAACCCATTGCCGCTATAATAAGTGCAAAAATATTCATGATGATTGAAATTGAAATATTAAACTTAATTGTTTTTAAAACTTCTTTTGAAAGGTTTTTAAGATAAACAATTTTATTCAAGTCGCTTCCCGCAATAATTATGTCTGAGCTTTCAAGCGCAATATCAGAGCTTATACCCTCAAGCGCAATCCCGACGTCGGACACTTTAAGAGCAGCCGCATCGTTAACTCCGTCGCCTATCATGCAAACTTTATTTCCGTTTCTTTGTAAATCGGTTATATATTCTGCTTTTTGTCTCGGAAGAAGGTTTGATACGGTTTCTTTTATTCCTGCTTTTTTTGCGAAATATTCAGCCGTAATCGGGTTATCGCCCGTTAAAAGGATTGTCTTTGCGTTTTTTGAAATTTTATCAATGGCTTCTTTTGAAGTTTCTCTTAAAGTGTCGGATAAAGAAATTATTCCTTTCGGAATTTTATCTACGGCAATAACAAGAGTAATTTTTCCGTCGGGTCTTTTTTTATTCAGTGTGGTTTTAAAGTCGTCAGATAATTCAATATCAATATCGTTCATAAACTTTTCATTTCCGATATGAATTTTTTTGTTGTCTAATTTTGCATAAACGCCTTTGCCTAAATACATTTTAAAATCTGTTGTCTGCCCCAAAACATAATTTTTTGAAAGAGCATATTTTACAATTGCTTTTCCTATCGGATGTTCCGATTTGTTCTCGGAAGAACTTGCCAAATATAAAAGCTCATCGTTTGAAATGTCGGATAATGTTTCAATATCCGTTACTTCCAATTCGCCTTTTGTGAGAGTTCCCGTTTTATCGAAGGCAAAAATGTTGCATTTTCCGATATTTTCAAGCGCTTCCCCCGTTTTTACGATAATGCCGTTTCTTGTGCCGTTGCCTATTCCCGCAATAATCGCCGTCGGGGTTGACAAAACAAGAGAACAAGGACAAAATACGACTAAAATCGTTACTGCTCTTAAAATTTCTCCCGTTTCGCAATAAATCCCTATTGCAAGGAAAATCGCAAGAGGAATTAAAACAGACGCAATTTTATCAATGGTTCTTTCTGTTTGAGCTTTGTTTTTTTCGGCTTGTTTTACAAGTTGAATGAGTTTTTGGATGGTATTTTCGATAAATTCTTTTTCAACTTTTATGTCAATTACTCCAAAGCAATTGGTTGTGCCTGAAAATACAATATCTCCTTCCTGCTTATCGACGGGTGTCGATTCGCCCGTTATAACGGCTTGTTTGACTGCGGTTTCTCCCGATATTATAACTCCGTCGAAAGGAATGTTTTCGCCTGCTAAAACTCTTATGATATCGCCTTTTTTAATTTCTTTTACATCAAGTATTTCTTCTTTATTGTCGGTTATTTTTCTTGCATAATCAGGTGCAATTTTTAAAAGTTTTTTTATGCCTTTTTTTGCTTTATTAATGGTTAAATCTTCCAATATTTCCCCAAGCGACATAATAAATGCAACTTCTGCCGCAGCAAACGTTTCCCCCGTTATAACCGCAGCACACATCGCAATCGTAATTAAAAGAGAAGCTGTCATTTTGCCTTTGATAAAAAGGCTTTTTAATCCGGAATACACAATCGGAATGCCTGAAATTATTATGGTTACTTTAGAGAGGTCGTATGGAAAATCAATATTTTGAAACTTGATTATTGCAGCAACAATTAAAAATATCATTGAAACAATTGTCATTTTTATGCCGCCCAAAAATTCGCAAAATTTTTCAACCGTCATCTTATTATCATCCTTGAAAGTAACTCTATTTCAATTATACCAAATAATCTGCCGTTTGTTAAATTATCCTGACAAAACCTTAATTTGCGTTTTGGTATGTTTATTTTATTATTACATTTGTAATAATTATTTACATGCTTTTAATTTAGACAATTTTTTTGGTTTACATGTTTTATATGCGTGTGTGACAAAAAATTGTATAGTCGACACCAATAGGAATTTTTTTCAGCTCAATGCAAATATCACAACTGAGAAGCCATACAACAAATAATAATCAAAACAAAGATAATACACCTTTCAAAGGAATCGGAAGCTCAATACTCGCAAGTTCGGGAAAGTTTTTCCAGCTGTGCGATGATGTTCCCATGATTGGGGTTTCTTTTACTGATACGGTTGCAACAAACGTGCCGAGAACGATAGTCGATTATCAAACGGCAGGCATGCCTGCAGCCTCAGAAACGGCAAGACGTGAATTTTCCGGTCTTATCGTAAATTGTTTAATACCGGGGGCTTTTGTCTGGGGTGCGGCTAAGGCGGTAAACAACGGTTACATGAAAGATTTTGTAACCGAAAAAGGTAAGCCGCTAAGTATGAGCGGTTCTTGGGCAAACGGCGAAGCAATATCCAATTTAACGGGTGTTTGGAGTAAATTCGCAGGAATTACAAAAGACGCTTCTCTTCTTCAAGGTGCGGAAAAAGACGCCGTCATTCAAAAATCAAAACAATTTACGGCAAAAGGTTTTATTAAATCCGCATTATCCGGAATTGAAGGATTAAGCGGAAACGGTAATTGGCAAAAATTATCCGAGCATAAGCCGCTCATAGAAAAAGTTGCGGAAATTTTGCAGCCCGTTATTGATAAAGAACGCCCCGAAGGAATTATTGAAAGATTTAAGTTCGGGCGGGAAAAAGACGCTGCGGTTAAAAAAGCATACGAAGTTATCGTAAACGGCATAAGCACAAACGGAGCGCAAGAAGCAGGTCATGCCGCTTTCAGGGCAGTTCAAACCTTAAAATTCAACGGGCAAAATATAGGTTCAGACCTTAGAAACTTTTTAAGAGATGCAACCGATATCGGTTCAGCTTTAAAACATTCGGAAAATGCAAGATTAAACCCGAATGATTTTATTAAAAAAGCCTCTCAAATGGTAAATACAAAGAGCTTAATCGGGCTCGGGACAGTCATTCCTCTTGCTGCAAGCATGCAGTATATTAATCGTGCAATCACAAGACATAAATACAATAAAACGGGTGCTCCGATATATAAAGACTTTGAAAAAGAAGATAACAGAGTTTTAACGGATGAAGAAAAGAAACAACTAAAAATTCAAAAGCCTTTGGCAGTAGCTTCAATAATAGGTTTAGCAGGGCTTTCCATGGGTAAAACATTCCCTAAAAATTTATCTCAATTTAAGGAAATGCTTCAATTCAATACTAAATTTCCGTCTTTAAATCAATGCAGACTTATTGCGACGGCAACTTTTGCTTCAAGAATGGTAGCATCTGAAGACCCTAACGAGCTTCGTGAAAGTACGGTAAGGGATTTAGCCTCGTTTGCAGGCTTGTATTTTCTCGGTGATTATGCCGAAAAATTAGCCGCAACGGGCATTCAAAAATTTGCAAAAGATAAAAACGGCAATAAAATCGAGATGTTTAATTATACGAAAGACCCGAATGAACAAAAAGGAGTAATCGAAAAATTAAAACATTGGATTAAAGACACAAACATTAAATCGTTTGACGAGATTAACCCCGAACACAAAAACTATCGTTCTCTTGCAAAAATCGGAGGTCTTGCCTTTTCTATCGCACTTTTGGGCGTTTTCTTGCCAAAATATAACAGATATGTAACAAATAAAAAAGAGGAAAAAAGAAAAGCAGAAATGCTCTCAGGGGCTCAGCAGGCAATTGATAAAAATAATTGGAGTACGGAAAAGGTAAAATCAACCTCTGCTCTAAAGGGTATCGGAATGGAAGCTAAAAATTCTTCGGATATGACACAAGAGAGCGCTTATCTTTACTTTCAATCGACAAAATATATTAACAACCCCGCATTCTCGAAAGTTGCTTCACAATTTTCAAGAACAAAATAAAAAGACACCTTTGAAAGGTGTCTTATTTTTGTAAACTTAACCTTATGCCCTCTCCTTTAATGTGGTATGTTATGCACCCTGAAACATATCGGGAATTGAAGTTATAAATTCAACAAATCCTTCCGATAAATCTCTCACAAAGTCCTTGGCAACTTTTTTTAAAGGCTGCTTATCAATATGGTCAAATGCGAGATAAATAGGGTCTTTAGCGGTTTTGAACGATGTTCTGATGTTTAAAACATCAATTTCATCGAGTGTATCTTTAAGTCCTTCAATGTTGGAAAAATGAATGACATCGGTTGCGTTTGCAAACGGATTTGAATTCATACCAACGTTTTGGGACATCTATTTTTCCTCGTGTGTTATATCTTACATATATATAAAAAATATACACAGGGAAAAATTGATTTTTTAATTTTATTTTGTTTACATTTATTTACACAAACTGTGAAATGTATGTTTTAACAACGGTTTCAATTTCATTTGAATAAAACATGATGATTAAAAATGAAATTGCCATAGATGGACCGAACGGAAGAACGCATAAATTTTCTTCGCCCGTTTCATCTTTCTTTTTCATATCGGATAAAATTTGTTTAACCGCCCAAATTGTTGCAGTTCCGATAATTGCAAGGAAAACAAGCGCAAAATAAATGTTGTCCGTTAAATTTAATTTAACGGAAGCAAAAGAAGCAATTATTGCGCAAATTGATACAATAAGCCCGTATACGGTTCTTTTCTTTCCGTTTTTGTACGAAAAAATCAAGAAATACGGGAAAGTAAATAAACTCATAACAAGAACGCTTATAAAAAACGATATAATTACGAATTTCCAGCCGAAAAATGCTCCAATGCCCGCTGCAATGAGGCTGTCGCCTTCTCCGAAAGCTCTTTGTCCCGCAAAAATATATCCGCTTCTTGCAATAATTTCATATAATAAAAATCCGACAACAGCGCCTATTACGGGAAATAAAATCGCACTTAAAAAATCGGGGTGCGTTTTAGAAACTATATGATATAAAATTCCGAAAAACACCAATATGTAAGAATGAAAATCAAGTATAACATTTTCTTTTATGTCGCAAACCGACATGACAATTAAAAGTGCGGAAGCGATTATAAAAAAGAGGGTTGTTATTGAAAGAGAAAATTTTAAATATATCAAAAGAAATAAAATTCCCGTAAAAAGTTCAATTATCGGATATTGAACAGAGATTTTTTCCTTGCAGCAGTGGCATTTTCCTCTTAATAAAATGTATGACAAAACGGGTATATTCATCCACCATTGCAATTTATTGCCGCATTTGGGGCATTTTGACGGAGGAAAAACAATGCTTTCGCCCGATAAACCCCTTAAAATTACGACATTTAAAAAACTTCCTATACAAAGGCTCATTATAAAAATCCAAAATGCAAAATACATTTTATAATCAATCATAAGAAATAACTCCCTGTGCGGTAACATATTCAAAAAGTTTGGATATTGCTTTTTTCATTTTTCTTGAAACCTGCATTTGGCTTATTTCAAGTTTTTCCGAGATTTCTCTTTGGTTTAACCCTTCATAAAAACAAAGCGTTACGATTTCTCTTTCATCGTAAGACAAAATATCCATAGCTTCATTTATAAGCATTCTGTTTTCAAAAATTTCATGCCCCATATCTTGGCTTTCATCGGGAATTTTATCCGCAATGGAGTTTGCTTCTCTGCCGTCCGTTTCGTTTGCGGCATTTTGGTCAATTGAAATGGTTGAAGTTCTTCTGTCAAGTTCAATAACTTCTTCGATTTTTTGCTGAGGCATTTGAAGCGCTTTCGCAAGCTGCTCGTCTGTGGGCTGTATGCCTAATTTTTGGGTTAGTTCCAAAGTTAATTTATGAACACGATAAGATAATTCTTTTATTTCTCTGGGCGCTCTTATCATTGAGGTTTTATCTCTTAAATAGTGCCTTATTTCGCCCGTTATAAGGTATGTCGCATAAGTTTTGAAACCCGAATTTTTTTGAGGTTCATAAAGGTCAATCGCTTTTAAAAGCCCGATTGAACCTACTTGAATAATATCTTCAACAGGGTCGGAAGATCTTCTTGCAAAAGTACGGGCAACTTTTTTTACAAGCGGCATGTAAGCCATTGTAATAAGTCCTTTTATTTTATCCTTCATCTTTGAAGGAGTCATTGACTTATATTTAATAAGCCATTCGTTGATTTCTTCTATATTGTCTATGTTTAATTCGTCTTTTACCATATTTTATAAAGTATTAAATATTCTGTCGCCCGCATCGCCAAGACCGGGAATTATATACCCTTTTGCATTAAGTGCTTCGTCAAGCTGAGCGGTTACAACCCGAACATCAGGGTATGAGGTATTCAATTTTTTAACTCCGTTGAGCGCTGCAATTAAACACATAAATACAATGTTTTTAGGGTTTATTCCTTGTTTTACGAAGTTATGAATTGCGTCGTATCCCGAATTTCCCGTTGCAAGCATGGGGTCTAAAATAAATACATAAGTATTGTCAGGGTCTTTCAATTTCCCTTTCATTTTGTTGTAGTACCAAATAGGTTCAAGAGTTTCTTCGTTTCGATACATTCCTAGATGGTGTATATGGCAAAAAGGAAGAATTGTTTGTGCCACATCCGAAAAAACCAGTCCTGCTCTTAAAATCGGAGCTACAATGATATTCAGGTTATTTTTTATGACTTCGCTTTTCGTGGTCGTAATCGGAGTTTCTATTTCTTTTAATTCAACGGGCAGATATTTTGAAGCCTCAAAAAAAAGTGCGAATGCAATTCGCTTTAATGCTGAATTGAACAGTTCGCAACTTGTGTTTTTATCCCTTAAAATTGCAATATTGTGCTTGATTAAGGGGTGATTTAATACGGTAATATTTTCTTTGACTAAAGTTTCCATAAATTTTTCCCTTTACGGAGATTATACCCCAACAGGATTAATTCTTCAAATGATTTAATTTTTTTGGAGCAAATATATGAAGAAATTACGGCTTATTTCATTGACAAAAGAACTTTTATGACATCTTTTGACCTGTTTAATTCAAAGCCTTTCAGGGCTTCATCAAACGGCAAAATTTTTGAAATCAGTTTTTCCGTATTTATCAACCCTTTTTTCATCATCCTCAAAACGGGTGCAAATTGTCCGCAGCGAGAGCCGATTATCGTTATTTCATCAACAACGACCGGTGCCAGATTTAAACCTTCTTTTGCCGCAATGGTACTTTTTAAAATTAATGTCCCTCTCGGGCGAACAAGATTGATTGAAGTTTCAAAACCGCCTTTTGAGCCTGTGGCTTCAATTACGATATCATAGGTTTTATATTCCGTATCTTTAATTTCAGATAACAGTCTTGTTTTTGCGCCGAATGATTTTGAAATTTCAAGTTTATTTTCATGCTTTCCGACATGCACAAAATCAACATTCATTAATCCTAAAATTAAAGAAATTGAAAGCCCTAATTTGCCGTCACCCAAAAGAAGAACTTTATCATCGGGTTTGATATGAATTTGCTCAAAAATTTCGTTTGCCGCAGCCAAAGGCTCGATAAAAACGGCAACTTCATCTTTAACGTTGTCGGGTATGATTAATAAATTTTCGTAAGGAAGCGTAAAAAATTCCGAAAAGCAGCCGTCTTTATTAAAAATTCCCAAAGTTTGGCGATTTTTGCAATGTCTTTGAAGGCGATTAGCGCAATCAATACAATTGTTGCACCCTAAATTTATTTCTCCGACAACTCTTTTACCGATTAAATTTTTATCGTCCGCTTCTTCGACAACTCCGACGAATTCATGTCCTAAAACGCCTTTATATCCCATATATCCTTTGGTAATTTCTTCATCGGTATTACAAATCCCAAGAAGCAGGGGGCGGATTAAGACTTCTCCTTTGTTTCTTTTCGGAATAGGATAATTTTTATCCAATTTCAATTCATTATCAAAAACAATTGCTTTCATATTATACCTTCAAAATTCCTTCTTCTTTTATCATTTGTTCTACTTCTTCAAGATATTTAACTGCGGAAAATCCCGCAACGGCGCCGTCTGCAACTGCGGTTATGACTTGTCTTAAAGGGGTTCTTCTGACATCTCCTGCGGCAAATACTCCCACTTCGGAGGTTCGCATGTTTTCATCAACCCTTACAAATCCCCTTTCATCCTGCAAAACTTGCCCGTTAAAATATTTTGTGTTGGGCGAAAAACCAATATACGGGAATACGCCGTCAGTTTCTATTTCTTTGATTTCTCCGGTTATTTTATTTTGACATTTAATTTTTGAAACTCTGTTGTTTTCTCCGATAATTTCAAGCGGAACGGTATCAAAAATAAATTCTATTTTATCATTTTTAAAAGCTCTCTCCTGTACGATTTTATCTGCTCTAAGCTCATTTCTTCTGTGCATTATGTAAACCTTTGAAGCAAATTTTGTTAAGTACATGCCCTCTTCAACCGCAGCATTGCCGCCGCCGATTACGACAACGGTTTTATTTTTGTAAAAAGCGCCGTCGCAAACCGCACAATAGCTTACTCCTTTGCCCGTATATTCAAGTTCGCCTTTTATGCCGAGTTTAGAAGCGCTTGCCCCTGTTGCAAGGATTATGGTTCTTGCTTTATATGTGTCTTTTAGGGTTGTAATTGTTTTAATATCGCTTTTTAAGTCGATATTTTGAATTTCTTCGTTTGTAAATTTGGTTATATTGAATTTATCTGCATGGTTTTCAAATTTTTCGGATAATTCCCACCCTTCAATTGTCGGAAATCCTAAATAGTTTTCTATTTCAAGATAATTAACGGGTTGTCCTCCGAGAGTTGATATATCCAAAATTGCCGTCTTGATATTTCCTCTTGCTGCGTATAGCCCTGCAGAAAGCCCCGCAGGACCACCTCCTAATATGATACAATCAAAAATTTCTTCCAATCTTTAATCCCCCGTTATCTTCTGACCGATTACTTTATATTTTACTACATCAATGGAAATCGGGTTATACGAAAGGTCAAATGTTTCAATTTTAAATGTGTCATATCCTCTGAAAATATTTCCTTCAAGGCAAAATTCGGGAGTTTCGGTATGTTTGTAATTATATTTTCCGTCCGTAAACTCTTTTGTTCTTACAAATTTTAATTTTTTCCCGTCAAGGTCATAATTTTCTTCCGATATGCTTATGCTTGATTTTGCACCCGTTAGTCCGTTTTCCAAAAATAAGACGTTTCCCGCCCCCGATAAGTTCCAAATATCTACGCTCATTAAATTAAAAAGTTTATGATTATTTGTTGATTCAATCTTGCTTGTAACATGCCAAATACCGAAAAATCCTTTTAGAGTTTCCGTATGACTCGTGCTTCCTTTAAGTGTTTCGCAGTTTGCAAAATTGCTTGATAAAACAAGAAATAAGATAAGTAAAATTTTTTTCATACACGTATTTTAATTATTTTTTATTCTTTTTCAATTGAACCGTTGAGTTAAATTTAAAAAATGTGTAAAAATTTTCTTTACGGGTTGAAAATATTTTATTTTTGAAATATTCTATTGTTATAGATTATATAAGTGGCGGGTATCGCCAAGCGGTTAAGGCATCGGATTGTGGTTCCGATATGCGTGGGTTCGAATCCCACTATCCGCCCCATTTACAAATGACGTTTCTAAAACGTCATTTTTTGTTGATATACTTGAACTTGACGGGTGTATTAGTTCAATCACGTTGACAGGAATGGTTAGTTTGATATTTTTTTGTAAAGTCCGCTTGTTGTTTGAGTTTTAGCGGTCGGAAGCAGGTTGATTTAAAAAATATCAAACTAATCTTTCTTGCACTTTATCTGCATTTTAACTGCTCGCACTTTCACTTTATTTTCAATACTTTTCGTCAGTTTGACAGTTTACGGTTAGTGTATTTAAACGAGCAGGTTAATTATTGCAGATAGTACGATTATTTTTTGAAAAGCGGCTTAGCGTTTGAGTTTTGGCGGTCGGAAGTTGATTGATAGGGAATAATCAAACTGCTCATACTTGCACTTTTTCTGCTCGCATACGGTTAGTTTGATTATTATTTTTTAAGGTGTTCAAGTCTTGATACGGCTCAATCTTGCACCGGTTTGATTATTTACGGATAGTATGATTATTTTGGAATAGTGAAAGTGTATGCAAGTGATAAATTTCTCAAACTATATGGAATAGTTTTATTAGTATTCAATTTTCCATATTTGTTTTGCTATATCGGCTAAATAATTTTGTCTTTCTTGTAAATTAGCAATATTCCATTCAGGATAATTACATAAATCTTTTGATAATTTATACCTTGAATCCTTATATATATTTTTCTTTGCTATAAATTCTTTTCCTGAACATTTTCTATTATCAGTATTTGTTAGCAGCGAATAATTGCCCAATCTATATATATAATCCTTTGGATTATTGTTAAAAGCTTCATTCCAGATCAAAGTACTTTGGTTTTCCGGTAATATGTGCTCTATGGATAATTTAGAGCTATTTGCAATATCTTTTTCTTCTATGAATGATTCTATTTTGATTAACAGATGTTTTATTTTTGCTTTATTACTTTTTGATTTTATTGCACATAATGCAAAATTATGTACAAAAACATCATCCTTAATATATAAATTTTTCAATAAATCTTTAATGCGACTAAACCTTGTAATTTCACCGTTTGAAATTTTTATTGCAATTTCGCTGTATGTTTTCTCTATTTCATTAGGATTTTTTTCAGAAATGAAATATCTAAAAGAAATCACACTGCATAGTTTAAGTAACTTGCAAATTTCCGTTGGCATCTTTTCATATACGGCAATCGCAAGTATTTTAAATGATTTATTGTCTAAAATTTTTAATTCTTCAATATATTCACAGCATTCTGGTCTGTCTCGCCATATAATATTATCCGTATCTGACAATGCATCATATATTTTTGCGGTTTCTTCTAATTCGTTAAAAAAAGATTTTATTTGTTCAGAAGTTTTTAAATTAGAATTGTTTTTTATATCTTTAAATAATTTTGCTTCAGTTATATGTTTTTTATGAGAAACCCAGTAGTAACGCATAAAATTTGGAAGTGATTTAAAACCAATAATGTCAATAATTGCATCCCATCGGCTTTCTATATAATTTAAATCAGATGGGTCGTCTTTTACAAGGGAAAAGAGATAATTTTTCAATAAATCTGTATTTGATAATTCTAATCCTCTTGCATTTAAAGTCTCAAATATTGTATACGCATTATCTGTACTGGTAACATATATAACAATAAAGGACAAATTGCTCATAACAGTATCATGAATAAATTTGACAATTTCTTCTCCATTTTTATTTTGAAATTTTTCACCCAATTGTTTTTTAAAATATTTAAAACATTCTTTAAGTAACGCATGAGACGGTAGAATATTTTTGGAGCTTGATTCTTCATCAGACATTTCTATTAATCTTGTGACAAAAAAGGGATCATCATATTTATTTAAGAATAGTTTACGCTTTGGCGTTAATCGTCCTTCTTTACCAATATATATTTCTTTTAGTTCTTTTATATAATCTTCATTAGAATCTTTATCTAAATTTGCCTTTGCCCAATCATGCAATAAGCTAATTGTCGCCAATATAATTATTGTTAAGCTGCAAAATCTTTGTTGTCCATCTATAATTTCGACTTCTTTTGAAGATTCATTTTCTTTTAGTACAATGGGGCCCATATAGTGTTGTTTGTCATTAAGCTCTTCCAATTCTAAAATATCATCCCATAAATCAATCCAGTGCTCTTGCGTCCAAGAATAGTTTCTTTGATATTTAGGAATTCTATATTCTTTATCTTGCGAAATCAATTGTTTAAAAGATTGTTCTTGTGGATTTAATCTTGTCATACTGCCTATTTTATCCTTTCCAATATTTTATTTTCTAAATCCTGAATATTATAGACTGTATCTAAAACATCAAAAGTTTCTTCAAGATTATGTCTTGCACTGTTCCAACCACAACCGTCAGTAAACCATATAAATGTCACACCATCTATTGTTGCGACTTCTTGTGCAAGAGTTTTATAGCTTCTTGCCGTTTCATTAAGTTTTGAACCGCCACTTGAATAAAAGTTTGTTTCAATTACATAAATTTGCTTATCAGTTTTAATAACAAAATCAAAGCGTTTTTCCATTTTGCCTTGATTAGAAATTGCAGAGAGGTTTATACCCCATTTTTGTTCAATTTCGTGGATATACATTTCTTTGAAATAGTTTTTATTCTTTATAAATCCTGTTTTTTGTATGTAACTTTCAACAAGATTTTCCATCAAATGTCCGCCACGATTTTTTCTGCCATTAGAATCAAGACCTGTTTCAACACCTGTTGCATAATCAACCAAGTTGCTGACAATATGATTCTCTAACAAATCAAACAATTTTGTTTTACGCATAAACATTTTGTATTCTTCGATACTGTAATTGCATTTGCTGAAAGAAAAATTATATTCACCATCAGCATCTGTAACAGATATTTCTTTTGCTCTTACAGCCAAAAGTAAAGGTATACATTTCAGAGTTTCCGGATATTTGATAATAACATTTTCAAATTCTTTTTCAATATTTTTAGATCCAACCAATGTATTTAAAATATTTAATTCAACCTTAATACTATCAACATTACTGTTTACTTTGTCAAAATCTACATAGTAGCAATAGTCTGAAATACAAGGTCTAAAAGTTGATAGCCATTCCTTAAAATTTCTTTTCATTAATAGTTCCTCACCAAAACTTCCGTAATTTTACCTCTGCCGTCTGCATTTGCATTTATCTGACGTGAAGCAAAGACTTTTTTAATATTATAATTTTCATATAATTCATTGACTAATTTTGTATCAGAATTTGAAAGCAAGAATTTTACCCCCATTGTATCTAATTCATCACAAACATCTCTGAGTTTGAATTGCATATCCATATCAAATCCGTCTTTAGTATATGATGTAAAGCTTGAAGTTTCACTCAAAGGTACATACGGTGGATCGAAATATACAAAATCACCTTTTTTAACTGCTTTCAAAATTTCTGAAAAATCTGCGTGTTTAATTTCAGTTTTCTGTAACAAGTTGGAACAATTTATCAAATTATTTTCATCTAAAATTCTCGGATTCTTATAGTGTCCGAATGGAACATTAAATTCGCCTTTAGAGTTTACTCGGTACATTCCGTTAAAACAAGTTCTGTTTAAGTATATAAAACGGCTTGCTTTCTTAACATTTGACCAACTTTTATACTCTTCCGTACGGTCAATATTACGGATTTCCATAAAATATTCTTTTGAAATATCGTGTTTTTGTAAGTCTGTAATAAGTTCATCGACATTATCTTTAACAACTTGGTAAAGGTTAATCAATTCTTCGTTCATATCGGAAATATATGCATTTTGGGGTTGAAGTTCAAAAAATAGTGCACCGCCGCCTATAAAAGGTTCAAAGTATCTGTTGTAATTTTTCGGCATGTTTTTTAGTAACTCAAACATAAGCTGACGTTTTCCGCCAACCCACTTTACTATCGGGCATGTTTCTTGTTTTGCTTGGTTGCTCGCAATAAACGGGACTACATTTCGTTCCGCCCTCTGCTCGCAATCCGCTTTTTCTAAAACTACTGCCATTCAAGTTCCTTATCTACAAATTCCTGCTCAAACCTTTTAATGGAAAGGTCTAAATATTCTTTTTCCAAGTCTATACCGATGAAATTTCGCCCTAACTTTAATGCCATTATACCGGTTGTTGATGAGCCTGTAAACGGATCAAGAATCAAATCGCCTTTATTAGTTGATGCAAGGATTATTCGCCTTAACAATTCTAAAGGTTTCTGCGTTGGGTGTTTGCCGAAAGTTTTTTCGTAAGATTTTGGAGTATCAATCTGCCAAACCGAACGCATTTGCTTGTTTGGTTTCTTGATTGCATCATCACCCCAATCACCATTTTTCATTGCATCATAATTGAATGTATGCTTACCTTTTGGGTCTTTTCTTGCCCAAAGCAATGTTTCATGGCTTGCGGTAAAGTATCTACAACTCATATTTGGCGAAGCATTTGGTTTAAACCAGCAGATATCGTTTAATATTTTAAATCCTGCTTTTTGCAAAGCAAAGCCACAAACATAAATGGAGTGATATGTTCCTGAAATCCAAATTGTTCCAGTCGGTTTTAATACTCTACGGCAAGCATTAATCCAACTAGCGTGAAAGGCAAAATCTTCGTCTAAACCCTTGCTTTCATCCCATTTACCTTTATTAACACAGACAACTTTGCCGGCTTGGCAAGAAATTCCGCCATTTGATAACATATAAGGGGGATCCGCAAAAATCATATCAACAGATTCAGGTGTTGCTTTGTTTAAAATCTCAATACAATCACCTAAAAACAGTTTTATGTCATCTTTTTCATAGTATTTTTGCATATTGTTATTATATAACAAATACGTTTTCAAAAATTATTTAAAATTTAATTCTTTTGTCCGAAAACGGACGAAAAAAGCTGATTTTAAGCCTATATTTTTATTAAATATTAGGCTTAAATATAGACACTGTTTAAAAATTTAAATTGTCCGATTTCGAACAAGCTAAAACGCTTGAATAGCTTGATTTTATATGTTACTATGTATAATGCGATAAAATCAAATAGGAGGTTGTAACACAATAAATGCAAACATTATAAACACTTTGGTTCGTTTCCCACCTGGTGCAATTTCCAACTAATAGTTCAAAATAGTCAAACCATGTGTTTAAGTACAAACGAGCTTTTCAAGGATTGCAACCGAAACATGTGCCCATTTTGGGCGCATGTTTAATCGGTTTGATTTTTGCATTTTTAGAAAGATTTTAAATTCGATTCTTTCGAGTCGAGTTTTTTTGTTCCGTATTTTTGAAAGTTTACGGTATATGTAATTTCGCCGTTAATATTTTCCGAATTTTCAACAAAACCTATTCCAAACGTTGAATGAAAAACTCTTGCGCCGTTTGAAAAACCTTGTTGAACGGTAGAATTTGCTACATTTGCCGCTTTTTGTTTGCATTTATTTATTAAATCGGAAATATTTTTATTTGTTTTTGGAGGTTCATTTTTGGTTTGAACGGTACTTGTTGTTGTTTCTTTATTTGTTGTGCCTGCGTATTTTTCCTTCATTTTTGAAAAATCGGGAGTGAATTTTTTCGGTTCTTCTTGTTTAATTGAAAGATTTTGAACAGTCGGGTTTAATTTTTTTACAACGGTTGTCGTTTTCTTTTTTATATCTTTTAAACTTGAAGCAAGGTTGTTTGAAGGGGCGGAATCCGAAGATTTTTTAATGAAAATTGCATTTTTTGATTTTTCGATTGAGCTTTCTCTTTTTGCAATGACCGCATTTTTGAAACTTGAAACGGCATTTTTGTATCCCGAATTATTGTTATCGTATTTGCCTTCGTATTCTCTATTTGATAATTTATTTCCGCCCCACCCGTAGTTTGAATTTTTTATTTGAACGGTACTGTCTTCTTCAATTAATTCTTCGGGAATTTCCGTTATAAATCTGCTTTTCGGGTATGTTTTAACATCTCCCCAAACACGTCTTGATTTTGCATAAGAAATATATAAATTTTCTTTTGCCCTTGTAATCCCGACGTACATAAGGCGCCTTTCTTCTTCGATTTCGGATTTTGCTTCGTATGAAATCGCTCTTTGACCGGGGAATAACCCTTCTTCAAGCCCGACAAGGAAAACAACGGGAAATTCAAGCCCTTTTGCTGCATGAAGCGTCATTAAAGTAACCGATTTTTCTTCTTCTTTCATTTCGTCAACATCGGATACCAAGGCAACTTGAGATAAGAAGTTTCCTAAAACCCCCAAATCTTCTTCTTCGTCGGGTTCTGTTTCATCTTCCTCAAATTCTTTTATAAGGTTGACAAATTCCTGCAAATTCTCAATTCTTGATTGATTTTCAACGGTATCTTCCGCTTTTAATTCAGCTAAATATCCCGTATCTTCAAGTAAAATCGGAACAAATTCGGACAGAGAATATTCTTTTTGCTTTTTGATTAAAGAATTAATCATATTGGCAAAATTTAATAAAAGCCCCGTATTTCTTGACGTAAAATCGTCAAATTCGTCAATTTTTTCAATAACGGAAAAAGCACTTAAATCTTTTTCATCCGCAAGGTCAAAAATTTTCTTTAAAGTCGTGTCGCCTATCCCTCTTTTCGGAGTGTTTATTATTCTTCGTAAACTTTGGCTGTCGTGCTTATTATAGACTACTTTTAAGTATGCGATTATGTCTTTGATTTCTTTTCTTTCATAAAACCTTAAACCGCCTACGATTTTATACGGAGTGGAATTAGACATCAAGGCTTCTTCTATTACCCTCGATTGTGCGTTTGTTCTGTATAAAACCGCCATATCCTGATAATTAACGCCGTTTTTATTTAATTCGTTGATTTTTTTTGCAACGTAGTATGCTTCGTTAATGTCTGTTTCCGCTTCATATACGGAAATTTTATCCCCGTCGCCTTTTGTGGAATATAAGTTTTTATCAAGCCTTTCGACGTTATTTTTAATAACTTCGTTTGCGGCATTTAAGATTGTACCCGTTGAGCGGTAATTTTGTTCAAGTTTTATTAATTTTGTATTTGGATAATCCTTTTGGAAATTTAAAATAATTTTATAATCCGCACCACGCCAAGAATAAATGGATTGGTCAACATCTCCTACGGCGCAAAGCGAACAATTTGTATCAAGTGCTTTTTCACATCCGAACAAAAGCTTTATAAATTCATATTGGGTTTTGTTTGTGTCCTGAAACTCATCCGCTAAAATATGTTTAAAGCGGTTTGAATATTCACTTCTCACTTCTTCGTTTTGTTTCATTAAATTTACGCTTAACATCAACATATCGTCAAAATCAAGCGCATTGTTCAATGCAAGCTGTTTTTCGTATTCATAGTAAATTTCGGATATTTTTTCCGATTTATAATCTCTTGCCGTTGTTGCAAAAGCATAAGCGTCCTGCATTTTGTTTTTGGCATTAGAAATTATTGATTTTATCATTTTGACTTCATAAATTTTTTCGTCTAAATTCATTTTTTTGACGGCATTTTTAATAATCGTTTTTGTGTCCGTATCGTCGTATATAACAAAATTATTGTTCCAGCTTCTTCCGTCTTTTGTTTTGTATGAATCAAGGTTTCTTCTTAAAATTCTTCCCGAAATTGAGTGAAAGGTTCCCATCCACATTTTTTGTACGACGGGTTCTCCTAAATATAAGGAAAGCCTTTGTTTCATTTCTTTTGCAGCTTTGTTTGTAAAGGTTACGGCAAGAATTTCATTCGGGTTTGTTCCGATTTCTTGAACAAGATATGCAATTCTTGATGTTAAAACTTTTGTTTTGCCCGAGCCTGCTCCCGCAAGAACGAGAATTGCTCCCGAGCTTTCTCTTACTGCTTCATTTTGTCTTGTGTTAAGCCCTGATAAGTAGCTTGGTTCTTTTTCAGTCACAAAAAACTCCCCTTAATAAAAATAAAAAAATTGAAAAATCTTAAAAATATGCTATTATTATAATACAAAAAAAATTTAGGAAAATTTAGATGACAGAAAATTCAAACGACAAGCAACCGTCCATTATGGTACCTTTGGACGATTTAGATAAAGTAGAGGACATTGATAAAGTTGATACTTTGGCTCAAGAGCTTGCCACCATAAGACAATCGGCTAAAAAAATAGCCATTATAGGTTCAAGAAACCTTGCCATTACTCACCAGCAAATTATTGAAACTTTGACTACTTCCCTTGTAACACAAGGAAATACAATTATAACATCGGGTGGTTCGTCAGGTACGAACGCTGCCGCAATAAGAGGAGCAATGAAAGCAAACCCGAATAATTTAGAGGTTATCTTGCCCCAAACAATAGGTCAACAACCGTCGGATGTTCAAGACCAGTTGATTGGTGTTCCAAACATTATTGAACATCCCGATAGAGCAATGATGACTTTGACGGACGCTTCAAGAATTTGCAACAGAGAGATAATTTCAGAATGTCAACAGTTAATATGCTTTCTTTCTCATACATCGGGAACCCTGCATAAAGCCGTTGAATTTGCGGAAGATTCTCATAAAGTTGTTACCGTTTTTTATCTTGATTAGTAAGATTTAAAATAATAAAATACAAAAATGTCGGAATTTTTCGGCATTTTTGTATTATTAATACCGTTTTAACGGCAAAGTAACATAAATTAAACAAAAATATTAATGTTACCGAACGTTTAATTTTTGCGTAACAATGCTTTCTAAAAAGTATTATCAACCGTAAAATTGAATTACAAAAATATTAAGTTATGCGATAAATTCTTTTTTATGGGAATGAGTTGTAAGGAAAAGAATTTCCGTATTTGAACCTAACCCTTCAAGAACAAGGTCTGCCATCGTTAAATCTTCATGTTCTTTTTTCGGTTTTTCTTTTTCTACTATGATTTTCTTTGATTCTTTGTCGGAATTTTTGTTTGATTTAAGAGCATTGGAAATAATGTTTGCACTCATTGCAACAAAAGCGCCCGCAAGCGCAAAATATGAAATCGGGCGAGCGGCTTTTGCGACTTCCTTAACATTTTTGCCGTTTTCTTTGATAACTTCGGGAGCTTTAATAAAGCAGTCGTATTCGTCTTTTGTTAAAGGCGCAATACTGCGTGTAATAAAGCCTGCCGCAGCGCCTATCGCACCCGCCTTGAGCGTGCTTATTCCACTTCTGTTTTCATTGTTTTCTACTTTAGTAACTCTCATTTTGCCCTATTTCACACAAAATTACCATGCCTTACGGATAAGACATCGTATACGTTTTATGGTATAACAATGATACTAAACTTGTATCAAATTTTCCTCAAATTTTTTACAGTATACCATGGTTGATATTGCTTGTCAACATAATTTTTAAATATTTATATAAAAAAATAAGGAAGCTAAAAAGCTCCCTTATTTTAAGAAAAAATTTATTTTTATAAATTTTCTTTTTCAAATTTGCTCATAAATTCAACGAGTTTCTGAACGCCTTCAATCGGCATTGCGTTATAAATTGAAGCTCTCATTCCGCCAACCGTTCTGTGTCCTTTTAGTTGAAGGAGTCCTTCTTTTTTTGCTTCTTCGATGAATTTTTTATCAAGTTCTTCATTGCCCGTTACAAAAGGAATATTCATTAAGGACCTTGAATTTTTCTCAACGGTTCCTTTGAACAATTTAGAATTGTCAAGAAAATCGTATAAAATTTTTGCTTTTTTCTCGTTTAATTCTTTCATTTTTTCTAAACCGCCATTTTTTTTGAGCCATTTGAAAACAAGTCCGCAAATATAAATACCGTATGCGGGAGGCGTGTTATATAAACTGTCATTATCTGCATGAGTTTTATATTTTAACATTGTAGGACACCATTCGGGTAAATCTTCTCTAATCAAATCTTCTCTAATGATAACAATTTGAACGCCGGCAGGGCCTACGTTTTTCTGAACGCCTGCGTAAATTAAGCCGTATTTTGTAACATCAATGGGTTCGGAGAGAAAACAAGACGACATATCGGATACCAAAACTTTGCCTTTTGTGTTGGGCAGAGTGTGAAATTTGGTACCGTAAATAGTATTATTTTCGCAAATATAAACATAATCCGCATTGTCAGAAATGTTCAAATCGCTGCAATCGGGGATATAAGAAAAAGTTTTATCTTCAGAAGTTGCAATTTTATTTATTTTTCCGTATTTTTGAGCTTCGACGTATGCCTTTTTTGCCCATTGACCCGTTACAATATAATCCGCAACTCCGTTTTTCAACAAATTAATCGGAACCATGGAAAATTGGAGATGTGCTCCGCCTTGCAGGAATAAAACTTTGTAGTTGTCGGGGATATTCATTAATTCCCTTAAATCCTTTTCCGCAGTTTTAATTATATTGTCATAAGTTTTTGATCTGTGCGACATTTCCATAACGCTCATGCCCGAATTTTTATAATTGAGCATATCATCTCTTGCTTCTTCTAAAACTTCAACGGGTAAAACCGCAGGACCTGCCGAGAAGTTGTATAATCTTCCGTATTTATTTTCCATGAAAAACTCTCCTTAAATTTTTCTTAAATTATATTACAAAAATTTCCCGCTTTACAAATAAGTTAAGTTGAATATTTTAAATATATAAAAAAGCTATCCTTTTTTTAAGGATAGCTTTTTGTTAAAAGATTTTATAATTATCCTTGAACTTTATCAACGATAACTTTAAATGCTTCAGGTTCATTAACTGCAAGTTCTGCAAGCATTTTTCTGTTTACTTGGATATCTGCTTTTTTAAGCAAGTTCATAAATTTTGAATATGAAAGCCCGTATTCTCTGACAGCAGCGTTAATTCTGACAATCCACAAACTTCTCATTTGTCTCTTTACAACACGTCTGTCACGATATGCGTATTTTAAAGCCTTCATAACGGCTTGATTGGCTACTTTAAAAATTCTGGAACGAGCGCCGATAAAGCCTTTTGCTAATTTTAAAATCTTTTTATGTCTTTTTCTTGAAACATTTCCACGTTTAACTCTCATTTTTCACCTTCCTATCTTGAATACTTCATGTACGGTAACTCTTTTGAAATTAAGTCTAGGTTTCTGTCTGAAACTTCAACCATCCCCGTAATTCTGTTTTTTCTTGCAGGGGATTTATGAGCAAGAAGGTGTCCTTTGCCTGCCTGGTGTCTTAAAATTTTGCCCGAAGCAGTAACTTTGTAGCGTTTAGCCGCAGAACGATGTGTTTTCATTTTAGGCATTTTATTTCTCCTTATTTTTGCTTTTATGGCATACCTATTAAGCCATTTCAAGCGTGTTACTTAATTTATTCTATCAGATGAAAAAAATTTTTCAACATGGTGTTAAAATCCAATCCGCATTTTTTGCCATAAACTCTTTTAATACCAGGCTTTTTGTCGTCTAAAAAATGCCGAAATCGGTATACGTTATAATTAAAATATAACGAAACGAAAGGAAATAAAAAATGAAAAATTCAAACAACTTGCTCAGAACAAAATTTATGGATATTGACTTAGATAATGTTTCTATAAACGGAA
>CAJOJE010000017.1 GCA_905234865.1 Candidatus Gastranaerophilales bacterium
AATGATATTTGCACATTAACTTTTCGTATGTGCAAAGCCCGTCTTCGACACCATAATGAGGGTAATGACAAAAGTTGTTGCCCTCATTATTTTATATAATTTTTTTTCAACGGGACTTGAACCCTATCAAGAATGATATTTGCACATTAACTTTAATTGCATAATATTTGTTGCAACTTCATACATTGCGCTTTCAACGGGCGCAGATAACGTATGTTCGCTTGCAAAAAAAGCCGCCGTTATTGCCGTACCTATTATATTAAACAAAAATACCGTACTCCAAAGGCGGATTACTTTTAAAAGCCTTTTTAAAGACCATTCGCTTAAAAGCGGTATAATTGTCGTTATAGGGTTTTCCGTAAACAATTGCATTCTTCCCAATATTACGATAAGAAACCCTACCGTATAACCTGTGCTTGAAATTAAAGGTTCAAAGGGTGAGTTTCCTAAGTACATGTGTCATATTGAGCGAAACAAAAAAAGAAAACGAAACGAAAATTCCCGCTGCAAGTCCCGAAAATGCAAGCGCCATAAAAGGACGGCGCAATTCTTCTTCTCCTTCTTTTTTTGATTATTTTAAATATCATTTGCGGAGATAGCGGCATATATTCATTTAATATATGTTATTCTGCTTTTGGCGGTTCATAAATGAAACCTTTATCCTCTGTTATTATTCAATCCTCGATTACTTAAATCGCACTATATTTATACTACTATAAAAATCGTTTTGAGCCGTTTGTTTTTTGTTATAACGGAATAAATCCCGATATAGCATGTGGCTTTAAAATGTATATTTTATACATCTAAAAATAAATATAAATTTATCAAAATGTGCCTTATGCGGAATTAATCGAATAAAAAGCAATTTTACGGGATGTTTTCATAAGGCAAATCGGTCTGTTTGGGTAAAGCTAAAAATAGAACAATTAATTTGTCGGTTTAATATTTTTGATATAATTAAATTTATGATAGTAAATATTTTTGCAATTTTTTTAGGCGGCGGCATAGGAGCGGTTTTAAGATATTTTTTAACCGAATTGTGCCGTAATTTATTTTCTTTTTCAATGGTTGGTACATTTTCTTCAAATTTAATCGGCTGCTTTTTAATAGGGTATGTTTTTGGAATAATTTTTAATAAAACGGATTTAATCCCTCAGGCGTTGAAACTTTTTGTAACGGTGGGTTTTTTGGGCGGTTTAACAACTTTTTCCACGTTCTGTTTTGAAATTTTTGATTTAATTAAAAATGATAAATTTTTTATCGGGCTATTATATCTTGTAATAAGTTGTATAATGGCAATTATGTTAACGTGTGTCGGATATTATCTTGCAATAAGGCGCTAAAATTATTTAATACGGAGTACATAAGGAAAATTTATATATGTTTAATCATTTTCAAAGCGGTATATTATTGAAAAATCCCGATTTATTGTTTGAAGCGGTAATTTTTATCCTGTTTATTATTTTCTATCTTTCATTTAAGTTTGTTAAAAAAAAGATGAATATAACCCTAAAAAACAAAAAATATGATGATTATGACGCAGCAAGCGTTCTTTTTTGGTCAATAGCTCTTTCGATTGTTATTTTAATATCTTTTTTCCATAAATAAATCAATTTTTGAACAAATATAATTTATCGGTTTTTGAAAGATTTTTGTCGTTATTTTATCAATAATAATTCCTAATATAAAAGTTGTTGCTATGCAAAAAATGACATAAAATCCAAAGTAACGGGAATGTGCAAAGTTTGTAATATTAAATAAATTACTCCACAAAAAATGACGAGTAAAAATCGGGTTATCATGGAATAAATATACTCCGAGGACGGAGCTTGACATATAATTTATGATTTTGTTTTCTTTAATGCCTGTATTTTTGAAAAAATGAAAGAAAAACAGCGCAAAAATAATCATTGTAAGCGAATTTATTTTTATAAAAGGTGTCATAAAACGCAAATCAAAGTTTGAATTAAGACTGATAATCATAATATAAAAAATCGTGCATATAAAAGTTATTGCGGATAACATGTTTATAAGGGTTCGATTTTTAAATATATTGTGAAAATCCTCAAGCCTGATTATAGCTCCAAGGCAATACA
This sequence comes from Candidatus Gastranaerophilales bacterium, assembly GCA_905234865.1. Lineage (GTDB taxonomy): Bacteria > Cyanobacteriota > Vampirovibrionia > Gastranaerophilales > Gastranaerophilaceae > Galligastranaerophilus_A. The sequence continues at coordinate 2,097 of CAJOJE010000017.1, forward strand.
TAAAAATAAACCACAGTATATGTTCAATGCGAAAAAGGTTATTGTCCGTACTTTTTCCCATAATAAAACAAGCTATATACAAAATAATTACGGTACAATTTAAAATTTGCCTTTTTTTGGAAATGATGAATTTATTTAAAAAAGGAATCAGAATATATAATCCCAAATATGCGCTTATAAACCGGTATACATTATAAGTTATCGGCATTAGCGCTCCTTTTACGACAGGAGAGGGTAGAGCGAAATTGTTTTGAATGTATACGGGTATAAGAAATAATGCCGAATAGATAAACGTTGTTAAATACAGCTTTATTGCTTTTGAAAATTTGTATCTACTTTTGCACATAAAATATCCCGTTATCAGAATAAATATGTTAACCCCCAACTTTCCGCCCATAGAAAGAAAATATATTATAAATTTATTAATGCAGGAGATAATATCGTTTGTTTGAAATTGATATGCGGAAAATCCATGTAGCATGCAATGATGTGCAACAATTAACATCATTGCAAATATCCTCAATAATTCAACATTTGATTGTCTTTTTAAATTCATCCAAGAAATTTTATCATAAAAAGTTAATGTTTTGAAATTTTATCTCTTTCTATTTGTAAAGATAAGGTTTTAATTGCAAAATCGAGCTGTCTGTCTTTATTTTGTTTTATGTCGTCGTTTGTAATTTCAACGTAATAATCGGGGGTTATTCCCTTTTTGTTTATATCAATGTTATTTGGGGTTAGATATCTTGCAATGGTTAAATTAATCGCCGAACCGTTTTTTAAAGGGAAAAGTTTTTGAACAAGCCCTTTTCCGAATGTTTTTGTTCCGACAATAAGCGCTCTTTTGTTATCTTTTAAAGCTCCGGATACAATCTCTGAAGCCGAAGCCGAATCACAATCAACAAGGACAATCATCGGGTTCTCGTAAACATACCCTTCGTTTTTTGATTTATATACGTTTTTGTTTTCGCCTCTGCCTAAAATGGTTACAACATTTTTATCCTTTAAGAATATATCGGCCACAAAAAGCGCATTTTGAAATAATCCGCCCGTATTTCCCCTTAAATCAAGAATTAAACCCTTTGTGTTTTTCACTTTATCCATAGCTTCAATAAATTCAACGGGGGTATCATTTCCGATAAAACTTGAAATTTGAATATAACCTATTTCTTTATTGAAAATGTCCGATTTTACGGCTTTAATTTTTATTTCCGCTTTTTTAACGATTTTTGCGATTTTTTTATTATCTCTTGAAACTTCCATTTTAATAACGTCGGTTTTTGAGTTTTTAATCAGCGAGGCAACTTCAAAAATATTTTTTCCGCCGGTATCTTCATCGTTTATTTTTAAAATTACGTCTCCCGCTTTTATTCCCGCATTATATGCCGGAGTTCCCTTGATAACATTAACTATAACCGTATTTCCGGCATTGGAATCAATATTTATTCCGATACCGTATATTTTTGAATTAATACTGTTGTTTAATTCGCTGCAATCTTTTTTGTCCAAAAATTTTGAATACGGATCATCAAGACTTTGCAGCATGGAATTAATTGCAACTTTAGCATCCTCGTCGGTTTCGAGTTTTCCTGCGTATCTTTTTTTCCACTTCGGTAAAGCTTCTTTTACAAGTTCTTTATTCCAATAATTATCTTTAATTGTTTTATAAGCCGACAAATACAATTCATCCGGAGTGACTTCTTTTTCTTCTTTTGTTTCCGTATTTTCAAGGAAAAATGACGGATTATTTTCAAAGTAAAAAGTATTTTTTGTTCCGAAAAATAAAATTATTAGGGATAAAATAAGAACAATGTAACGATTTCTGAGGTAATTTTTAATCATTTTTTATTTCTTCTTTTTATTTTTTATGATAACCCCGTTTGGAACAAGGCGATATCCGCCCCCGTATATTGTTTCTATGTAGTTCTTATTTTCGCTTGAAATTTTATCTACTTTTGCTCTCAAGTGTCTAATATGCACCCTTATGGTATCAACGTCATCATCTTCGTTATATCCCCATATTTCTTTTAAAAGAGCTTTTGATGAAACCATGTTTGAATGATTTTGAACAAGAAAATTCAAAATTTCAAATTCAATCGGGGTGAGCTTTGTTTCTTTGTCTTGAATTTTTACCGTATAACTTTCAGGGATTAAGGTTATATCTCCTACGGTTAAAAGTTCCTTTACTCTCGTTGAATCAAGTCCTTTATGGCTTCTGTTCAATAAAGCCTGAACTCTTGCTTTTAATTCTTCCGTTTCAAAAGGTTTTGTTAAATAATCGTCAACTCCGGAGTTAAAACCTTTTAATTTATCGTCCAATTTATCCAGGGCAGTGAGCATGATAATCGGTAAATCTTTCGTACTTTGATTTTGTCTTATTTTCATAACAAGCGAATACCCGTCAACATCGGGCATCATAACATCAATTATCGCAAGGGAAATATCTTCCTGTTTAATCATAGCAAATCCCTTTATGGGGTCAGGACACGTAAAACAGGTATATCCCGATAGTTCCATGTTAATTTTTATAAGCTCCAATATGGCTTCATCGTCGTCAATTGCAATTATTTTTATCATAAACTGATTTTACAACAAAATTAAAATATAATTTAATTTATTAATAAAATCTTAAACCTTTAATTTTATGAAAGCATTATCTTTTTTGATTTTGACATTCCTTGTTTTTTTTCTTATATTTGTAAATTATAACGATTAATGCGGTTTGAAATGAATAATTTTAATGTTGAAAAATTGGCGTTGTATCATCTTGACGATATTATGGAAGTTGAAGAAAAATGCTACGGCGCACATCATTGGAGCAGAAATTCTTTTGTACAGGAATTAAACAATAATTGTGCAAGGTATTTGACCGTTAATACTTCGGATAAAAAATGCGTCGGATATATGGGCGTTTGGAGAATTTTTGACGAGGCGCATGTTACAAACCTTGCGGTACATCCCGATTATCAGGGGTTGGGGCTTGCACATCTTTTGATTTTATCCTCTCTTGATGAATGCTATAAAGATAAGATTAAATATATGACCCTTGAAGTCAGGGTGACAAATGAAAGAGCCAAAAAAGTTTATGAAAGTTTCGGCTTTAAATCTTTGGGGGTTAGAAAAAAATACTATCAGGATAACGGCGAGGACGCACTGATAATGTGGACGGAGGATATTTTTTCCGAGAAATATAAAAAAATTTATGAAGAAAATAAGAAATTTCTTTTGGAGAAAATTAAAGCATGAACAAACGTCTTGTCGGGGAATACGAAGAATTTGTTTATAAAGGCGAAAGAACTCCTTTTTCGCCGGGGACTCTTGCCGTTGTTATTTTCTGCACAACGCTTTTGATAATTGCAACGTTTACCAAAATTGATATTTCTCATCTTTGGTTTGAATTTACGGATGAAGGCATTTTAACAGTCACAAAAAAATATTCTCTCATACCTCAAGTGCCGATTGTTTTAATGTCTGCGGCTCTTTTGGGCGCCAGATTCGGGCTTGTTGTCGTATTTTTATATCTTTTATGCGGATTTTTTGTGTGGCCCGTTTTTGGTTTCGGAGGCGGAGTGGAATATGTAAAAAGCTATTTTTTCGGATATATATTAGGCTTTTTCGCCGCAACGGTTTTTTCGGGACGGGTTTTATCCAAAAGATTCGGTTTTAGGGGAATGCTTTATGCCTCAATTGTCGGGGTTTTGGCAATACATATATCGGGAATTATTTATTCGTTTGTATTGAGCCTTTTTAAATCATCTCCGTACAATCCCGATTTTTCGTATATTTTTACACAAATTATATATGATATAGTTTTTTCGTTTTTTGTTATTTTTCTTGCAAAGCCGCTTAAATATATTCTTTGGATTGCAATGAAAAAAGACGGCAAAAAACAAAAAAGAGAAAGAAAAAGATATATACGGGAAGAAAATTCGGATTTAAACAAAGAAAATAATCAAGAAATTCAATTAAATTAGTTTTTTTTCGGCTTGTTTTTTTATTCCGATTGTAATTGCGCCGTATCCGAATTTTTGCTCTATTTTATCCCAGGCATTGGAAAGTTTTTGTTTTTTCTTTGCTTTTTCATCTTCAAATAAATTTAATTGTATGTCTTCCGTTTTGCTTAATTTTGATACGATTATTCCCGATGAGCGGTAAATTATGTTTTCTTTATATAAAAGCTCGAACATTTTGTGCATTGTTTTATAAAGTTCAAATTCACTGTTTTTAGGGGTTATAAAATTAACTTTTTCAGCCGTTACGATAAAATCTTTTGTTCTTAACATTACGCTCATTGAACCTGCGGATAAATTATGATGTCTTAACCGAATACAGATTTTGTGGAGATGTTTATTTAATTCGTTTTTAATATAATCGCAATTTGTAGTAAACTCGCTGAAGGACGATGTTCTCGAAATGCTTTTCGGAGCTTCGTAATAGTCTATAACGGGGTATTTTGAAATTCCTTTTAATTCATAAAAAAGTTCAACTCCTTTTTTTCCTAAATTGCGTTGTATAAAATCCTCTTTTTGTTCAATAAGCATTTTTGCATTTGTAATATTATGTTTTCTGAAAAATTTATGTAAATTTTTTCCTATTCCCCAAACTTCTTCGATGGGAGTTGAAGATAAAATTTTGTCGGAGTTATCCTTGTTGATTTGAAAAACTCCTTCAAATTCGGTTTTGATTTTCTTCCTCGTGTTATATTTTGCAATTTCGCTCGCAATTTTAGCAAGAGTTTTTGTGTCGGAAACGCCTATTGAAACTTCAATTCCTATGTTTTCTTTTATTTCATGCCTTATTTTGTTTCCGAGCTCATACGGCGTCATTTTATGCAATCTTTCAACACCCTTTGTATCCAAAAAAGCCTCATCTATTGAATATGTTTCAACGGCAGGGGTGTATGTTTTTAATCGGGTCATTATTCTTTTTGAAATTGCACCGTATTTTGACAGGTTTCCCGATAAGTAAGTTATATTTTTAAATTTTTTCTTTGCCATAAAATACGGCATGCCCATAGGAACACCCATATCTTTTGCTTCATTCGACCTTGCTACGATGCAACCGTCGTTATTGCTTAAAACGCAAACCGCAAGCCCTTTTAATTTCGGATTAAAAAGTTGTTCGCAAGATACAAAAAAATTGTTACAGTCGACAAGAAGTATCATTAAAAATTCCTGACTAATCCGATTGCTTTTCCGAAAATTTCAAGTTTCATTTTTGGTTTTATTGTTTTGTATTCAGGGTTTGCCGCCTCGAGCCAAACTTCATTCCCTTTTTTTCTGTATATTTTTAAGGTATAAAGTCCGTCGACGTTAGCAATTACAATGTCCTTGTCTTTAATTAAATCGGTTTTTTTGATTACGACATAATCTCCTTCGTAAATTCCCATATTAATCATGGAATCTCCCGATACATGGAATACGAAAATTGAAGGACTTTGTAAATCAAACTCCTTATCAAAAGAAATTCTTTTTTCTATGTCATCATCGGTGATAACTTGAAAGCCCGCTCGTATATTTGTTGAAAAAAGCGGCGCTCCTTTGAAATTTTTTGCCATATTTATATTTTCTTATTAACTAATAAAAAAATCAATTATTACAAAAATTAATCTTTTTTTGACCCCATAATTATGTTTTGGTAAACTTTTAATATCATACGTTTACAAGTTTTTAATTAAGCAGGGAGTAAGTTTGGCTCAGTTTATCGACAAAGTTAAAATAAAAGTGCAATCAGGAAAAGGCGGCAACGGCGCTGTTGCCTGGCATAGAGAAAAATATGTCGATAAGGGCGGCCCTGACGGAGGGGATGGCGGCGACGGAGGTTCCGTTTATTTTGTTTCTACGTCAAATATGACAACCCTTCTTGATTTTACTTATAAATCAATTTTTCGGGCTCAAGACGGAGAGGCGGGCGGAATAAAAAACCAATACGGAAAAGCAGGTAAAGATATCACGATTAAAGTCCCGATAGGAACAATCGTAAGAGATTTGAAAACCGGTGATATTATTGCCGATATGAACGAGGACGGCAAAACGGTTTTAATTGCAAAAGGAGGCAGAGGCGGCAGAGGTAATGCCAAATTTGCAACCTCAAGAGCAAGAGCGCCGCAATTCTCGGAACCCGGTGAAGCTGCCGTCGAAAGAGAGCTTGAACTTGAATTGAAACTAATAGCGGATATCGGGCTTCTCGGCATGCCTAATGTCGGAAAATCGAGTTTTATTTCAAGAATATCATCCGCAAAACCAAAAATTGCCGATTACCCCTTTACGACTTTGGTGCCGAATTTGGGAGTTGTCAAAAACCCTAACGGCGACAGCTTTGTTGTTGCTGATATTCCGGGGTTAATTGAAGGTGCGCATTCAGGAGTAGGATTAGGGTATGAATTTTTAAGGCATGTCGAAAGATGTAAATTTTTTATCCATGTCGTCGATATGACAAGTGAAAATCCTATTTCGGATTATAAAAAGATTAATGAAGAATTGTTAAAATATTCAAAAGAACTTTCGGAAAGATTTCAAATTGTCATGCTTAATAAGCAAGATGCCGTAAACGAAGAAACGGCGGACAATTTAAGGAAGGAATTTTTAAAATTAAACCAAAATGTTTTTGTGGTTTCTGCCGTATCGGGGCATGGAATTTACGAATTATTAAACTATGTTTACATAAAATATGAAGAAATTCCCTCTCCCGAATTTAACCTGAATGTCAAAGAGGACAAGGGTTTTAATGATAATGACGATAGTGCTTATGAAGTTTTGAAACTTAACAAAAACACATATTCAATAGATGGTGGTAAAATAAAAAGGTTAGTAAGTGTGGTTGATGTGAAAAATATACATCAAATCAGACGACTCACAAATATCCTTGATTCTATGGGAGTATTTGCCGAATTAAGACAAAAGGGTTTGAATGAGGGAGATACGATATATGTTTCGGGGCTGGAGATGATATATACAGGGGAGTACAATTAAAATGCAAAAGTCACTAATCCGTTTATATGATTTTTGCATTAGGAAGCGAAAAACACGCTCAACTGTCAGATAATGTCACTAAGAGTATTTGTTGTTTTTTGTACAATAATTTGAAAGAAAAAATATGCAGTTTGAAGACAAAAATCAGGATTATAACGAAAATAACGGCTTTTCATTGGATGACGATAAGGATAATTCAATTTCTTGGGATGACCTTGTAAATGAGGATGAAGAAGTTGATGTATCCGATATGTTCGCTGATGATGAAAATGTGCCGCAAAATGACGGTGCGAAAAGTGCTGAAAATCACCAAAACGATGACGGTATAGTAAATATTTCATCTCCCGAATTCAATATCAAAGATACGGCAAATAATTATGTAAACAGTCTTGATATTTCGGAAACCACCGTAGATTTAAATGCATACGGCGAACAAGGTGAAATGATGAGGTTTGAGGACGGCTCACCGGATAATGCGGAGAATTCTTCATTTGACAAGCCTTCCCCCGTAAGCGGCGAACAAAATTCGGATTTTGGCGGATTCGACAATGATATATTAAGCATGCTTGATAATAATCAGGACGAACAGGATACAATTAATAATATAACTTTTAACACAACCAATCAGGATAATACGCTTTCATCTCAAGAACAAGTCGGACAAAATTATCAAAACCAAAGTTATAATGGGGAACAACAGGAAACTCAATATCAGAGAGTTTATCCGAATGCGAAACCCAAAGCAACAAAGACGTCGCTTGCGCTTATTATATTAATAGGTTTTGTAGGTCTTGTCGCAATCATATTTATGATTTCAAAATTAATGCCGAGTAAGGTAAAAGTTCTTGAAGATAAAGATTTAACAACGCTTAAATTAGTAGTTGACGGTGTTGTTGTCGAGGAAAGATACGTTCCGCATAATATGGCGGAAGCAGAAAAGAAAAAAATGGAAGCAGCAGGCAAGGGCGAAGTCATTCTTGAAAAGAAAACGGAATCATCTTCTCTTGCGGACGATGAAATGACAAGCCCCGACGAGGAAGGTATGAATACTCCGAATAGCAATAGACCTGCCATTGCCGTTCAGGAAACAAGACAATCCGTATCGAATAAACAGCCCTTAACAATTGTTTCTCTTTCATACGGCGGAAGAAAAAATCCTTTCTTGCCTCAAGGGACGTTCGGCAGCAACGTAAGCGCTTCCGATTTGTTTTCACCGCCCGATCTTGCAAGCGATGACCCTGCCGCTATTGAAGCAAGCAAACTTTTAACCATAAAAGTGACGGGTATTGTTTATGATACAAGAAAGCCTTCGGCGATAGTTAATTTTGCTAAAAAAGACTATTTTGTTCAAACGGGCGATAGAATTGATACATATAACGTAAGCAGAATTACAAAAGAAGCTGTTTCCATACAAAACGGAACAAATATTTATACGGCGAAAGTCGGCGAGGAATTTATACTTGAAGAAAAAATTCCCGAATCCAAACAAATGAAATACGGTCCAAGCGGACACAGACAATATATTTCATCAGATGATATACAAATAAGTACCAAATAAGTAAAATCAGGAGTTTAATAATTATGACATTCAAAAAGAAGGGTTTTATACAAACCGCAATGACGGTTGCACTTGCCTTTACGATAGCAAACTGTGCTTGGGCAGGTTTTGATGATAGCAATAATAAACTTGCATATTCTTCAAACGGTTTATCTGCTTGGGATGATTCCGAAAGTGAAAGCCTTTATTTGGATGACGGTGAAAGCTATATTATTGATGCAAATTCTCCTGAAGCTGTCAGTGTTCCCTCGACGACAAGGTTGACCGGTAATATTCAAATAGCGGATGATACGGAACTTGTTACATTATCTTTAAGAGATGCCGATGTAAAGCAGGTTTTAAGAGTTTTTGCGGATAAGGCAAAAATGAATATCGTTTTCCACAACTCCGTATCGGGTGAAGTTACTTTGGATCTTAAAGACGTTCCCGTTAATACCGCTCTTGAATTTGTACTTGATGCCTGCCAATTGACTTATGTAAGGCAAGATAACAATATGATTGTTGCTTCCAAAGATGCTGCAAAAGATTTGAGCTATGCAAGACAAAACTTTACGACAATTCCCGTTAAATATGTAAATGCTCAAATGGTTGCAAATTTCTTAAACAAAAGTATGTTTAACGGAAAATATCAAGGTGTTTCCGCAGTTCCTAACGTTGCGGTTAACGCTACCAAAAACGAGTTGATGATATTCGGTACGGATGAAGATGAAAAGCTTGTAAGAAAATTATTAACAAAACTTGATACAAAACCCATGATGAACGTTTTTAGGGTAAACCACGTTACTCCTGCCGAAATGGCGGCTACAATTTGCGATACTATTTTGGCGGATAAGTCAAAAGGCAGCTCTGACGGCGTTTCAATTCAAGGACAAAGACAAACCGGATCAAGCAACGAAAATGAAATTACGTTAGGCGGCGGTTATACGGTTTGCGTTGTCGGACAAACAACGTCCGGAACCGTTGATGATAGCTCGGGAAGCGACGATTTTGCAAACTATGCTTCAAATCCTCTTACCGTTGCGTATTTCCCTGAACTTGGAACGGTTACTACATACGGCGGTTCAAGAGAACAGGTTAAAATGATTGAAAGTTTTATTAAACTTCACGATAAAAAACAACCTATGGCATATATTGAATTTTCTTTAATTCAATTATCGGAAGAAGGCTCAAAAGCTTTTAACACAGAATGGAGTATGTGGACTCCCGTCGGTGAATTTAACTTCGGACAAGGCGGTTTGTATACAAATCCTTGGGCGCCTACATTCTTTAAAGGCGGGCATAAGGATGTTTATAGCCAATCTACGCCTGACGTTCAATATACGATACAAAAACCGCATGGTTGGGGTCCTATCGTTATGTCTTTGAACTATTTGTTGCAAAACGGTAAAGGAAGAACGCTTGCAAATCCTAAAGTTATGGTAACAAACGGCAAAACATCAACTATTGACCTTACATCAGACTATGTTAAAAAGGTTACTCAAGAATATACCGGTCAACAATATACCGCCGTTACAAGAAAAACCTATGAAATCGGTTCCGACCAAGGTATCAAAATCGAGGTAACCCCTTTTATATCTCCTGACGGTTATGTTGTATTGAACTTAAAACCCGATTATACGGAAATCAGGGAAAGACAAGAAGATTACACGCTCCTTTCAAGAAGAAATCTTGAACTTGAAAACATAAGAGTAAAAGACGGTGAAACACTTGTTCTTGCAGGTATGGTTCGTGAAGCCGAAACAAACTCCACGACCAAGCTTCCTGTATTGGGCGACCTTCCCGTTATAGGTGCGTTTTTCAGAAATTCTTCTTCCAACCTTGACAGAGAAGAATATATTATTCTCGTAACGCCTCACATTGTTTATTCAAAAGAACAAGTTGACAGATTGAAAGCACAACAAAATAATTTATAATATAAGATATGAATAACGAATATTTATCAGCATTATCAAATAAAATTAATATTGATTTGGCGATGAAGTTTGATAGAAGCAAACTGGCAGAGCTTACTTTCTTGCCTGTTGCCGTACAAAACGGCATGGGAATTGCGGCGGTTTCTCAGGATTCAGATAAAAATGCCGTTGCTTCCTATTTTGCCCGGGTTATAAAAGTAAATAAAGTTGAGTTTATCACAATTCCGTCTCAACAGTTTACGGTTTTATTCCAGCTGATTGTAAAGAAAATGTCGGTTCAATCTCAAACAATTCAACAAACTCAGTTTCAAGGGCAAGGTTTGGCACAAAATGCGGCTCAAAATTCTGTTCAAAACGTTCAAACAATAGATAAACAAAAAGAGGCTCAGCCTATCGTCCAAAGTTCCTCTCAAACTCCGGTTATTCAAAACGGTTCCGAGGGTAATACATCGGATGCTCGTTCTGTCGTTCAAAATAAAGATGGATCTTTGCAAGAAGAAAAACAAGAACAGCAAAATAATAACGGTAATACCTCTGATAACGGCGAAGAAAGTCAAATAGCAAAAGTTAAATCGCCTCAAACCAAAAAAATCGGCGAAATTCTGGTTGAAGAAGGACTTTTAACCGAAGAACAAGTTCAAGAAGCGCTTGTCGAATCTAAAAAAATCGGTTTTCCTTTAGGTTCAACTCTTGTTAAACTCGGGTATATAACGATAAAACAATTAAGAGAAGCGCTTGCGGCTCAAATGCAGGTAAAATTGGTTTCCGAAGAACAACTTGCTTCAATAACCGAATCAATCGCCTGCCTTTCCGATGAATTTGTAAGAGAACATAAGGTTATACCTCTTTTATATAATTCAAAATCTCTAACCGTCGGTATGGTAAATCCAAAAGATACCGACACCATAAATCAAATTATCGGTATGACGGGTTTAAAGCCCAGTGTTTTAATGGTAACTTCTCTTGAATATGAAAGTTACATTGAACAGTATTATAAAAACCGTCCTCAGAAAAAACCCGTTAAAAAACAAAAATCGTCTCTTGAAGTTTTAACGGAAGAATTGAGCTCGTCGTCAGAGGCTTCTCAAGGTGGCGAACAAACTCTTTGGCAAAAGGTTCAATCCGATATTGATGATATTTCGTCTGACGCTGCAAGATATGCCAATATGATTGTAACTCAAGCTATTGATTCAAGAGCGTCCGATATTCATATTGAACCGAGGCTGGACGGTTATGTTGCCAGATATCGTATTGACGGTACTTTGGTAGAAGTTGTCAAAATTCCTGCTTATCTTGAATCTTCAATTGTATCGAGGTTTAAAGTTCTTGCTAAAATGAATATTGCAGAGCACAGACGCCCTCAGGACGGTAATTTTACAATTAAGTATAACGGCGGCTCTTACGACTTCCGTATAAATACTTTACCTGTCAACGGCAGAGAAAAAATAGTTATAAGAATTTTGGCTCCTTCAATTAAGGTTGAGGACAGCTATACGGATATTATCGATATTCCGGGTGCGTTTGAAGATGATATAGAGAAAATCAAGTTCTTATTGTCCTCTCCAAACGGTATTGTTCTGACGTCAGGTCCTACCGGTTCAGGTAAAACAACAACGCAGTATGCTCTTTTAAAAACGAAAAACTCGCCCGATACTAATATTACGACAATCGAGGATCCTGTTGAAATCAGGCTTGACGGTGTCAATCAGTCTGCCGTTAATCCAAAAGCAGGCATTACTTTTGCTTCTTGTATGAGAGCGATATTAAGGCAAGACCCTGATATTATACTTATCGGAGAGATTCGTGACTATGAAACTTTAGAAACCGCTATTTCGGCTTCATTGACGGGTCACTTTGTTTTATCGACAATTCACACCAACTCTGCCGCCGCAACCGTTACAAGACTTATTGAGATGGGTGCTAAGGATTATTTGATTTCATCAACTTTAAACGGAGTTATTGCTCAAAGGCTCGTAAAGCAACTGTGTCCTTACTGTAAAAAAGGCTATAAACCTACATTGGAAGAAGTATCCAAAATTACTCATGACCCTGAAGAACAACAAAAAATTATGAATACCACGATTTATAAAGCGACAGGTTGCCCAAGCTGCGATAATACAGGGTATAAAGGACGTTTGGCTTTACTTGAAATTTTAATTATCACAAAAGATATTAAAAAATTAATTGCTCAAAAAGCTCATGATATTGAAATTGAAGATTTCGCAGTTGCAAATAACGGTATGCGCACTCTTGAAGGTGCCTGCATAAGGCATATTATTGAAGGCAGTACTTCAATAGACGAATTTGTAAGAGTTCTCGGATTGGTTGGTGACTAATGCCTAATTATAAGTATGTTGCAATGAAAAATAACAGACAATCCGTATCAGGCAGAATCGATGCTACGGATATTCAGGCTGCAAGAACCGCAATAAGGAAATTGGGCTTAATTCCGGTTAAGATAAATGAGGATATTGATTTTCTGGAAAAAGAAAGAAAAGCAAGGGCAAAAAGAAATGAACTTCCGGAACTTCCATTAAGAGATAAAATAGACTTTACGACAACGCTTCAAATTTTAACCGCAACGGGTATTCCTATTATCGAAACACTTGCATTTATGGAAGAAAATGCAGAACGACCAAAAGTAAAACATGCATGTTCCGTTATTAAAAATCAAATCGTAAACGGCGCTACTCTCGCAGAAACAATGGAGAAAAACAGAAAAGCATTCGGCAGAGTGTACGCAGGTCTTACAAGAGCAGGGGAAGATTCGGGGGAATTGGACGTTACGCTTGCCCGTATGTTGGATTTATTAAAAAAGCAGGCAAGTATTAAATCAAGAGTAATAGGTGCGCTTGTTTATCCTTGTTTTGTTATCTTGCTTGCGATTGCGGTTGTTATAGTTATGCTTGCGTTCGTATTTCCTGCTTTTGAATCAATGTTTGAATCGTTGGGCGGAAAACTTCCCTTCATTACTAAAATGTGTATTGATGCGGGGCACTTTATCGTAGAGTATTGGTGGGTAATGATAATTGCGACAATCTTGATTATTGCTTCAATTATTTTTGCCTTTAAAAATGAATTTACAAAAAGAATTATTGACAGAGTCGTATTAAAAGTTCCTCTGTTAAACGGTTTGATGAGATTTTCCAATTATTCTAATTTTCTTGCCGTTTTACAGGTTGCATACGATGCCGGTATTCCCGTCGTAAACTGCTTGTATCTTGCGAATTTAACTTTGGAAAATATGATATTAAGAGATAATATTTCACAAGCTGCCCTAAGAGTTCAACAGGGTGAAAATTTATCCTCGGCTATGAGGGCAACAAAGCAAGTGCCCAATATGATACTTTTTATGATTGCAACGGGCGAACAATCCGGTCGTTTGGGCGATATGTTGATGAATTGTACGATGTATATTGATAAAAAACTTGATGAAATTATTGATACGTTTACAAGATTGGTCGAACCTTTTATGTTGGTTGTAATCGGTGCGGTCGTACTGTTCTTGGCTTTATCTTTATATATGCCTTTGTTTGGTATTTACAACGAAATCTAGGAGAGAAAAATTGGATACTTTTATTTACGAGCCCATTGGTGTTTGTTCAAAATTAATTCAAGTAAAAATTCAAGACGGAGTTATTTACGATGTTGCTTTTACGGGCGGTTGCAACGGAAATTTAAAAGGGATTTCATCTTTATGCAGAATGGAGAAAGTTGACGATGTTATTAAAAAATTGCAAGGTATTCCCTGCGGAATGAAATCAACAAGCTGTCCCGATCAATTAGCGCAATGCTTAATTCAGTATAATCTTGAAAAGCAGTCAAAAAAAGAAAATGTTTTATAATTTAAGAATTATTAAGGACTTTTTAAAAGAGTCCTTTTTTATTGTTTCAATTTCGTTACATAAATATAAAGTTTGCCTTTAATTTGCCGATATCATGCATGTAGGAAGGAAAGAACCATATCCAAAAAGGAGAAAAAATGTCAGATTATGAAATCGGCGGATACAAAATAGGTTCAAAATCGGTTTACAACTCGCTGTTTGAAACAAAAAAAACAAGTACGAGCAAGTTGAAACGCATTGATAAAAACAATGACGGCAAAATAAGCGAAGATGAGCTTGTTGAATTTGAAGAAACATCTTCGGATTCCAAAAACCGAAAAATATCGACAAAAGTTGACGGTAACGGCAATATTGTGAGTAAAACCGTTGTTGAAGGTGACGGGGATGACAAAACCACGACAACTACTTCTTACGATGCAAACGGTAAAAAAACAAGCAGAGTCACAATACAAGGCAAAGGTGATGACAGAGTGACTACCGCAATAAAATATAAAGACGGTGTTAAAGCTTCAAGTACGAGTGTTTCGGGCAAGGGCAAAAACAGACTTTTAAAATATTACACTTACGATAAAAAAGGAAGAAAAACATCCGGAAAAACCATAAAAGGAACGGGCGACGATAAAGTCGTAATTGATAAAACCTATAAAAACGGCCGTAAAACAAAATCCGTCCTAACGGGTATGATTGACGGCAACGACGTTAAAATTACAAGAAATTTTGATAAGTCGGGAAATGTTATAAAACAGGTCACCGAATCCGATGAAGGTAAAAGTACGATAGAAAGGGGCTATGATTCAAACGGCAGGCTCCAATTTGAAGAAGAAACCGCAATGGACGGTACTTATGTTTCATCAACGTATTCGAATTATCAAACCCAAAACGGAAAAACGACAAGAACGGCAGAAATCGTGTATGAAGATGAGGACGGGTACGAAAGAATCGTAACCGAAAAACAAACCCTTGATTCCAACGGTAACGTCGTAAGCTCTACAAGGACAAATTCTTCAAGAACAAATTCAACAAATTCAAGAACATCAAGAAGAAGTTCATCTTCATCATCGTTAAAAGACACAATACTGGATAATCTTGAAGCAATTCTTTTCTATCCTCCGGGATATTCAAGAAACTCAAAAAACAATTCAAGAACTTATACAACAGAATACAACGTACCCACAGAAACTTGGTATTCAAAAAATAAAGATAAATTGAATTATAAAATATCTACGACTTCTCCGACAGGAAACAGTTCAAGATACAGAAACAGAGAATTTAAACCTTTTAAAGAAATCCTAAAAGGTTTGGCGACGGTATTTATTGCAGATTTAATAAGAAAAATATAAATGTAATAAATAAAAAGGTTTAAGCGGTTAACATTGCCGTATGACGAAGGTTGTACGGCATTTTTTTATCAAAATAATCCTTTTGTTTATTTTACAAAAAATAAAATTTTGGTAGAATTTAAAAAAGGAGTATAGAATGATAAAATTAATTTCAAGCTGGCTGCTTTATGCGCTTTTTGTAGTTTTAATTTCTTGGGTGATACCGGGAATTGATGTGGATAATTTCTATTCCGCTTTAATTCTCTCGCTTATAATAGGTTTATTGAATGTTTTCGTAAAGCCCGTTTTAAATATTTTAACTCTTCCGATTAATGTTTTAACTTTAGGGTTGTTCGGGCTGGTATTAAATACGTTTTTATTTATGCTTGCGGGATATTTTACGAACGGAGTTGAAATAGACGGGTTTATTCCCGCACTTTTGGGGTCAATTCTTCTTGCGGTAGCGGGACAATTTATATCAAAAATATAGAGTTTATGAAAAGAATTTAAAAATGGAAAAGCAAATAGAAAATATAGATGTTATTGTTATAGGAGCAGGGCCTGCAGGAATTGCCTCCGCCATTACGATTGCAAGGGCGGGAAATAAAGTCCTTGTTATGGAAAAATCATCTCATTTTGGGATTAAAAATATGTATGGCGGTGCAATTTATCTTAATTCGGTTCAAGAACTCGTTAAAAACGTCGATATTCCTTACGATAGGGTAAATGTCAGTCACAATTACGTTATTTTGAATGATGAAAACTCGATAAACGTTTCTTATAAAAATAAAAATTCTAAAACTTCCGCAACAATTACAAGATTTAATTTTGATACGTATTTATCGGAAATTGCAAAAAAAGAAGGCGTGTTTTTTGCAAAAAATACTCTCGTCGTTGATTTAATCAAAGAAAATAATGCAATAAAGGGTGTCAAAACCGAATACGAAGAAATAAGAGCAAAAGCCGTTATTTTAGCCGAAGGGTTTAATTCAATCCTTGCCGTAAAATACGGGTTTAAGAAAAAAATTGAACCCAAAAGCGCAATTTTAGGCGTAAAAGAAGTAATTTCCCTTCCAAAAGAAATAATTAACAAAAGATTTAATCTGGAAGATAAAGAAGGTGCTATTTATCAGTTTTTTGGCGGGCTGCACAAAGAAAACGAAGAAATTCCGATGGGTATGGGATTTTTATACACATATAAAAATTTTGTAACCGTAGGGGCGGGAATTTCAATGGAGAGCTTAAAAAGCGGTAAAATTCCTCCTTATGTTTATCTTGAAAGATTGAAAAAACATCCTTTTGTATCCGATTTGATAAAAGACGGTGAAATTCTTGAATATCAGGCACATTCAATTCCCGAAGGAGGATATAACGAGCTTCCGAAATTATACGATAACGGTATTTTACTTGTCGGAGATTGCGCCAATCTTGTTGACTCGCCTCATTTTGAGGGGACAAATCTTGCAATAAAATCGGGAATTTTGGCAGGAAATACTATTAACCTTGCAATTAAAAAGAATGATTTTTCAAAAAAAACTCTTAAAAAATATAAAAAAGATATGTATAAATCGTTTGTTATTCAAGATTTAAAAACTTACAGGAATTTAATCAAAACTCTGATTTTGAAAAAAGAATTTGCATTTTCTTATCTTCCCAAAAAAGCGGATGAATTTTTTGAAATGTTTACCTCGACAAAAGATAAAGGAAAAAAACTGGGGTACAGAAAATTTATATCCTCTCTTTTTGCGGACAGATGCCCGTTTAAGAGCATGTGTGATGTTATAAGTTTTGTTAAATGTGTATTTGAGGCTGTAATATAGAAAAAATGAATAATAATGATGAACAAAAGTTAAAAATTGATGAAAAACTTGCCACATTGCGCTTTATTTGCGATAATGTAAGTCATATAGAAGTTTGCATGGATAAATGCAGAAAATGTAAGGATAAACCCTGTCTGTATTTCTGTCCCGCAAAAGTCTACAATGAAAGTGAAGATGACGGCACAATAGCCGTTGAATATGAAAATTGTCTTGAATGCGGTACTTGCAGGATTTGTTGTCCGCAGGATGCAATTAAATGGAATTATCCAAAAGGTGCTCAAGGCGTAAGTTACAGATTCGGTTAATGGAGAAACAGCCCAATATGAAAGAATATTACTCAAGATGGTATGATAAAGATCCCGTTCTTTCGATGTCGATGAGAACGCTTGCCAATTCGGACGATGCAAGCCAAATTCAAGTTGCGCTGAATCTTATTAAAGTTATTATTGAGCATAAAATCAAATCCAATGAATATAAAAATGTTGAAGATATTATGAATGACGTTGAAGAAGGCGTTATTCAAAAGGGTGCAAATCGTTGGTATGACCTTGATAAAACCGTTAGAACCGCAATTCAAATGTTAGAAAGATGCTCTGACGAAACAAGACAAAGAGTTGCTATTGATATGGCACAAATCGTAATTGAAAATATCGTCATGGATAAAGACGATGAATATGACGAAGATAATCTCGATGCCAATAAAATCAGCATTATTGACTTGCAAGGAGAAACTACGGTTTTAGACCTTGACAAAATAATTGAACGCAACGATAAAGATAATGAGTGATATTCAAAGGTTCGAGCAGTTAAAAAAAAATATTGAAGCTGACCCCACAAATTTTCAATCAAGAAGAGAATATGCAATGTTATGTTCCGATTTTGGTTTTAATGAGGCTGCAATTAAGCATTTTTACTATCTTTCAACAGTTTTTCCAAACGATGCGAATTTATATTTCAATATAGGAATTTGTTTTGAAAAATTAAAAAATTTTGAATTTGCCCTTGAGTTTTATAAAAAAGCAATCGAAATAAATCCGAACGACAGCGACTTTCTTTTTAATCTTGCTCTTTGTTATGATACTTTAAATATGGCGGACGAAGCAATTTTGGAGTTTAAAAAAGTGGTTTGCCTGGAAAAAACCGATTCCAATTCATTTTTTTGTTTAGGGTGTTTGTATTCTAAAAAAAATATGACGGACAAAGCGATAAAATGCTTTCAAAGAGCGATTTTTTTAAATGATGAAGATTACTATGCACATTTTCATCTCGGTAATATGTATCATAGTAGAAAAATGTATGATGAAGCAATTGTTCAATACAGAAAAGTTATAGATTTATCTCCCGATTATTCTTGGGCGTACTTTAATCTTGCACAAATTTTCTATGAACGCAAGGATTATGAAAACGCAATCATTATGTTAAATATTACCTTACAAAAAAATAAACATGATATAGAGGCATACAAACTTCTTTGTCAGTTGTATATGAAATTTGATGATATCCAAATGGCAGGAGATGTTCTTGATGAAATGAAAGAAGAAACCGAAGTAACGGGCGATTGGCACTACCTTTCAGCCGTTTTGGAAAAGAAAAAAGGACATCTTGTTAAATATAAGGATTTTCTTGAAAATGCAATTCAAAACGAAGAAACTTTGACTTTTAACCTGAAAGCCGTATTAAAGGAATTAAAAGATGCGGGATAAAATTATACAAAATAAAATACAATTAAAACAAGAAACATCGGATAAATTTTATCTTGCCTATTCCGAAATTTTTCCGAATAATCCTTTATTGAAGGCAAAATTATTCGAATATTTTGATTTTGATATTCAAAGAGTTTTTAATTCGGATAAAAAAGATTTGGATAATTTTGTTAATTCATATCCTGACATTTCAATTCCGAGAAATTTTTTATCAAAATTAAAATCCGTCAATTTTGATGAAATCTATAATTTTTACAAAACGAATAATATTAATTATGTAACATTTACTGATTGTAATTATCCCGAGCCTTTAAAAAATTTGGAAGATTTTCCCGTAATTTTATTTTACAAAGGTGACATTAAACAAAACTTCAATAAAAGTATCGGAATCGTAGGCTCAAGAAAAGCAACGGAAGCCGCTAAATTAAACGTCAGACAAATAATTTCGGGTTTTAAAAATACGGATATCGTGATAAATTCGGGACTTGCAGCAGGAATTGATTCTTGTTCGCATAAGGCTGCGCTTGAATTTGGTATAAAAACATGCGCCGTTATAGGTTCGGGGTTAAAATTTAAGTATCCTTCAGTTAATGCTTCCCTATACGAAGAAATTGTTCGCCAAAACGGCGTGATAATTTCCGAATACCCCTATAATTATTCCCCGATGCCTCAAAATTTTCCCCAAAGAAACAGAATTATAACCGGTTTATCGCAAGGGATTATTATTGCGGAAGCAAAATTAAAATCCGGAGCAATGATATCGGCAAGGTTTGCAATTGAACAGAATAAGGAATTAATGTGTATACCGGGTGCAATAACAAATCCGAATTGCGAAGGAATTTATCATCTTTTAAAAACAAATGCCGCTTCGATTGTAACCGAAACGAACGATATATGTAATATATTAAATTGGACTATAAACTTTGCAAAATCAGATTTAGCACCTATGAGCGAAATTGAAAAAAATATTTATGATTTAGTTACAAAAGAAGAAATTTCAATTGAGGGGTTGAAACAAAACCTTGATGTTGGTATAAATGAACTGGTAATGAATTTAACCGCAATGGAATTAAACGGATTAATTATTCAAAAAAACGGACTTTACTACATATCGGGAATATAATATGGCAAAAAATGCAAATTCGGGGAAAACTTTGGTTATAGTCGAGTCACCCGCAAAATCCAAAACAATTAAGAAAATTCTTGGCAACGATTATATAATTGAAGCCAGCTATGGTCATATAAGAGATTTGCCTCCGAAGGGTTTGGGGTTTGATGTGGAAAATGATTTCAAACCGACTTTTACCGTCATTCCCGAAAAACAAAAAGTGGTTGACACTTTAAATAAAATTGCAAAAACGGCCGATAAAATTTATTTAGCGTCCGACCCTGACAGAGAAGGTGAAGCTATTGCATGGCATGTTAAAGAAGTTTTGAAAGTTCCGGAGGATAAAATTTTCAGAATTGAATTTAACGAAATTACTCCGAATGCAATTAAAAATGCCGTTCAAAATTTCCGTCAAATAGACATGCTAAAAGTCAAAGCTCAACAAACAAGGCAAATTTTAGACAGGCTTGTAGGCTTTAAAATCAGTCCGATACTTTGGGAAAAATTAAGAAACTATCGTCTTTCGGCAGGCAGAGTTCAATCCGTTGCGCTCAGAATGATTGTTGAAAGAGAAGAAGAAATTGAAGCGTTTGTTCCTGTTGAATATTGGACTGTGGGGGCATTATTATCCAAAGAAGATTATGATTTTGAAACCGAACTGACAAAATATAAAGATAAAAAAATTGAAATCAAAAATAAAGAAGAAGCGGATAAAATCCTGAAAGATTTGGAAAATGCCGTATATAAGGTTTCAAAAATCACATCTCGTGATACAAAGCGATCTGCACAGCCGCCTTTTATAACTTCCACCCTGCAAAGAGAAGCAAGCTCCAAATTGGGATACGGCGTATCCAAAACAATGCAGATAGCACAAAAGCTCTATGAAGGGATAGAACTCGGCGAAGACGGCGCAGTAGGACTTATAACCTATATGAGAACAGATTCGGTAAGGATATCCGATGATGCGGTTAATGCTGCAAGAGAGTATATAACGTATAATTTTGGGGATAAATATTATCCTAAAACTCCGAATGATTACAATAAAGGCAAGAAGAAAAACGTTCAAGACGCACATGAGGCTATTCGTCCTTCTTATGTTTCAAGAACGCCCGAATCAATTAAAAAATATTTGACGGCAGAGCAATTTAAACTTTATAAGCTAATTTGGACAAGGTTTATGGCTTCTCAAATGGAATCCGCTAAAGTTAAAAACCTTTCGGTTGAAATTGAGGCAAATGATTATACTTTTAGAACAGGTTCTTCTAAAGTTGAATTTGACGGATTTTTGAAAGTTTATGCTGACGATAAAGAAGAAAATCCGCTTAAAATCCCCGTATTAAACGAAGGAGAAATTTTGGATTTCAAAAAATTAATGTCAGAACAACATTTTACGCAACCTCCGCCACGTTTTTCGGAAGCAAGCCTTGTAAAACAATTGGAAGAATACGGAATAGGCAGACCTTCCACTTATGCTCCGATTATTACAAAAATTCAACAAAGAGGGTATGTTGAAAAATTAGATAAAGCCTTAAAACCTACGCTTTTGGGAAGAACGGTTTCAAAACAGTTGGTTGAATATTTTCAAACAATTATGAATTATAAATTTACGGCGGATATGGAATTAAAACTTGATGAAATCGCCGAAAATAAGGCTGACCCGATAAAAATTTTGAAGAATTTCTATTCTCCTTTTGAAAAAACCGTAGAGGACGCTAAGGTTAATATGGGCAGAGTAGTTATCGAATCCGATAAAATTTGTCCTAACTGCGGAAAGAAAATGGTCGTTAAAACATCACGTTTCGGAAAGCAATTTTTGGGCTGCTCGGGGTATCCCGAATGTAAAACCATGATGAGTTTGGACGGAGAATTGCCTCAAGCTAAGGCGGAAGATGAAAAAACCGATTATAAATGTGAAAAATGCGGTTCGGAAACCGTTATTAAAACGGGTCCCTACGGAAGGTATTATCAATGTCAAAACGATAAATGCAAAACAAGAAAAGCAATTGTCGTGTCAACAGGCGTAAAATGCCCTAAATGTTTAAAAGAAGGACGTGACGGCGAACTTATTCAAAGGCGTTCAAGATACGGCAAAACATTTTTCGGTTGTTCAAAATACCCCGATTGCGATTTTGCGGTATGGAACGAGCCGACGGGCGAAAAGTGTCCGGATTGCGGAGAATTACTGGTGAAAAAATTCTTAAAATCCGGAAATAAAATCGCCTGCTCTTCAAAAACATGTAAATTTTCCAAACCTTTGGAGGAAGAAAACGAGAATGTATAAATTTGCAATTATAGGATACCCGATAAAACATTCCATGAGTATGGTTATGCATAAAGCCGCTTTTAAAAGTTTGGGCTTGGAAGGTGAGTATTCCGTTCTTGAGACAAAACCGGAAGATTTGATTCCTCAAATTAAACACTTAAAAACTAACGGGTATAACGGTTTCAACGTTACCATTCCCCATAAAATTCCAATCAGTCTTTTTTTGTCCGATGTGGATGAAATTGTAAATATGATAGGGTCTGTTAATACCGTTTTAATTAATGAAGATAAAACTCTAAAAGGCTATAATACCGATGTTTGCGGATTTATGGAACCGTTAAAAAAATATGATTTTAAAAATAAAAAAGGAATAATTTTGGGAACGGGTGGCGCTTCAAGAGCGATTGTATGCGGAATGTATCTTCTCGGGATAAGAAAAATTGATATGTATACAAGAAATATAGTCAATGCAACAGAATCAATAAATAATCTGAGATTGAAATTCTCCGATCTTGAAATTAAATTGTACCAAAATGAAACCATGTCTGATTTTAGCGATTCCGCCTTAGTTGTAAATACTACTCCTTTGGGTATGAAAGGATATAGAGAGGGTGCAACGCCCGTTGAAGATAAAATAATACAAACCGTTGACAGTTCTTCAATAATATACGACATTGTTTATAATCCGCTTAAAACAGAACTTATAAAACAAGCGCAAAGATATAATAAAAAATATATTCAAGGGCTTGATATGCTTGTTTATCAGGGAGCAAAATCATTTGAAATCTGGACGGGGAAATACCCTAATACCGATAAAATGAAAATAGCTGCTCTTGAAGAATTAGTTAATTAAAATGAATAAAATTTTAATATTTTTATTGGTATTATTTTTTGCATTGCCTGCTTATTCTCTGGATGATAATATTCGTCCTTTTGAAGATTATAACTGGGAAATGGAGTACGGTTTTGAATTAGAAGACAGAGAAGAAGAAGTTTTAAAAGAAGAAACTTACGAAATTGAACCTGAAATTACGTTAAATAGCAAAAATGATAATTCTAAAACTTATGATAATAATTCAAACGTGCAAAAATTAAAAATTGAAAAAGTTGAATATGTTGATAAATTAAGGGAAACTTTCCGGCCTCAAAAAACCGTTGATGAATTGTATAATGACGGGAAATTAAAAATTTACGGTGAGGGCAAAAAGGAATTAAGCGATTATATGACGGATAATTTTAAATCTTCTTTGGGGCTTACTTATTCTCTTTCAAAACATATTGATATAAGCGCAGGACAAGAAAATACTTATGTCAATCCTGATGCAACTTTGGGGAGCAGAAAATTCTATTTTAATCCGAGGATAAATTTTACCGAAGATTTTTATATTGATTATTCCACAAGATATGATGCAATATCGGATAATTTCGAGCAGGAAGTCGGAATTAACTATAAGCCGAAAATTTTTCATGACAATACAAAATTTGCGGTTAAAGCGAGTGAAACAATCAATCGTGAAACAGGCATGAAAAAATCCAACAGTTTGAAATTTTCTACCGATTTTTATTTTTAATTTATGCCTTTAAAAATTTCGCCGAGCATATAAATCGAACCCGATATAACGCATAAATCAAAATCGCCTTTTTTGATTTCGTTTATCGGAGAAGTCGTTTTTTTAAAATTAAAATCTTTTACATACTCGTATTTAAGCGCATTTGGGTAGTTAAACTCGTAAAAATAAAAGTCATAAGAAGGATTATAAAGAGTTTTTATGATTTTTTCGTATTCTTTATTTTTAAGACACCCGAATATGAATTTAATTTTTTTATTTTTATGGTATTTTGTTAAATACTCTTTTAAAACCCTTGCGCCATCGGGGTTATGAGAGCTGTCTATCAATATGTTTTTATTATAAAGCGAAAGTTCTTCCATTCTGAATTTCCATTTTACCTTGGAAATTGCCTTTTTAATCGTATCAAAAGTAATATTCGGAAAAACTTCGCTAATTGCAATTAACGCTAATTTTAAATTTTCGCTTTGAAAATCTCCGTATAGAGAAAACGGGGTTTTTTCTCCGTTAATTGTTGCATACCCTTTTTCCGTCAAAACTTCAATATTCTTTTTAACAAAAATCGCCTCTTTTTCTTCCGCTTCTTTTAAAAGAGTTTTATATCCCAAATTTTCTTTTAAAAATGTGCATTTTGAATTTTTTTTAAAAATTCCCGCTTTTTCTTTTGAAATAAGTTCAATCGTATCCCCCAATCTTTCTTTATGGTCAAAAGAAATTGAAGTTATAATTGAAATTAAGGGATTTTCTATAACATTTGTTGAATCAAGCCTGCCTCCGAGCCCTGTTTCTAAAATTCCTATTTGAACATTATGACGTTTAAAAAATAAAAAGCAAACGACGGTTAAAATTTCAAATTCACTCAAGCCTATATCGTTTTCATTATCAATTTTATTTACATATAAAATCAATTCATCTAATTCATCGTCGCTTATGTTAATGCCGTTTACCGAAAATCTTTCGTTATATTTAAAAAGGTGAGGGGATGTAAATTTCCCGATTTTATATTTTCCCCATTCAAGTAAAACGGCTTCAATTATTGCGCAAGTTGACCCCTTGCCGTTTGTTCCGGCAACGTGGATAAATTTAATATCTTTTTCCGGGTTGTTTAAAATTTTGAGTATCTTTTGAACTCTTTCGAGTCCTAATTTGATTTTAAATTTTTCGCTTGATTTTAGAATATTTTCGCCGTTCATTTCATTCCTTTAAAGATGATAAAACAAGTTCCGTTATTTTTCTTGTTGAATGCTTGTAATTTTCGCCTAAAATTTCTGCATTGCGCTTTAGCTCATTGTATTTTTCTTTATTTTCCATAATTTCCGATACAATTTTTGTCAATTTTTCTTCGGCTTCACTGTCCTCTAAGTATTCTGCCGCATTTTTTTCAACAATTGCCCTTGCGTTAATTCTTTGATGATCCCCTGCAGCGTAAGGATACGGAATTAAAATCGAAGGGTTTTTTGAAGATAAAATTTCCGATATGCTTATTGAGCCTGCCCTTGATACTATTAAATCCGAAGCTAAAATCGGTATCGACATATCTTCAAAATACGGTTCAATTTTGGTGTTGTCGGGTATATTTAACCCTTTTACGTATTCTTCGTAATTTTTTTTGCCTGTTTGAACAATAATTTTAATATCTTTTTTATCTTTAAATGTTTCGATTAATTTTTTTGAAGCCTTATTGATTGATTTTGCCCCTTGCGAGCCTCCCATAACTAAAATTAAAAATTCATCTTTAATATTCAAAATGCTTCTTGCTTCTTCTTTTGTTTTATTAAAAAAGGCGTTTCTTACGGGGTTATTGTAAAAATACAAATTATCATTTTTTATGTATTTTTTGGCATTATCAAATGCAAGGTTAATTCCTTCGGCTTTATTTGCAAAACTTCTTGTTACAATCCCCGGCGAACAATCCGAATCATGCAAAACATAAGGAACTTTAAATATTTTTGCCGCAAATAATATAGGAGCGCAAACATAGCCACCCGTTGCAAAAATAACGTCGGGTTTATATTTTAAT
Organism: Candidatus Gastranaerophilales bacterium; assembly: GCA_905234865.1. Classification (GTDB taxonomy): domain Bacteria; phylum Cyanobacteriota; class Vampirovibrionia; order Gastranaerophilales; family Gastranaerophilaceae; genus Galligastranaerophilus_A. The sequence continues at coordinate 28,185 of CAJOJE010000017.1, forward strand.
ACATAATAAATTGCTTTTATTATTGACGTGAAAAGGTTATATAAACAGAGAACAAGTTTAAAAGATATCTTTCTCGGCATTCCGATTACGTTTGTCGATAAAAATTGAATGCCGTTATTTGTTACGATATTGTACTCTAAGTTTTTTTTATTTCCGATATAAAAAATATTTTCACATTTTATGTTAAAATTATCTTTTAATTCGTTTATTACGGCAATTGCAGGGTAAATATGCCCTCCTGTGCCGCCGCCGGTTATAAAAAATATTTTTTCTTTAATATCTTTGTTCATTATATGGCCTTATCCTTTGCACTCTTTTTTTTGAAATATTTAACAAAACTCCGAGCATGCATAAAGTTATAAGCAGGGAACTTCCGCCATAGCTTATAAATGGAAGCGGAATACCCGTTGCGGGAAGTGCAGAGCTTGCAACCGACATGTTCATTAAGGCTTGAAAGCCTATTGAAAAAGTTATGCCGACGCTTATTAATTTTCCGAACATATCCGGACATCTTGAAGCTATAACAAAACCCCTTTGAATAAACATTGCAAAAAGGCAAATGATGAAAAAACATCCCAAAAATCCGAATTCTTCCGCTATAACGGCAAAAATAAAGTCGGTATGCCCTTCGGGAAGCCATGATAATTTTTGTTTGGAATTGCCGTATCCTACACCGAAAAATCCTCCCGTTGCAAAGGCAATCAAAGATTGAATAATGTTATAACCCGTATTTAAGGGGTCTTTATTAGGGTCTAACCAAACCAAAATCCTTTGTTTTTGATAATCTCTTATAAAAAGAGAAACTAATCCGCCCATAGCTAAAAAACCGCACAAAATCTGTTTTGCGGACAGTCCGCCCGATATATAAAAAATGGCAAGAGAAGTCGTAAATAAAAGAATTATCATTGATAAATTCGGCTGTTTATAAATAAGTAAAATCATCATAAGAAAAATAACGTAATGGGGGAATTTCTTCGGGTCAAAAATTGCGGTATTTTTGTAAAACAAACTTGCAAACATTAAAATACAGGCAGGCTTTGCAAGTTCCGAGGGCTGAAATTGTAGCGGCCCGAATACAAACCACCTTTTTGCTCCGTTTACGGTTAAACCGAACTGGGTAAATTGTACGAGTAATAATAAAATTAAAACTACAATCGAAAAAGGCATTGAAAACTTTTTTAAAGCTTTATAGTCGGTTTTTGTGAAAAAAATTGCCCCGAGTATTCCTCCTATCAGCCAAAAAAATTGCCTGATCGTAAAATGCAAGGGCGATAATCCTTCCGCTATCGCTTTTGAGGAGCCTGCCGAAAAAATTGCCATTATTCCTATGATGACAAGAAATATCGTTACTATTACAAGTGTTTTATCGGGCGGTGATATTATATATCTTTCGCCTTCTCCCTGAAAACTATTTCGAGCTTCTCTTTTGTAAGACATATTCTCTAAAAGCCTCTCCTCTTACTTCAAAATTATCAAACATATCAAAACTTGCACATGCGGGCGAGAAAAGAACAACATCCGGAGAATTTTTACCTGCTTCGTCTATTGCTTCGTTAAGTGAATTTTTAAATAATACGTTTGTATATCCGATTTTTTGAAGCGCTTCAAAAAATCTTTCTTTTGCTTCTCCTATTAAAACAACTTTCTCTATTCTGTCTTTTATGTATGAAACAAACTCATCAAGCGGAGTATTTTTATCTCTGCCGCCTGCAATCAGGGCAACTCTTTTATTCGGGAAAGCATTAAGTGCAACGTTTGACGCTTCGGGGTTTGTTGCTTTAGAATCGTTATAATAATCCGTTTTTCCTATTGTTGCGATGTATTCAAGCCTGTGAGCAGGCGCTTTAAATTCTTTGATTTTGTTTTTTATTGTTTCGTTATCCGCTCCTTGCAATTTTGCCGCAATTATTCCGCACATAATGTTTTGATAATTGTGGTTTCCTTTTAGGGGAATATCTTTTAACTCAATAATTTTTTCATTTTTAAAATAAATTGAATTGTTATAAATATAGCAAGCGTTTTCATAATCAATTTTATTTAACGAGAAATAGTAAACGGTTGCTTTTATATCGTCTTTAAAGGTTTTGGTGTACGGGTCATCATAATTTAAAACGACATAAGAATTTTTATCTCCTCTTTTTAAAATATCGGTTTTATCTTTTATATAATTTTCCATAGTGTTATGCCAATTAATATGGTCGGGAGTAATATTACATAAAATAGAAATTTTAGGAGTTAATTTTTTTGAATAATGTAATTGATAAGAACTTGCTTCGACAACAAGCATATCGGGGTTTGAATTTTTTAAAACGTTTAAAGGGGGATTACCTATGTTTCCGACGGCAGGAATTGACAAAATGTGAGAAATTAAAGTTGTGGTTGTTGTCTTGCCGTTTGTTCCTGTTACTAAAATCATTTTATCTTCATAATTAAGATTAACTCCGACATATTCAATGTCGGAATATATGGGACAGGTTATTTTCGATAAAATAGGAGATGTATCTTTAATCGAAGGGGAAATTATGCAAAATTCGGCATTTTTTGTAAAATCTTCCGTATGACCGTTAAATTCAAACTTAACGCCTAACTTTTCAAGCTCTTCCACGTTGTCTTTTTTTTCGCCAAATTCTGATATATAAACGTCGTACCCTTTTTTTATAAAGTATTCCGCTGATTTTTTCCCTGTTAAGGAACAACCCAATATTAAAACTTTTTTCATTTTAAAAACCTACATAACATGCTGACATAAAAAGCCCCAAACCGCCAAAATGCCGCCGAGAGCAGATATAAAACAAAATACTTTTACGACTTTTGTTTCCGCCCAGCCGGATAATTCAAAATGATGATGAATGGGACTCATTTTAAAAACCCTTTTTCCCGTTGTTTTAAAACTTATGACTTGAATTATAACGGACATTGCTTCCGTTATAAAAATAATTCCGACAGGAATAAGCCATAGTTCAAATTTTCCCATAATTGCAAGTGTTGCAAGCATTCCTCCCAAAGCAAGAGAACCTGTATCGCCCATAAAAATTTTGGCAGGGTGCTTATTGAAATAAAGAAAACCAAGGCAAGCCGCACTTGCTGCAATTGAAATTATGGCTAAATCATTGTAACCGCCTATCTTGCAAATAATAGCGCATGCAAGAAAAGCAAAAACCGAACAGCCGCCTGCAAGCCCGTCCAAACCGTCCGTTAAATTTAATGCGTTTGATGAGCCTACAAGCATAAAAATTGCAAGAATCGGATATAAATAGCCGAGTTCAATATTAAAATTAAAAAATGTTATGTTTGCCTGATTTTCAAGAATAACATATAAAGAAGGAAGCATGGCAACCGCAATTTGCAAAGCAAGTTTACCCTTTGGGCTTAAACCTTCGTTTTGTTTACCTTTTATTTTTTTAATATCATCCTCAAACCCCGTAAACATGTAAAAAATTAACGTCATAAGAACGATTATTGCTCTTGTTGTAAGTTCCTGCGCCATAAAAAGAGAGATAATGGAACCTGCAATAATCGACATAACAATAAATACACCCCCTGTTGTCGGGGTTTTATTTTTGCTTGCATGAAGCATTTTAACTTCTTCTCTTATGTATTGCTCGTACATTTTCTTTTTCATAAATTCCAAATACGGAATACCGGATAAAAGACACAGCGCAAGAGTAATGAGCGCTGCAACAGAAATCATTATCATAAATTTTTCACCGTTTCTATAATTTGTTCAAATTTCATAAACCTTGATGCTTTTAAAAGAACAGTCGTACCCTTTTTTACGTTTGAATTAATATATTCTGCGCACTCTGTCGTGTTTTGGAAACTTTTTCCCCTGCAAAGACTTGCTTTTAATATGAATTTAGCAAGTTCGCCTACGGTTAAAAGCAGAATATCATCCCTGTTTTTAAATGAAGATATAAATTCACCGATTTCCTTGTGGTATAAAATGGAATCTTTTCCAAGTTCTCCCATATCTCCTAAAACAAGCGCCAACGGGGGATTTTGTATTGTCAAAAATGTTTTTATTGCAGCTTTCATTGATTCGGGGTTAGCGTTATAGCTGTCGTTAATAAAATAAATTCCCTTTATGTCGGATTTTTCCCAGCGTTTTTCAATAGGTTTAAAATTTAATAACCCTTTTTTTACGGTTTCAATATCTATATTTGCAAAAATCCCCGCTTCAATAACCAAAATTGCGTTTTGAACGTTATGCTCACCTTCGATATTTAAGGTATATTCTTCATTTTTGTATGTAAAAGTTGTTTTGCCCGTTTCAATTTTAATATTACATCCGTTATTTGCAAAAATCTTTTTGCCGTCGTAATTTATCGTATCTTCGATAATTTTTGAAACGGGGGCAATAAAACACCCGTCTTTCTTTAAATGGCTTGCAATTTCGCACTTTGCAAGAGCAATGTTTTTTGTGTTTCCCAAAAGTTCGACATGAGCCGTTCCGACATTTGTTATTATTCCGACATCGGGGGTTGAATATTTTGATAAAAGTTCAATTTCTCCCAAATTTCTCATACCCATTTCAAGAACCAAAAATTCCGTATCGTTCGGCATATTGAAAAATGTTTCGCAAAGCCCGATTTCGTTGTTATGGTTAAGATTTGTTTTATATGTTTTGTATTTTTGAGATAATACGGAATACAACATTTCTTTAACAGTGGTTTTTCCCGATGAACCGGTTATTGCGTATACTTTCGGATTGATTTTTTCTCTTATGTATTTTGCAAGCGAAAGGTAAGCGGAAAGAGTGTTTTGAACATATATTACAAAATCCGCTTCGTTTATGATTTTGTCTTTATCTTGCGTAAAATACCCGATTGCACCTTGTTTTAGGGCATTATCAATAAAAGAATGCCCGTCATAATTTTCTCCTCTTAAAGGAAGGTAAAAATCATTTTTGTTAATAGTTCTCGTATCGGTTGATATTAAAAATTCTCTCTCATCTTTTACATTGCCTTTAAGTAAGATACCATCCGTATTTCGGATAAGCTCATCTATATTAAATTTCATTTTTACTCCGGTTAAAAATATTACCCTTATTGTAAATCAAACAGTAATTGATGTAAAATAATTTTATGAAAATTAATTTTATTCCTATTGATAACCGTCCTATCACTTATAATCTTACTTCGGACATAATATCAATTAATGAAAATATTGAACTTTTTATGCCCGATATTAAAGATATGGGCGGTTTAATAACAAATGCAAATGTTGATAATATTTTAAATCGGCTGAATAATTCAAAATCACCCGATTTAATCGTTCTTACTCTCGATACCGTTGCGTATGGCGGGCTTGTTTCGTCAAGAAGATGTAAGGAAAGTTTTTTTGATATTAAAAAAAGACTGGATAAATTGGAAGAAATTTTATTGTCTAAAAAAAGAGAGAACAAGAATTTAAAAGTTTTTGCAACTTCAAGCGTCATGAGAATTTCAAACAATAACGTAAATGAAGAAGAGAAGGAATATTGGGCGGATTTCGGTGAAAAAATTTTTGAATACTCTTATTATACTCACAAAAATAAAGCACCTTTTAAAACCGATATTCCCGATGAAATTTTATCCGATTATCTTAATGTGAGAAAAAGAAATTTTGAAATCAATAAAATATATATAGACTTTTTAAAAAACGGAATTTTCGATTATCTTGTTTTTTCAAAAGACGATACGGGAGAATTTGGCTTGAACGTTATGGAAGCCGAATTTTTAGAAAAAGAACTTTTAAATTTAAACGGAAAAGTTAAAACGGGGGCGGATGAAATTCCTTTGGCGCTTTTAACAAGGGGTATTGTTCAAAATGAAAATATAAAAATAAAACCCGTTTACAGATTTTTTAATTCAAAAAATTTAATTTCAAAATACGAAGATATTTCGGTTGAAGAATGTACAAAAGCACAAATTGAGCTTTTGGGACTAAAAATTGACGAAGATAATCCGGATATTATTTTATATGTTAATAATTTTAAAAAAACACAGGGAGATTGTGTTTTTCAAGATGTTGTAAACAGAGAAGAAAAACACAATTTAGATTTTGACAAACCGTTTATTATAGCGGATATTAATAATTCTAACGGTTCGGATACGGGACTTGTCGAAAAGATATTGTCGAGTCCGATGAACCCTTTATTTTTGGCATATTCAGGATATAATACAAGTGCAAATTCAATCGGAAGCGCTCTTTCATTCGGCGTTATGACTTATCTTTCAAAAAAGAAAAATGCATATAACGATAAAGCACACAAAAAACTTCTTGCGATTCGTTTTCTCGATGATTATGCTTATCAGGCGATTTTAAGAAAAGATATACAAAATAATTTCAATTTGGAGAAGTTTCAAAAACTCGATTTTACGTTTTATGAAGAAAAAATCAATAAATTTTTAAACGCCGATTTTACTTTTGAAGCTTATTCTCCTTGGAAAAGAAGTTTTGAAGCGGGATTTAATTTAAAATAAGAGGAATTTAAAATTGAAAGAAATAAAATTTGAAAAATGGCATGGGCTCGGGAATGATTTTATAATTTTAGAAAACGACCAAGCAACGTCAGACCTTGCAAAGATTATGTGCGACAGGAAGTTTGGCATCGGAGCGGACGGTATTTTCAGCCCAAAAACAACAAATAAAGCCGATATTGCGTGGGATTTTTATAATTCCGACGGTTCGATTGCTCAAATGTGCGGAAACGGGATAAGGTGTTTTGCAAAATATGCTTATGAAAAAAAACTCGTAAAAAATACAAAATTCAAAGTTATGACTTTAAAAGGAATTGTAATTCCCGAAATTTTAGATAACGGCGAAGTTAAAGTCGATATGGGAGAACCTGTTTTTAATCCTAAATTAATTCCGGTAAATGTTTTAGACCCTATGAATTTTGAAATTGAAGGCTTTGGTGCGGGAGCAGTCAGCATGGGAAATCCTCATTGTTTGATTTATACAAATGAAAATTCCAAAGAACTGGCAGAAAAATTCGGAAGAAAAATTGAAACTTCTTCTCTTTTTCCCGAAAAAACCAACGTAGAATTTATTAATTTGATAAATAAAAACGAAATTAACGTAAACGTTTGGGAAAGAGGGTGCGGAATAACTCTTGCCTGCGGAACGGGCGCTTGCGCTTCCGTTGTATACGGAATAAAAAGAGGATTGCTTGATAACATTGTAAAAGTTAATCTTCCGGGCGGTTCTTTGACGATTGAATACTTCGGAAAGTCGGTTTATATGACGGGAAGCGCCACAAAAGTATATGAAGGAAAATTCTTTTTGACGCAGATATGTAAAGATTAAGATATATGTATTTTTTTATACTTGTGTCTTAAAAATGTTTATGTTAGGCTAAAAATTGCAAAAAACAATTAATTAAGGAAATAAAAATGGGAAAATACGAATTATTATCAGCGATTAAACCTAATCTTGATAACGATGAAGCAGATAAAGTAGTTGCGAAAATCGAAGAAACAATTCAAGGTTTTGGCGGAAACGTTATTGATACAGAAAAAATGGGAAGAAAAAAATCGGCATACGATATTCAAGGATACAGGGACAGTTATTTTGTAGTACAAAAAATGAACCTTCCCGAAGATAAAGTAGTTGATTTTAAAAGACAATTAAGATTAAACGAAAATATTATCAGAACAATTTTCACAAAAATTACGAAGGCATAAAACATGACTCTTGCAAAAATCGTTGTGACGGGAAATGTTAAAAAAAATCCCGAAAAAAGATTTACACAAAATAATCTTGCCGTAACAAGTCTTATCGTTGACATTAATCCTGATGATGAAACAATTGTAAGAGTTGTTGCTTTTGGTACAATTGCTGACAGAGTAGCGGATACGATTTCTATGGGCGACACCGTTATTGTTGATGGCAGGCTTCAAATGGAATCCGTTAAATCTCAAAACGGCAAAGAGAGAAAAGTTGCAACGATTAATGCATCTCAAGTGGAAAAAATCGGCGGAGCTTCTGTTTCTTCAAATAATTCTTCGTCATCTTCTTCAAGAAAAGAAGAGCCGGTTGTACAATTTTCAACCGATGAAATAGCGGAAGATTTGATTGACCCTGATGAAATTCCGTTTTAATAAGATTAGATAAAAAATAAAGGAAAGTATAAATGGCTAAAGATTTAAAAGACAATAAAAAGAAAAAAACCTGCAGTTTTTGCGCTGACAAAGTTGAAGTAATTGATTACAAAGATACTTCAAAATTAAAAAGATTTTTATCTGAAGCAGGAAAAATTCTTCCAAGAAGAATAACGGGAACTTGCGCACTTCACCAAAGAAAACTTGCAAGTGCCGTTAAAAAAGCTAGAGAAGCATCTTTGATCGCATACGTTTTTGAAAACTAAGTTTATTTTCATAACAAACAAGCCGCAATTTTTGTGATTGCGGTTTTGTTGTGTGAAAAATTTTGTTCGGCTTGCAAAATATCATAAAAAATGATATAATCTACATTATTTTTTTTATTTAACGAGGTTTTGTGCAGTATGAAAAAGACTTTCCCCATTGTCCTTTTATGTTCTTTTATTGTTTTATCTCCCGTTTATTCAAGCGAAGTAAATTCTAAAGAAAGTAAAACTTTTATCACATCAAATAAAATTCAATCAGCTATCGATAAAAAAGAGTTGAATAATGAATTATTTAAGGCAATAGAAGAGGGAAATTTTGATAAAGCAAAAGAACTTATAAAAAACGGCGCAGATGTTAACGCTAAAACCGAAGGAGACATAACGCCTTTAATGTTTGCAAGCTTCTTGGGACATACAGATATTGCAAAATACTTAGTTGAAAAAGGTGCCACCAAAGGAGGTGATACGCCTTTAATATGTGCAAGTGACGTCGGAAAATTAGATATTGTAAAATACTTAGTTGAAAAAGGTGCCGATGTTAACGCTAAAGATGGGGACGGCTATACAGCTCTAATGATTGTAGCTGAAAAAGGAAATTTAGATATTGTAAAATATTTAATTGAAAACGGCGCAGATGTTAACGCTAAAACCAAAGAAGGCATGATGACGCCTTTATTCATTGCAAGCTCAAATGGACATACGGATATTGTAAAATATTTAATTGAAAACGGCGCAGATGTTAACGCTAAAACCAAAGAAGGCATGACGCCTTTATTCATTGCAAGCTTCTATGGATATACGGATATTGTAAAATATTTAATTGAAAACGGCGCAGATGTTAATGCTGAAGATGGGTACGGCAATACAGCTCTAATATTTGCAAGCTTCCATGGACATACGGATATTGTAAAATACTTAGTTGAAAAAGGTGCCGATGTTAACGCTAAAACCAAAATAGGCTGGACACCTTTAATGTTTGCAAGCTTCTTGGGACATACAGATATTGCAAAATACTTAGTTGAAAAAGGTGCCGATGTTAACGCTAAAACCGAAGGAGACATAACGCCTTTAATGTTTGCAAGCTTCTTGGGACATACAGATATTGCAAAATACTTAGTTGAAAAAGGTGCCCGAAAGAGGCGGGATGCCTTTAATGTCTGCAATTCAAGGAGGAAATTTAGATATTGTAAAATATTTGGTAGAAAACGGTGCAAAAGTTGATGCTAAAAACAATGCAAACAAAACCACTCTTGATTATGCCATAGAAAAAGGTAATAAAGAAATCGAAGACTATTTAAAATCAAAAGGCGCAAAGTAGAATTATTTTATCATTGTTGCGGAGAATTTATACGCTTTAAACGTGTCTGAGAAATGGTCATGGGGTAAGCCTGCTTTTAATTTTAAGGATGATAAAAATACTTTTTTATCATGCAATTGCCCCCAAACAGAAGGCAAGTAAACGGCTTTTGCTTCTTTATCCTGAATAATTATGCCGTCCTCATTTTCTTTTATTTGATTTAATAAATCTTCTTCATCATTAAATCGCATTTCAACGGGTTCCGATAATAAAGAAATTTCAATATCCAATTCGTCCAATTCGTCTTTTTGAACGGCACGAAATCTAGGGTCATTATATGCGGCATTTTTAGAGTTTATAACAAGGTCGACAATTAAGGGTCTGTGCGGAATAATTGAACCTATGCATCCTCTCAAGTTGCCCGATTTATTTAATGTTACAAAACAAGCGCCGATTTCGTCAAGAACTTTCGGGTATGCCGGAATTTTTTCATCCCGTATGGATTTTTTTACGATATCAATTAAAACATCTCTATAATTTTGTTTTATAAAATTATTTTTTTTATCTTCATATAATCCCCAAGCGCCATAACCTACAACTCTTTCAATGTAGTTTGTGGTTTTTGATGAATTATATAAATCAAGTCTTATGAGAGAATAATTATTTTGACGTGCAAAATAAGAAAGCGCATATAAACTTATGGCATTACATGCCATATTTGTTTGAAAATCTTTTAAATCCCCCGTTTCAATTTTAATTGCCGTTATCGTATCAAGTTTCATAGCCTCGATATCGGTTAAATAATGGCTCAAATCGGATGAAATAACAAAAGCGTTGTCTTTGTCCGGGTAATATTTTTCAAGAATTTTTACGATTTTATCGGGCGGCATATCGCATATTACAATCGGTATTATTTTAATTTCGTCAAAAAGAGATTGAATTAAAGGAACTTGAACCTCGATTGCATGTTCATCAACAAACGCTTCAGTTTTAAATTCACACTCAAACTCTTCTTTTAATTCGTTATTTATTTCCCTGTTTACTTCTATTCTTCCTAACGGAGTTACGATATAATCGTGGTTTAATAACGCCATTCCCTTAAAATATAATTTATGTGCAGGGGCGATTATAAAAATATTTTTGACATCTCTATTAATAAGGCTTATTGCTCTGTATGCCAATTCGCCCGAATATTGATACCCTGCATGCGGAGCAACGACTGCTCTTGTAGGAAATTTAACTTCTTCTTTTTTAAATGAAGCAATTAATTTTTCCAGTTCTTCTTTATTTTCGGGGAAAAATGTCCCTTCTACTTTGGATGTCGAATTTGTCATAAGTGTATTATAATATATCTTATGGAAAAAACAAATAAAACAATAAAATGTAATATTTGCCCGAGAAGTTGCAATTTACCTCCCGAAACTGAAGGATATTGTCATGTTAGAAAAAATACGGGAGAAAAAATCGAACTTACAACGTACGGTTATAATACGGGTCTTAGCCTTGATCCTATTGAGAAAAAGCCCCTTTATCATTTTTATCCTTCAAGTTCAATACTGTCTTTCGGGACAATAGGATGTATTATGGGATGCAGGTTTTGCCAAAATTATCTAACATCTAAATCAAAAGAAAATCCAAAGAAATTTAATAAACTCTTTCCTATTGATATTGTAAAAATTGCGCTTCAAAACAATATCGGTTCAATCGCTTTTACATATAACGACCCGATTGCATTTTTTGAATATGCAATCGATACCGCAAGGCTTGCTCAAGAAAACGGATTAAAAACAGTTCATGTTACAAGCGGTTATCTTTCAAGAGAATATTTTGAAACATTTTTTAAAAATATAAATGCGGTTAATATTGACCTAAAAGGTTTTAGCGAAGAATTTTACAATAAAAACTGTTTTGCACATCTAAATCCCGTTTTGGATACGATTAAATACGTTAAGAATGAAACAAATGTACATCTTGAACTTACAACTCTTTTAATAGAAGGCGAAAATAATTCTTTTGATATATTGAAAAGGGAAATTGACTGGATTTTAAACAATTTGGGCGAATTAACCCCACTTCATTTCAGTGCTTTTTTCCCGAGATACAAATTATTAAATAAACCCCAAACGTCTTTTGATACGCTTTTAAAAGCGTACAACCTTGCAACTTCAATGGGGTTGAAATACGTTTATCTCGGTAATTTGTCCAATGTTAAAACTTCTTCAACTTATTGCCGTAATTGCAAAAAACCCCTGATTGTAAGGGCGGGGTATAAAATAATTGAAAATGTTTTAAAAGATAATAAATGTCCTTATTGTAATACTCTTCAAAGCGGAATATTTTAATTTTTGATAAATTATTATGCGATGAAATTATTTAAAATACCGTTGTAGGGTAACATGAATTTATTTTATTGAAAAAGACCTTAAAAATACTGCAATAAAGGGAGTACGCAAGATTTTAAATAAAATGCATCCTTTTAATTGCCGAAAAACAAGAAAGTTTCGGCAATAATTTTGAGGCTTGCGTTGTAATATTTACTGCAGCTTAGAGATTTTTACCCCATAATAAAACAATAAGGAAGATTGTTTCCTCCTTATTGTTTTATCAAATTGCTCTTTAGTTTGTAGAATTAGTCTTTCGGTCTGTCCGGAGTAAAATTTGCAACTTCGGTTTCTTTTCCTTCTTTGTCTATGTCCCATACGATAATTTTGGGAGAAATACCTTTTTGCAAGAGGTATTTTCTGTCAGGATTGCCGTCTTTGTCAAATCTTGTCAACATATCGCTGTAAATAGGATTTTTATAATCCCTGTCATCATATTTTAATTCATATTTGGGAGTTCTTCCGTCCTCTTGGTATTCCGTTCTTTTTCCTATCGTTTGAAAACCTGCGTGATTTCCGCCCATTGCGTATGTATAGTCAATTTTGGTCTTTAATTTTGATGTTTCGGGGTCGTAAATTAAAGTTTTTTCGCCGTGTTTTCTACTTTCGATAGTCCTTGCTATAACTTTATCGTCCTTATCTAAATAAGTCATTACACGACCGTCTTCAATCGGGTCAATTATGTCTGCTTTTCTGGGATCGTCAAAGATTGCTTCTTCAGGACGTCTTTTTCCGAAATTAAAGATTTCTTCGGGTACGATTTTTTCGATATCGTCATATTTTTTTGTGTAATCGCTATAATCGCTTCCGCCTGTACCCCAGCCCCAGCCTTTAAAGCTTGTGTTATTTGCCGAGTTATTTTGTTTAACAAATACATCCGTTGCTAAAGCATGAGAATTGTTAGTGTTGTTAGCTGCGGAAAAGTTGGTGCGATTTACTTTATTTGTGTTAAGGTTTGCACCGAAACCCAATTGAATGCTTCCGATTTGCATTTTGATGTGTCCTCCGTTTTCTCTTGTTGTTAATATTTCGTGTTTATTTATGTGTAAGTATAACACTTATAAATAAAATTGTTTGCTAATTCTTTCTTGAAAACCTTGAAAATTGTAACAATTCTTTATAATTGTATGAATTACACTTTTTGTTTTGAATATTAAAAAACCTTCAAAACTTTGAATTTTGAAGGTTTTTTAATATATTTTCCGAATTTAATTTTCACTTACTTTTTTTGAAATTTTAATTTTATCATCTTCCATACTCATAATAAGAGTATCTTTTGGTTTGTAGTTTCCGGTTAAAATTTCTTCAGCAAGAACGTCTTCGATTTTCTTTTGAATGACACGTCTTAACGGTCTTGCGCCGTAGGCTTCGTTGTATCCTTCTTTTGCAAGATAGTCTTTAACATCGTCGTTTACTTCAATTGTCAGCTCTCTTTCGTCAAGACGTTTGAACAAATCTTTTAACATTAAGTCTACGATTTGCCTGATTTCTTCTTTTGAAAGATGCGCAAATACTATGATATCGTCAATCCTATTTAAAAATTCGGGACGGAAGGCTTTTTTCAATTCTTCCATAACGGTATCTTTTAATTTTTCGTATTTATCTTTTTTGTCATCGTTTGAAACCGAAAAGCCCAACTTTTGAGTTGACGTAATCATTGAAGCACCGACGTTTGATGTCATAATGATAATCGTATTTTTAAACGATACAACCCTGCCTTTTGAATCCGTCAGACGTCCGTCATCAAGTATTTGGAGCATTATGTTAAATACATCGGGATGTGCTTTTTCAATTTCATCAAAAAGAACGACCGAGTACGGTTTTTTTCTGATAACTTCGGTCATATGCCCGCCGTCATCGTATCCGACATAACCGGGGGGCGAACCGATTAATTTTGCGGTTGAATGTTTTTCCATAAATTCTGACATATCAACCCTTACAATATTATCTTCGGAACCGAATACGGCTTCCGCAAGAGCTTTTGCAAGTTCTGTTTTGCCGACACCCGTGGGACCGGAGAAAATAAAACTGCCGATTGGTCTGTTCGGGCTCTTTAGCCCTACTCTTGCACGTCTGATTGATTTTGCAAGAGCGACAACCGCTTCATTTTGCCCTATAACTCTGTTATGGAGAGTTTCTTCAAGTTTTAAGAGTCTTTCGGATTCACCTTCGGTAATTTTTGTAACGGGAACTCCTGTGATGGTTGAAATAACCTGAGCGACTTCTTCAACTCCAACAGTGGGTTTGTTGTTTTCTTGTGTACTTCTCCAGGAATCTTGGAGCTCTCTGATTTTGTCCTTAATTTGGACTTCAACGTTTCTGAGATTAGATGCTGTTTCAAATTCTTGACTCCTTATAGCGTCCTCTTTTTGTTTTATCGTTGCTTTTAATTCCTTTTCAAGTTCTTTCCCTTCGGGCGGAAGATTGGAAACGTTAAGCCTTACCCTTGAAGCTGCTTCATCAATTATGTCAATTGCTTTATCGGGAAGAAATCTTTCCGTTATATATTTATTTGATAATTCCGTTGCGGCAATAATCGCTTCATCGGAAATTTTCAGTTTATGGTGTTCTTCATATTTGCTTCTAAGACCCATAATTATTTCAATTGTTTCTTCAACGGAAGGTTGTTCAACCAATACCATTTGAAAACGTCGCTCAAGAGCCGAATCTTTTTCTATGTGTTTTCTGTATTCGTCAAGCGTTGTAGCGCCTATGACCTGAATTTCGCCTCTTGAAAGGGCGGGTTTTAATATGTTTGCGGCATCAATTGCGCCCTCTGCGGCGCCTGCGCCTATAAGAGTATGCATTTCATCAATAACAAGAATGATATTTCCTGCTTGTCTGATTTCATCCATTATTTTTTTAAGACGTTCTTCAAATTCGCCTCTGTATTTTGTTCCTGCAACCAAAAGCCCCATATCCAACTGGACGATTTTTTTGTTTTCCAATATGTCGGGAACTTCCGAGTTTACGATTTTCATGGCTAAACCTTGAGCAATTGCCGTTTTACCTACACCGGGTTCGCCGATTAATATGGGATTATTTTTTGTTCTTCTTGCAAGAATTTGTATAACTCTTTCGATTTCTTTTTCTCTGCCAACAACCGGGTCAAGCCTTTGTTCCTGTGCGGCAAGAGTTAAATCGGTGCCAAATTCATCTAATGAAGGAGTTTTTGCTTTTGTCTGAATGTTTCCTGCCGCAGCTGCCGTAGCCGTCGGAGTTCTTGTTTCTCCCAAAAGTTTTATGACGTTGGAGCGACACTTATTAAGGTCAACTCCTAAATTTTCAAGAACTTTTGTTCCTATTCCTTCGCCCTCCCTGATTAACCCTAAAAGCAAATGTTCCGTTCCGATATAATTGTGTCCGAGTTGTTTAGCCTCATCCCATGATAATTCGAGAACTTTCTTCGCACGAGGAGTAAAAGGAATTTCAACCGCAACAAAGCCCGAGCCTCTGCCTATAATTTTTTCTACCTGCTCTCTGGCGTCTTTAATCGTAACCCCCATTGATTTAAGGGTTTTTGCGGCAACACCGGTTCCTTCGCCTATTAATCCCAAAAGAACCTGTTCGGTACCGACAAAATTATGTCCCAGACGCCTTGCTTCTTCTTGAGCGAGCATTATAACTTTTATGGCTTTTTCGGTAAATCTTTCAAACATGTTTTTATCCTTAAAATAAGATATGACTAATTCTATTACAACGGAATTTTAACATAAAATAAGACAAAAAAGCAATTTTTTCGGGTAAAATTCAAATATTTTAATATACTTTAAAAAATATGTCGTGTTTCCGTTTTTTATGTTAAAAACCTCTTTTCAAAAAGAAAAGAGGTTAGAAAATATTTTCTTAAAAACTATACAGCTTTGGTAAAGTTCCCTTTTCTTATGCATGATGTGCAAACTTTAGCTTTTTTTGCACTTCCGTTCGGAAGAACGATTTTAACCGATTGCAAATTGGGCATTTGTCTGTATACATTATGTTTATGTGAAAAAGAAAGTTTTGATGCTTTCTTTGATGTTTTTCCGCATATATCGCAAACTACTGACATTTTATTTGTCCTTTCAAATTAATGTTTTTAACTTATTTGAGCGTAAAACAAACAAAAACAATTGTCAAATTTTGGTAAATTTTTGTCAATGTATCTTATTGCAAAATCCAAGCGTCAAACCCTTTGCTTTTATATTTTGCGGCTTGTTCCTTTGCTGTTTCGTAATTATCGTAGGAACCTACCTGTATTGAGTAATAATTATTTATTTTTTTAACAAAAGGCGAAGAATTTGAAACGCTTCCGACGTTATTTTGAATTTCTCTCGCTTCGGCTAAAGTCGAAAATCTCCCTATTAAAACTTTTGAAGAAGTTATGGGCTGTTCAAGTGCGCTTAAAGGTTTTGGTACAACCGTTTGAGTTTGTGTTTGAGATGTGCTTGCAGTAGTTCTTACGGGTAGTTTCCCTTTAAGTGCGGGTTTATCCGTTTGCGGAGTCGGCGCATTTTGTTTAAAATCCGTTATTTTGTTTGAATTATTGGATTTTATTTCTTCAAAATTTTTCTTTGATATAATCTCGTTTTGAATTTTTGTATCTTTGGGTTTACTTATGGAAGGACCTTTTTCCTCTTGGCTTATCAAATACAATCTGTTATCCACTTCTTTATGGTTTAGGTTTTGTTCCGTTTCTTCCGTTTCTTCTTTGTTTAATTCCGTATCGTTTTGCATTTTAAACACGGGTTCGTTATTTTGTCCGAATCTTCCGTATTCGATATCTATTTTAGATGTTCTTGAACTTATGACATTGAAAAATACGAGAAAAAAGCTTATAAAACTTATAAAACAAACGTAGTAAATAAGTTTTCCGCTTTTTTTAATTTGAACTTTTCTTCTCTCGTTTGACTGAGCGGGTGAAATTCCCATTTTGCTTTGTTTGTAACTGAGGTAATCAAAAGGTTCCATGCCTGTTTTAAACTCCTCTTACTTTAACTTTTGCAAAGTCGATATCTTCTTCCTCTAAACAAAATTTTTCCATAATTTCATTAATTATGCAATCGTATTCAATAATTCCCATATCTTTGAGGGATGAAACGGGAATGGGGGTGCCTGTCGATACAAGGTTTAATGCCGTATGAATAAGGGTTGATGTTGTTGATATTGTTGCAATCGAAACGCTTAATTTTTTATTTTCAAAAAATAAATCATCGCCTTTTCTTTTTAAAACAATTCCTCTATCTTCAAAAACCTCTTTGATGATTGAAATAAAAAGTCTTTGCCTGAAAATTGCTTCTTTTAAATTTGTATTAAAAGTTTCAATTATAAAATTTATCATTTTATCGCTTGAAATGGGTTCGTTATTAATAACATCTTCAATATCAACCATTTCGTTTAATTGCACGTTTACTCTGCCGACAAACGCAACGATTGCGTCGCCTTTTATGTTGAAATTTTTGTATATCCAATGCGGGGATAATTGATTGCCCGTATATTCGATTTCTTTTTTTATAAATAATTTATTCAATTTTTCTACCCTCTTTTTTATAGATTTTATTTAAAATATTATTTTTAGTAAATCGGAATTATTTGTATTAATCAAAGCATTTTTTAATCTTATGCACGATTCGCATTTTCCGCAATGGGTTTTTTGATTATCGCTTGAATCGTAACAACTTCTGATTAAAGAAAAATCAACCTTTCTTACTACTCCGATTGATACTATTTCATTTTTTGTAAGATTATATAAAGGAGCATAAATTTCGGGATGAGAAAGGGTGGAAAATTTGAATAAATCCGTCCCCTTTTCGATAAAATCAATTGAATTATCGGGAAAAGTTTCCGCTTCTTCTCTGTTTAATCCCATGATTATATAATCATAGTCGAAACTTTCCGCATAACTTGCGCCTATATTTGCGAACAGTCCGTTCCTGTTCGGCACCCATACATTTTTTGCGGAATTTTCGTCTGATTTTTCAAATTCTAAATTCAAATCTTTATTTGTTAGGGAATTATTCGTTATTTCTTTTAAAAAAGGAAGCTCGATTGTTTTATGAGGAATGTCGTATTTTAAGCATATTTTTTTGGAGGCTTCGATTTCTTCTTTTGCCGCTTTTTGACCGTAATCAAACGTAAGTGCGAGTTTTATTTCGCAAAAATCTCTTGCAAAATCAAGTGCTACAATTGAGTCTAAGCCGGATGACAAAAGAATAACTCCTTTTTTATTCATTTTTTCCTCTCTTTAAAATATTAAACGTTATCTTCTTTTTCGGGATGTTCTTCATATTCGAGATAGATTTCATTTGCCGTATCAATTGCAAAGTTGCTTGAAGAATCGTCTTTTAAAATTTCAAATAACGCCTCTTTTCCTTTTAAATTATACATCGCAATGACGGCATTTTTCACTACTTCATCGTCATTATCTTTTAATTTTGTTTTAATTAATTCGTATGCTTCTTCGCTATCGGTATTCATGAGGCATTCTATCGCATTAATTCTGACTTGCGCCGAATCATCGTCCAAAGCGTTTTTAAAAGCGGAGACAGCTCTTTTTGAAGTATTAAAATTCATTCTTGTAAGAGCTTCCGTTATCCTTTCTTTTAAGAAAGTGAATTTTCCGAGAAAGTTTTTCTTTGCTTCAAGAATACTTAAAAAAGGGTCAATGGCTCTCATATCGCCAATCATGCCTAAAGCTGCGGCTGCTGATTCTCTAACATAAACGGATTTTTCTTCTTCGTCTATAACAACATTAATTAAAGAATCTACGGCATTTTTATCCCCGATTTTTCCTAAGGCTTCGGCAGCTTGAAATCTTATTTTGTAATTCCCTCTTTTATCGTTTAAACAGTACAAAAGAGCGGGTATGCATTTTGTGCTTTTATAATTTGAAACTGCTTTAATGCAGATGATTTTAAGGTTAATTATATCGTTTGCGTTTTGTTCGGTAAAAGTTTTCGTCATTAAAAAATCAATAAGGTCGTCAATGTTTTTCGGGTGCCTGAGCTTGTCTATTTCTTTAATCGTTTGGGCTAAAAGGGGAAAATTATTTGAGGTTGACAAAATGTACCCGTAAATTTCGCTCAGTTCGTCATCATTCGAATTGTTTCTTATTTTTGCGAAATATTCCGCAGGGTTATTTTCTGCACCTTTTGTATCATTTTGAAGTTTGCTTAATTCGTCTTTAGACAATTTTAAAACTTCCACAATCTGTTATCGTCCATATTACCGCAAAAAAGATATTTTTACTAACTCAAAACCGTTTTCGGTTAAATTTTGTAAAATTTTTTGTGAAAAATTTGATTTTTATATACAAAAAGGTTTTCGGTGGTGTTAAAACATATAGTGTTTGTTTGACAATGATTAAGGGTCTATAAGATTTGAATACGTCCGACGGTAAGTATACAGGAGTTGTTGAAGAAATAAAAAACAGACTTGATATTGTTGATGTCATCTCTAAATTTGTCGTTTTAAAAAAGTCGGGACATAATTATATGGGGCTTTGCCCTTTTCACAACGAAAAAACCCCTTCTTTTACGGTAACGCCGTCAAGGCAGATTTTTAAATGTTTCGGGTGCGGCGAAGGGGGAGATGTCATAAGTTTTTTAATGAAAATTAACAACCAGTCTTTTATGGAAGTCATAAAAGAGCAGGCGGTTAATTTAGGCATAGAACTTCCCGATTCTTTCGGTCAAAAATCGGATAATAAAGAATTTAAGGAAGAAAAAGAAAGACTGAAAAACTCCGTATATGATGCTATGGAATTTTATCACAACAACCTTTTAAATAACGACGGAGCGCTTGAATATCTTGAAAAAAGAGGGGTCGGGGAAATTGCAATCGGTAAATTTTTCTTAGGTCTTGCCCCGAATTCGAATTTTGAACTCAAAAATCATTTGAGAAATTTAGGATATACAAACGACGAACTTTATAAGGCAGGGCTTTTGTACGAGAAAAACGGCGAATATATCGACCGTTTTAAAAACAGAATCATAATCCCGATTTTCGACGTTAATTCTAAGCCGGTTGCATTTGGCGCAAGAGCAATTTTACCGAACCAAAATCCTAAATACTTAAATTCTCCCGAAAGCGTTATATATAATAAAAGCTCGATTTTATTCGGCTTGAATACGGCAAAAGATGCTATAAGAGAGGAAGATTCCGTTATTATAATGGAAGGATATTTTGATGTTATATCGGCTCAAATTTCCGGAGTAAAAAATGCCGTAGCTTCTTGCGGAACTGCTCTCACGCCGCAGCATATAAAACTTTTGAGCAGATATACGATGTCAAGAAAAATTTATCTGGCATTTGATGCCGACGGTGCGGGCAGAAAAGCCACAAAATCCGGCGCTCTTGTCATAAAAGAAATTTTTAAGGGTTTGGGGGAAATTAAGCAAACCGATATTTCTTATGCAAAAGAATCTGAAAATGTTTGCGAAATAAGAGTTGTCGAACAATTCGGAGGAAAAGACCCCGACGAATATATAAGAGAATTCGGAGCGGAAAGTTACAAGGAACAGATTAAAAATGCTCCTCTATTATTGGATTACGAGCTTGATTCTCTTTTGAAAAATTGTACAAAGGACACTTCACCGCAGGAAAAAAGTATTTTAGTACAACAAATAGTGGATATTTTGAAAGAAATACAAAATCCCGTCATTTTGTCCGATTATATTAGAAAAGTTTCGTTTAGAATAAATGTAGAAGAAACACTTTTGAAAGAACAGGTTAAATTAAAAGCAGACGAAAATTATTTTGCAACCGATTTTTCAAATGTTGTATCCTTCTCACGAAAAAATCGTCCGTCAGGCATGGAAAAAAGATATATTTCTCTTGAATCCAAAATAGTCGAATTGGGTTTAAGGGCAAATTCAAAGGAAAAAGTTATGAATTTTCTCGATAAAACGGAAAATTATATTGCGAAAGATAATCTGAATGCCTTATATATAAAAGAAATTCGGGAAATCTTAACAAATGATACAATAAATTCGGCTGATTTGGCAAAAAAACTTTTTTCGAGGTTTTATAATGAAGCAGATACGTCCAAAAAGTTGACCGATTTGGTTTATGAGTCCGGTGAATACGAACTTATTACATCGGAAGACTATGCTTATTCGTTAGTTGAAATTTTTAACAGGTTAAAATCTCTTGAAAAGAAAATTAAAATAGAAGCACTAAAAACAAAATACAACAGTCCGGATATCAGCGAAGAAGAAAAAATTAAAGTTTCTATGCAGATTATCGAACAAGTTAAACAGTAAGAATGGAGAATACTCTTAATATGACCAGAAAGAAAAACCAAGATTCCGCATTGGGAGTCATAGACAAAGCGACAGATACTCTTGAAGATACATTTTTTGAGTCTAACGCTCTCGAAACGGATAATATATCGAATATTATAAGAAACCATGGAGTAATCGGTATTGAAGCAACTTTATCTTCATCGCTTTACGATAAATCGGAAGATGAAGAAAATGAAGACGACCTTCAAGCCCCAAAAGGAATTTCCATTGATGATCCCGTTAGAATGTATTTAAGAGAAATCGGAAGAATTAAACTTTTAACGGCAGATGAAGAAATTGACCTTGCAAGAAAAATAGTTGCGGGCGGAAATCAAGGCGTGATTGCAAAAAGAAAACTTGTTCAGGCAAATTTAAGACTTGTTGTTTCAATTGCCAAAAAATACGTCGGCAGAGGCATGCTTTTTCTTGATTTAATTCAGGAGGGTAATTTGGGATTAATCAGAGCCGCAGAAAAATTCGATCATGAAAGAGGATATAAATTCTCGACTTATGCAACATGGTGGATTAGACAGGCAATCACAAGAGCAATAGCGGATCAGGCAAGAACAATCAGAATTCCCGTTCATATGGTTGAAACAATCAATAAACTTAAAAAAGTGACGAGAAAATTAGCGCAAGAGCTTGCAAGAAAGCCGACCGAAGAAGAACTTTCTCTTGAAATGGGAATTTCAATCAATAAATTAAGAGAAATTATTAAAGTGGCGCAAGAACCCTTGAGCCTTGAAACACCAATCGGAAAAGAAGAAGACTCAAGGCTCGGCGATTTTATCGAAGATAAAGACGCTGATGCTCCCGTTAAAACCGTAGCTCATGAACTTTTAAGAGAAGATTTGGCGGAAGTTTTATCCGGCTTATCTCCAAGAGAACGTGACGTTTTAAGGCTCAGATTCGGTATGGATGACGGCAGACAAAGAACACTCGAAGAAGTGGGTCAGCTTTTCGGTGTTACGAGAGAACGTATCAGACAAATCGAAGCTAAGGCTTTAAGAAAATTAAGACATCCCAACAGAAGTAAACGCTTAAAAGAATACATCGAAGTTTAATTCTAAAGCTGTTTTAAAAATCATAAAAATACCCTCTTTTTTATAAGAGGGTATTTTATTATCAACATATTCGCAATTTGTTAATCGAGCTTAACAAATTGTTGACATATTTTTTATAGATAGTATTATATTTGTAAGTTATGTCTAACAATTTAATATTTAATTTGAATTGAGTTTAATAAACTTATTTAATTAACCTCCAATACAGTAGCAATAACTAATACATTCACGAATGCGCGCCAAATATGGCGCCCTTTTTATTTTATTGACTTATAATAAGTGTATGATACACAATTTAATTGAATTTTTCCCTTAAAACCCTTTTAAAATCATGCTTTTAATTTAAAACAACTTGATAATTCAATTTGTTTGTAATATAAATTTTCATGTAGTATTACTTAAAAAGGAGCCAGAATATGGTAAATGTAGCAATTAACGGCTTCGGCAGAATTGGCCGTAACACTTTAAGAGCCGCTATTAAAGAAGGTATTTTTGACAAAATTAATTATGTTGCAATCAATGACCCCGGTTTAACCCCCGCTAATGCGGCACATGTTTTTAAATATGACTCTGTAATGGGTAAATTTGACGGTACCGTTGAAGTTGCGGAAGACGGTCTTGTTATTAACGGCAAGAAAATTAAATTCTTCTCCGAAAAAGACCCTGCTCAACTTCCTTGGAAAGAATTAAACGTTGAAGTTGTTGTTGAATCAACAGGTTTCTTTACGGATGCAACAAAAGCTAAAGCACATTTAGATGCAGGCGCTAAAAAAGTTATTATTTCAGCTCCCGCTAAAAATGAAGACAAAACAATCGTTTTGGGTGTTAACGAAAAAGAATACGACCCTGCTAAACACAACATTATTTCAATGGCATCTTGCACAACAAACTGCTTAGCACCCGTTGCTAAAGTTTTGGACGAAAAATTCGGTATCGTTAAAGGTTTAATGACAACCGTCCACTCATACACGGGCGACCAAAGAATTTTAGATGCAGGTCATAAAGATCCTCGTCGTGCAAGAGCAGGCGCTTTAAATATCGTTCCTACAACAACAGGTGCGGCTAAAGCGGTTGCTTTGGTATTACCTCAATTGAAAGGTAAATTAAACGGCTTTGCCATGAGAGTTCCTACTCCCGACGTATCGGTAGTTGATATCGTTGTTGAAACTTCAAAACCCGTTACTGCAGAAGCTGTTAACGCAGCTCTTAAAGAGGCAGCAGACGGCCATGTATTATGCTATTCGGAAGAACCCCTCGTATCTTCCGATTACATCGGTTCAAGCCAATCCTCAACGGTTGACGCTGCGTTAACGATGACAATGGGCGACAACATGGTTAAAGTTATTTCTTGGTACGATAACGAATGCGGATATTCGACAAGATTGGCTGAAACAACATTAATGGTTGCTTCAAAACTTTAATTTTAAATGTTTTAAATTTTAAGGGAGTATGCAATTTTGCATGCTCCTTTTTTAATTTTTTATCTTTCTTTTATTTGCAATCAAATTATTTTTTGATTACCATATTAACAAGTAGAATAGTTATTCAAATGGAGGTTTTTAAATGAAAAAAACTATTACGGTTGACGGTAACTACGCTGCTGCGCATGTTGCTTATGCGTTAAGCGAAGTATCCGCAATTTATCCCATTACTCCTTCTTCTACTATGGGTGAATGGGTTGACGAATGGGCTTCTCAACATAAAAAAAATATTTGGGGAAAAGAAGTCAAAGTTGCCGAAATGCAATCTGAAGCAGGTGCGGCAGGTGCCGTTCATGGTTCTTTGGCGGCAGGTGCTTTAACTTCTACATATACTGCTTCTCAGGGCTTATTGTTAATGATTCCCGTTATGCACAAAGTGGCAGGCGAAATGCTTCCTCATGTTATCCATGTTTCCGCTCGTGCTCTTGCTGCTCAATCATTGGCAATTTTTGGCGACCATACCGATGTTATGGGCTGCCGTAACACAGGTTATGCAATGCTTGCGGCAAATTCCGTTCAAGAAGAAATGGATTTGGCTTTAGTTGCACATCTTTCTACATATAAAGCAAAAGTTCCTTTCCTCCAATTCTTCGACGGTTTTAGAACATCTCATGAAATTCATAAAATTGAAGAAATCTCTTATGAAGAAATTGCTTCATTGGTTGAACCCAAATATATCGAAGAATTCAGACAAAGAGCTTTAAGACCGGAAGCTCCGGTTTGTAAAGTCGGCGCACAAAATACCGATGTTTACTTCCAAGGCAGAGAAACGGTCAATAAATATTATGAAATGGTTCCCGATATCGTTCAAGAATATATGGATAAAGTTGCAAAAGTAACCGGCAGACAATATCACCCGTTTGATTACGTCGGTGCTCCCGATGCAACCGATGTTATCGTTGCAATAGGCTCTTCTTGCGAAACTATTGAAGAGGCTATTGAATACTTAAATTCTACAAGAGGTACAAAATATGGTCTTGTAAAAGTCAGATTATACAGACCTTTTGATACAAAACGTTTCAACGCCGTTCTTCCGAAAACAGTTAAAAGAATTAATGTTTTAGACAGAACGAAAGAACCCGGTTCAATCGGCGAACCTTTATATTTAGATGTTGTTGCAGCTCTTGATAATAAAGATATAAGAGTTATCGGCGGAAGATACGGTTTATCTTCAAAAGAATTTACTCCGTCCATGGTTCTTGCGGTTTATAAACATGGAGAGAAAAACGGTTTCCATAACTTCACCGTAGGTATCGAAGACGATGTTACGAATAAATCGTTAAAAATTGACGAACACATTGTAACAGAACCTGTCGGCACAACAAACTGTATGTTCTGGGGCTTAGGCTCGGACGGTACGGTTGGTGCTAATAAAAACTCAATTAAAATTATTGGTCAATACACAAATAAAGATGCTCAAGCATATTTTGCTTATGATTCTAAAAAATCATTCGGCGTTACCGTTTCTCACTTGAGATTTGGCGACAAACCGATTAAATCGACTTATTTAATTACGGCACCCGATTTTGTTTCATGCTCAGCTCATGCTTATATCGGAAGATACGATTTATTAAAAGGCATTAAAGAAGGCGGAACTTTCTTATTAAATAGCCCCTATACAAAAGAAGAAGCATTCTCACACTTAACAAGAGATATGCAAAAAACTATTATTGATAAAAAAGTTAAATTCTATAACGTTGACGCTGAAAAATTAATCAAAGAACAACCGGGGCTAAGAGGCAAAGGTGCAAATACCGTTATGATGGTTGCATACTTTAAAGTATCAGGCATTATTCCGTTTGAACAAGCTCTTGAAGGTATGAGAGAAATGACAAAGAAAACCTTTAAGAAAAAAGGCGACGATGTTGTTAATATGAACCTTGCTTTGATTGATGCTGCGGTTAACGCAACTGAAGAAGTCGTTATTCCTAAATCATTAGACGGTGTAAAATCAGTTGATGAAGTTGAATTGATTTCAAAAGATGCAGATGATTTTGCAAAGAAGATTATTGAACCCTCTATGCGTCAAAAAGGCGACGATATTCCCGTTAGCGCAATGAGCGTTGACGGTGTTATCCCAACAGGTACTTCTTGTTTAGAAAAAAGAGGAATTGCTCCAAGAGTTCCTCATTGGAATTCCGCTAATTGTATTCAATGCGGTATCTGCGCTTCTGCTTGTCCGCATGCTGCAATCAGAACAAAATTAGCAGAAAGTAAAGACCTTAAAAATGCTCCCGAATCATTCAATACAGTTGCTGCAAGACCGGCTTTAGCCGATGAACAATTTAAAGTTCAAGTATATTGTAAAGATTGTACAGGCTGCGGTGTTTGCGTAGATCAATGTCCTGCTAATAAAAACCCTGAAAAACAAGCTCTTGTTTGGTCAACAATCGAAAAAGAAGAAGCATTGGGTGAAGTTGTTAATGAAAAATTCTTTGATGAATTGCCTGATAACGTTATGGGTAAAAATACAACCAAAACAATTAAAGGTGCAATGTTAAGAAAACCTTTATTTGAGTTCTCAGGCGCATGCGCCGGTTGTGGTGAAACACCTTATGTAAAACTTGTTTCCCAATTGTTTGGAGAAAATGCTATCGTTGCAAACGCAACGGGTTGTTCCTCGATTTACTCGGGTACTTTCCCCACAATTCCTTATACAAAAACTAAAGAAGGCAGAGGACCCGCTTGGGCAAATTCATTGTTTGAAGATAATGCCGAATTTGGTTTTGGTATGAGGCTTGCTATTGATTCAAACAGAGAGTTATTAAAAGAAAACGTAGAAAAAGTTCTCAATAACCCTGAAGCTAAAGCTGACGTAAAAGAAGCTCTCGAAGAAGCTATGAAACATTGGGATAATTCAAAAACAGAAGAAGCAGTTAAAGCACAAAATAAAGTTAAAGAAGTTTTAGCAAAACATGCTGATGAACTCTGCCCCGCATGTGCAAAAATCAGAGAACTTCAAGATTACTTTACCGATAAATCAGTTTGGATTATTGGCGGCGACGGCTGGGCAAACGATATCGGATACGGCGGTATTGACCATGTTTTAGCTCAAAAACAAAATGTTAATATTTTGGTTCTTGATACCGAGGTGTACTCCAATACGGGCGGCCAAGCTTCAAAATCAACTCCGACAGGTGCTGTCGCAAAATTTGCAACAGGCGGCAAACCTACATATAAGAAAAATATGGGCTTGATGAGTATGAGCTATGGGTATGTTTATGTTGCATCCGTTGCTCTTGGCGCTGATAGAGGACAAACCCTAAAAGCATTCCAAGAAGCTGAAAGCTATAACGGTCCTTCTATCATTTTTGCTTACGCTCCTTGTATTGCTCATGGTATTGACATGAGTAAAACTCAAACAGAGCAAAAACGTGCGGTTGAAGCGGGATATTATCCTTTATACAGATACAACCCGAATAATGAAACTCCGTTTACTTGGGATGCAAAAGATCCAAAAGGAAGCTACCAAGAATTCATAAGATCAGAAGGCAGATATAAATCACTTCTTAAAACCAATCCGGAAGCTGCTGAAGAGTTATATGCCAAAGCAGAAGCTGATGCGGCACAAAGAATGTCTGTTTATAAAGCAGTCGGCGAACTTATGAAATAGAGCTTAAAACAGTTCAAAATTTTAAATCGGCACCTGAGTTTATTTTTTAATTAGGTGCCGATTTTTTAATATTGCAAAATTCTTATACATTCTATATAATAAAAATATCAAAAAGGGGTAATTTATGAATTTAAAACGGTTTACCCCCCCCCCC
>CAJOJE010000018.1 GCA_905234865.1 Candidatus Gastranaerophilales bacterium
TGATTATGATAATGAAACAAGAGGAATATTAGGAACTGACGGAACCCGTTTCATACTATCATATAATAAAAACTGCAATGAACTTGACCCTCAAATTTTTACTTGGAACAGTGACGGCACAAATAATAATGCCATGAATTGTATCGCAGCAATAATCGACATAGACGGAAACAAAGCCCCAAACAGAGTAGGAAAAGACATATCGTTTATTAATGCAACAGGCATAGGCGATAATTGCATAATCAAAATAGGCGATGCCTGCTTTGGAGCATTATTTCAACCCGAAGGAGTGAGTTATGAAGAATGTGTTCAAAATAAAGAAACTTGGGGCTTAAACGATTGCTTGGATGGTTACGAATATTCACTTGATTATTATGCAGGAGCTGCAAAAGCATGTGGCAGCAAAACCAATATGCTCTCAGTAGATGACTTTGA
The DNA here is from genome assembly GCA_905234865.1 of Candidatus Gastranaerophilales bacterium. Lineage (GTDB taxonomy): Bacteria > Cyanobacteriota > Vampirovibrionia > Gastranaerophilales > Gastranaerophilaceae > Galligastranaerophilus_A. Next base: position 436 of record CAJOJE010000018.1, read on the forward strand.
TAAATTGGCGCAATCGATGTATAGAGATAGAGTGCAAGTTAGTGAAATTCAGAGCATAACGTCTGCATATAGAATCTATGCTGATTATATTGATAATAGTGCGAGCGATTTGGGGCTTATCGAACCTTCTAACGGCACTTACGCAATTTGGTTGCAAGGGATGTCTGATATGGGGCGGACTTTTGCGCCTGCTGCAATTCTTCAAAGTACAGGCGACGCTGGAGTAGACTATGTTTTTAGGTTTGAAACTGATTATTGGTACATGCTACCGGCATCCGATGTCTATGCTTTGTGTAAAATGTAGTTTTACGTTATCGAATATGCTTTTTTCTTATACAAAATGAACCCGATAATGCCGATTATAATAACGGGAAGCCATGCGGCATTTTATACGAGTGAATTTGCAGGATTTGTTATTGATAGCGACAAAAAACACTTTGTTACATCTTTAAATATCTACGCTCTTTGCCGCATGAATTAAATTATTATTTTTCTGATTTAAAACCTCCGCATTAAACGGAGGTTTTATGTTTTACAAATTTTAATTACAAATTAAACATTGCAAAACATTTCTTTTATATCTTTTCTTTTTAGTTTATTTGTTGTCGTTCTTGGCAGGCTTTCTTGTCTTACGATAATTTTAACGGGTCTTTTGTAGTGTGCCAGTTGTGCGGATAACATTTTTATTTCTTTTGTTATGGCAAATTCAAGTTCTTTTTTGTCGTTGAATTTTTGTGCGTAACTTTGTGTCGGAACGATAATTACCGCAATTTCTTCCTGACCGTCTTTTTCTCCGAAAGTTTTCGGCATGCCGAGAACGCAAATTTCTTGAAAATTCGGGCTTTGAGATAAAACCGTTTCTATTTCTTCGGGGAAAACTTTTTTTCCGCCCGTTAAAACAATCATATTTTTAATTCTGCCCGTTATATAAATCAAACCATGTTTATCAATGTTTGCTATATCTCCTGTGTGGAGCCATTTATCTTCCGATATTACGTCATTTGTGAGTTCTTGATTTTTATAATATCCTTTCATGATTGAAGGACCCTTCAAAAGCAGTTCGCCCGTTTTTTCGTCAATTTTTGTTTGAAGAGAATTAAGAGCAGGCCCTACCGATTTCATATTTTTGTATTTTCCTCTGTTTACCGCAACGACGGGGCTTGCTTCCGACAATCCGTACCCTTGATAAACGTCAATTCCTATTCTTTCAAAGAATTTACCCACGTTTTCATCTAACGGTGCTCCGCCTGCTATACATCCCGAGAATTTTCCGCCGAATTTATCGTGGATTTTTTTGAATAAAAATCTTTTTCCGCCTTTTGGTAAGAATTGCGCCATAAAGTAGCAGGTTTTAAATAATGCTTTTTGTAATTTTGAAGATTTTGAAAGCTCGGATTCGATTGAAGTTTTAAGCAATTTTAAAAATGCGGGAACGGTAATCATAAATGTTATTTGCTTTTCAACCATAACCTGCATAATATCTTTCGGCTTTAAACTTTTTGCGTAATAAATCGAGAAACCATGGTTTAAGAACGTAAAAAATCCTACCGTAAGTTCAAACAAGTGGTTCATCGGTAAAATCGAAAGAACTTTCATATCGGGGTGCGGAATGAGTTCATCAACAACGGGTCTTGTATCGTGCATTTGTGCAAGCATGTTTTTAAAAGTTATTTCAACCCCTTTTGGTGCGCCCGTTGTACCTGATGTATATATTATAAATGCCGTATCGTTTAGAGGTCGCCTTCTCCATTTTGCATTGTATTCGTTAGGAATTGAATAAAGCGTTTGTATATTTTCCGAATTTTCAAAAGATTCGGTTAATATCAAATGTTTAATCGAAGGAATTGAATCTTTAAGTTCTTTTGCTCTTGCAAGATTGCTTGACGAGGCAAGTAAAACGGCAGGTTCTGCGTTTGATAGAATTGATTTTAATTCATAAATCGTTAATTTATTGTCCAATGGAACCGTTGTAAGCCCTGCTAATACGGAACCGAAAACGCAAGCACCGTATTCGGGCATTGATTCGGATAATATCGCAAGTCTTTCACCTTTTTGTATGTTCAGGTCCTCAATTAAATATCTTGCAAGTTTTCTCGATAAAAGTCCTAAACCTTTATATGTAAATTCGCTCCAACCCAGAGAGGTTTTTATGCCGAGTGATGTTTTTTCGTTAAATTTAAGCGTTACATCCTCCAAAAGCGAAAAAACATTTTCATATTTCATAAGTATTCTCCAATTCCCCTAACATTATTTGAATTTTACCATTATTAACGGTTAATGGCAATTTTTTAAAATCGTTTCTTGAACTTATTTATAAATTTTATTTAAAAAAATGTCGTAACTTTTAAATTACGACATTTTTTGATGTTTATTGTTAATTTTTATAAATTGCTTAGCCTAGTGTTAAATTTAACTCTTCGAGCATTTTTTTATCTTCTTCCGATTTTGAACCTGCCGTTGTGAGGTAATTTCCGACAAGAACGGAATTGATACCTGCTTTAATTCCGAGTTTTTGATTGTATTTACTGAGCCTTGTCGTTCTTCCGCCTGCGTATCTTAACAGAGCTTTCGGAAGTATCATTCTGAAAATGCATATTGTTTTTAGAATTTCTTCTTCATCGATTTTATCTTCAAAACCTTCCAAAGGTGTTCCTTTAATCGGGTTTAAAAAGTTAATCGGAACGGTTTTCGGGTTTAATTCTTTTAAAGATAAAGCCATATCAATCCTGTCCTCTCTTGTTTCGCCCATGCCGATTATAACGCCCGTACATGCTTCTATTCCGTATTTTTGAATTAATTTTACGGTATTTACTCTGTCTTTAAAATCGTGTGTCGTACAGATTTTAGAATGGTAATTTTCAGACGTGTTAATATTATGGTTATACCTTTCAACGCCTGCTTCTTTAATTTGTTTTACCTGTTCTTCCGATAATAAGCCCAATGAAGCGCAGCAATGCAGTCCTTCAATCGAGGCAACTTCTTTTATCATTTTAAGAATATTTTGAAAATCTTCCCCTGAGGGCACTCTGCCCGATGTTACTATGCAAAATCTCGTGGCGCCGTTTTTTTTAGCGCTCAGAGCCGCTTTTTTAACCGTTTCGACTTTCATTAAAGGATGACATTCGATTTCTGCATGGTTATGGGAGCTTTGTGCACAATATTTGCAATTCTCGGAGCATGCGCCCGTTTTTGCGCTTATAATGCTGCATGCTTCAACCGTATTATCAAAATTTTCTACCGTAATTTTGTGAGAAATTTCAATTAACTCGTCTAACGGTTTTTCATACATTTTTAAATATTCTTCTTTTGTTAAGTTATCCATTCTAAAAACCTCTTTATACTTAATTTTATGCCAAAATTCTACCATAAAAATTTTTGCAATGTCTTTTTATTTTGAAACTCCTGCGTTTAAAATTGAAATAAGTTTTTTTGAATGGTATATTTTATTTTATGAGAAAGATTTTATTAATTTTATTTTTGGCTTTTTTGTCCGTTAATTCAGTATTTGCGGAAGAACTGGCCTTTGTTTATATAAACGGTTCGAACAATAATGACATAAAAATGAAAGCATGGTATGAAAAAGGCATTAATAAAATCCATCCCGTTTTAAAAAAGAAGTTTATGAATAATTCTTACATAAAGAAAAATTATCGAGGCGGAAAGCTTGTCGTACAGGATAAACCCGTAATTTTCTTTTGGGGATATAAAAGCAAAAACGATCTTGATTTTGTGAAAGACCGTCTTGAACTTTCAAAGCCGATAAGTTCAATCGGCGCCAGAACCGTTCGTTCGCTTTTTACTCAATATATCCATGATGCCGTTTGGGTTCAAAAAACGCATAATATGCTTCCGATTTTGGATGAGTTAAACGAGGTTGTAAAAAAAGAAACAAACGACGGCGATAATATCATTATGTATGGGTATTCCGCAGGAAGTTTCGTTACTTATCAGTATCTTTTAAATAAGCTTCGCTATTTTAAAACCGTCGATATTGCAACGGGGCTTCATGCGGATGAAGACACCATTGAACTTATTAATTCTTTTAATTTAAACGACACATGCCTTTCGGCACTCAGAGCTTCAAGGGCTGCAATTTTAACCGATACGGGAAAATTAATAATTAACCCTTCGGATGATATTTTAAAAGTGAGCTTATCTGATTTGAACGATATAACGGAAAAAGTTTGCGCCCCAGTTGATAAAATAAGGGGTATTGTCAATTATGCAAGTCCTCTTGTTCTTTTTTATTCCGATATGTCCGATTCCGATTACGAATTCCATTATTACAATAAACTTTTGGTTAAATACGTCATGGAAAACGGAATTTTTATGCTTACCGTTAATTTTAGGGAAGATCCTTTAGGGTTTCCGACTTCAAACAATTTGACGGCAGAAGAAATTTCAAAAGTTTTAGAACTTGAAATAAATAACCCGACAGGTGTCATATACGATAATTCGGGTATTTATTCAAGAAGAATGTTTCCTTTTGCTCACACATCTTATTGGAGTTCAAAAAATGCCTTTTCAAACGGTGTCGTAAACAGTTTTGTAAACGGCTATAAATTCCAATATGATAAAAAATATCAGAAAAGAGTTTTAAAAAGACATTCCAAAAAATCGGAATTATAACGTTAAGAAGTATTAAACCTTTTATAATAATTCACACATAGTATAAAATATTATGTGAGGATAAATTTATGAATTTTGAATACGCTTTAAATGATAATAGTCTTAATGTAAAGTTGACGGGCAGAGTTGATGTAATATCCGCTCCCGTTTTGCATGAAAAAGTTAATTTTCTTCTTTCCTCGAATGAAAATTTGAACAAATTAATTTTTGATTTTTCGGAAGTTTCTTATATTTCAAGTATGGGACTTAGGATACTTTTGGACTTTCAAAAAACCATGGCTCAAAGAGGCTCAATGAAAGTCATTAACGTTTCGTCCGACGTATTTGAAATCTTTAAGGCAACAGGATTTGATAATATACTTTCATTTTCATAGAACAAAAGGATTATTGTATGTTCGATAACAGAGTTTTAAACAGATTTTTTAATACGCTTAAAGGAAGAATAGTTTTTATTACGATATTGTTCCTTTTTATTTTAATGCTTATTCTATCCTTGTTTTCGGTTGCAAGCTTTAAGTATGACAAAAAAATAATCGTTACGACATGTGATTATACAATAACTTCTTTTGTTGCGGAAAAAATCAATAAAGACGTTCAAAAACATTTAACTCATGCTCAAACATTATCTATCATCGGCGATATTTTTTATCATTTATATAAAACTACCGATAAAAACATTTTTAATACATCAACTCCCCTGTCGGCGCTTTTAACTACATTTAAAGATTATAAAGACGTTTATGGTGCCGGAATATTTTTTGAGCCGGGCGTTATAGCTCCGAATGACGGCGTAAATTACGTTTATGCTTTTAGGAAATCCCCTAACGTTGTTCTTGCGGGAGAGAGCGTTCTCGGAAAAAAATACAACCAATCCGAAAGACCTTGGTATAAAGATATAAAAAGAAATTTGAGAAAAGGCGGTAACGCTTGGGCAAACCCTTATAAAGGCTTAGGGCAGAGAAGCAATACTCTTATGACATCCGTCGGTGTGGGAATTTATGACGGTAATAAACTTGTCGGCATTGCCATGGTGGATTGGGATTTTAGTACGATTTTAAATAAAGTGCTTGAAATTAAACCTACGCCAAATTCTCTTGTTATGCTTGCAGATATTCAACAAGGTACGGTTATGACGTCCGATGCTTATTTTGGTGATACCGTATCAAGAAAAATAAGGCTTGATGAAGTTTCTTGGTATGATATGGATTTAAAAAACACCGATACGTTCAGGTATAAAAATAAAACTTATATTGCTTTTATTAAGCCTGTTGCAAACGGAAAAAGCTTGTATGTGTGCGTGCCCGAAAATGAGCTTTTGGGATTCATTATAAGCCAGCTTGTAAAAATGTTTATAATTCTTTTCTCGATAAGCGTTTTAATGTCATTATCCTTGTTTGTCGTTTTGAAGAAAAACGTTAATGCGCCCATTGATGAGCTTTCAAAAGCCGCTAACGAAATAGGCGGAGGAAATTTGGATTTAAAAGTAAATATTAAAACTCCTCTTGAATTTGCAAGGTTTGCGGATGTTTTAAATAAAATGACCGATGATATTAAAAAATATATTGAAAATATCGCCGTTTTTTCAAGAGAAAAAGAAAAAATCGAGTCCGAATTAAATGTTGCAAGACAAATTCAATATTCGGTTCTTCCTGATGATACTTTTTCCGATGTAAAAGAATTTGATATTTATGCTTCAATGGATACGGCTAAAGAAGTCGGCGGCGACTTTTACGATTATTTCTTTATCGATGATAAAAGATTTTTCTTTTCAATAGCCGATGTTTCGGGAAAAGGCGTTCCCGCCGCTTTGTTTATGATGACTACAAAAGCATTAATAAAAAGCATTGCGGATGAAAAACTTCCGCCTGATGAATTTATTAAAAAAGTCAATAAAGGTGTTTGTGCGGATAACAGGCAAGAATTTTTCGTTACCGCATTTATGGGTATAGTCGATATTACGACCGGTCAAATAACCTTTATCAATGCAGGTCATAACCCCCCTCTTGTTAAAAAGAAAAGCGGCAAATTTGCTTATTTAAAATTGGAAGCAAATTTGGTTTTGGGAATTATGAATAATATTGAATATAAAATCCAAAAATCAAAATTGGATGAAGGCGACATTATTTTTGCGTACACAGACGGTATTGTTGAAGCAATTAATAATCAAGGTAAGTTATACGGAGATGAACGTTTATTAAATAAAATTAACTCAATAAAATCAGATGCTCCTGATGTAATCGTAAAAGAAATTAAGAATGATATTAAATCTTTTGTTCAAGATGCTCCGCCGTCAGATGACGTTACAATGGTTGTATTTAAGTTTAATAAAACAAAATAATCTTATTCTTAATTCCCGATAAATGTGATTTTTTCTACAAATCAACCTAAAAATTTATACTGAAAATTTTATTAATTCTTAATTTCAAAATTTATTTATCAAGTTTTGAAATTTAATCTTCCTGTCTGTTTTTTAACATTTTAACAACTTCTTTCGTAAGGGCAAAAAGCGCTATTGCGTTCGGTATGACAAGAAGGTTGTTGAACATGTCGGTTAATTCCCAAACAAAATCGCTTGAAATCAATGTTCCCGTCATTATAAAAAATAATGCTATGATTGTGTAATTTAATACGGCTTTTTTGGTGTTTTTCTTGCCGAACAAATAAATTGCGTTGAGTTTTCCGAAAAAGTTCCAGCCTAAAATTGTAGAAAATGCAAAAAACATTAAACAAATTGCAACAAAAATTGAACCTATGTTTTCTCCAAAAACCCGTCCGAATGCACATTGCACTAAGTTTGTCTTATTTATAATTTCCGTTGCTTCATTAAAATATCCATGTGCAAGAATGCCGTCCGGAGTATACATTGTTGAAATTATAACAAGTGCGTTTAACGTTAAAATTACAAATGTATCGATGAAAACTCCAATCATTGCAACGGAACCTTGAACGTGCGGATTTTTAACATGAGCCAATGCATGTGCATGGGGGGTTGAGCCCATGCCTGCTTCGTTTGAGAATAAACCTCTTTTAGCACCTTGACTTATTGCTTCTTTAATTGCATAAAAGAAACTTCCGCCTAAAATTGCCTGAGGTTGAAAAGCGTATTGAAAAATCATTTTAAACGTAAGCGGTAAATAATTTATTCTGATTAGAAGAACGATAATTGCACCTATTATAAACAATCCTGCCATAATCGGTACGATTTTTTCCGCAACGGAAGCAAGTCGCTGAACTCCTCCTATAAAAATTATTCCGCACAGTATCACAAGTAAAATTCCTACAAGATAAGAAGGAATGTTAAATGCCGTCTGCAAGCTGTATCCGATTGAGTTTGACTGAACCATACAGCCCATAAATCCTAAGCCCATAATTGCGGCGAGTGCAAAAAAATTCGCAAGGAAATTTCCGAATTTTCCCTTATAGGCTTTGTGGATGTAATAAACGGGACCGCCTTTTATTCTTCCGTTTTCGTCAATTTTCCTTGTTTTAACGGCAAGCGTTGCTTCTGCGTAAATTGTTGCCATTCCGAAAAATGCAATTACCCACATCCAAAAAATTGCTCCCGGACCTCCGACAAGTATTGCTCCCGATGCTCCTACTATGTTTCCCGTTCCTACTTGCGAAGCGACTGATGTTGCAAGCGCTTGAAAAGAGGACATTGAATTTTTTTTATCGTGAGTTTTGCTGAATACGCTTCCGAATGTATGTTTTATTCCGTCTTTAAAACATCTTATTTGTACAAATCTTGTTTTTATCGTGTATAAAATTCCGACACCTAAAAGCAAAAAAAGTAATATGTAATTTGATAAACATTCATTAAATTTACAAACAACAGGGTATAAAATATCCTCTATATTAAACAATTTTAATCTCTCTTATTCTTAACCTTTATAATCTTACTTTAAACAAAAAAACTTGTATATACTTACTTTTCTTCTTTTATGTCCGTTTTGGCTTCAAGAATTGTTTCGTGTTTTTCTTTTTCTTTAAAACCCGTTATTGTTTCGCAGACGGAAACTCCGTTTTTTGTTATTTTATCGGCGTAAGTCATATCTTTTGTCGTTGAATATTTTGTGCAAATAATTTCATCATTCAGGTAAGTTTCTTGATTAAACCTTACGCTTAAACTTTTTACGGAATATTTTTTCTTTAAAATTTTATTATTAATAACGTCGGATAAATTTATGTAGCTTTTATTGTTAACGTGGTTGTTAAAATCAAGATCCGAATGGTTATTTATATGTTTAAGTTCGCCGATTTTATCTTTTAATTCGGGCAAAATAAATTTTTTGTGCTCGCCTAAAGTTAATTCTTCCTTAATTTTAAATCTTTCTTGCACCATATCGGTTTTATTCGGACGTTTTGACGTTGAGTTTATTAAAAACCAACAGGCATTTCCTTTTGCAAAAGTTTTATTTCTGTAATTAATTTTAAAATCCGTATATATTTTTAATTTTGTTAATTCTGATATCCAAATTTCAACTTCAAACTCTTCGGACCAAAATGGCGCCGTATTCGTAAATTCAATATTAAATTCGCCTATGACCCAATAAATATTTAACGGAAACATATCGTATGCCGCCATTTTCTTTGTTGCGGTATATCTTGCGAAAGCGTCTTGAATATATTTAATTGCGGATAACGGTCTTAGTTTGTATTCTTCTAAATCCATATCATCCAAAATAACGTTATATTTTTTCTTATAAACTTCCATAACCTTTGTTTTACCTTTTTGTTTATTAAATTAATTTTATGAGTGGCTTTTTGTAAATTTTAAAACCATACGTCTTTAGAATAAGCTTACATAAAACAGTATGTTTTATAAAGTATTTTAATGCAATATACCGATTTGCGGATAAAAATTACAAATGCATCTTCTTCTCTAAATACAACAAAACCGAGGTGGATTACCCTCGGTTTTGTATGGTTGTATAAAGACTTTAGCAAGTTTCTTATTAGCTGAAGTATTTGAATGTACGTTCGACGTTGGATTGGACGATTGATTTTGAAGATTCGACTTCTTGTTCGATAGCTTTTCTTTGTGTTTCGAGTTGGTTAAGTCTGTTTTCAAGGCGTTGGTCAAGTGCGTTTACTTTAGCCATTGCCGTATTATACTCAGCTTGAGCTGCTGCGTCATCTTCAGTATAGTACCTTGAAGTTACTGCGCTTAAACTGTCGGGAGATTTTCTGACAAAGAATTCGTCATTAACTTTTAAGTTAGCGCCCGAACCTGTCGTAGCCGATACTTCTTGGTCCGTTGAATTGGTATTTGCGGTTTCTGACGTATCTTGTATCCATAATTGATATCCGCCGTTTGAAATACCGAATTGGAGAGGTGTATTTGAACCGTTTGCATTTAACGATTCGATAACGTTTTGATAATAGTTGTAAATATTTGGGTTGGAGCTTTTCAAGTTATCGTCAAAGTCAACCATTACTCCGCCGACTTCAACCTGATAAGTCATTTGCCATTCGCCAACCGTTGTATCATCATCCGTATTTTTACTTGCGTTAGCTTGAACAATCGGAGTTCCGTTTGCATCAGCAAGGATGATTGAAGCTGTACCTGCGCCGCCTGCTTGTGATTTTGCGAGTGAGTCAAGTGTCATTGTTTCTTGGCTTGTTGCACCCGTTTCGTCTACTACACGACAGGTATATATTGTATTTGATGTTTTATCCGAATAATCTTGAGCAATTGTTTCTTGTTCCATAGCAAGGATTAAACGTTCTTGCTCAATCATTTGAGCCATAAGCTCGAGCGAATCGTTTTTCGCCGTCAATAAAAGTAATCTTGCCTGATTTGCTGCTAAACCCATTTTTATACCACCTTTTGTTTCATTAGTTAGTTAATTAGTTTTATATATTAATCCTTTGTACCTTAATAAAAAATTACAATATATACAAAATTCATATTTTTTATATATTGTTACAATACTTAACATAAAATTAAGAATTGCTTTATGCGGCTTTATTAATGTGCGAAGGTGTATTGCGTATTTATATAAGGTTTAACGGTAATATTAAGCAAAACTTTAGTGAGTGAGAAATATGCTTAATATTTCGTAATATTTCAATAATTTTACAAAAATTATAAATTGTAAAATTATCCCCGTTTGTCATATAATTATACCATACTTTACGGAAAAGAGGAAAACATGTCATCGAAAAGACGTATTTTAATTACTGTACTTTGCATAATCGGGCTTATTTTAAGTTTTGACCTTGTATATATCTATATCAAAGCAAGTTTTCTGCATGGCGCTCCAAAAAGCTTCTGTTCAATAAATTCCTTTATAGATTGTGACGGAGTTGCTCAAACGGATAAGGCCTTTTTCTTGGGTGTTCCTCTTGCAATTTGGGGAGTTATTCTTTATCTTTTGTTCTTATTTTTAACTTATGTCGATAAAATAAAAGAAAAAGTTAAACTGCCGATTTTAAACGTTTTTAAAAATCCCTCTTCATATATTGCTTCAATCGGACTTTTTTCCTTTTGTGTATCAATAATACTTGCTTGTATTTCGATTTTTTCCATACACAAAATTTGTATATTATGTTTTGCAACGTATTTTGTAAATCTTTTTATATCAATATCTGCGGTACAAAAAAACTTCTTTTTTACAGACATTAAAAATACGGTTGTAGATTGCTTTAACGGGATAAAGGAATACCTCCCCGTATTTTTAATATTTTTGATTATTACCGTTCCTTTATTTACATATCTGAGTACATCTCTTGTTCTTGCCCCTAATATCAAAGCATTTAAGGAATTTAAAGAGTTTCAGGATATGAAATACAATAAATATTCTATCCATGGTAACACTTTGGGTAATCCTGACGGTGATGTTCAAATTTATGTCTATGCGGATTTTATGTGTCCTTTTTGTAAAATTATGAATGTAATGCTTCATAAACTTGCAAAAGACGATAATAAAGTTCTTATAATCCATTCCAATTATCCTTTAGATATGGATTGCAACCCGACCGTAAGAAGCGCTATGCATAAAGGCGCATGTACTCTTGCTTTGTATGCTCTTGCTGCTGAAAAACAAGGCGATTATTGGGGTATGACATCTTCCATATACGATGATAAACCGACAAGCGAAACCGCTGTTATTAATATCGGAAGAAATTTAGGCTTAAATGTTGATAAATTATATGCCGATGCGCATTCCGACGAAATTAAAGAATTATTGGAACAACAAATATACAGAGGTATTAACGAGAATTTAATCGGAACGCCGACTCTTGTAATAGACGGTATTCCTCATACGGATGCTCCTTCGTATTCAAAACTTCAAGAACTCGTAAAACAATCAAGAAATCGTCATAAAAAAGAAAATGGAAAATAATAATAAAATTTTAGTCCATGCCTGTTGCGGAGTTTGTTTTTCATACCCGTTCCTTTTATTAAAAGAAATGGGCTTTACTCCTGTTGTTTATTTTATAAATCATAATATTTTTCCCGAAAATGAATTTAACAGGAGATATTCGGAATTGGAAAAATATTGCATGATAAATTCGGTTGAACTTATAATTGAAAATTATAACCATGATAATTTTTTAGATTATATTAAGGGTTTTGAAAATGAGCCCGAAAAAGGCGAAAGATGCAATAAATGTTTTTATTTAAGGCTTTATGAAAGCGCAAAAAAGGCAAAAGAACTTAATATAGAAAATTTTACGACAACATTAACCGTTTCTCCGCATAAAATTTCTAAGAACATTTTTATTGAAGGAAAAAAAGCAGGTGAAAAATTCGGAGTAAAATTTCTTGAGTTTGATTTTAAAAAGAAGGACGGATTTAAAAAAACAAGTGAAATTGCTTATAAAACGGGTATGTACAGACAAAATTACTGCGGGTGCGAATTTTCGATAAAAAAATAAAATTTATTTAGCAAATTATTTTTTTTACATGCTTTATACTATCGAGAAAAGAATTTTTTTGATAATATAATACATACATCACACAACGACATTAATAATTTATTTTTTCATACTACAATTTTCTTTTCGTTACGGCGCTTGAATTTATTTCGAGCGTCTTTTTTTAAATTTAAGGCTCCAAAAAGGAGCCTTTTTTAAAGTTATTCAACCGTTACGGATTTCGCAAGATTTCTCGGCTGATCAACGTCTTTTCCCAAATATTCCGCTATAAAATAAGCCAACAGTTGACAAACCGTAATATTAAGAGCAGGGGAAACGGAATCGTCAATATCGGGTATTAAAATAATGTCGTCAAAAATGGTTTTATGTTTATCGTCTATATTATTTGCAACCCCGATTAGTTTTGCTCTCCTTGCATATGCTTCTTCGCAATTGGACATAACTTTATCATAAACCATGCCTTTATTTAAAATTGCAAGTACGGGCATTGTTTCATCCAACATTGCAATCGGTCCATGCTTTAATTCGCCTGCGGCATATCCCGTTGCGTTAATATAACTGATTTCTTTCAACTTTAGCGCACCTTCAAGCGCTGAGGGGTAATTTATTCCTCTTGCAATAAAAATAAAGTTTTTGTAACTTGAATATTTTTTTGCAATTTCCTGAATTTTTTTGGAATTTGATAAAACCGCTTCAATTTTAGCGGGGAGCATTAATAATTCATGTTTTATCGTTTGAAGTTTTTCTTCCTTTTCATCTTTTTTTTCTGCCATATAAATTGCAAGAAGATAAATTGAAACAAGTTGCGCTATATATGATTTTGTAGCGGCAACCGAAACTTCGATACCGGCATTAATGTGCAATAAGCTGTCCGACAACCTTGCCAAAAGACTTTCTTTTCTGTTTGTTATAATTAAAACGTGAGCATTTTTTTCTTTAACCTGTTTTATTGCGGTAATTGTATCTGCCGTTTCTCCTGATTGAGAAATGCCTATGACTAAAGTTTTTTCATCGGCAATGGTTTTTCTGTAAATGTATTCGCTTGAAGTTTCAACTTCAACGGGAATGTTTGTTAATTCTTCAATAATGTATTTACCGACAAGCCCCGCATGAAAACTTGTTCCGCATGCGATGATTTGAATTCTGTTAATTTTTTCGATTTGTTTTTTATCTAAATTAACGTCAGGCAAATTAACCTTAGAAAATTCATCCTTAATTTTTCCTTGAAGAATGTTTCTTATAACATCGGGCTGCTCGTTGATTTCTTTGAGCATAAAATGTTTATACCCCATTTTTGATAATGCGACGGGTTCAAACGGTAAGCTTTCTACTTTGTTTTCCGTTAATATTAAATCTTCATTATAAATGGAGATTGTATCTTTTGTAATTTTTGCAATTTGATTATCTTCAAGATAAATTGCTTTTTTTGTGTATTTGATAATTGCGACAATGTCCGAGGCAAGAAAATTTTCTCCGTTTCCTTTACCTATAAGGAGCGGAGCGTTTTTCCTCGTTGCAACAATAGAATCGGGTTCATTTTTGTGCATAACGCAAAAAGCCCATGCGCCTTTTAATTTTTTTGTTGCATTTGATACGGCTTGAATTAAATCCTTTGTTTTTCCGTATTCATAAGCAATAAGATGTGCGGCAACTTCGGTATCCGTTTGGGATGTAAAAGTGACGCCTTTTTCGGTTAAGAAATTTTTAATCTCCTGATAATTTTCAATAATTCCGTTATGTACAAGAGTTAAACCCTTGCAGTTGCAGCTGTGCGGATGTGCGTTCGCAAGGGTCGGCAGTCCATGGGTTGCCCACCTTATGTGCCCTATGCCGGCATGTGATTTAATTTCTTTTGGGTCTTTCTTTTTTAAATCTTCAATTAAGTTGCAAAGTTTTCCGAGCGCTTTATGAATATTGATTTTATTTTCACCCATAAGCGCAACGCCTGCCGAGTCGTATCCTCTGTATTCCAGATGGCTTAAACCGTCCAATAGTACGTCAATTGCGTTTTGACATCCTATATATCCCACTATTCCGCACATTTTATATTCTTCCTTATTTTATATTATTTGTTAATTCTATTATGTAATTTTTTTTATTGCAAATTAAGAATTAATTAAGAAAAAATATTTTTTAAATCGCTTGGTTTTATAATGCCGTATTCGGTTATAATGCCCGTAATGAGGGAATTGTCGGTTATATCAAAGGACGGATTTATTATATTTACGCCGTCAATGCAAATAGGTTTTCCGTTTACGATTTTTACTTCATCTTCATCTCTTAATTCAATAACAATGTCGTTTCCCGATTTTATGTTCATATCAATCGTAGATTTCGGCGCTGCAATGTAAAAAGGAATATTATAATATTTTGCTGCGATTGCAACGGTCGAGGTTCCTATTTTATTTGCGGTATCGCCGTTTGAAGCAATCCTGTCCGCTCCGGTTACGACAAAATTTATCATTTTGTTTCTCATAAAATATGAACACATTCCATCCGTTATCAATGTTGTGTTTATATTATCTTTAACAAGTTCGTACGTCGTAAGTTTTGCTCCTTGTCCTCTGGGTCTTGTTTCATCCGCAAAAACCTGAATGGTATTATCTTTTTTATATGCCGAGCGAATAACCCCGAGTGCCGTTCCGTATCCTACGGTTGCAAGGGAGCCTGCATTGCAGTGAGTTAAAATTCCTGCTCCCCTCGGAACTACGCTTGCGCCGTATTCACCGATTTTTTTATTAATTTCAATATCTTCGTTTTCAAGTCTTATTGCATTTTCAATTAAAATTTCCGATATTTTTTTGTTCGGTAAATTTTTATTTTTAAGTGCAAGCTCTTTTTGAGCTTCTATTGCCCAAGAAAGGTTTACTGCCGTCGGTCTTGAAGAATTAAGATAATCTGCTTTTTGCATTAATTTTTCAATAAAATTTTCTTCGTTTATAAGTTCAATTGCACTAAGCGCCGTTCCATGCGCTCCTGCTATACCGATTGCGGGTGCTCCTCTTACAATCATTGTTTTGATTGCGTTATACATTTCTTCCGTTGTTCTGATTTTTTCTTTTTTGTATTCAAAAGGAAGAACCGTTTGATTTATCATAAGAGAATATCCGAATTCGCCTTCTTTTACCCATTCAATCGTTTTATCCATTTTATTTTCCTTCAATATAATTGTGTATTGCGCCCGTTGCAAGTCCTATGACGGCACCTGTTGCAACGTATGTAATCTCTATCATAACAAATAACATTATCGTTAAAAAGAAATTCAAATATTGTATTCCGTAGTCATAATAATTTTTAAAAATTAAATGTATTATAAAAACAAGAGGAATAAACACCGTTAAAAAACAAAAACAAACAATTCCGCTTGAAGTTGCGCCCATTATTGCCCAAGTTGAATTTGTTTTTGAATTATATTTATCTAAAGTCATAAGTATGATCAACGGCGGAATGCAGCCGAAAAAAGGCAGAAGAAACAAAGAAACAAAAGGCATCAGCTTCGGAATTAAGGATAAAACCGCTCCGATTACCCCTGTTATTGCGCTATAAATTATTAATTTTTTAATATAAAATTTTTTTTCTTTTTCCATAAAATCAGTCCGATAAATTTCCTATATTTCTTGAATGACAGATTGCAATCGCAATTGCGTCTACCGTATCGTCAAGCTTTGTATTTTTATTGATTTCGACAAATCTTTTAACCATTTCCCTCACTTCCTCTTTTGTTGCTCTGCCATGACCGGTTATGGTTTGTTTTACGGTAAGCGGGGTATATTCCCCTGTTTTAATTCCCATTTCTTCAAGGGCGGTTAAAATTACTCCTCTTGCTTCCGCAACGGGGATAATAGTTTTTTGGTTTTTAAAAAAGAATAATTGTTCTATTCCTGCGCTGTCGGGTGAGAGTTTTGAACAAAGTTCCTTTATGTCTTTATATATTTCAAGAAGGCGTTTTGAAACCGGTAAATTTTTATCGGTTTGTATCGAACCCGATGTTAAAAGTTCGATTTTTTCTCCGTCCGTTTCTATTAAGCCGTATCCCGTTATTCCGATGCCGGGGTCTATTCCTAAGATTTTCATAATTTAAGTTTAAATTACCCGTTATTTTATGGCAAATTTTGTAATATATCATTAAATTTCTTTTTTTCCTTGAGTACTTTATTATTATTGCGTTTTAACCCTTTTTAAAATGCCCGTTTTAAAGTTTGATACGATTAAATAGGGGTAATTTAACGAAAGGATTAAAAAATGAGAAAAAACAAATTTTTACAAATCGGCAAATCTTCTTTAAAAGGAAACGGCGGATTTAAAGATTTATTCGGTTATTTTTCTTTTTTATCGGGAAAAAACCGCAAGGAGCTGCCCGATAATTTAATTTCGGAATATATTGCAAAATATTGTGCGGAAAATAATCTGACCGATAAAAAGGATATTTTTGAAAAATGCTTTATAACCGTTTTTAATTCCTTAAAAGAACCTTTTTCCACGAAATTTTCGAACAGATTGTTTATCTTTTTTAAACTGTTTTTTTTAAGGCTTTTTTTATTTGATTTTTTTGCGATGATTTTAAAATTTTTTAAAAGCGATAAACAAGAAAAATCGGGTATGGATTTATCTCATAATTTTGAAGGAAAAATTATTGCAAGAGAAATTTTAAAAGAATACGGAACTTCTTTTTATTCTTTTGATTTTACCGAAAGAAGCGATATTATTGCAAATTTAATCTATAACGGAATAAATGCCCGTAATTCTTCTTTTGAACAAAATGCGAACCGGCTTCAAGGTAAAAACGGAGATAATTTTAAACTCAATAAAAGTTTGATTTTTAATTTGCAAAAATATCAAACTTTAAAAAAGATTTTTAATCTTTTTTCTTTAAATTCTTTTAAGAGCGGTAATTTTGAGCCGATAAACGATAATTCGTCGGATTTAAGCGTTACGGAAGAAAATTATCCCGTATTTAAGCATGTAAATCAATATTCTTATCTTACCAAAAATAATTTTGAACAAAATAACCTCAGCGAAAATCGCAAAAATATAAATTTTGTAAAAGAAGTTCAAAATACAAAAACTTTTTCGGACAATATTTTTAATCGGGAATTTATTTTGTCCCGTACGGGCGAAAATATGTCTTTTGAAACACTTTATAATCTTTTTTCGGACAGGTTATGCAACGAACTTAAATATGCCGCTAAAAATAAAACCTTAAAACATAAAGAATATTTTAAACTTTTTAAGTATTAGATTTTATAAAATAAAAATGCGGTCTTGGAAACAAAACCGCATAAGTCAAGAAAGGAATGGTTAGACTATTAACAGTAATGATTATTACACAAAAAGTTTTAATTGTGCAAATATGTTAATAAATGTTTACGTTTATATATTTCATTGCATAGTATACAAATATGTAGAGTATTTTAAAATAAACAAACTTATAGTATTATATTTATGGAATTTTTGTGCAACGTGTATGTTTGCAATGCAGAAATTTTTAACAAAGGTATGACACATATTTTAATTTTCTCGATTAATGAGGATTAAGAAAAGGATTTACTATGACAAAAAGAATTGTGATTTCTGAACGTGACAGCATTGCTGCCGTCATGGAAGACGGAAAAGTTTCCGAATTTTTTATTACAAAAGGCGATGTTTTGTTGGGAGATGTTTATTTATCCGTAGTAGACAACGTTTTACCGAGTATTGAAGCGGCTTTTGTCGATGTCGGCATGAGTGATAAAATGGGTTTTATTCATACGGATGATATTCAAGGCAGGGGAACTTTAACCGAAAAAGTTAAGCCTAAACAAAAACTTATCGTTCAAGTCGTAAAAGAGCCCACAGGTCATAAAGGCCCCAGAGTTACGACATCTTTGAGCCTGCCCGGAAGGTTTCTTGTTTTGCTTCCCGATGAAACAGGGATTAACGTTTCAAGAAAAATTGTTTCAAGTAAAGAAAGAGCAAGGCTTAAATCTATCGTGAGCCTTTTAAAACCCGTCGGAGTCGGTGTTATCGTAAGGACAGAAGCAGAAAACCAATCCGATGCGGAAATTCAGGAAGATATGGAAATGCTTCTTGAAAAATGGAATTCGATAGTAACCGCTGCCGATACTTCAAATCCGCCTTGTCTTTTATATCGTGATCAAGATCTTTTATATAAAGTAATAAGGGAGGCATGCACCGAAGATACCGATGAAATCATTGTCGATACTTCTTTTGCGCTTCATAGAACAACTCAGCTTTTGCAACATTGGAACATGAAAGTTAA
Organism: Candidatus Gastranaerophilales bacterium; assembly: GCA_905234865.1. Taxonomy (GTDB): domain Bacteria; phylum Cyanobacteriota; class Vampirovibrionia; order Gastranaerophilales; family Gastranaerophilaceae; genus Galligastranaerophilus_A. The sequence continues at coordinate 19,208 of CAJOJE010000018.1, forward strand.
AGTTACCATGCATAAAGGCAATGTGCCGCTTCTTGTAAGCGAAGGAGTGCATAAAGAAATTCAAAACGCACTTCAAACAAAAGTTAATCTCCCTTTGGGCGGGTATCTTTTTATTCAGCAAACGGAAGCGCTGACCGTTATTGATGTCAATTCGGGTAAATTCACAAGTTCGTCAAGCCAAGCCGAAACTATTTTAAAAACAAATCTTCAGGCGGCGGACGAAATTGCTCGTCAATTAAAATTAAGAAATATAGGCGGCATGGTGGTTGTTGACTTTATCGACATGGTAACAAGAGAAGATAAATTGAAGTTGCTTGAATATTTTGAGCTTGCTTTGGAACAAGATAAAGCAAAACCTCAAATCGGTCAGTTATCCGATTTAGGGCTTGTAGAACTGACTCGTCACAGACAAGGACAAAGTATTTCCGAAATCTTTACGAAAAAATGCGAAAAATGCCAAGGGCAAGGTTTTATTATTGAAGATTTAAAATTAATGTCCTCGCTGCAAACAGGCGAACAAAGAGCTAAAATTAATAAAATAAAAGGACCCTTTGCCGCTCAAAATAATAATCAGCAAAATGCTCAAAACAATCAAATCAATAACCAAAATAATAATCAAAACAGAAAAAATAATGACCAAAACGGCAATTTTAACAATAAATTCAAAAACAAAAAAGACTTTAAAAATAATAAATTCCAAAATCAGGAAAAAGATATCGAACAAAAGTCGAAAGAATTGCAGGATGTTCCGTTTGATGCGGATGGTGTCATTAACAAAATCATCCCTGACGTTGATGATATTATTAAAGAAAATCAACCGCAAAATAATGATGTGGAATTGCAAGTTCCGGCACAAGCCGAGATTAATCAAGAGTTAAATCAAGAAACTTCAATCGAGAGCGAAAAGCCCGTTGAAGGAGCCGCAAAAACCAATGTTGAAGAAATTTCAAATGAAGTTCAGCCCGTAAAAGAAACTAAAAAACAGGCGAGAATTTCAAGAAAGGCTAAAAAATCGGCAAAAAAAGAACAAAAACCGCAAGAAACATCTTCATCTCAGGAAGTTCATGCAGAGGCGGAAGTTTCCAACAACGGAATTAAGGAAGAAAATTCTTCATCCGATAACGGCGAAGAAAAGCCCAAAAGAACAAGGAGAGGAAGAAAGCCTGCCGCAGGAAAGGCAATTAGCGAGTAATGAAAAAGTTATTTTCAAAAATTTTAATATTTGCGTTTCTTCTTTCTTTATCAAGCGTTTCTTTTGCGCTTGAAAGTGATACTGCTAATCTTCAAGCGCTTGACGAATCGACGCAATCTCTTGATGATTCTATTCGGGAAGCTATTCAAAATAAATCGGATGACACCGATAGTGAAAGTTTGAATAAAACTATTGAAACAAGGCGTCCTATCGTAAAAGACCTTGACGAAATGCGTCCTAACGCTAACGATGAGATAACCGACAAGGTTTTAGCCGATACGGAGGATAACATTAAGTCGACGGTGAAAAAATTCGCTTTTGCAATGATTGGAGTTATTGTTTCTTCCATTGTTATTTTTGTTATTCTTCTTTTTATGAGGCGAATGAACGGAATGGCGCCAAATGAGGAAAATCACTCCGTTGAAAATAAAAACAGGCGATTTAAGGAATATCAGCAGGGTACGAACGAGGAAGAATCCCTCAGGATATTTTTTGAAAAAACGTCTAATTAATAAAATTTAATAATTATTAAAATAAAACCGCAAGAAATCTTGCGGTTTAATGTTGTAATAAAAAGGAGAACGATTATAAAGAATTGTAATTCAGAAGTTTAAAATCGGGTTTAATTCCGTTTTTTAAAAGTTTGTTAATAACTTTCGGCATTTGGCAGACAAATGAATATTTGCTTCTTGAAATAGAACATAGATTGCATTCACAGTTAATCGAATAACATTCAAGTGCCTGAACCGTCCATGCCTGAAGCAGAGAATCCGATATGTTTCCGTTTGTTTGCGGAATGAAAATATCCGTTTTGTAAATATCTTTTTCAAACTCGCTCATTTATCTTACCCCTTACATTTTCAGTTTAAATCATCTAAATATTTATTTTCATCCTGTGTTTATATGATATTTACTTAAAGCGGATATTTGTGGTAGAATTAAATAACATAGAGCTTGAGGAGTTTCATGAAAGATAGAATATCTTTATTACTTATTCTATGTGGTTTATTGGTTTTTTTAATAATATTTCAATATTATTTTAATACCCAATGGGCTATCATATTTCTTATTCTTTTTATGTCTTTATATATGGTATATATGTGGGCTGCCACAAAGCACCAGAAAAGAAAACTCAAAAAGAAAACAAACGAAAATAAGCCGCTTCCAAATCCTTTTATAAGTATTTTAATACCATGTCACAACGAATCTGAGGTTATAAAAGATACCGTTCAAAATATTCTGAAAGTTGATTATGAAAATTACGAAATAATCGTAATTGACGACAGAAGCGAAGATAATACCAAAGATATCATCTTGGAACTTGAAAAAAAATACGACAAGGTAAAAGCATTCATCAGAAATAAAGATGCATTCCCCGGTAAATCGGCTGTTTTAAACGATGCAGTTACGATTGCAAAGGGTGAAGCGTTTATTGTATTTGATGCCGATGCCAGAATAAAACCCGATTTCATCAAACTTCTTTTAACTAAGTATGATTCCGATGATGTGGGCGGTATTCAATCAAGAAAAGTGATTAATAACGCAAGCCAAAATTTCTTAACGGCATGCCAATATAACGAATATGTCATGGATACTCATCTTCAAGTCGGTCGTGATGCGGTAAGGGGTGCCGTTGAGCTCAGAGGAAACGGCGAACTTATCAAAAGAAAAGCGCTTGAAGATATCGGCGGCTGGAACAATGAAACGATAACCGATGACCTTGATATGTCGACAAGACTTCATATAAAAGGCTGGGATATAAGATTTGTACCCGAGGCTATGGTTTACGAAGAGGGAGTTATAACTTTTTCTGCTTTGGTAAGACAAAGAAGGCGCTGGGTTGAAGGAAGTATCAGAAGATATCTTGAATACGCTTTGGATGTTTTGTTTGCAAAAGAAATGTCTTTACATGTCGGATTTGACTTAATTGCCTACATAACGGAATTTTTGCTCCCTGCTTGTATGGTAGCCGAAGTTACAATTCAAGCGTTCAGGTTTGTTAATGGGCATGAAAATTGTATCTTATCTTCTGTTGTCATGATTTTATGTGTCGGTTTGTTTTTTATACTGGGGCTTATTTACAGCTTTAGAAAATACAGTAAATATACAAGATGTAAAGCGGTCGTTCAGGCTTTTGTGACTTCGGCTTATTTTATCGTAATTTGGTTTCCTATCGTTATGTTTATTATATTTAAAATAATATTCACAAAAAGAACTATGGACTGGGGCAAAACTCAACATGGAGTTATTTCGTCAGGCTGCGGAGAGGTTAGTTAATGATTAACGACAAAAAATTTCACTTTATTGCAATAGGCGGAGTGGGTCAAAGCGCTCTTGCCAAAATTCTTTTATCAAGAAAATATATAATATCCGGTTCGGATATTAATGACAGTAAATATGTAAAAGCGCTAAAGGAACTAGGGGCAAAGGTTGTAATAGGGCATGATAAAAACAATGTTCAAGACGATATGAATATTGTTTTATCAACTGCAATTAAAGAAGATAACCCTGAATTAATAAGAGCAAAAGAACTCAATTTGCCGATTTTTCACAGGTCGGACGTTTTAAAGCTTATATCCTCTGAATATAAAACTTTTATCGGTTTTTCGGGCACCCACGGAAAAACAACCTCGAGTGGCATGATGTCTTATGTTTTGGAAAAAATGAATGTTCATCCGGCTTATGCCGTCGGAGGAATAATTTCGGGGCTTGAAACAAATGCAAACGCATATTCGGACAGTGAAGTTTTTGTTGCGGAACTTGACGAATCGGACGGTACAATTGTTAAATATTCTCCCGATTATATAGTAATCAACAATCTTGAAGCCGATCATTTCGATTTTTATAAAAACGGCAATGAAGATATAATAAATACGTTTTTAAAATTCACGCAAAATTTGAAAGATACGTCAAAAATCTTTTTAAATATGGATGATAAGGGAGTTTTGAAACTTTATGAAAAAATTCCGCATAAAAATGTTATAACTTATTCCCTGAAAAATAAAAATGCGAATTATTATTCGTTAATAAAAGACGGATATTTTGAACTTTACAAAAACGGTGAATTTTTAACAAACGTTAAGACGTCAATCAAGGGATATCATAATGTCACAAATACGACTTCCGTCCTTTCCGTTTTGTATGAAATCGGGTACGACGAAAAAGAATTTTTGCCTCACATTTATTCTTTTTCGGGCACAAAAAGAAGATTTGAAGTTTTGTACGATAAAGATATTACCGTAATTGACGATTACGCTCATCATCCGACGGAAATAAAAGCCGTTTTAAATTGTGCGAAAGATACGGGCGCAAAAAATATTACGGCAATTTTTCAACCGCACCGTTATACGAGGTTAAAAGCGCTGTATGGTGAATTTTTAAATTCTTTTGAATTAGCGGATGTGCTTTTTGTTGTTGATACTTTTTCTGCGGGCGATAAATTTGATGAAAAATATAACAGTGAAAATTTTGCAAAAACAATAAAACACAAAAACGTAAGATATGTTAAAGGCGATATGGATACCGCCGCAAAAGAAATCGCAAAAAATCTAAAAAAAGGTGATTTTGTTATAACGATTGGTGCGGGGGACGTTACCAAAATCGGGCATAAACTTGGAGAATTATATGAACAATACGGAAATTGAGCATAAAGAAAATTTTGATTTAGCCTTATATAATACTCTTAGGATTTCATCTTTAGCGCAGGATGTTTATTTTCCCGCAACAAAGGAAGAATTCGTGCTTCTTCTTGCAAATATCGACTCTCCTCTTGTTTTGGGAATGGGATCAAACGTTCTTTTATCTTCTTATGGCATGAAAACGCCGGTTATTGTTACAAAAAAATTAAATAAAGCGGAAATCAATCCTCCTTATTTTAAACTTTTAACAGGATGTGCCGCATCAAAAATATCTCAAATGGCGCTTGAATTAAAACTGACGGGTTTTGAATTTTTATCCGGATTGCCTTCTACCGTAGGCGGTGCCGTTTGTATGAATGCAGGTGCTCATAATCAGGAAATTTCCGATTGCTTTGTTCAAGCCGAAGTGTATGATTCGATTGACGACGATATAAAGATTTTTTCAAAGGCAGATATGAAATTTTCATACAGAAACTCGGTTTTGAAAAATCAAGCCCGATATTATCTTTTATCTTCCGAGTTTAAACTCGAAAAAGGTGAAAGTTATCAGGTAATTCAAGAACTTATGAATAAAAATGCAGAAAACAGAAAAGAATTTCAGCCTGATTTAAGAGAACCCAATTTAGGGTGTGTTTTTAAAAACCCCGTAATAGAAGGAAAAGTTGTTTCCGCAGGAAAACTGCTTGACGAGTGTGATATGAAAAGCACTCTTATTGGCGGTGCTATGGTATCTCATAAACATGCTAATTTTATTATTAATTTTAATAATGCCACAAGTTTTGATTATATAAAATTGATGAAAGAAATGCAAAACAGAGTTTTGGAAAAATTCAACGTAAAGCTTGTTCCGGAGATTATTTTTTCAGGCTCTAACATTGATGAGGTTAATTTATGGAAAACGCTGTACTAGATAAAAACACTAAAATCGCCGTTTTGTGCGGCGGAATGTCAAATGAAAGAGAAGTTTCGCTCAGAAGCGGAAAGAATGTTTTGAGTGCGCTTATTGAATTAGGGTATAAAAATTCAATCATTATTGATGTTGATAAAAACGTTGTTAAAAATTTACAGGAAAATAATATTGAAGTTTGTTATAACACTCTTCATGGCAAATATGGCGAAGACGGCTGCATTCAAGGACTTCTTGAAATTTTGGGAATTAAATATACGGGCTGTTCGGTTAAATCGAGCGCAAACTGTATGGACAAAGAAACAACAAAAACAATTCTCAAAGAAGCAGGTATTAAAGTAATAAAATCCGTTTGCATTAATAAGGGCGACGACGTTGAAAATGCGGTTCGAAATCTTAAATTTCCTCTTATGGTAAAACCCTCAAGAGAAGGTTCAAGTATCGGCATGAGCAAAGTTTCTTCAACGGATGAATTAATTGAAGCGCTTAATGTTGCTTACAAGTCGGATAATAAAGTTCTAATCGAAGAATATTTAGTCGGTACAAGTTGTACGGTTGGGGTTTTAGAAGATTGTGACAAAATTTTTGCTACTCCCGTTTTGGCTTTTAGAACTAAAACCGAATGGTATGATTATGAAGCAAAATATACGAAAGGTCTTACGGAATTTATTCTCCCCGCTGATTTTGACGTAAAATTGACCGAAAAAATCAAAGAAATTGCGATTAAATCTTTTATGGCTCTTGAATGCAAAGGAGTTTCAAGAGTTGATTTTTTGGTTCAGGATAATACGCCCTATGTTCTTGAAATTAATACAAATCCCGGCATGACCGATGTTTCCGATTTGCCTGCGCAGGCGAACGCCATGGGAATTTCATATAAAGAACTTGTTCAGATTGTTTTAAATACGGCAATGATATAATGAGTGAATTTGCACGAAGAAGATATTATAAAAGAAAATCCGTTATAATGAAAATGGAGCGGAAAGTGCTTAATGCAAAAAGAAATATCAGGCGCTTTCGTGTTCTTCTTCGTGCGAGCTTAATTTTTCTGCTTGTTTATTTTTCCTGTAAAGTCCTGTCTCTTGACCTATGGTATTTAAATCCTGATTATATTCTTGAGCTTAATCCTTCGATTGTTCAAATTCAAGGTAATATAATTACTCCCGAATACAGAATAACCGATATTATACGTGCTGCGGAAATTCCCGATGTTCCTATTTTTAAATATTCGACAAAATCTCTCGAAGAATCAATCGAAGAGTTACAGCCCGTAAAAAAAGTTTATATCAGGCGCTTTTGGCTTCCTGCAAGGATTATAGTTTTTATTGAAGAAAGAGAACCTGTTTTTCTTATTGCTCCGAATGATGAAACTCCTCCGATTTCTGCCGTCACAAGGGACGGTCATTATATCGACAGAGAATATATGCCGATTTCATCCAAATTTAAGACAACAAAAATTTTAAGTTACGGTCCGGAGAGTGATAATTACGAAAATTGGGACAAGAAAAGAGTTGACGAGCTTTTAAAAGTCGTAAATAAAATCGAAGCATATTCAAAAGAAAAAGTTCTATACTTTGATTTAAGAAACCCTAACGATATTTACGTTAAATTGGAAGAAGTTTTAATCCGCTTAGGAAAATTTGATTCTGCGATAGACGACAGGATAAAATGGATTCCGACAATTTTACCCAAAGTAAAAGAAGAAATTTTAAAAGGCGAAGAAATAAATTACATTGATTTAAGGTGGAATGATGCTCAATATATAAAATATATGAACAAAAAAGCCCCTGCCCAAACTCTAAATAAGACAGAAAAAGAACTTGTTAAAAACGAAAATAATACGGAAAACGAAACTGACGATACTCAAAGCAGTGAGTAGGCTAATTTAAAAGATTTTTTATTTCTGCGCCGATATTATCATTTTTGATTTTTGAAAGAGCCGTATCAACGATTTCTTTTGTCAAATTATTATTTGATTTTAAATTTTTTACTGCGTTTAAAATTATTTCATAATCATTATTTGATTTAACCAAATCTTGTAATTCTTCGCTAAAGTCGCTTCCCGCAAGCTCCTCTCCGATTATAATTTCAAGTTTATTTTTTGATTTGAGTGCCGTTTTTATAATTTCATCGTAATTAAAGCCTGCTAATAATGAATTGACTTTGTTTTTTAATTCAATTCCTTCTTTCTTGTCATTATTGTCAATATCTATAACATAACTTTCATCTTCAAGCCAAAGTTCAAGTTTAACTTTTAAGTAGTAAATTAAAACTTGAGCCGGATTGCTTTCTTCTTCGAGCAAGAAGTTCAGTATATTGTTTTGAAAATAATACAAAGTTTCGCTAAATGTAATATTATCGGGCGTTCCCCGCAAAATCGAGCCTAAAATATTTAAAATTTGTTCGGTTTTATCTTCTTTAATTAATTCTTCCAAACTTTTTAAACACAACAGGTTTGTTGCCGTAAATTCACTGTAATCGGATAAAAAGAAATTATATATTTTATCAAATGCTTCACAATCTCCGTAATTTACCAAAAAATCGACGGCTTCCAATTTTTCGAGCTCATCCCCGTCTGACAGGATTTTTAAATTTTTTTCGTATTCTTCTTTTTCTTTAAATTTTTTTAAAGATTTTATTGCAGAAATTCTTAAAGGTTCAAAATTTGATACGACACATTTTTTTGCATACGGAATAATATCAATATTGTTAAGGATTGTAAAGAATTCAATCGCATAAGTTTTTTCTTCGCTTGTGCCTGATTTTAAAAATTCATACATTTTTGAAGTAATTTCTTCGTCTTGAAATTTAATTAAAGGCTCCAAAATATAATTTTTAAAATCGGGCGAATAAACTTTGCAAAAATCGAAAAGTGCTTTGCAATTGTCCTTATTGACAGAATATATAAGGTTTTTTAGGATTTTTTCCTTTATGTAATCAAATAAAAAATCAGCTTTTGAATTTAATATTTCAAACGATTCGACATCTTTACCGTTGATAATTTCATAAGAAGCGTTTTGCGAAATCTTGCCGTCTTTTGAAATCAGATTGTTAAGAGTTTTGTTACCTAAGTTCATATTTATTATTATACATGATATTTATTTTTTAGTATAATTATTATAAATATTTGTAAGAGATAGTAATATGAAATATAATAAGATTCTTTTAAAAATCAGCGGGGAAGCGCTTATGGGTTCTCAAGACTTTGGAATTGACCCTGTTCCCGTTGAAAAAATTGCAAGCGAAATTAAAAAAGCGCATGATTTAGGTGCCCAAATTGCCGTCGTTGTAGGTGGTGGAAACATATTCAGAGGCATGAAAAATTCCAAAAAATTAGGAATGGATCAAGCGTCGGGCGATTATGTCGGCATGCTTGCAACCGTTATGAACGCAATTGCTCTCCAATCCGAATTAAGAAAAATAGGTGTGTCTTGCAGAGTTCAATCGGCTATTACGATGAGTAAAATTGCAGAACCCTACATCAGATTTAAAGCAATCAGACACTTAGAAAAAAACAGAGTCGTAATTTTTGCGGCAGGTACGGGCAATCCTTTCTTTACAACCGATACCGCAGCAGCTTTACGAGCGGCGGAAATCGGTGCAGAAGCGATGTTAATGGCAAAAAACGGTGTAGACGGCGTTTATTCGGATGATCCTAAAACAAATCCATGTGCCACAAAATATGATACTTTAACTTATGATGACATTATTGTTAAAGGATTAAAAGTTATGGATACAGCATCTTGTGCTTTATGCAAACAAAATAATATACCGATTGTCGTATTTGATTTTGAATTAAAAGACGGTATAACAAAAATACTTAACGGTGAAAAAATTGGAACTTATGTAGGAGAATAAAAATGGGTATTGATGAAATTTTAAATTCCGGTAAAGAAAAAATGGAAAAATGTATTGCTCAGCTTAGAAAAGATTTGGCAACAATCAGGACGGGCAGAGCGAATCCGATGATTTTAGACAAAGTTACCGTTGAATACTACGGCGCTCCTACTCCTTTAAGACAAGTTTCTCAAGTAAGTGTTCAAGACGGTGTTACTCTTGTAATTACTCCTTTTGATAAATCTATTATAAAAGAAATCGAAAAAGCTCTTATTAAAGCGGAACTCGGAATTACTCCAAACTCTGACGGTATGGTGATAAGATTAACTTTCCCGCCTTTAACCGAAGAAAGAAGAAAAGCTCTTACAAAAGACGTTAAATCAACGGGCGAAAGTTCAAAAGTCGCAATCAGAAATATAAGACGTGATATGACCGACGACCTTAAAAAAGCCGAAAAAGCGGAAAATATGCCCGAAGATTCGGTTAAAGACGGTCAGGATAAAATTCAAAAAGCAACGGACAAATATGTAAAAATAATTGATGACATCGTTGCCGAAAAAGAAAAAGAGGTTATGACCGTTTAATGGATGATATTCAAGATAGGCAAAATTCATTCAAAAGAAATGTAACGGGTGTAGTTGTTTCATTGGTTGCTCTAACCTGCATTTTCTTCGGTGGACTACCTCTTTATCTTATGGTATTGACGGTAATCTTAATTGCATCCAAAGAATATGTACATATTTTGCAAATGAAAGGCTTTCATCCGAGCTTTTCGGTTATGGCGGTTGTAGGCGTCGGGATTTGTTCTCTAATTGCAATAGGTAAAGTTGATTTATTAACCGTAATGCTTGTGGCGGGAACGATTGCTTCTTTTCTTATTGTTCTTTTTATGGGGCGCCAGCCTTATATTGCAAACGTTGCAACGACCGAATTAGGGTTTATGTACGGTACGCTTTTGCCTTGTCATATTCTTCTGTTGAGGCAAATTGAAACAAACATTCAAGAAAACGCTTTCTTTTATGAACTTTGGTCTTGTCCGTCCGAAGGCTTCTTTCTTACGATGTTTACTTTTTTGTGTGTTTTTGTGACTGATGTTTCTGCCTATTTTATCGGAAAAAGGCATGGTAAGCACAAACTCTCCGCTGTCATTTCTCCTAAAAAAACAATCGAAGGCGCAATAGGCGGAGGAATTTTAGGTATTTTAATTTCAATGCTCGGATGTTTATATACTAAATTAACTCCGCTCGAATGCTTTATAGGCGGACTTTTAATTACAATATTTTCGCAATTGGGCGATTTGTCGGAATCTTTAATTAAAAGAGATGCGGGAGTTAAAGATTCAAGCAATATACTCCCGGGACATGGCGGCTTTTTGGACAGGTGTGACGGGTTCATTTTTGCACTTCCCGTTGCGTATTATTATTTTATTAACTTTACCCATGGGCATAATGTATTGAGTGAGTATTACATAGTTGTGAAGAATTTAATTAATGCAGTTATCTAAAGAAAGAAAAAAAACACTTAAAGACTTTGTTTCAAAATATAAGTTAAGGTTTAAAGATTTTGAACTTCTGAATTCTGCTTTTTCTCATACTTCATATACGAATGAACTCGGTATAGACAGAATCTTGAGCTATGAAAGGTTGGAATTTCTCGGGGATGCTGTTTTAAAACTTGCCGTAAGCGATATTTTATATAATGAATATTTAACCAAAAATGAAGGATTGCTTTCGGAACACAGGTCTATTGTCGTATCCGATAAAACGATTGCAAAATTTGCCGACAAGATCGGCTTTTCAAATTTAATACTGCTTGGAAATTCTGAAGTCGGCAAAAAGAATGAATCAATTTTAGCCTGTGCTTTTGAAGCCTTTTTGGGTGCAATTTATCTTGAATTTAAAGATAAAGGATATATTTGCGCAAAAAAATTCTTGATTGATAATTTTAAAGACGATATTTTAAATACCGAATATTCAAACCCGAAAGCACAACTTCAAGATTTTACGCAGAAATTAAATCATAATTTACCCGAGTATGTTCTTATGAATGAATCGGGGCCCGCTCATTCTAAAACTTTTACAATCGGTGTTTATTACGAAAACAAATTTATAGAAAAAGGCGAAGCAAAAACAAAAAAAGAAGCCGAATTTATTGCGGCAAAAGCCGCTCTTATTAAATTAAAAGAACAGTATAAGGAAGAATAAAATGTCTGTTATTATTTCACCCTCAATTTTATCAGCCGATTTTGCCAATCTGGAAAAAGAAATAACAACCGTAACTCTTGCAGGTGCCGAATGGATACATATTGATGTTATGGACGGACATTTTGTCCCGAATATTACAGTCGGAACCCCTGTCGTAAAATCCATAAGAAAAGTAACAAAGGCATTTTTAGATGTACATTTAATGATTGAAAATCCTGAAAAATATATTCCCGATTTTATACAAGCAGGTGCCGATTTAATAACTTTTCATGCGGAAGCTTCAAAGTCAAAAACTTTAAAATGTATTGATTTAATCAAAAATAGCGGAATTAAAGCAGGAATTTCAATTAAGCCTAAAACACCCGTTTCTGAAATTCAGCCTTTTTTAAATTGCGTGGATTTGGTTCTTGTTATGACCGTTGAACCGGGGTTTTCGGGACAAATATTTATGCCCAAATGTGCGCAAAAAATTTCAGAAATAAAATCTCTTGCGCCTGATATTAAATATATTCAAGTTGACGGCGGAATTAACGATAAAACTTCAAAAATTTGTAAAAATGCGGGCGCCAATTGCCTTGTTGCGGGAAATTATGTCTTTAAAGCGCAAAATATAAAAGCTGCTATTCAAAATTTATTGTCAGAATAGAATAAATTGTTTTATAATACTTATTTTCTAAAATAGTATATCAAAATTGCGGAATTTTGTTTATGATTGTTTAAAAATTGCAAAAAACTTTGATATTATTTATAATAAAAATATCAATTATAAATTAAATGTCGTTTTTATTTTATAAAAAACACCGAAAGGTTTTTGTTGTGAAAAAAATTTTTTTTAAATTTTTTAATGTTGCCAAAACGAAACATGCCTTCACTCTTGCCGAAACATTAATTTGTCTTGGTATAATAGGCGTTGTAGCCGTACTTGTCATCCCTTCTTTAATAGCTTCCGTTACAGATAGAGCAAGAAGCACTCAAATTTTATTA
>CAJOJE010000019.1 GCA_905234865.1 Candidatus Gastranaerophilales bacterium
TTCGCTTCAAAATGCAAAAGCATTTTTTCGCTTCATCGGACTAAAACCTTGGCGCACTACGTTCGGCTTTGCCTCACATTCGTGCTACGAAATTTCCGCCTCTTGGAATTTCTTAACAGCTCACTTTACTTGAACTTCGTTTCAGAATTTCTCTAACAAGAAATTCTTCCGCTCCGCCGTTCGTTCGCATTACGGAACTCGGTGACTTTGCACCTCGTCCGTCAGAAATTCCGCTGTCTTGGAATTTCTAGCGGTTTTTGCCCTTAATTTCGCTTCAAAATGCAAAAGCATTTTTTCGCTTCATCGGACTAAAACCTTGGCGCACTACGTTCGGCTTTGCCTCACATTCGTGCTACGAAATTTCCGCAACAGCTCACTTTACTTGGACTTCGTTTCAGAATTTCTCTAAAAAGAAATTCTTCCACTCCGCCGTTCGTTCGCATTACGGAACTCGGTGACGTTGCACCTCGTCCGTCAGAAATTCCGCTAATTATTGTAGCAAAAAAGGAATGTGGTATCATGATGAAATACTCCGTTCCGGCCCGGGTTTCCACCGCAGTTATTCATCTCCGGACTCATATCACAAAAAGAAACCGTGGTTAGATGTTTTTGTATGCTGTTATTTCTTCTTACATATTTGCTTGTCGGGATATAAAAGTGTACGTTAATGCGATTTTCTTCTTTAAAAACTTCGGGAAAACCCATTGAAGCGAGCCTTGCATTCCTTGTGCCATCATCAACGGAAGTATCTTTAATAAGCCAATCGCCTAATGCTTTTGCGTCGTCATAACTTATTATATTATCTACCCCGCCGCACATAATAACGGCACGCATATAATAATTCTTGTCTTTATTAGCTTCATCTCCCGTATATTCCATATTACGGAGTATATCATCGCCATAGGGCGAGGACATACATTCAGAATATGAAACAGATTCTATATTCCCTAAAGATATCGGAGCATTTAAACATAATCCGACTTCGTTTCCAAAACAGGTATTCCCTATATTTTTTGCACTTCCCAATTAATAAACATCATCACCAAAAATATTCGGTTTATTGTCTCCGTTAATATCTACAATGCCTGCAATGCAGGATAAACCGTCGTTTTCTGTCTTTTCTGCGCAATTTGTATTATACGATAATATAATATGCGCTCCATCCGGCGTTGTTATTGCAATATTATCGGAAGTCCAATTATTATTATTATCTTGCGCTTTCATTCCAAGCGACGAACCTGTTTTAATATCCGATAAATTAACCGAATCGCCATTAGAATTCACTTTAACGAATTGATAATTTTCTCCGAAGCAATCCGTAACAGGAGGCAAATTACTCGGTTCATCTCGTACACGACAAATTTTTGCAATTTTTAAATAATTTCTTAACTCATCAACAAATTCATAAGTATTTGAATAATAAGGCCCGATTTTATTTTGTACTGCCATTAATTCTATTGATTCGGACAGTTTTTTCTTTTAAACATTTGTTTGGCTTTCTCTTATTTTAAATTGAAATAAATAGCTTACGGACGCAATTATTACAGTCGCAACAATACCTACAATAAGAAAGATAATTAAGGTTTCAACCAAAGTAAAACCTTTTTTGGGCGGAGGTATAAATTTTTGTATCATAAAACCTTTATCTTTATTAAATTTATTTCTCGTTATAAGATATTTTTAACATAACTGCAATAAGTAACTTTTAGCGAAATATCCGGTATAAAAAGATACGTTATCGGTAGCAATAAAACAAATAAAAACCGGTTTTAAAAATTTTTATTGAGGAGTTTTTGCGCATTAAAAAAGAGGGTTTTAACCCTCTATTATTTTAAATTACCCCCAAGCGAATTCGAATCGCTGTTTTCACCGTGAAAGGGTGGCGTCCTAGGCCTCTAGACGATGGGGGCATGACTTATTTAGTTTTCCTATTTATCATTATACACGAAAAGTCCGATTATGTCATTAAGTTTTGTCAATTGTTTTTGATAATTTAAGTTTTGTTTCTCAAGATTTCTGATATTGCTCTTATATTCTTGAATTGTAAAGTTACAATCCTTAATTGAACTGTTCAAACAATCTCTGACTTTTTGCGCATCTTGAAGAACACTTTTCATCGGAATACCGAGAGCTTCAATTGTTTGGCGAATAATTTGAGCGCCGACCTGTTTTGAAACTCCGCCGGGGAGCTGTGAAATGAGCCTTTTTAATACATTAATATTATTGGGCATTTCAAATTCCTCGGTGTCATCCTCAGAATCAATCGTAAGTTTGAAATCAGGGTTATCGCTGACATCACCCGATTCCATTTTAAATACGGGGGTATATTCTTCGCTTTCCTGTTCAACTCCTTCAATTGTAGGTGCTTCATATAAATCATCTAATTCATCGTAAGAACTATCCGAATCATCGTCATCCTCATCTGACGGAATAATTGAACTGAACCCTGTATGTTTATCTTCTAAACTATCGTGCATTTCATTGTGCGATATGGAAATTACATCTTGTGAATGTAAAGCTTCCATGGACTCGTTTTCGGATATTTCAAGCTCACTCTCACCACCTGACGGTTTGTTTTGTTTTTTGAGTGCGTCTGCAATTTTTTTGCCCATATTCGAGGGTAGTTCGTTGCCTGACATCAATTTTTTCCTTTGTCGAGTCTCTCCAAGAAATATTATATATAATAAATATTAAATTTCAATAGTTTTTTTTTAAATAAAAAAAAGGACCCAAAAAATTGAGTCCGCTGTCTGGAATTAAGAATAGCTGGAAGTATGAAAAAGATTTAATTATATATAACAGCAAGTATAAAAATCTCACAATTACCCGATTGGGTACAATATTAAAATTCCTTAACAATTGTTAAGGAATTAGGATTTTTATATTTAAAATTTGAAATAAACTACGTCCTATAAAAAATTAATGCTTGTCAGGTTTGATTACGTTAAACACTTTATTTTCGGAAATTTCACATCTTGCGGATTTGATTCTGTCTTTAATTTCATCGTCAACCGTAGATGATAAAACAAGTTTATCAATAAACACATTATTTAATCTTACCGCTTTTTCAAGAACCCCGATTTCATTCAAGGCATCTTTTACCTGTTCAAAATCGTAAGCAAAAGATTTTTTAGTATTATATGCCATAGTTTCGCCCGAATTTGCGGTAATCGGCTCTCCGCCCTTTTCAAAATAAATTCTGAAAATAGATTTTAAATCTTGAATTTCGGATTGCAAAATTTGAATTGTCGATTGAAGCCTTAAAAATCTTTCAAACAAATATTCAACGTTATCTATCTGACTTAGTTGCCAATCATATTTTTGAAAATACATCTTTTTTAATTTAGGATACGCTTTTGCAAGACCTTCTGCGTCCGCAAGCGCTCTGTGACGTGTAGAAAATTCTACGTTAAAAATTTCCATAAGTTTATCCAAACCGCAAGATTCAAGGTGCGGATAAACTTCTTTAAACATAAATTGAGAGTCAATATATCTGTTTTCAAACGGCTTTTTAAGCAATCGTTTTGAAGTTCTGTTTAAAAAGCTGTAATCAAAAATTGCATTGTGCGCAACAATCGGATTTTCTCCGATAAAATCAATTATTTTCGGAAAAATTTCTTCCTCATCGGGAGCCTCAAGAAGCATTTCATCGGTTATACCATGAATTGCCATGGAAGATTTTCTGATTTTTTGATGAGGATTAATTAAGGTTTCAAAAGTGTCGGTAATTTTACCGTTTTCAAGCCTTACCCCCGCAAATTCGATAATTCTTTCTTTTGTATAATCCAGTCCCGTTGTTTCAACATCCAGAACAATCTCAACTTCTTTTTTTCTTGGCATTCTGTTTTCCCGTCTTTGATAAGTTTATGATAACATATAAAGAAAATTTTTCCAAAAAAAATATTAGGTTGTTAAAAAAAATTGAAGATAAAAGTGCATAAATTTTTCTAAATTGTATGCACTTTTTTTACTTGCATTAGTCAAACTAAAATATTAACCCGTAAAATAGTCACAAATTAACTTTGGTTCTTTTTTGAATTTGACAGCTTTTAATAATCGGGAAATGAGAGGTTTTTTATATAAAAGTTTTTTATATTTATCGACTAAAATTGCCTTTTTTATTAAAGTGCGGTTATAATTTTCCGCAACGCCCGAATTTTCAAAAATGTAAGGTTCCAATTCTCTTAATTGTTTTTTACAATTTTCAATCTCGAGCTCAATACTTTTTAAATTTTTCTTTGTCATAACCATTGTTTCTTTTTTAATAAGGTTTTGTTTCCATAAATCAGTATACTGATTTTGAGCGTTAAAAACTCGCCCAAAAAGACGATTACATGGTAAAATAAGCTAAAAAGATTATTTAAGGAATTTCTTGTTGAAAAAAAATAAAAAAACCGCAATTGCTTATCTTCACACGCACTTTGACCCCGAATGGTACAGGAGCGCTGATAGTTTTAATGTAAGATTGGTTGAAATTATTGACAAGGTTTTAGATGAAATAAATTCCTCCAAATTATCTTCTTTTTATTTTGACGGACAAATTTTAGCCCTTTTGAACTATTTAAAATTCCGTCCCGAAAAAGAAAAAATCATAAAAAAACTTATAAAAGAGAAAAAAATTTTTATAGGTCCTTTTTTTGTATCTGCCGATACTCTTATTGTGCCTGCAGTTGCGCTTATTAAAAATTTGGAAACGGGGCTTAATTTTTCCAAAAAATTCAAAGAAACTTCTTTTATAGGATATATGTCCGATACTTTCGGACATTCAAACGATATTTTTAAAGTTTTGAAATATTTTAATATAAATAACGCAATAATTTGGCGTGGTGTTAATAAAAACGTTCCCGCCGATTTTAAAAAGGAAGAAATAAACACGACAAGACTTGTTATGGGATATTATCAAGACTTTTTACATACGGGTGAAATTGATAAAAATAAAGCGCAGACTGTTGAAAAAATTCTTGATAAAATTAATCAAAAGTCCGATAATATTCTTCTTTTGCCGATTGGAGGAGATCATCTTGCGCCGGTTTCAAATTTTTCTTCTAAAATTTCATTATTGAACAAATATTTAGAAAAATACGAAATAATACAAGGTTCACCCTTTGATTATATTGAAAAAGCAAAATATATAAAAAATGTTGACGAAGAATTTTTGGATAATTCCGAAACATACATTTTACAAGGGGTATATTCAACAAGAATTGATGAAAAAATTAAAAATGCAAAATTATGTTTTGAACTTTATAATAAAATATTCCCGCTAAATTATTTTCTGAAAGGAAAGTTCAAAAACGAGCTTGAAGCAGCTTCAATCGAGCTTCTTTACAATCAAGCTCATGATTCAATTTACGGCTGTTCATCGGATAGCGTTTCAAAAGCCGTTAAAAAGCGCCAAGAAAGCGTATCGGACATAACAAAAACCGTTCGGGGAAATTTAATAAGAGATTTTAAAAAAGAATTTTTAATCAATAATTCAACCGATAAAATCGGGGTTTTTAACTTTTCTAATTATTCTCAAAACGGCTGCATTAAAATTATTTCCGATAAAAAAATTAAAAATGCGCAAAAAATAAGAACTTTTTATTCCGTATCGGAAGATATTATGTCTGATATTAACATAAACCCCATGACGGAAGATTTTCACGATTTTTATGAATATTTAATTGAAATTCCCGATATTAAGCCGTTTTCATTTAAAAATTTTAAAATTCCGCCCGTTCAAAAAGCTCATATTGTAGGAAACGACTTTATTGAAAACGGTAACTTAAAACTTTTTATTTTGGATAATAAAATAAACGTTACAGATAAAAAAACAGGCGAATTATTTGAAGATTTTATCAATCTTCATTCAACAAAAGATACGGGCGACAGTTATAATTATGCGCCTTTAGGCAGAGAACGAATTTTAAAGTTATTATCTTCAAAAATTAAAACTAAAGGAAAAATTAAATCAACCCTTGAAATCAAATTTGAAGATAATATTAAATTGAATGTTTCCCTAACGAATAAGAGCGATAATTTTGAATTTGAAATTCATATAAAAAACAGAAAGAAAAACAGAAAACTTCAGATTGTTTTTAATACAAAAAACAACATTGAAACAACTCTTTCAAAAGACTTAATCGCAGAAATAAAAAGAACTCCGGATTATAATTATCTTTTATCTCAAAACATGCCCGTTGCGGACAGGAGCGAATTAAAAACGGGCGCATATCCGAATAACGGTTATGTACTTGCTAATGATGTACTGGTTGCGGGAATAGGGCTGAATGAGTATGAAATTTATAAAAATTCTTTAAAAATTACCTTTTTAAGAAGCATAGGAATAATTTCAAACCCCAAAAATCCTGCTCGTTTTGTTCCTGCGGGACCTCCGATAAAATGTCCCGATATGTGGATGATTGGGGAATACAAAATTAAATTATTTATGAAATTTGACAGAAATAACGACAAGTTTCAAAGGCAAAAATTTTTGGAAAATGTTCTAAATCCTTTTTTAGGAATGTTCGGAGATTTTAAGATAAAAAATAAGACCTTTATTAAAAATAATGAGAAGTCTTATTTTGTAGGTATTATTAATTCTAAACCTTTATTTTTAAATTAAAATTTTAGAAAACTTTTTCAACACTCATCTCGTACGGAGTGGATTTTACCATTAGTTTCTTTCCGCCCGTTTTTACGATGTATAAACTATCCGTATCACTTTCTTTTGCAAGTTGCGATTCAATATCCGTATCTTTAACTTCCATATCTCCAAAGTTGTATAAAACATAGATATCATCTTGAATATATCCTACAAGAGATGTTGTTCCTTCAAACTTTGCAAGATACAAACCCCTTGTTTCCGTTAATTTGGACGACGAAACAATTGTAGCCGATTCTTCATTCGTATTTTGATTATCGGAATTATAATCCGCAACAACATTGTTATCAGAGTATGTCGAATCAATCGGCGTTAATAATTCTTGAAGCATAGTGTCCTCATCTTCAATATTTACCGTTTGTCCGTAATCTTCGGGGGCTTCATTCAATGCCTGATAAACGGCGCTTGTTTCGGGTGGATTGTCTGATTCGTTTTGAATATTGTTTTCTTCCGGATAATTTGTTTCGTATTTATCCGTATCGTAGTTATCGTATTCTTGATTTTGATAATTCGCTTCATAATCCGAATTATCATAAGATGTTGTTTCGTTATTTTGTGTCGGAGCATAATCGGGAATGGTATCCAATATTTCAGGCTCATAATAATTATCGTTTGCTCTTACATCATAATTTGTTTCAGGTATCACACCGCCCCTTACGGGAGTTGTTGTCGAGTATGTATCTTCAAAATTACTTGCGGACGTTGCAAATGTTTGAGCAAAATTATTTTGTTGAACATTGGAATTTGCCTGATAAACGGGCGCTTGCGGTTGTTCTGTTTGTAATCGGTCGGAAAAATCGGGGCGGGTTTGAACATTTTGGTTTATTTTGTTTTCAGCCGCTCTTTGATTTAGCAATTCCCTGATATTTGAATTATCGCTTGCGATTTGTTCATTATACGCTTTTTGTTTGATATTTCTTCTGACAAGCAAAAATACGCTTGCCAAAAATAAGAAAATTCCGATTGAGCCTATTAATAAATATAAATTTGTTTGATTTTCCTCTAAAGGAGAATTTTGTTCTTGAACGGTTGCCGTTATGCTTTTGCTGTCGTCGAGGTTTTCATTTAAAACTTCTTCCGTATTTTCGTTTTCAAAAGAGACATCCGTTGCTTCTTTTACGGCAAGTTCATTTTCGTATTTTTTAACTTCATTATCGGTATCAGGAACGGCCTTTGAAGTATCTACCGTTTTTTCCGATGTTGTTTGAGATGTTTTTTGCGTTTGGACGGTTTTTGAAGCTTGTTTTTCCGTTTCTTTATTTACCTGAACGGGTGTTTTTGCTGTTTGAGCCGACGCATTTTTAGATGCTGCGTTTTTCGTTTTTGGCGCATTGTTTGCCGATTTTACCGCCGTTGTTTTTGATGTCGAACCTGTTTTTCCTGCAACCGTTGTTTTATTGGATTTAGTTTGTTCGTTTGCGGAAGAATTGTTTTTATTTACCGCAGTTGCTTTATTCGATTGACTTTGTGAAGGTAAATCGGCAAGCAGAGCAAGTTTTTGAATAGGATTTGTCAATGTTTTCGTTTGCTGCTGTTTTGTTTCCGTTTTTATTTGAGGTTTTGTATTTGTTTGAGAAGTTAATTGAGCCGCAGTTTTAGCTGCGGGTTGAACCGTTGTTTGCGCTGTTTTTTGTACGGTTGCTTGAGTTGTTTTTTGTTTATTATCAATTAAGGGAGATTGAATATTATTTGTCGCAAGTTTTTCTGCGTATCTTTCAAAAACTTTATCCAATTTAGCAAGTCTTACGGGGTCTAATTTCGGAGAAACGGAAGAATCAACCGCTTTTGTCGTTGTTGTAAGATTTAAGGGTTTTGAAGTTATGATTGCAACTTTTGTGTATCCGTTTTTTTCATCCTGTCCCGCATAAGGGTATGTTTTAATCATAACGTTGCTTATGTCCGAAACGGGCGTAACGGATGTTACGGAATTACTTGTTTCCGGAAGTAAAAAGTAATAAACGGTATCTGTTTTTTTAACTACTTTAACGGGTTCCGTGTAAACTTTTTGCGTATAAAGATTAACATTGTAGCTGTCTTCATTAATTTTTGATAATTCTACTTTTAAAAGATTATTTTTATATGCACCGTCTGCGGCAAAAATAGAATTTGCGGTGCAGGCTAAAAGGGTTAGTGAGGCAAATGTCGTTAAAAATTTTTTCATAAATTCAAATTCGTCCCTAAATTTTGGATTTCATAGTACAATTATACTATGAGAAACGAAAATTTACCAAAACTTAACAAAAAAGATTTTAAAACGGGCTATGCCGTTATTATTGCAAGACCAAACGTCGGAAAGTCTACGCTTTTAAACTATATAACGGGGCAAAAAATAGCAATAACGACCCCCGTTGCGCAAACAACAAGAAAAAGGATAAAAGGTATTTTTACGGATGATGAAGCGCAAATAATTTTTACCGATACCCCGGGAGTTCATAAGCCTCTTAATAAATTAGGAGAATTTTTAGAACAGGAATCTATGTCTGCGCTAAAAGATGCCGATGTTGTTTTGTTTCTTGTAGATATAAACGATAAAGCAGGAAAAGGCGATACTTGGATTGTTGAAAATTGCATTAAAAAAAATAAAACCCCCGTCATAATTGTTGCAAATAAGGTAGATTTAACAAATGACGAAGTAAAAAAAGAAGTCAATCTTTGTACTTATAAAACCCTTTTTAAAGAAAATTACCCCATCATTAAAGTTTCCGCAAAAACGGGTAAAAACGTAAATGTATTAATTGATAAAATAAAAGAATATCTTCCTGTCTGCCCGCCTTTATATCCGATTGATACCATAACCGATCAAAATATGAGAAATATAGCTCAAGAAGTTATAAGGGAAAAAATTATTTTAAACACAAAAGAAGAAATTCCTCATTCCGTTGCGGTTATGATTGATGAATATAAAACAGAAGGGAACCTTGATAAAATAAAGGCCTCGATTTATGTTTCACAAACAAGCCAAAAGGGAATAATAATCGGCAAAAACGGTTCTATGTTGAAAAAAATCGGAACGGAAGCAAGGCTTGAACTTCAAGAAATTATCGAAGGAAAAGTTTATCTCGAACTTTTTGTAAAAGTCAGAAAAAATTGGCAAAAAGATAAAAATGCGCTGAAAATGCTCGGGTATAAAGAAGATGTATAGCGTAAAAAATCAAGTTTTTGAGTTTTTATCGCAAAGACAAAAAAGTTCGCTTTTAAGTTATATGAAATCTTTTGTAAAAAAACACTCAAACTTGAACATTGACGATATTTTGGATGAATTTATTCAAGAAGAACAATATTATATCGAAATAAATTCATCAAGGTTTGAATTTTTATCCGAATATTTTTCAAACGAAGAATTTATTCGGGATTTTAAATTGTATACAAAAGAAATCTTTTTTGAATTAGAGCAAAAAGAAAAGTTAAAACCGATAATCGAAAAACAAAAACTAATCCAAAAAGAGCAAAGAAAAAAAGCTAACGATTATAAAATGAGCAAATTAAAACCGACCAAAAAACAGCTTTTTTATTACGAAAAAGTTGCAAAAGCCCACAACACCCCCTTAAAGCCGACAGAAAACGCCTCAAGGCTTGACGTTCGGAATTGGATTATGGAAATAATTGACCCGAAAGAAGAATTTGAAGATGAATAAAATTCAAATTATAAACTTTTTAAAAAACGGAGGGCTTGACCCTATTGAAGCTAAAGCCGAGGCTGAACTCATTTTGGAATATGTTTTAGGTAAAACAAGGGAAGAACTGATTTTAGAAAATAATTTTGACGAAGAAAAAATCTTACCCGTTTTAAAAAAAAGAATTGAAACTTATGAACCCGTTCAATATATTTTAGGTTTTGCGCCTTTTATGGGAGAAAAATTTATTGTAAACAATAATGTTTTAATCCCGAGAGATGAAACGGAACTTCTTATAATAAAAGCACAGGATGAAATTTTAAAGAAACGGGGTAATTTAAAAGTTCTTGATATTGGGGTTGGGAGCGGAATAATTTCTTGCATGGTATCAAAATTTGCAAAAGAAAATAAATTAGATGTAGCAATAACGGGTGTTGACATATCCTCTTTTGCGCTTGATGTTGCAAATAAAAATAAGGAAAAACTTAATCTTGAAAACGTTAATTTTATTTTATCCGATGTATTTTCTAACGTATATGAAGAATTTGACGTGATAATTTCCAACCCCCCTTATATTCCGTACAAAATGAAACAAAACATTCAAAAAGAAGTTTCTTTTGAACCTGATTTAGCTTTGTATACCAATGATGAGGACGGAATTTTTTTCTATAACAAAATAATTAAAGAAGCAAAAGAATATTTAAAAAAAGACGGCGTCTTATTGTTTGAACTTATGGAAGGGCAATCAGAGCGGGTTTTTTCTTTATTTCAAACTAATGCTTACGGTGAAATTCAAATTTTTAAAGATATACAGGGCATACAAAGAGTTATTAAAGGCAAAATCCTATAAGTAACAGAATTTTGCCTTTTAAAAAAACAAATTAATTTCTAAACTTCAAGAGTTGTTTTTTCTTTTACTTTTGCGTTTGTAAGTTCAATTAAAGCATTTTGATATTTTTCGCAATTTTCTTTAGTACTTGCTTCAAACCTTAAAGTAAAAACAGGCTCGGTATTAGATTGTCTTATAAGCGCAAAACCGTCCTCAAAGACAAATCTCAGCCCGTCAATCGTAATGATATCCTTGATTTTTGTTTGAAAAATATCTTCGTTTGCGCATTTTTCAACTTCTTTTAAAACTTCTTTTTTAAGTTCATTCGGGCAATTAAGCCTGATTTCGGGAGATACCGTTATTTTATCAAAAGGTTTTAACATATCGCTTAATTTAAAATCAGGGTTTTTTGCTTTATTTTTGGTAAATATTTCTAACAAACGGCAGCCCGCATAAATTGCATCGTCAAAGCCGTAATATTTATCTTTGAAGAAAGTATGCCCCGACATTTCCCCTGCAAGCAATGCGTTTGTTTCTCTCATTTTTGCTTTTATGTAGCCATGTCCCGTCTTACACATAACGGCTTTGCCGCCCATTTTTTCAATTTCATCGTATAAAACTTGAGAACATTTTACCTCAGATACTATAACGGGTTTTTCGTTTCTGATTTTAAGTTCGTTTATTAAATCCGTTGCATATATTAAAAGAAGTTTATCCCCCGTTATCATCATTCCTTTTTCATCAACAACGCCTATTCTGTCAGAATCTCCGTCAAAAGCAATTCCAAAATCCGCTTTTGTTTCAATTACTTTTTTCTTTAAACTGTCTAAAGTTGCTTCAACACTAGGATTTGGATGATGATTAGGGAATGTTCCGTCGGGTTCCGTAAAAAGTTCAATTACTTCAGCCCCCATTTTTCTGTATAATTCGGGTGCTACAACTCCTGCCGTTGCATTTGCACAATCGGTTACAATTTTAATATTGTCTACTCTAAACGTATTTAAAAGTTTTTCTGAATACATTGATATTAAATCAGGCTTTTTGACCCACCCTTTTTTGTAATACCCGTATTTGCCCTGTCTGCTTAATTCGTATACTTCTTCCGTTTTAGCTTTTACTTCTTTTATGTCGTCTTCGCTTAAAGAAGCCTTGTTAAAAGTCATTTTTAATCCGTTGTATTCGCTCGGGTTGTGCGAAGCCGTTATTATAAGCGAACCCATAACTTTTGTATCATCGAGCATTTCTTTATTGTACATTGCAAATTCGCCAAAATATCCCAAAGGCGTAGGTGCAAGACCAATATCGAAAACATTTGCTCCTGCCGTAGTTAAACCTTCTATAACCGCATTTTTTAATTCGGGCGAATGAAGCCTTGCATCCATGCAAACAACAAAACACATCTTATCGGGTTTACGGATATTTTCCGTTTTGGCAAGTTTAGTTGAAACCCATTTTACATATCCTCTTGCCGTATGAAAAAATAATTCGGAATATACTTCATTCGGAAAAATTCCCCGTATGTCATTTTTCCCGAAAGCATTATAGTTTAAGGCATCTTGCATAAAAAATTCCCCAATTCGTGATACAAAAATATTATATTATAAAGTTGAAAAATTGTAGTGTTTTTTAAAAAATATTGTATAATTAATAATTATGAAAGATATTGTGATTTCAAAAGAACAATTAGAAAATTTGATTAAGATTTCAGGCATTGAAATCCCGCTTGAGGCTGCGGATGAGAGCACAATATCCAAGGCTTTGATTGAAATAGAGAGGAAATTAAATTTCTTTTCTTATCCTGTCAGCTTTTTTACTGCCGAAAGTTTGCATGTTCTGATTGTCGATGATATGGAATTATCCATTTATCAATTGACTTCCATGCTTAAAAAAATCGGTACGGATGTTTGCGTTGCAAGAACAAAAGAAGAAGCAATTTCCGAATTAAAGAAAAAACATTTTGATTATGCGATTTTTGATTTGTTTTTACCGGATGCTAAAGACGGATTTGAATTAATTGAAGCTGCCAATAAAATTAAGGAAGAAAACAAAAGAGATTTTAAAATTGTCGTTGTATCGGGAACGGACGATTCCAACATGATACAAAAATGTTACAGCGAAGGAATAGATGAATTTATTGCAAAACAACCGAATTGGCACCAACAAATTATGAAATTTATTTCCGATACCGTCCTAAAGGCTGCAAGCGACGAATACAGAAAATATTACATAAATAAAGATATTTGCGTTTTAACCATTCATAAAATAAATAACGAAACTTATATTTCAAATATTCTAAAAGAAGTAAACGCAAACGTATTGACGGGAAAGCCCAACATTATCTTTGATATGGAAAATATAAAAATATTTTCCGATAAATTCGCTTCGATTTTTGCACAAGTATATAAAACCGCAAGTCAGGCCGGGGGGAATTTTGTTATAGTAAAACCCTCGAGAGATATTTTGGCGGCGCTCCAATATGTATTTTTAACCAATGCAATAAGAACGTTCTTCACGATAGACGAAGCGGTAAAATACATCGAACAAACAAGAATTTAAAAAAATAATTTTAAGACTTGAAAAAAAATCTTTTTTACCGTAGAATAATCTCAAGAGATTGATTGATTTCCAAAACAGTATGCGGAGGTAACTCAATTGGTAGAGTCCCTGCCTTCCAAGCAGGTTGTTGCGGGTTCGAGCCCCGTTCTCCGCTCCATTAAATTTAAGAGTCTTGGACTCTTTTTTTGTATCTTTCGATAAACAGCTGATTTTTCACCTTGCATATAACTTGATATGAAAGGAAATTGTCGTGAATAAAATTAACATAAAAGAGAATTTGGTAAAATATGTTTCTTTAGCGGTCTTTGCCCTAATAACTCTTACAATTCTCATATTCAGACCGCCCTTTACGGATGAAGCAAACGCTTGGATGGTTGCAAAATCTTATAATTTACACGACGTGCTCTTTTATGCGGCAAAAAATGAAGGTCATCTTTTTATTTGGTATTTAATTCAAATGCCTTTTGCAAAGCATGATTTTTTATATCCGTATTCAATGTATTTTTTGAACTGGCTCTTTTGTTTTGCGGCTCTTATTGTTCTGTGGAATAAATCGCCGTTTTCAACTTTGGAAAAAACACTTATAACCTTTTCATGGCCATTTTTGCACTATTGGGCAATAATGGCAAGATGTTATTCGGTCGGAATATTTTTATTGTTTTTAATTCTTTCTTTATGGAAGGACAAATCAAAACATCCGATTTTAATGCCCCTTTTAATAATCCTTCTTGCAAATACTTCGGCTATGGCGTTATTTTGTGCTTTTGCACTCGGACTTATTTATATTTGCCGTCTTATAACGGATAAAAATATGCACAACCATACGCACAAACATTTTATTTCCGCTGCAATAATATTTTTAACGGGAGCCGTTTTAATACTTGTTCAAACTGCCGGAGCAAAATCAATAAATGAAAATTACGGGGATTTTATAAAATATTTAATCGACTTTTTCTTTAACTTTAAAACAAACTCCGTTACTTTTATTTGGATTTTAAACAAAATATCCGCACAAGTTGCACTGGGTTGCATTATTTTATCGCTGTTCGTGTTTAAAAATAATAAAAGCTCTCTGTTTTATTTTTCATTAACTTCGTTATTTATGGTATATCTGTTCATATTTATTTATGGCGGCGCATTCTGGCATTATATTTTCTTTTACCTGAATTTCATTGCGGCTTTATGGATGTTTCGTATTAAAGACTGTGAATTAAAAAGAAGCGTTAAGATATTAAATATATTGTTCGTCGTTTTACTTTCTCTTATGTGTATCAAATCTTTAACCGTCAGATTTGACCATGGCTTCGACGATATTTTTAACTCCAACGTAAAACGGGTGGTAAAAATTTTAAACGAAAAAAATCTTATTCGAGAGGACTGTAAATATTATGTAATTGACCGTTGGTCGGAAACTCAAACGGGAATTTTGCCCTATTTTCCGAATGTTAAATTTTACGACGCATTTGGAAACGCAAGATACGGCTACAATCATTACGATCATTTTTTGTTTAATTATAAAAAAGAATTTAATGCCGACATTATGGCAGATTCTTTTGACGAAAATAAAATTAACGTTCTTTTATCGGATACTCCAAAACCCCCCTACACCGTTTTAAGAGGTGAAAGGTGGTATATTCTTTTGTACCCTTTATATGTAGTTGAAAATCAAAAATTTCTTGCAGTATATGCAATGAAAAAAATCCCCGCACCAAAAGAAGAATAACACTTTGAATTATATCGTTTTTCAATATCGGTCAAGTTTTATCTTTTATATAAAAATGCCGGCATTACAAAAAATATCGGCATTTATTTTTTTATGATTCTAAAACTTTTTAACCCATACTTTTAAGCGCTCAAGTGTCGGATTAGAATTTAAAATGTCGCCTTTAGTTATTTCACATGTGTCCGATACGCTTTTTTTAAGATTATCAACCGTTTTCCCGAATCCGCTTCCTCCGGATGTTGCAAAAAGAATAATTTTTTTGTTTGAAAAATCGTATCTTTCTAAAAACGTATTGATAATCGTAGGCGCAATATACCACCAAATCGGAAAACCCAAAAATATTACGTCATAATCGGAAACCGAAAAATTATCCTCAATCATTTTTGGACGTGAATTAAGATTTTTCATTTCTATTGAACTTCTTGAATTTTTATCCGTCCAGTTTAAATCGGAATCTGTGTACGGCACCGACGGTTTTATTTCATAAATATCGCATTCAAGAGCTTTTGATAAATTTTCCGCCGTTTCTTTCGTTGTTCCCGTTGCCGAAAAGTATGCAACCAGAGTTTTTTTGTTCATAATTTTTTCCTTTTCTTAATGATTTTAAATTTTGGCGACCCCGTCAAACGGAATTTATTTGTTTTACGGTAGATTTTAAATTCCGCAAGTTTAATATATTTTATAAATTTAACAATATATTTATTTTAATATCGTGTCAATATAATAAATGACCGCATGTCTTTAAAATTCTCCCGCTGCGGCTTTTAAGATTGTTTTTTAATTAAAATGCTTAATTAAAAATAAAAACAAGGGTGCAATAAATGCGGTTAAAATTCCGACAATAACAAGAGCAACCGAAGATGTGACGATTTGTTTTTCTTTATTTATTTCAACGCACTTTGATGTTCCTATTATATGACTTGCAGCACCTATTGAAAGCCCTATTGCTATATCGTTTTTTACTTTTATTAATTTTAAAATTCTATGTCCGAACATTGCTCCGAAAACCCCCGTCAAAACAACAACGCAAGCCGTAAGCTCGGGTATTCCGCCTAAATTTTTGGAAATTTCTATTGCAATGGGCGCCGTTACGGATTTTGGGAGCATTGATTCCGTAACTTCAATATTGCAGTTACAAACTTTTGCGATAATATAGGTTGAAATAACGGCAAAAACCGAAGCTAAAACAAAAGCGGCATAAATAATTCTTTTATTTCTTTTTAAAAGCTCAATATTTTTATATACGGGATACCCCAGGGCAACGGTTGATGGAATTAACAGGAAAGTTAAATATTCCGCACTTTCGTTGTATGTACTAAAATCAATACGGAATAAAACCAAAGTTAAAATCAAAGCGCCGCCTGCTGTTAAAATAGGAGGAAATTTACTTAAAAGCGGTATTTTCTTTGTTTTTTGGGCAATTTTAAAATACAAAACGGATATAATAAGACCAAATAAATTCATTTTTCTTTTCTTTCAAACTTCCTTATTTTGCTCAGCCTTAAAAATTTTATTCCCCATTCGGTAAACAGACCCGTAAAAACAATAACGGCGGTTGTTGTTACAAAAATTACGACAAAAATCGCAATCCAATTTTTCGTAATAATTGCTCCGTGTGTCATCAAACCGCAAAACAGCGGTACGAGAAACATTGCCATATTATTTATAAGAACTTCGCAAGACGATTTTATTTGTTCTTCTTTAATAATCCCTTTTGTGAGCGCCGTTGTAAATAATATTAACCCCAAAATTGCGGGCGGAAGCTGAATATGTAAGAATTGCACGATAAGACGGCTTATATAATAAAAAAATAATAAAATTATAAAGCCAAAACCAAAATTTGAAATCTGTCTTAAAACGGTTTTTATTTTCATTAAAAAAATTCTAACATAAAAAGAATGCACAATTCGTCCTTCCGGCTCTTTTGGTATATAATCGGTATAAAAACATGTAACGAAAGGTCTTAAAAATGGAACATAATTGCTTGAAATGCACAAATATCAGAAAAGTTGCAATAATAGGCTTAGGCTTTGTCGGAGCTGCATGCGCTTTTTCAATAATGCAATCGGGGTTATTTTCCGAAATGGTATTAATTGATGCCGATTTTGCAAAAGCTGAAGGAGAAGCGCTTGATATAAGCCATGGCGTACCTTTCAGCCGCCCCATAAAAATTTATGCCGGATGTTATGATGATATAAAAGATGCAAGTTTAGTTATTATAACGGCAGGTGCAAACCAAAAAAAAGGCGAAACAAGACTTGACTTGGTCAAAAAGAATATATCCATTTTCAAATCAATAATTCCCGAAATTAAAAAAAGAGATTTTAAAGGTATTCTTTTAATCGTTGCAAATCCTGTTGACATTTTAACGACGGTTACCCTTAAATTGTCGGGACTTCCGGAAAATAAAGTAATAGGTTCGGGGACCGTACTTGATACCGCAAGATTAAAATATGAACTCGGCAATCACTTAAATGTTGATTCAAGGAGTGTTCATGCTTTTATTATAGGAGAACATGGCGACAGTGAAATTGCGGCGTGGTCCAGCGCTAATGTTTCAGGCATTCCTTTAAATAAATTCTGCGAAATGAGAGGACATTTTGACCACGAAGAAGCAACGAAAAGAATAGCGGAAAACGTTAAAAACAGTGCTTATGAAATTATAGAAAAGAAAAAAGCAACGTATTTCGGCGTTGCAATGGCGGTAAAAAGAATTTGCGAAGCAATAATCAGAGACGAAAAATCAATTTTACCCGTTTCATCATTAATGAAAGGAGATTTTGGAATTGAGGGAATTTCATTATCTATGCCCGCAATTGTCGGTGCTTCGGGGGTTGAGCGAATGGTTCCGATTCAATTAAATGAAGAAGAAATCAATAAACTTCAAAAATCGGCAAAAACACTCTCCGATATACTAAAAGAAAATAAAGTGTAGAATTAGAATTAAAATTAAAATTTACTCCTTTTGAGCAGAAATATTTAAAAGGGGATTTTGTATATATTATATTTAAAATATATCGAAACGAAAGGATGAGAAAATGAAAAGTTCAGACAAGTTACTCAGGACAAAATTTATGGGTATTGACTTAAGCTCAGGCTTATAGTGTACCTCGATTGTCAAATTCATCATTTGCCAATCTGCGGCACAAGGATGGCTTATAGTGTACCTCGATTGGTGGAACTTTTGGTCAACGGTTACAGTCGAAAGCTCATCGCTTCCGACTTTCACCCCGGCTCACGCAGCGGCACAAGGTTGGCTTATAGTGTACCTCGATTGTCAAATTCATCATTTGCCAATCTGCGGCACAAGGTTGGCTTATAGTGTACCTCGATTGTCAAATAAGGTTGGCTTATAGTGTACCTCGATTGTCAAATTCATCATTTGCCAATCTGCGGCACAAGGTTGATTAATATTCGTTTTCAAGAAATTTAAAGAGTTTTTCAAATTTTATATACAAGCTGTTTAAATATTCTTTTTCATCAACTTCAATTGTAATTGTTTTTATATTTCTTTCAATTCCCGCATAAGTACCGAAAGACCCCGGAGTAGGATAGCCTATATCTTTTTCAACGGGGTATTTTACGATATTTGAAATGATTTTTGCAATATCTTCTGCGCTCCCGTCATAATTTACGATTTTATAGGGCGAGTGGATTGTAATTATTAAATCGAAATTATTATTTTCTATTAAATTAACGAGCATTTTTGTTTCAATTTCGCTATTCGGTTCATATCCGCCAAAATAATCGTCGTTAAAATCTTTTAATTCCCAATTTTTTGTGGGAAAATTCCTGTTAATATCAATACCGTTTTTATTTTTTCTGGTATTTGAAAAATTTAATCTCGGGATATAAAAAAGATTATTTTTTAAAGGCCTTATCGTATTTTCTTTTAAATATTTATTTATTAAAAATTCGCCCTGCGGTTCATCTCCATGAATAACACCGATTACAAGAACATTTTTAGGTGTTTTGCAATCGGTGTTATTTAAAAATTTTAGAAGTTCGATTTCCAATTTTAATTAATTTATCCTCTGAAACATATACCCTATACCCCTTGCAGTTAAAATCAATTCAGGGTTTGTAGGGTCAGCTTCAAGTTTTGACCTTAATCTTGAAATATGAACGTCAACTACACGAGTATCAATTCTGTGATCCGGCGGATAAGCCCAAACATGTTGCAAGATTTCATTTCTTGAATATGCTTGTCCCGAATTATTAACAAGAAGTTCAAGAAGCGAAAATTCCATACCCGTTAATCTTATTCTTTCGTTCTTTCTGTATACTTGTCGTCTTGCCGTATCAATTTTGATACTTCCCGTCGTAATAACATTTTTTGCCGTTTTGCCCATGGGGACGGTGGTTTCTTTTGAGTTTGTACGTCTTAAAACGGCTTTAACCCTTGCTTCAAGTTCTTTCGGGCTGAAAGGTTTAATAACATAATCGTCTGCTCCGAGTTCAAGCCCCGTTATTCTTTCGGAAACATCTCCCAACGCCGTTAAAATAATAATCGGAATATCGGAAGTTCTTCTTATTTCTCTTGTTACTCCATAACCGTCCATTTTGGGCATCATCACATCCAAAATAACAAGGTCAGGGTTTGCTTTATTGTAAACTTCAACTGCTTCTTCGCCGTCCTCTGCCGTTACAACATCGTAACCCTGCATTTTAAGACGGGTTTCCAATATTCTTCTGATACTCGCTTCATCATCCGCAACAAGTATCCTCTGCTTTGAATCGGCGGATTCATTTTGAATGTCTTCGCTCATACGCTAACTACCCTTTATCTAAAACTATTTATGGATTTATATTAACATATCTTAAAAAAATTTTAAAGCAATTTTTTAAAAAATAAAAAAAAGCCGACCGGAGGTCAGCATAAGGTTACAAGTTATTTAGGATTTTAGGAGTTAAATTTTAAAATTTGATTGCATCAGCTTGAATGTTAGATCTTATTCTGTTTTCGTATTGCTGAAGTTCGGCTTCTTTTGCCTGAAGTTGAGTTTCCACTCTTGTTTGTTCCGTTTGCAGTTCTTTTTCGTATTCGTTTAAAACTTGCTGCATTTGTTTTGAATATTCTTTTAATTCTTCTTTATAAATTTCGTTGAATATCGTCGAAGCATCATAATTGGCTCCGTCAATACTTCCCATGGTATAACCGTATTGGTTGCCCGTCATGTTATTTGTTTGAGCAAGCTGCTGAATAAGGGCATTTGTTTTTATTGTTGCGGATTGATATGCCGCAGCGGATGAGTTTTGCAGATAATCAAGCGTTGTGCCGAATAAGGACGACGGAGCGCTTGCGAGTTCATTCATCGTTAAAGTACCGTCTGCAATACTGTTTGTGTAATTTGCCAATTCTTGAATTTTGTTTGAAATTTGAACTTCTTCAAATTGAAGATCGGAAACCTCGCTTTTGAGCTGCATTTTCCTCATTGATAGCATCAACCAGGTCATTTTTTGCCTCCTTAACCTAAATAATACTTAACTTCTTTCCGTTTTTCGATTAAAAAAGGTGCTTTAACCAACTTTATTTAACCTTAAACATTAACCTTACATGATAATAAAGTTTTAAAACCCATGTAAATTGCCTGCTTTAAGGGTATTGTTAAGAATTGTTAATATTTAAAAAAGTGATTTCTGAAAAGGGGTTATATTATCAAAAGTTTTAAAATGTGTTTTTGAAACGTTTGATAATTCAAGTTCTCCGTATTTGGCAACAAATTGTTTACCTTTTATTAAAACGTTTTCTCCTGCACCTTTAGGAAATTCAATTCCGTAGTCAAACGAAAGTTTTGAAATTTTTTTACAAAACTCCGCTCTTGCTAAAATTGAAGCGCATGCAACAGCAGTATCGCTTTCCGCTCTCGGCATTTGTATCAGTTTTAAATTTTTCCCTTTAGTTTTAAGAGCATTCAGAATAAGGCTCTCATCGCCGAATTTATCGGATATTCCTATTTTGCATTCGGTTTTGTTTAATATATTTTCAAAAACGGTGCTGTGCCCCCAAGCTAAAAGTTTATTCAAATTTTTAAACTTTGCATAAAGTTCGTTATATTTTTTATTCCCTATTGTTACAACATCATAAATTGAATTTTCTTTTATGACGTCAGCCAATTTTAAAATTTTCTTATCATCAAGCTTTTTAGAGTCTTGAGCGCCCATATCTTTCATTTTTTGCGCTTTTTCTTCCGTTAAATAACATCCCGCTATAACAAGAGGTCCGAAAAAATCGCCCTTGCCCGATTCGTCAACCCCGATGTGCGGATATTCGATTATTTGTTCTGTTTTGTTTTCTTCTTTTACGTTAAAAAGTTTTTCTTTAATATATTCAATCTCTTTTCCCTGAACAACAACTTTTCCCGATGTATAAAAAGTTACCTGCCAATTTTTATTTTTTGCCTGAAAAAAAGTATGTTGGGGAGTTGAAAAAGCGCATTCTTCTTTCGATAAAACATCTTTATAATGAACAACAAACGATTTATCGATTGAAGTCGTAAAAGTACCCATTTTTATCTGTTCTCCTTAATTAAAGAAGTGTGACAATCTTCTCCGCCCGTTTTAATTAAATTATATTTTTCGGCAAGTTTTAAAACCGTTTTCCTTGAATGAAATTTAACAACTCTTGTAAGCCTGTTATAGGGATAATATACTTCAATTCCGTCCAGCCCGTATGAAACAAGTTTTTGAACAAACCTGTCCAAGGAAATACACCAATAACAGCAAGGATGTGCTAAAACTGCGATTCCGCCGGCATTATGAATTGCTTCGATAACTTTTTTCGGGTTTCTCGAAGTAAAAATTCTTTTTAAAGTAGAAAATTTTCCCCTGTCAAATTTTGCGGTTAAGGATTTTAATTCTTCATTATTTATATCAACTCCGTACCCTAAAATATGAGGCAGGTTCAAATCGATAAAACAATCGAATTCAATTCCTATTATCATATTCGGAGGAATTTTTTCAAGAGTATAATACCCTTCAAACGTGTTGTGGTCGGTAATTGAAAAAAGTTCAAGATTTAGCTTTTCCGCTTCTTGTATTAAGTCAAGAAAATCAACACGACCGTCCGAAAAAGTCGAATGAATATGAAGATTGACTTTTGTGAAAAAATCTTCTTTATTAAATTTATGCAACATTTTATTCAGCATGATATAATTATACAAAAAAAAGGAAGAATTTATGGAAGAAAAAATTTACGCTCTGGAGAATGCTCCGAAATTGGGAGTTTTAAAGTCCGTTTATATCGGATATTGTTCACTTTTTAAAAATTTAAAACAGTTTATAAAGTTTTGTTATCCGGTTATACCTTTGCTTGTAATATGCTTCATTCCGGCATTATTGGACTTGACTAAATCTTTATCCCCGATTGCGCTGTTGGGCGCAGCTTTCTTGTTGGCAATCGTCGGGATAGCTTGTACGTGTTTTGGTTTTTGGAAATTTTTACAAGGAATTGTGGCAGTTTCATATTTTGCAAAAGATATTTATGAAAATAAACCTGTTCAAAATTTTACGACCTATTTTAAATATGTTCAGGCGCACACAAAAAGTTATGTTAAACTTTGGCTTCAACTTTGCTTGGCTTCCATAGTTTTTGCAATAGGTATTGTCGGGCTTATTTTCTTGAGCGTTCTTGCACTCCGTTATATAATACAAGACCCGAAGGTTGCAATAGGCGTTCAAACTCTTGTTGTTACCGCCATAGCAATTATTTTAGTTCCTTTATGGATTGTATTACTTTCAAATATCCCCGCAATTTTTTGGGCATATAACGATAAAACCTACCCGCTAAATTCAATCTCCGAATCAATTAATGCGGCATACAAACATCCGTTTACTTTGGTCGGTGCGGTAATATTAATTAATTTGCCATGGGCTGTTGCCGAACAATTGTTTAATTTTATGGCGCCTCCTTTATTAAACAACTTATATGCGACATCCGGCATGCTGGTTCTTGGAACGCTTGTATTTGTAATTTCAACATACACGTTCTCTTATGTTTATACAAGATATCATTTTGAGTTTATAAAAAAGTAGACAAAACATAAATTTTAATGTATTATGTATTAACCAAACCGAAGGGAAACAAAAATTGTTTAAAATATTATTACTTAACATAATCCGAAGATTTTTGCGAAAGGAAGAATTGGCTTTTTGCAAGATTTATATTGATGAATAATTTAAAATAAAATTTGATAAAAAAGCCTTTCTAAAAAACAAGAAAGGCTTTTTTATTTACAAAAGTTTGTAAAAGGTACACTTTTTGTCAATTTATTTATTTCAGGAAACTTAAAAAGAACGAAGGGTTTAATTAAATGAACAAATTATTTGAAACTAAACGCAAAAATGCCACGGTTCAAAGACTTTTAAACCTCATTTGGGGTTTATAATCAGGAAGGATAAGGAATTATGGCACCGGTTTCAAGCATTTCAACAATTTCACAAGTATTTTCAAAACTGGGGGATAATACAGGTTCGGTCATCCCCATGTTCGTTAAAGATTTTACCTCTAACACCATGACCTCAGTTACATATTATAAAGAGGGCGGTAAAATGGACGGCCCCGAAAAGACGCTCGAAGAATTCGGAACGGGCGTTGTTTGGCTCGGCGGTATACCGTTTATTAAAAAGCATGTTTTTGATAGCAGAATATTTAAAAAATACGATATTAACCCTGATATCGACGCTAACAGGTTATTTTCAGGCAACAACAAAGAACATATAAACACTCTTGAATTTGCTGCGGATAAGGCAAAATCATTGGGAAAAGAATTTGAAGAGCAGGCAGGAATTTTAGACAAAACAATTAAAAACAAATCTCTTGCAAAAAATTTAGCTCTCACAAAATTTATAGGCGCCACAGCCGCAACGGGCGCCGCATTATACGGAATTATTACTCTCAAACAAAAAAATACGGAAAAGCAAATTAAAAAAGAGCTTGATGAAAAACATAAAAAAGCGGGGTATGAAAAAAATGCGATAAAAAATACTTCCGTTTATCAGATTTTTAAAGGCAAGAATAATCCCGAAAATCAAAACGATTCTTCTAAAGGTCCGTCATTTAAAGGTGGATTGGGTACGTTTGTAATGACTAACCCGATTGCAAATACGGCAATCGTCGATTGCGTTATAGCGGGAACAAGGATGAAACAGGCAAGAGAAGGAGAAATGTTTGAAATTCTTTTTAAAGAAGCAAGCGTTCTTGCTTTTATATACGGTCTTGCTCAACCCTTACAAAAAGGTTTTGAAGCACTCTCGATGAGATTTCTTAAAAAACCGATTGAAACGGATTATGCGGTAATGGATTCAAAAGCCGTTAAAGAAGCTATGGAACAGGAAAAGGTTAAATCCGGTTCATCAAAATTAATGCAGGATGCTAAAGCAATAATTAATCTTGCTTTAGGAAAAGGCGAAAATACGGAAAATGCCGCCGCTTCAATTGCAGATAAGGCAAAACAAGCCGTAAAATCTTCGGATATAAAAAATGAGGACGCAAAAAAAGTTCTTGATTTTATATTTAATAATCAAGATTCGGACATTGTCGATGTATTTAAAAAGTCAGGCAACCTTTCAACATTTAAAACAAAACAAGGTGTTGAACAATTAAGCTTGTTATCAAGCATATCGGTTAAAAGTTTAAAAGAAACCGCCGAAAATACGGTTAAATTATTGGAAGAAGGCTCAAAAAGCAAGGATGTGACTTCCTTCTTAAAGAAAACGAAATTTGCAAAAGGCGCCGCCATTATAGGAAATATAGGCATAAGCGCTTTATTAATAGGATATGCACAGCCAAAGTTAAATCTTTACTTTAGAAAGAAAAGAAACGACGGCAATAATACAAATCCCGCAATCCTTGCAATAGAAAAAGAATACGAAGCAAATTTAAAGGCGAAAAGTTTTCAAACTGATTGTTAATTAAAATAAAACGCAACCCAAAATATAAAGGAGCAAAATCATTAAATTTGCTCTTTTATTTAAACTGATTAACAAAAATCGGCTTAAATCGGCTCTCCGATTCCCTCACGAAGTTTATTCCATTCGATATTGGCATCTTTTACTATACTTTCAAAAATATCCAATATTTGCGGGTCAAATTGTTCGCCTCTTTTTTCTTCAATTCTTTTAATTGCGTCTTCAGGTGTTAGACCGTCCCTGTAAGGTCTAAAGGAAACAAGCGAATCATAAGCGTCCGCTATTGCAATAATTCTTGAGCCAACGGGGATATCATCTCCCGAAATTCCATAAGGATAGCCCTTTCCGTTATAAAATTCATGGTGATATTTGATTATATTAATTACTTTATCCAATTGTTTAATATCTTCCAAAATTTTAACCGAATAGAAAACATGTTTTCTTATTTCATTTTTTTCCTGCTCGCTCAAAGTGCCCGTTTTATGCAAAATATCTTCCTGTACGCCAATCATGCCGATATCATGTAAAAGCGCCGCAAGTTCTATAAGAGCTTTTTCCGTTTTTGAAAGATTCATAGCCGATATTATCTTGCTTGCAAAAAAGGCAACACGTCTTGAACGTCCCAAAGTATATGCATCTTTTGAATCAAGAGCATCCATAATTGCATTAATCGTACCCGAAAATAAGTCTTTAAGGTCGTATATTAAACGCTTATTATCTTCTTTCAGCTGGAAATATTCAAGTGACATTTGAACCGTATGTAAAAGGTCATCCGGCGAAAAAGGTTTTTTTATGTATCTGTATATTTTTGCATAGTTTATGGCATTCATTAATATATCGACATCCGAATATGCCGTAACAAGTAAACGAATGGTATCAGGGTACATATCTGCCGTACGTTTTAAAAATTCAACCCCGTCCATATCCGGCATTTTATGGTCGGATAAAATACAGTGGACTTCTTCTTCTCTCAGCATATCGAGTGCTTTAAGAGGATTATTCGCCATTTTTACTTCATAATTTCTTCTTAATGTTCTGTATAAAAGTTGGAGATTATCCTGTTCATCATCTACTATCAAAATTTTGTATTTTTTTTCGCTCATTTTACGTCGTCACCTTTTGTTTTATGAAGAATAGGAAGAATTACCGTTACTTTTGTGCCTTTATCTATCTCCGATTCAATATTTATTTTGCCCCTGTGAGCTTCAACTACTCTGTAAGCTATACTCATGCCGAGCCCTGTTCCTTGTCCTACCGGTTTTGTCGTAAAGAAGGGTTCAAATATTTTATGAATATTTTCGGGCTTAATTCCGCAGCCTGTATCTTCAACAACAACGGAAATGTTATTTTCGTCAAATTTCTTTACCGTAAGATAAATATCACCGACGCCTTTTATGGCACCCTGTGCATTATCAATGATATTCATGAATACTTGATTTATTTGACCGCCGTAGGCTTCGATTTTAGGGAGATTTTCTTCATAATCTTTATGAATTGTAATTCTGTTTTTCATTTTATTGTTTAAAATATTTAAAATCGTGTCGATTTCTTTCGGAATGTTGCATTCTGAAAATACCATTTCATCCATTCTCGAGAAATTCTTTAAATCCAGAATGATATTTTTTGTTCTTTCAACCCCTTCTAAACATGATTTTATAAGATCGCCTATATCGTCTTTTATAAAATCTAAATCAATTTTTTCTTTGTGTTCCGAAATTTCTTTCATAATTTCCGGAGCAATTTGAGAATCAGCCAAAGAATATTTATTGATAAGCTCCAATAAATCTTTTTGGTAATTATCCAAAATCATTATATTTCCGTATATAAAATTAATCGGATTGTTTATCTCATGTGCAATTCCCGCAACAAGCTCGCCTAAAGAGCGCATTTTTTCGGAATGCACCATCATGGTTTGAGTTTCTTTTAATTTTTTATTTGCTTCTTTTAATTCAAACGTTCTTTCTTCAACCTTTGCTTCCAATGATTTATACAATACGTTGAGTTGCGTTGCCATTTCATTGTAAGCATCCACAAGTTTATCGACTTCTTCAAAGCCCGTTTTTGCAAGCTGGTACTCAAGGTTTCCTTTACCGAACTCTTGAACGCCCGATACAACGTCTTTAATCGGACGGGATACAAGCTGACTTACATAAGCGCTTATTACGATACTCAACAACAGGAACAATATAACAAAAAGTTTCAAACCGCCTATCATTTCGTTATAGCCGTCGTTTTGGGATTTATTTTTTGTAATACCCAAAAGGAGATGATATGCGCCGAAAGACAAGTCTTTTTGTTCTATTTTCGATTTTTTACTTATTCTCGGAGATAATATATTCTTAATGTTTACATTTTTATAATCCGATTCGGATGACCACAAAACTTCTCCGGAATCAGGGTTATATATGTAGGCGTATTGAATAAAATCATCCTGTCTTAACGGGGCAACCGCCGCCATGACGTTTTTATATCCGCCTTCTTTTAAATCGTTTTCGTATGCGGTTACGACTATTTTTGAAATATAATTAGTGTATTTAACCGAAGTTTCTTCATAATCATTCAA
The DNA here is from genome assembly GCA_905234865.1 of Candidatus Gastranaerophilales bacterium. Classification (GTDB taxonomy): domain Bacteria; phylum Cyanobacteriota; class Vampirovibrionia; order Gastranaerophilales; family Gastranaerophilaceae; genus Galligastranaerophilus_A. The sequence continues at coordinate 27,841 of CAJOJE010000019.1, forward strand.
GAGAGAATTAATACATCTTATTGAATAAAATGCCGTAATAACTATTGCTGCAGCAATCAAAAGGCTCATTGCGAGCGAAAAGTAAAAACCTAAATGTTTCCCTTTTTTTTCATTTGTACTCATTAAAAATCTCTTTCTTACGATTTATTTTCCATTTCAGCAATTAATCTTAAAGAATATTGCATTAGGGCAATTCTGTCTATACTTCTTATTTTACTGAATTTTGCCGATATTGTGTACTTGTTTTCGGATGTTTCGTCGTTTTCCGTTATTCTTATCGGTTCAATAGTACACTCAACAACGAGGTTATTAATTAATTCTATCTTAATTTTATATTCTTTGCCTGTATCAAACGGAGTATCGGACTCGAATTTAAGCCCTCCTGCCGATAAATCTTCAGGGATAATCTTAACGTTTTTATCTTCTAAAAGCTCCAAATTACCCAAAAAACGAACTCTTGTATATTTTCTTCTTTGTATTTCTTTCAAAACGGCAGGATACTTTATAACGACTTCCCTGTTATTTGATTGGGAAATTTCCGACTGAAAATAAACGAGCCCCGCTTTTGAAAGTCCGAATGCTTCAATTTTTTCGCCTTTTTTATAATCGCACAATTCTTCATCGCTCGCAATCGGAAGATGAATTTTTATAATATCATCATTTATTTCTTTAATTTCAAAAACCGTCGCACTTTCGTAATTTTCGGGGACGATTTTTAAATTTGTAATTTCTTTTAATTCGATACTCATTTTTTTATCTTTCTTATGTTCCGTATATTCCGAGCGCCCTGAATTTAGAGTAACGATGTTCTTTTAATTCATTCGGACTCATATTTTTAAATTCGCCTAAAGATTTTAATATTGCCTCTTTCAGCGTTTTTGCCATAAGTTCGGGATCATAATGCGCACCGCCCAAGGGTTCTTTTATTACTTCATCCACAATATTAAATTTCAAAAGGTCATCACCCGTAATTTTAAGTGCATTTGCGGCTTTATTCGCTTCTTGAGCGTCCCTCCATAAAATAGAAGCACAGCCTTCGGGTGATATAACGGTATAATAAGCGTATTCCAATATCATAACTTTATTTGAAACGGCAAGTCCTAAGGCACCGCCCGAACAACCTTCGCCGGTTATAATCGAAATTACGGGAACATCAAGTTTTGCCATTTGTTTTAAATTAACCGCAATTGCCGTTCCTTGTCCGGTTTCTTCCGCTTTAATACCGGGATATGCCCCCATGGTATCAACAAGAGTTATAATCGGAAGATTAAATTTCGAAGCATGTTCAAAAAGCCTTAGAGCTTTTCTGTATCCTTGAGGCTGCGGCATACCGAAATTGCATTCCAAATTTTCTTTTGTGGTTTTACCCTTAACGGTTCCTATAAGCATAACGGGTATACCGCCTATTCTGCATACGCCGCCTGCAATTGCTCTATCGTCCGTACCTTCTCTGTCGCCATGGAGTTCGATAAAATCTTCGCTTATAAAATTAACGTAATCAAAGAAGTTGGGTCTTTGCGGATGACGTGCAATTTGAAGTTTTTGGTAAGGTTCCAATTTTTCGTAAAGCTCTTTTTTATATTCTTCCGTCTGTGTTTCAAGAGTTTGAATTTCAGACTCGTAATTCATATTTGTATCCATACTGACTTTTTTTAATTCCTCAATTTTTTCCTGCATAACGTATATGGGCTTTTCAAAATCAAGTATTTGCAGTTTTTTATCTATTGTATCAACCATAAATTTACTTTCTATTTTAATGTGTGCATGGAAATGAGTTTTGAAAGTTTTTCTTTCATCTCTTTTCTTTCGGTTATAAAATCAATTTGTCCGTATTTTAAAAGATATTCCGCCGTTTGAAAATCGGGAGGAAGTTTTTGTTTAATTGTCTGTTCAATTACCCTTCTTCCCGCAAAGCCTATTCTTGCACCTTTTTCTGCTATCATAATATCGCCTAAAGTGCCGAAACTTGCGGTAACTCCTCCGAATGTCGGTTCGCATAATACGGTAATGTATAAAATCTTAGCTTCGTTTAATTTTGCAACGGCACAACTTGTTTTTGCCATTTGCATTAAAGATAAAGCCGACTCTTGCATTCTGGCCCCGCCCGAAGCCGTAAATACTATAACGGGAATTTTTTCTTTTAAGGCAAGCTCCATAATTCTTGTTACTTTTTCGCCGACGACAGAACCCATTGAACCGCCCATATACTCAAAATCCATAACGGCAATTGCAACTTTTTGATTGTCGATATTTCCGATACCCGTTATAACGGCCTCATCAAGCCCCGTTTTTTGACGTGCTTCTTCCTGACGCTTTGAATAGGGCTTTGTATCAACAAAATTCAGAGGGTCAACTCCGTATATGTTTTGAAATTTTTCTTCAAAAGTGCCCTCGTCAATAATTAGTTTAATTCGCTCTCTTGCGCTTATTCTGAAGTGATAATCGCAATTGGGGCATACCATTAAATTATTTTCCAAATCCTTTTTCGGAAGCTGGGAATTGCAATTATAACAAAGGCTCCAAAGTTTCCCTATCGAATCGTCAATATTGACCTCATTTTCCCTTAAAGCCTGCTTTTGCTCTTCTTTTCTTTTATTAAACCAAGCCGTTAGTGACATATTATAAAATCCTCAATAATCTTCTTCATTCAACTTATATTATAGTATAACTCACTTGTAAGGACAAGTTAATTGATTTTTCACCGTTTTTAAAGTTTTGAAATACTTTTTGGGGTGTTAAACGATTTTACCGGTATAATTAATATATGAAAGCGCAAATTTATAAAATTCATTCTGATTTCTACTATGTCAAACCTGAAATTTATGAAGGCGAATTTTTAACCTGCAAATTAAGAGAAGTTTTAAAAAAACAAAAACTTAAAATCAAAGTCGGGGATTTTGTCGAAGTAGACGAAAATTGTGCGATTACTTTTCTTTATCCTCCGAAAAACACTCTTGAAAGACCTGCCGTATCAAACCTTGATTTGGTTGCGGTAGTAGCTTCCGTTCTTGAACCGGAAATTGATTATACACAGCTTGACAGGTATCTTACTTTTCTTAAAATCCATAAAATTCCCGCTTTTATCTGCCTTAATAAAGATGACCTTTTAGCTGAAGAAGAACTTTTTAAAATAAAAGAAAAAACAAAAGCGATTTACGAGCCGTTAGGATATGACATAATCTTTACGTCAGCCCTTTTTAAAGAAGGCTTAAAAGAATTTAAAGATTACATTAAAGGAAAAACCGTAGCTTTTTGCGGATTATCGGGAGTCGGAAAAAGTTCCGTATTGAGTGCAATTTCAAACAAGCAACTAAGGACGGGCGAAGTCAGCAAAAAAACCCAAAGGGGGTGTCACACGACAAGACATGTCGAAATTATCGAATTTGGCGATATAAAAATAATCGACACTCCGGGATTTTCAAAACTTACTTTTGATTTTATCCTTCCGAAAGATTTAAGCGACTATTTTTATGATATTAAGAAATATTCAACAAGTTGCAAATTTTCAAATTGCCTGCATACAATAGAAGATGAAGGGTGTTCCGTTATTAAGAATTTGGATAAAATACCAAATACAAGATACAAAAGCTATATTGAATTTTTGGATGAAACAAAAGAATTTAAGCAAAAAGTAACTTTTGAAAGTCAAAAAAAAGAATCGGGATTAAAAACCGATAAAAATAAAAATTATACAAAAATAAGCTCTAAAAAGCGTGAATTTTCAAGAAAAAAACTTAATCAAATGACCAAGAACATTCATTTAACGGAAGGTATCGAAGATGATTAAAGGGTATAAAAAAATCATAGATGAAACTTTAATTCAATATTTTGACGAAATTCTATACAACAAAACCCACAAATTTGCCAAAAAAACCGCTGAGTCGATGAAATATACAACCTGCCTTGCGGGAAAAAGACTTAGAGGAATTTTGTGTATTGAAACTTGCAGAATTTTTTCGGGAGATTATTTTCCCGCACTTCCTTCGGCTTGCGCATTAGAAATGCTTCACAGCCAAAGTTTAATCCATGATGACCTTCCTTGTATGGATAATGACGATTTAAGACGAGGAAAACCTTCTAATCATAAGGTTTTTGGCGAAAATATCGCAACTCTTGCAGGAGATGCGCTCATTAGTTTGGGCGCACAAATTATAATCGAGAAAACACCTGCTTCAACGGGTTCTGAAAACATTATTAAAATTTTAAAAGAATATAATAAAGCGGCAGGCATATACGGAATAGTAGGCGGTCAAACGGCAGACCTTGAAGCGGAAAAAATCAATCCTGACGAAGATTGCGCCGAGGAACTTTTAAAATATATCCAAAAATACAAAACCGGTGCGCTTTTTGTTGCATCATGCGCAATAGGAGCAATTGCAGGCGGAGCGTCTGAAGAACAAATAAATACAATTAAAAAATTCGGTTACGCATTCGGGGATGCTTTTCAAATGGCGGATGATATTTTAGATGTCGTTTCAACATCGGATGTTATGGGAAAAACAACGGGAAAAGACGAAAAAGAACACAAACTGACCTATATAAGCAAATACGGACTTGACAGCGCAAAAGAAAAATTAAACGCTCAAATAAATCATATATATGATATACTCAAAAAAGCCGAAATAAAATCTTCGGTTTTTGATAAAATCATAAATTCAATAACAAATAAAACGGTATAAACGGAGTGATGATGTATAATACGGGAATTGAAGCGATTATTGCGGGATTATTATCGGCAACAACGGCTCAACTTTTAAAATTTATAACCTTTATCGTAATTCATAAAAAAATAAATTTTAGAATTTTTGCGACAACGGGCGGTATGCCGAGTTCTCATTCCGCAGGGGTTGTTGCTCTTACGACAAGCATCGGATTAATTGAAGGAGTAACTTCAATTTCTTTTGCTATTGCTTTCGGGTTTTCTCTTGTCGTAATTCAAGACGCTCAGGGCTTAAGACGTGCTGCGGGAAAAACCGCCGCAACCTTGAACAGATTGGTTGAAGAATGGAGCCTGCAAAATAGCGAATCCAAACCCTACGAAGTTTTAAAAGAACTTTTGGGGCATACCCCGTTTGAAGTTTTAATGGGAATGATTTTGGGAATTTCTTTTGCTTTCTTTGTGCATTTTAAATTGCCCGAACTGTTGCCTTTAACTTTTTAATTAATTTACACGTCTTATTAAACCCGTCAGCGCCATTCTTTCGACGTTGTTTGAAACTTCGGGCTTAATTTTCGGCATATTGTTTCGTTCTTTTTTAAATTCGGATAAACCTATATAATCTTTATTTTTAAAAAATGATGTCAAGAATGATTTCATATTTTTGCCTTTCAGATAATCTTATACAAAACATTTTACACTACTGAATTTATAAAAAATTCCTATTTTTTATTATAATGTTTTTTATGAATAAGTATAAAAATTTTGAAAATATCCCTCTTTTTAATGCAGATGAAAGTTTAATCAAAAATGCTTACTTTGCTGCGGAGAAAAATTATACCAAAAACGAGATTTTAAAAATTTTATCGGAAGAAAACGAAGAAATAAAGCCCCCTGCAATATTTAACACAATATCAATAGACAATGAAAAAGAATTAAACCTTTTTTTATCTCACCTTACAAACAGGGACGGAAGGATAAGAGAGAGTATTTCTTACATTTTGAACGAATTATCTCCTTGTTCTTTATTTTCAAAAAAAGAGCAGTTTTTAATTCTTGTAGATGCTATATGTGACATTAACCCGAATGTTTCAAGAAATATTATTTCTCTTATCAAAAAAAATGATGAAATAAAAGAAAAAATCTCACCGTTTATAATCGAGAGAACAAATAAAACACTCTCTGAATTATCGCTATATTTAAGGAGTCATTTTAAAGAAAATGCGGAAAAATCCGCAAAAAACCATGCGAAAAATAAACTCACCTTTAATTTATACTGGCTTTTAGAAGGAATTGTTGCTTCCGATTCATGTGATTTATCGAATGAAATTATAGTGAAAACGGGCATATTTTTGGATTACACAATAAGAGAAAAAACCGCCGAAATTCTCTCTAAAATGAAAAATCCGCCTTCCGATTTGTTAATAAAATTGAAAAATGATGAAAATATTTATGTAAAAAATCAACTTTTATGATAGACTTAATTTGAAGAATAGATAAAATAGGTGCTTTTATGATTTCAGTAAACGATTTAAAAACAGGTCTGACATTAGAACTTGATAACGGTCTTTGGTCGGTTGTCGAATTTTTGCACGTTAAACCGGGAAAAGGCGCAGCTTTTGTTCGTTCAAAATTAAAAAACGTTGAAACGGGACAAGTAGTTGAAAAAACATTCAGAGCAGGCGAAAAAGTTTCCAAAGCAATTCTTGACAGACGTGAAATGCAATATTTATATAAAGAAGGTAATGATTTTGTTATGATGGATTTGGAATCATACGAACAATTACCTGTTTCGGCCGATGCAATCGGGGACGGCACAAAATATTTAAAAGAAAATATGAATGTTCAAATTCTTATGCACAACGGAAAAATCATAGGAATTGACCTTCCGAATTTCGTTGAATTGGAAGTAATCGATACTCCTCCTGCCGAAAAAGGAAATACCGCACAAGGCGGTTCAAAACCCGCTACTCTTGAAGGCGGAGCAATTGTTAACGTTCCTTTCTTTATTCAAGTCGGTGATAAATTAAGAATTGACACAAGAACAAACGAATATTTAGATAGGGTTTAATTTATGAACTTTGAAATAGAATACATAGAAAAACTTGCAAACCTTGCCGATGAAAAGCAATTGACGGAAATTACGATTGAAGACGGAGACAAGGCAATTATAATTAAAAGAGGTGCAGCCGCAGTTCAAGCCGTTGCACCCGTAATAGCGCCCGTACCCGTTGCTTCCGATATACAGGCGGAAACTCAACCAAAATCGGAAGCAAAAGAAGCTTCAAAAGGTACGGCAATTACTTCTCCTATGGTAGGCGCATTTTACGCTTCTCCGAGTCCCGGTGCAAAACCGTTTGTTAAAGTCGGAGATACCGTTGCTGCAGGGCAGGTTGTGTGCATAGTTGAAGCTATGAAATTAATGAATGAAATAGAATCCGAAGTATCGGGCAGAATTACTCAAATTTGCGTTGAGGACGGACAATCTGTCGAATACGGACAGGTTCTTATGTACGTTGAATAGGCAAAATTATGATTCAGAAAGTATTAATAGCAAACAGAGGGGAAATTGCCCTTAGAATTATAAGAGCATGCAAAGAATTGGGCATAGCAACCGTAGCAATATATTCGCAAGCCGATGCCGACAGTTTGCATGTCAGCCTTGCGGATGAAGCATACTGTATAGGTCCGAGCCAAAGCTCGAAGAGTTATCTAAGCATTCCTGCAATAATAAGCGTTGCTCTAACGTCAGGCGCAGATGCAATTCATCCGGGATATGGCTTTATGTCGGAAAGGGCGGATTTTGTTGATATTTGCGATGAACATCACATTAAATTTATCGGACCCTCGGCAAATGCAATGAGAGCTATGGGTGATAAGGCAAGTGCCAGAAAAACAATGATAGAAGCGGGTGTCCCCGTAACCCCGGGGACAGGGCTTATCGAAAATATTGATGAAATCAGAGAATTTGCCAAAAAAGCAGGATATCCCGTTATCATCAAGGCAACTGCAGGCGGCGGCGGAAAGGGCATGAGAATAGTCGAAAAAGAAGAACAACTTGAAGAAATGTTTAATCTTTGCCGTCAGGAAGCCCAAAATTCTTTTGCAAACCCTGAAGTTTACTGCGAGAAATACTTAATCAATCCAAGGCATATTGAAGTGCAGATTTTGGCGGACAGTTACGGAAACGTTGTCCATTTGGGTGAAAGGGATTGTTCAATACAAAGGCGACACCAAAAACTTCTTGAAGAAGCTCCGAGCCCTGCAATAACCGACGATATCAGAAAAAAAATGGGACAAGCGGCAATTAACGCAGCAAAAGCAATTCATTACGAAGGTGCGGGAACTCTTGAATTTTTATTGGATGAAACAGACCCGAACAATAAAAAATGGTATTTTATGGAAATGAATACCAGAGTTCAGGTTGAACATTGCGTATCGGAAATGATATCGGGAGTTGATATCGTAAAAGAGCAAATAAGGGTAGCTTCAGGCAAAAGACTTTCCGTTACTCAAGATGATATCAAAATAAAAGGTCATGCAATCGAATGCAGAATTAATGCAGAAGACCCCTCAAAAGACTTTATGCCTTTTGCGGGAAAAATCGAAGGTTACATCGCTCCCGGAGGGTTTGGTGTAAGGGTTGATTCTCATATTTATACGGGATATAAGATTCCTCCGTATTACGATTCAATGCTCGGAAAATTGATATGCTGGGGTTCAAACAGAGAAGAGGCAAGAAAAAGAGCTTTAAGAGCGCTTGATGAGTATATAATAACCGGTATAAAAACAACAATTCCTTTCCATAAAGCAATTTTAAACAATGATGTTTTTATATCCGGAAAATTCGATACAAGTTTTATCGAAAAGCACTTTTCAAAAGACCAATTAAAAATGGATTAAAAAACAGTTTTTTAAAAAATGCCTCCTGAATTTCAAGAGGCATTTTAATTAGTTTTATCTAAAATAATGGAATGTTGTTTCAACGGTTTTATCTCTTGCCTGTTTCCATTGGTCGAGTTCAGACCTTTGAACTTCCAGTTGCGTTTCGACGGTTTCTTGTTGTCTGTCAATTTTTTCTTCTGCTGCTTCCATTTGGTCTTGAATATTTTGAAGGATTATTTGGTATTCATTTTCAACGGATTGGATTTTATCCATAACTTGTTTATATTCTTCACTTGTAGCATCTTCGCTCAAAGATTCTCTCAAGCCGTCAACTTCAATCGTCATTTGGTTTGTGACTTGGCTTGTTTTTCCGCAGCCTTCTGCGTATTTCATATCTTTTTCGGAACTAAGGCGGAGTAAGCGCATTTCAAGATTTGATATTCTCAAAGTTCTTAAAAATATTTGGCTTTGCTCATTGGATAATCCCATCTCTCAAATCCTTTCTTGTATATATATAAAGTATATACAAAAGAAATTATTGCCTCGTTATTTTAAAAAGATTAAGAAATATTACGAAACATCCACTCAACCGCTCGGCCGAATAAAAAGAAAAGCAAGCTCTTTTCAAAGCTCGCCTTTCTTTAGTTTTAGAACGATTGGGTAAATTAGATTGTTTGGAATATGTGATGTTTTGTTGTCTTTTGATTAGTCGGATGATTAATTCATATACTCATCGTCATAATCATAATCGTTGTAGTCATTATCAGCATTCATCGCATTAACATCAACATCATCGAGTTGGAGTCTTGCAGCGGCTGCGACTACCGTTGCGGATGTATCGGCTAAATCGTTTTGAATTTGAACGTTATCCGT
>CAJOJE010000020.1 GCA_905234865.1 Candidatus Gastranaerophilales bacterium
AAATATAAATATTGCCCACAACCTTTTCTTAAAATCTATCTCATATATTTCCATAACTTTAAACGATGTTAATAAAACGGTAAAATACGAGAAAAATTCTAAAATACCAAAGCAACAATCATTTTTTGACAAAGCCAGTATCCATGTATAAAAAAGTTCTGAATTTATGGGCATAACAAGGCATCTTATATCCGTTGTTTCAAAATGGCTTATAAATCCGTCTTTTAACCAAAATAAAGCCCTTAAACAGTGATAAGATTGTGCGTCGGCTTCTGTTGGCGGAGTAAAAATCGATAAAATAAAACTTACGATAATCAGAATAAGAAAGGACAAACTTAAAATAATAAACGACTTATCTTCAATAACGCTTTTTTTAAAATCGGATAAAAACCCTTTAAAATTAATGTCTAATCTTGACTTTCCTTTTTTAATCCAAATAAATCCCGTTATCAAAAATTCAATAATTGTGATTAACAGTACATTAATCCCTTCTATTCCTTTAAATAAAGATAAAAGTTCAATATTAAAAATAACAACGGCAAAAAAGAAAACAAAAAACAATACTCCCGTATTAAACAAAATAACTTATGAATGAGGTTAGTAAAATCCCCGCAAAAAACATTATTCTCTACCCCATAAAGCATATTGTTCAAATTCTCGCATCCGTATATTTGCAGCCTGTGAAGTTAATTTTATCGGTATATCTTTTTTCTTTTTAAATCCTCTTTTATTTAAAAAATCATCTTTTATGCTGCAGGTAAAACCCGTTTTTCCTTGTTTGCCGTTATTTATGACAAGAATATTTTCCATACAGTGTATATCTTGATAATCTCCTCCGGTATCGTTTGAATTAAAAACCTGCGTACTTTGAGCAAAATTAACGGGAGATATTACATAATCCATTTTATCGGTTAATTCGGGACGAACGGAATTTAGGATGTAAATTGTGCAATCATTTGTTAAATCGAGATATTTAGCCGAATAAAACCTGTAACCCTCATTTGCAAAAACGCCGATTTTGTTTCCGTTATTGCAAAGAGGTGAAACTTCGTTTTTCATAATAAGGTTTTCGTTATATTCGTTTTTTATAAAATAAACCGAATCTCTGAGGTTTGTTTGAATTTCTTTAATAGAGCCGATTTTTACATATTCTTTAATTAAAGCGCCAAGCGGACGATTAGACAAGCACAAGCCGGAATATCCCATATAAAAAATTGCATAAAAAATAACTATGAATTTATATACATTCATTTTCTTAAAATATGTAATCGAAAGAACGGGAATTGCAAGCGCAACAAAAGTCGTAATAAAACGAATCGAAAAAATCATGTAAGTTATCGAAAAACTCAAAACCAAAATTTGCCCGAAAAACAACAAAGAAAATAATCTTAAATTTTTTTTAAACAAACAAATAAATACGGCGGGCATAAAAACCAAAAGCCCCAAAATTCCAAAGCCCGAATACATTTCAACTATTTTTGACGGCAAGAAATTTCTCTCTATCGTAATTCCCGAGTTTGTCGGAATGTGCAATATTCTTAAAACGTTTTCCTGAAGATTTAATACATAATCTTGCATGAATATTGCAAGGTTAAGCCCCGTAAAATCAATAAACTGGAACAAATATCTTATAAAATTTGCAATTATTGCTTTATATCCGCCCCAAAATTTATGCAGAATAACGGCGCCCGAATTACCGAGAGGGTTAGAATAATCGATAAAATTTAAAATGTAGTTATAACTTGAAAAAATAATAAAATTTAAACTCAAAAACAATATATATTTAACAATATCTTTCCTAATCAAATAACAATAATAAATAACCAAAGGTAATGAAGCCATAACTCCGGTGCTTTTAACTCCGAAAGAAACAGCCATGCATAAACTTGAAAAAAATAAGTCTGAAATTTTATTTTCTTTTTTATAGGTTAACATGAAACATAACGATGAACTTAAAAGTGCTCCAACGACCAAATCGGTTTGTGCGCTTGAAATTTGACCTATAACTCCTGCAAATGACGAGAAAATTAAAATCGCCCAAATTCGTTTTTTAAATTCAATTTCATATAATTCCATTATTTTAAAGGACGATACCAATATGGTTAAAAATGAGAAAAATTCTAAAAACCCTATGCCGATATCGCTTTTAAACAATACAAGAAGAAACGTGTAAAAAATTTCTGAATTTATCGGCATGACATGACATCTTATATCCGTTGCCGAAAAATGGCTTATAAATCCGTCATGTGCCCAAAACAATGCTCTTAAACAATGATAGCTCTGTGCGTCGACTTCCGTTGCGGGGGATAAAAGCGCTATCGTAAAACTTGCACAAATTAACACGATAAATGCAGCAAAAAGAAAAATAAAAGATTTATCCTCTTTAACGGTATCTTTTAAGTCGATTAAAAAACTTTTAAAGTTTATTTTCGGTACGGGTTTATTTTTTTTAAACCAAATAAAAATAAAGGCCGCCAATTCGATTAAAGTAAGCCCGATAATGCAGGGTGCATTGATTTTTTTAAAAAGCGACAACAATTCTATATTGAAAATTATAGTCGCAAATAATGAAACGAAAACTTTTAAAAAAAACAAATTCTATTCTTCTCCTAAACTCAAAACCGCCATAAATGCCTCTTGCGGAATTTCCACCCTTCCTACGGACTTCATTCTTTTTTTACCTTTTTTCTGTTTTTCAAGAAGCTTTCTTTTTCTCGTAATATCTCCGCCGTAGCACTTATCCAATACGTTTTTTCTCATGGCTTTAATTGTCGTTCTTGCAATTACTCTGCCGCCGATTGCGGCCTGAATTGCAACTTCAAACATTTGTTTCGGAATTATGTCTTTTAATTTTGCGGTTAATTTTTGCCCTATGCCGTAAGCGGAATCTTTGTGACAAATAACCGAAAGAGCATCAACGGTTTCCCCTGACAGTAAAATATCCATTTTAACCAAATCGGACCTTTTGTATGAATGGAATTCATAATCAAGGCTTGCATATCCTTTTGTTCTTGATTTTAACTGGTCGTAAAAATCGGTTATAACTTCGGATAACGGGATGTGATATTCGAGATTTACCCTTGTTTTATCAAGGTATTGCATATTGATAAAATCGCCTCTTTTAGATTCGCACAGATCCATTAAGGCTCCGACATAATCATTCGGGGTAAATAAATTAACCTTAACGTAGGGTTCTTCAATGTAATCTCTGTACTGAGCATCCGGAAGATTGGCGGGGTTATCGATTTCTATCATTGTTCCGTCTGTTTTATAAACTTTGTAGATAACCGAAGGCGCCGTTGTAATAAGATTAAGGTTATATTCTCTCTCAAGCCTTTCTTGAGCAATTTCCATATGAAGCATGCCCAAAAAGCCGCATCTGAACCCAAATCCTAAAGCGGATGATGTTTCGGGCTCAAAAGTAATTGATGAATCGTTTAATTTTAATTTTTCAAGCGCATCTTTTAAATCATGGTACTGGTCATTGTCAACGGGATATAACCCTGAAAATACCATTGGTTTTGCTTCTTTATATCCTTCCAAGGGTTCTTCGGCAGGTGCATTTGCATTTGTTATCGTATCTCCTACAAACCTTGTTATTTCTTTAATTGAGCCCGCAAAATAACCTACTTCGCCCGTTTTTAATTCCCGAACGGGGTTTCTTGTCGGGTTTAAAAATCCTAATTCAATAACTTCAAATTTTTTCCCCGTTGCCATAAATTGAACCGTATCGCCCAATTTAATTGAGCCATCCATTACTTTAAAGAAACAAATCGTTCCTAAATATTGATCGTATGCGCTGTCAAAAACAAGCGCTCTTAATGGTTTATCCGAAGTATCCAAAGGTGGCGGGACATATTTTACGACAGCTTCCAAAACTTCATCAATTCCTATGCCTTCTTTTGCGCTGACGGGAATTGCAATTGAAGAATCAATCCCCAAGACTTCTTCGATTTCTTTTTTTGCTCTTTCGACATCTGCCGAAGGCAGGTCAATTTTATTTATAACGGGTATTATTTCAAGATTTTGCTCCATTGCAAGATAAACGTTTGCAAGTGTTTGCGCTTCAACTCCTTGAGTTGCGTCAACTATTAAAAGCGCCCCTTCGCATGCTGCAAGCGACCTTGAAACTTCATACGAAAAATCGACATGCCCCGGCGTGTCGATTAAATTTAAAATATAATCTTTCCCGTCTGATGCCTTGTAATTCATTTTTGCGGCATTCAGCTTGATTGTAATACCTCTTTCCCTCTCGATATCCATAGTATCAAGAAGTTGATCCTGCATATCCCTTTTGTCTATCGTGCCCGTTTTTTCAAGAAGTCTGTCGGCAAGTGTGGATTTGCCATGGTCAATATGTGCAATTATACTAAAATTTCTTATGTTTTCTATTCTTTTCATAAGAAAAGTATATTATAAAAATAAAAAAATTCTATTTTGCTTTTTTATATGTTAAGTTCTCTCTCGTAATTTTAAGTAAAAGTAAATTAAATTTCTTCGATTTTGTCCTGATTTTCTCTGTTCATTCTCTCTTGTTTCATTGCAGCGTTTAATCTGTTAAGAGCGCTTGATGATTTGAGGCTGAAATTTGCCATTGCAAAGTTTCTGATAGCGTTGTTTTGTTCTTTTGAAGCCACTTGAGTTTGGTTTGTGGTTGAAACATAACCGCTTACGACGTTTGCTCTGACGGCAGGTTTTTCTAATGCGCCTTTTGAAATTACTTTTGAAGTTAAGACAAATCCGGGATTTACTTTTACTTGTTCGTTGTTTAAAAAGTTGTCCATACTTTCCTCGTTGTGTTTATTTTTTCTCTCTTTTTTATCTCTCACTTATATAAAAACGATATATCATTAAAAAATGCTTTAAATAATTTGAATTGTTAAAAAATGTAAAAATTATTTACCCTTAAAACCTCCGTAACAATTGAATTATGTCTTTTATTTGATATAATTTCATACACAACATGTTTAGAGAAAAGTGAGGTTAGGTTTGGGCAATTTTTCCAAGGTTTCTGATATATTGCACGATATGGCAACCGGAAATTCCGAGAATGAAGACGACCGTTATGTTAAAAAATTTCATAAATCCCCGTTTATTCTTGATGACAAAACAATGTCGAAGTGTGTTAAAAAAACCGTTGCGTTCGGCTTTTGGCAAAATATTTGCGGAAGCAGATTTTCTAAATTTTCAATACCTTATGATATTAAGGGAAATACGCTTCTTGTTGCCGTTAAAAATCCGCAGGTTATGCAGGAATTAATATTTTGTAAATCAATTTTGCTTCCTAAAATACAGGATTATTTTCTTCCTTTGGATATACACATTGAAGATATAAGGTATGATTATAAGTCTTGGAATTATGTTTCAAAACCCTCCGAATTTAAAGGCGATGATTCGATGTGCGAGTATGAAGATTTTGAACTTGACGAAGTTGAATTTACATTGGATGAAATGGAAGAAATTTCAAAATTAACCGATGTTGTTTCAAATCTTTCTTTCCTTGACCCTTCTCAAAAAGAAAGGTATTCTAAGAATATAATAAATTCGATTAAAGCCAATAAATTAAGAAAGAGGGAAGAAATTGACAGACAAAGAAAATAAAGTTCTATCATTCGGCAAAAAACCTAAAGCGGAAAGCGAAAAAGCCGATTTTCCGATTGAATACTGCAGCTTTTGCAAACGTCCGAATACTCTTGTTCCTAAAATCGTAAAAGGCCCGGGCGTTAATATTTGCTCTGAATGTACTTTAATTGCCGTTCAGTATTTGATTTTGCAGGATGGAATTTTATCGTCGGAAGCGCAAAAAATACTTGATTTGTTTTGGGGCGGAGCAAATAAATAAAAATGCCTTTAAATAAAATTCAAATTAAAGCTCTCGTTTTTTCTTATATTGATCCTTTAAGAAACGTGAGCGCTTTAGATGAAGATATTGTTAATTCCGTTTCAAAAAACCTCCGTCAAATTAAAGATGCTGATTTTGAGTTTATATCAAGACTTTTAATTAAGGAAGCAAACCCCGATAATCAAAAATTTGCGACGGCGCTTTTGTTCATAGCCGAGAGTCTTTCTCCCGAAACGTTTTTAACACTTGCTCTAAATGAGCTTAACTCTCAAAACGTTCAAGATTCAAAGAAAATTTTTCTTATGAATATTTTATCGAGTTTCGGCGTTGCTTTTCAGCCCGAGGATATCTCGCTTTACTTAAAAAACCCCGATGATGCAATAAATTGTGAAACAAGCAGGTTTCTTGAAGTGGCTCAAATCGACCCTGAAGCGCAAATTGACTTTCTTGATTTTTATTTTGCTTCTCCCATTGAAGATAAAAAAGGACTTGTTGAGTCCGTTTGTGCCGATTTTGACGGGGACAGGCTCGTTAATATTTTATCTCCTTTGGCGTTATCTGCTTATGAGCCTGAAATTGTCGATTATTGTCTTGATATAATCGAAAAAACAAAATCAATTCTGTCGTATAAACCGTATTTTTATCTTTCTCATTCTAAAAACGAAAAAATTAAAAAAAGATGTGTTAAAAATTTAAGAAAACTTTCTTTATCGGGGATTTACACCAAAGAAAAAAGTCTTGAATATTATAAAGATCTTTTATCCGATTTTGAAGAACCTATCGTTAGAATGTCGCTTCCGGACGGTAATTCTAATTTTTCCGCAGTTGTTTCAAGAAAAACAAAGGATAATGCGTATTATTTATTTTTTATTGCGGTTAATATCAGGCTCGGGCCTTTTTCGTGTTTCGGGTTTTCTTCTCTTACAAAACAAGACCATGACAGTGTATTAAACCGTTTTGTAAATGAAACAAGCCAAATTAAAATTCCAAACGGAATATTTAAGAGAATTCTTGACGAGCTTGCGGTAAAACGAATTGAAGCAAATAAAACCGTTCCTTACGAGTATTATTGCTGGGAGAGAATTTTAGACGATATTGAAATTCGGGAAGGCGATATTTTTGATATTTTACATAACGGGCTTTCTTGTGTTTCAAAAGAGGATTTAATAAAGAAAGAAGAATTTATAATTTCATCTCCTTTTGTTCAAAATTGGTTTTTCAGATATTCTAAAAATAATCCTTCTTTTTCAAATTTTTTGGATAAAGTAATGGAACTTCAAAATGATAATTTTTCTTTAATAGATACTTATTTGGTCGAATGCTCAAAATCGGTCGAAATAATCGATATGATAAAAACCAGAATTTCTTATCTTGCATTTTGCCTTAAAACGGCCAAAATGGATGAAAGTGCGAACATTTATTATTCGCTTTTATTTGATGAGGAAGAATTTTCTAAATTTTTAATTCATATTTTGAAAAGAAGCTTATACGAGCACCTTTTGTATTTGAATTTGCCGGAAAAAAAATCGGAACTTTTTAACGGTTTATCACTAAAAACTAATTCTAAACAAATATTATCGCTTTTAAAATACGTTGAAAATAACTGGGTGGAAAAATAAATGGAAATAAAAGGCAGAATTTTAGGACTTGACGTCGGCAACAAAAGAATAGGAATTGCCGTTTCGGATCCCTTTCAGCTTTTTGCAT
Source organism: Candidatus Gastranaerophilales bacterium (assembly GCA_905234865.1). GTDB lineage: Bacteria > Cyanobacteriota > Vampirovibrionia > Gastranaerophilales > Gastranaerophilaceae > Galligastranaerophilus_A. Next base: position 7,550 of record CAJOJE010000020.1, read on the forward strand.
CGGAAGTTTGTTTTATTGAAAGAAAAAACGATAAATTTGCGCTTAGCGAGATAGATAAAATTTGCAGGCAATACAATGTAAAGAAAATTGTATCGGGACTTCCCTATAATATGGACGGCAGTTTGGGCGAGCAAGCGCAAAAAACGATAAAATTTGTTGAGCAATTATCTTTTGCTTATGAGATAATATATAAAGATGAAAGGCTGACTTCTTTTGAAGCGGAAGAAATCCTAAAAAAAGAAGGAAAGAAATATACTAAAAATAAAGGCTTAGTAGATATGAAATCAGCCTGTTTAATTTTACAATCTTACTTGGGAGAACAAAATGACTAATACGGAAGAATTACAAATTATTAAAACATTGGATGAGGACGGTGTGGAAGTTGAATTAAAACTTCTTGATATTGTAACCGTTGATGATAATGATTATGCGCTTTTACTTCCGGTTGACGAAGATGCGGAAGATGAAGAAGCGGAAGTTGTTTTAATGCGTCTTAAAAAAGACGGCGAAGAATATATCTTTGAAACAATCGACGATGACGACGAATTTAATGAAGTTGCTAAAATTTTAAACGAGGAAGACTTTGGATGCGAATGTGATGATGAAAACTGTGAATGTCATCATCATCACGAATAATTAAAATAAATGGGGAAATTTTACCGAAAAATTAAACTTTTGAAAGAGTACTGTATGCTTCTTTCGTAATTTCTTGGATTAAATCTCTTGCCGAATAATCATTATGCGGTCTTTTAACCATAATAACCATTATAATTTTTTTGCCTTCGGGGGTGTAAATTATACCCGCATCTCCGAGCATTTTTCCTATATCGCCCGTTTTATGGATGATTTCGGCATTATCCGGAATTTGAGATTTAAGAAGTGACGTATTTTTAACGTTTGACATATATTCTTTTACTTTTAATCTTGATTTTTGAGGAAGAAAAGCCGTATTGTCAATATTATAAAGCAATGTTGCCAATTCTTTGGGCGTGCTTACGTTTGTTCCCTCTAAATCGGGAAGCCAGTTTCGTATTGTCGTTTTTTTAAAACCCCAATGTCTTAGGGAGGAATTAATCGAATTTATTCCGCCCGTTTGTTCTATGAGCATATTTGTTGCGGAATTGTCGGAATTTCTCATCATTAATTTTGCAAGAGTATCTATCGTGTATTCTTCTCCTGCTTTACCGTATTGTAATTCTCCGGAACCTTCCGTTTTGTGGAGTTCTTCAAATATTACTTTTTTATTTAAGTCAATCGGGTCAAACCCTTCTTTTTCAAGGTTTTTTGATAAACAAAATAAATTTAAAAGTATGGGAAATTTAATTATGCTTGCCGTTGAGAATGTTTCATCGGAATTAATTTCAACGGTTTTTCCGGTTGAATAATCGTATATATATACTCCCGCTTTAAGATGTTTGTATTTTGCCGTTATATCGTTAATTTTTGATTGCAAAACTTCATTTGTTCCCGTCGGGTTAATTGTTATTATTTTTTCTTTTCCTTTTAAAGGGATTGAAGCTCGCAAATTTTTCCCCATAAAATTGAGATTATTTGCATATTTTAACGTCGGGGACGTAAAATTTTCGGCATCATATTTTATGTTTCTGTTATTTATCCTGTTTAAATAAGCAGGTTCAAAGAAATTTTCGTAATTAACGTATGTTGAATACCCGAGAGCCGTTATCCAAATAATTGAAGCAAGAAATGCTTTTACAAAGTTTCTTTTTTTAACTTTTTTCTTTGTTTTTTTCTTAACGACAGGGTAATTGTATACTTTGCCGTATCTTTCTTTTTTGGTTGTCTTATATTGCTTCAAATTATAATTATACATGTCAATAATGTACCAAATTTTCCATGACTTTCAAGTTTATTCCTTATTTTTCATATATATGTATTAATTTTAACTTCTTAACTAAAATTTGAAATTATGATATACTTAACTTTATGAAGAAAGTATTTTTATTTTTAATAATGTTTTTTATTTTGCAGATTCCTTCTTTTGCAAAAGATACAATCTTGAAGTCTGACGGCGGAATAACGGGGCATATAACCGATTATATCGACGGTCTTGTTCAAATTAACCGAAAAGGTATGGAATATACGCTAACCCGCTCTAAGGGAGATGAATTTTACGGAGATTTTATCCAATATAGAAAGTCTCCTTTTAAAAAAGCCGTAACCGTTACATATTGCAGAGTAACGTATATTGATTCTTATTCGGTCGAATTTTTAACTCCGACGGATAAAGCTAAAATTCCGAGATATAGAGTAAAGAATATCATTTTAAATTATAAATAAGGGAGCATAAAAATGAATGTCATAATATATTCAAGCGATAAAAATTCTCAAATTGCAGAATATTTGGGTGATATGGATGAATTTAACGTAAGATGTGAAAAACCGACCGATGTTTTAAGTTATAAAGACTTAAATGCAGGAGTTATTATTCTTGATATGCCCCTTGATAAGGTTCAGGAATTTACTCAAGTTACAAAGTTTGATGCAGGAGTTTTAATTGTCGTTGATGAAATTCCGAATATTACGGTCAGAGCTTCTCTTAATGATTATATCGTAAAGCCGATTAATCCTCTTGAATTAAAAACCAGAGTTCAGGCTTTATACAAAGGTATTTCTTATAAACAGTCTTTAAATAAAGTTACCATAACCGATGAGTTAACGGGATTGTATAACAGAAAATATCTCCACTCGAGGCTTGATGCCGAAATTTCTCGTGCAAAAAGATACGGTACAGATTTATCTTGTCTGCTTCTTGATATTGACTTCTTTAAAACCGTAAACGATATGTACGGATACGATTGGGGAGATGTTTTATTGAAAAAAGTTGCGGAAATGTTATCTGCAGTTATAAGAAAGGAAGATATCTTAACCCGTTACGGTGATGAAGAATTTTTATTAATTCTTCCAAATACTTCGGAGCAGCAAGCGTTTATCTTTGCGGAACGTTTCAGACGTGATATCGAAAAAATGGAATTTATTCCGGCTCAAGAAGAAGAACGCCACCCGATAACAATTTCAGGCGGTATTTCAAGCTATCCTTTCCTGGAAAATGTAGAAGAAAATTCCAATACAATTATAAGATACGCTGAACATGCTCTCTATAACGCAAAACAAAGCGGAAAAAATCAAATAGTTCAATTTTCAAGGTTAAATTTAGGTTTTTAAAATGCCTTGTAAAAGAATTATTCCCTGCCTTGACGTTATGGACGGCAAAACCGTTAAAGGCGTTAACTTTGAAAACCTTAAATACGCCGGAGATCCGATTGAGCTTGCTAAAAAATATTCGGATTTTGGCGCAGATGAGCTTGTTTTTCTTGATATAACGGCAACAAACGAAAAAAGAAAAACTGTTGTGGATTTAGTCTCAAAGGTTGCAAAAAATATCTTTATACCTTTTACGGTAGGCGGCGGAATTTCTGATATTGATGATATTAAAGAAATTTTGTATGCAGGCGCCGATAAAATTTCAATAAATTCTGCTGCATTTAAAAACAGGGAATTAATCTCAAAATGTTCCGAATATTTCGGCTCTCAATGTATAGTTTCCGCTATTGATGCTAAAAGAGTCGATAATGATTTTTATGTTTTTATTAATGCGGGTAAAAAAAATACCGGCGTAAAACTGCTTGATTGGGTAAAAGAAGTTGAAGCAAAAGGTGCAGGGGAAATTCTTTTAACGTCAATGGATTATGACGGAACGCAAAAAGGCTTCGATATTGAGATGTTAAATCTGGTATCAAATAATGTTAATATTCCCGTTATTGCTTCAGGCGGCGCCGGGCCTTTCAGTTCGCATTTTACCGATGTTTTTTCAAAAACAAACGTTGATGCCGCCCTTGCAGCTTCGATTTTTCATTATGACACTTTGCCTTTATCAAAGTTGAAGAAAGAATTAAAAGAAGCGGGAATAGAAACAAGAACCGCTTATAATATCTATTAGTATTTATCGTGAGGTTATTTATGAAAGTATTATTGTTTAACGGTTCGCCGCACAGAAAAGGTACGACTTTTGCGGCATTATCCGAAGTTTCAAAAACCTTAAACGAAGAAGGAATTGAAACGGAATTTTATCAAATCGGTGCAGGTACAATTTCTCCTTGCAGAGCATGCGGCGCTTGTTATAAGCTCGGTAAATGCGTTATTGATAATGATGATGTGAATAATTTTGTTGAACTTGCAAAAGATTTTGACGGCTTTATTTTTGGTGCTCCTGTTCATTATGCTTCTGCTTGCGGTGGCGCCACCGCATTTTTGGACAGGGCTTTTTTCAGTGCTTTTGCTTCGGGCAGAGGCGAAGTTTTCAAACATAAACCGGGCTCTGTTGTTGTTTGCGCAAGGAGAGCAGGCACTACCGCTACGATTGATCAATTGAATAAATATATGCAAATTACTGAAATGCCGATTATTTCGGGGCGATACTGGAATATGGTTCATGGAGCAAACGCAGAAGATGCAAAACAAGATTTAGAAGGTATGCAAAATATGAGGATTCTGGCAAGAAATTTTGCATGGCATCTTAAATGCCTCGAAGCGGGTAAAAAAGCGGGGATTGAACCGCCAAAACCTGAAGAAACCGTCTTTACAAACTTTATAAGATAACCAAAAGGAGAAACTTCTCTCCTTTTTTAATATAGGCTGTGTTTAATTATATTATAAAAGGTTGCCTTGTTTATGCAAAAAACTTTTATTTCTTATTTTATTTTGAGGGAGAGGGAGCCGAACGCTCCAAGAGGATTGAGCAAGGAACGAAGCGAAAATCCGATTGGCATACACATTAATTAAAAAATATACATACAAA
>CAJOJE010000021.1 GCA_905234865.1 Candidatus Gastranaerophilales bacterium
TCAAGAGTAAGTATGAACTTTAAACTTTTTTTAAGATAAAGAGAGCTTTAAACAGCTTTCTATAACCTTTCCTTATCTTTAGAGGTCCTTTCTCTCTTGAAACCTCCTTTTTAAGGTTATCACCTCAAGTTTTATTGTCAAGCCATTAATCTGCGACGGCTTAAATAAAATTTACACTCAAGAATTAGGAAACTTAATTCCAACACATAGTATTTATAATATCATCAGAATTTTTATTGTCAAGCAATTAAATTTGCTATTTAAAAAATTTGTTGTTAATAACGCAATGTGGTAACTTTATCTTAGTTTATTTTTTGTTTCTTGTAAATGTGCTGTCATTTTGCCTTAGGCTTTGTTCTCTTGCCTTCGACATCTATTAATGTACATCTTCAATTTTTTTTTGCAAGTGTTTTTTAAAAAAAATTTTAATTATTTTTAAAATCCTTGTTATATAAGGCTTACACCTTTATTAACGGTTTTCAAATTTTCATATATTTCATATTTTCCATGCGAATTTTGAATATCGGCATGTTCTTTTTTAATAAAAAACGAAGGTCCGGAACCCGACATTTGAAATCCCATGGCATGCAATTCTCTCAGTTCCTCATAAAAAGGAAGCATGGCAAATTCTAAATCATTATCCATATTTGATTTTTCTTTTAAATTATCAAAAGCGAGATAAGCGTCTTTTGTTGATATTTTAAGATTTTTGGGCTTTACGATTGATATTGGAAATTCTTCAAACTCAAGAGGGGTCATATCATCGCCTTTACCTTTACAAAGAGCTCTTGAGCCTTGATAGCAAAAATTTATATCCGAACCCAGTTTTGAATTAATTTTTTTTATTTCATTATTATCAAGCGCATTATAAAAACAGTTCAAAAAATAAATCATGCCCGCACAATCCGTTGACCCGCCCGCTAAGCCCGCAGCGGTCGGAATATTTTTTTCCAGGTATATATCCATGCCTGACGGATTTTTTATTTGGGCGGTTTTAAAAAATTCCTCCATGCCTTTTATTACCAAATTATTTTTATCGTAAGAAATTTCTTTTGAATTGCCCGAAAAATTAACGTTTGAAGTTCCGTTTATTTCGATTATCAAATAATCATAAAGGGAAATCGTTTGCATAATGCTTTCTATCGGGTGAAAATCCCCCTCTTTTTTAAAAACTTTAAGTGTTAAATTTATTTTTGCGGGACACTGGATTTTGTATTTCACTTTTTGAGCTCCGACGATAACTTATAAAAATCTTCGACAGAAAGGTTTTCACCTCTTAAATTAAAATCAATCGAGGAATTTGAAAGCGCCTCTTCTACGTTTATAAAACCTGATGATTTAAGGCAGTTTTTAATATTTTTTCTCCTTTGAGAAAACGCTGCTTTGATTGTTTGTCTTAAATTCGGATTAATCGGGACTTTAGAAGTATCGTTAATTTTAAATTTAACAAGGCATGAATCAACTTTCGGGGAAGGATAAAAACATTTTTTTGAAACAAATTTAACAAGTTCGACATCCGCCCAAAACGAGGATAAAATCGAGAGGAGTCCGTATTCTTTATTTTTTGAATCTTTTGTCGCAACAATTCTTTTCCCGACTTCGTATTGAACCATAAGCGTTATTTCTTTGGTCATGGTTCTTGTTTTGTTTTGAATATCGTCAATTTCTCCCAAAAGATGAACCAATATGGGGGTTGTAATATAATAAGGAATATTTGCAACGATTTTGATTTTTTCACTCTCCAAAAACAAAGACGGGATATCGGTTTTTAAAATATCATTGTGGATTAAAGTGAAATTTGTTGCTAAAGAAAACCTTTTTGCGAGATATTCAACAGCTTCGTCGTCCAATTCAACCGCTGTGACTTTTTTAGCCTTTTCAATCAGCTTTTCCGTTACAAAACCTACTCCTGCGCCGATTTCAAGAATAATATCATCTTTATTGACATCTTCCGTTATAAAGTCAATAACTTCTTTAGAAATGAGGAAATTTTGCCCGAGTCGTTTTTTTGTTTTAAAATTTTTAGCCCTTATAAGATATTCATTCATAAAAAAATTATACCTTTATTAAAAAAGAATATCAATTTAAAATAATAAGCAAGATATATTATTTACATGGTTTAAAAATTTATGAAGATTAACAACACGAGTGACGGCACTAATTTTAAAAGTGCTTTGATTAACATTAATGCAATTTCGGATACCCACGGCAGGATTGAACTTGCGGATAACTGCTATCAGACAATGATAAAATACGACACTTTTGAAAAAGAAAAAAGAGGAGTCGAAAATTATTTTCTGATAGGCGGAGATTGGTTTATATCGGGGGATAAAAAGGGATATAAGACAAACCCGAACAAACAAATATGGGAATTTCAGGCGGAGATGCTCAATAAGTTTATTGAAACGATAAAAAAGAAATACCCGAATACAAAAACCCGATTTATTGCAGGAAACCACGAATTTGACGGAGGAGAGGAAAATTTCATATCCGAGATTGATAAACTTAATTCAAAAACAATTATCACCAATTTGGATTTTGAAAATTCCAAAGGCATGAAAAAATTAATTGAAGAAGGAAAAGTCGTACAATCGGACGTAACTTTTATTCAAGACGACAAAAAAGATGACGTTTTTCATCCGGTTTTAAATTTAGGAATAGCTCCCGTTAATATGAATTTTTACATGCCTGATTTGAAAAAAGTCGGTTTTACAGACAATATTAAAACCCCCCAAAAGGAAGTAAGGAGAGAAGAATATCAAAAAACGGAAGAACTCACGAAAGGATTAATAAAAGATTTCAAAAAAAAATACCCGAATGGAACGGTAATTTTAACATGCCATACGGGGGTTAATTTTGCGGATAATATGGCAGAAGAAGGAAATATTGACGTTATTTTCGACGGGCACGAGCATAAAACACAAACAAGGTATGTAAAAAATACTCCGATTATTCCGCTTTCGCAAAATTTCAAACATTTATCGAATACAAAAATTTTTATTGATGATAACGGCGAAAAAAACATTCAAACAGAAACTTTTCACCCCGACGAAGAAATTTTTGACAAAAAGGGAGAACTCGGAAAATATCAGGAAGAAATTTTTACGGAAGATATGAAGCCATGTTTTACCGTAAAATCCAAAGTTCCCTTAACGTTGGACGGTGTAAGGCATGAAAACAATAATTTAGCTAATTTTGTCACCGATTCCATTTTGTATGAAATAAAAAACAAAGTAAAAGAAGTCGACGTTTTTGCGCTCAATTCTTCCGCAATCAGAGGAGAAATCACAACTTCAAAAGACGAAACAAAAAATGCCACGAATTATGAAATTATGAATTGCATGGACGGTCTTAACGACAATGCGGCAAATATTTTATTAACGAGCGTAAGCGGGGAAGAATTAACATATCTTGTTTTGGATAATTTTTTATTCAATGAGAAGGATAAGGAGAAAAACCCATTAATTCAATATTCGGGAATAAAAATAAACAAAACGGATTTTATGAAAGAATATAAAAAGGGGAAAAATTTAAAGGAGTTATCAAATTTTATAACGCTTTCCGATACAAAAGAAAAAATAAATCCGAATAACACTTATAAAATTGCAAATGTCGAAAAATATTTTATAAAAACGACTAACGAAAAAATCAAAGATATGGAAAAAAGGTCTGTTGCACTCAACTTAAATGCAAAAGACCTTTTTTATCAACATTTTTCTTCTAATCCGTTCTTAGAGGTTCATCCCGATAACAGAATTTTTTAATTCACAAGGATTGAATCCTTAGGAACAACGGTTATCCCGCCCGGAGAAACATAAAATCCTCTTTTTATGTCTTCTTCTTTATTTACGCCGATTTCGGTATTGGGCGGAATTATAACGTTTTTGTCGATTATGGCTTTATCAATTCTTGAATATCTTCCTATTGAAACATTTTCCATCAATATTGAATTGGAAACATGCGAATAACTGTTAATTTTAACTTTTGGCGATAAAATGCAGTTTGAAATCGAACCGCCCGAGATTATACACCCTTCGGATACCAAAGAATTTTTTGCGATACCCAACCTTTTATCTTCATCCCAAATAAATTTTGCGGGAGGGAAGTTATAGTTCAAAGTTCTTAAAGGCCATTCTTTAGAATACAAATTTAATTCGGGATTACAATCCAATAAATCCATATTTGCCTCATAATAGCTGTCTATATTTCCGACATCTCTCCAATATCCTTTTTCGGAATCGTTCATATCGGGGAAAGTGTTTGTTGAAAAGTCATACGCAAAAACTTTCATGCCTTTTTTTAACATGTTCGGGATAATATTTTTGCCAAAGTCATGGGAAGAATTTTCATCCGCCGCATCAAGTTTCAATTCTTGAACCAAAGAATCGGCTTTAAAAACATAATTTCCCATTGAAACAAGACATTTGGAAGGATCGTTAGGGATTGATTTAGGCGTTGCTTTCGGCTTTTCGATAAAACCGGTTAATCTCCAATTTTCATCAACCTCAATTACTCCGTATTCACTTGCAAGTTCAATCGGAACGGGAATTGCGGAAATTGTAATATCGGAATTTTTAATTTGGTGATATTCGAGCATTTGGCGAACATTCATTTTATAGACATGATCCCCGCCAAAAACACAAACCGTCTTATAATTATCGTCCAAAATTTGATTCATGTTCTGATAAACCGCATCGGCAGTGCCTTTGTACCAGCTTCCGTCCGTTCTCATTTGCGCAGGAACCAAATCAACAAATTGTCCTATCGAAGAAGATAAATCCCATCCGCATGAAATGTGTTTATTTAAAGAATCCGATTTATATTGAGTTAAAACCTTAATTCTGTATAATCCGGAATTTACAAAATTATTTAATACAAAATCAATAATTCTGTATCTTCCGCCGAAAGGAACGGCAGGCTTTGCTCTGTCTTTTGTCAGAGGATAGAGCCTTTTTCCCTGTCCGCCCGCTAAAATCATGGTTAAAACTTTTCCGAAATACATAAATTTAAAACTCCTATAACACATTTATTAAAACAAATTTTGAAAATTACTTCAAGCAAAATTAAAAAAAGTGCTTAAAAATACCGCATTTGGATAATTTTGAAAATTCTTATTTCCTATTAATGATAAGTTTTGTAACATTTTTTCATTTTTTTAAAATTTTCGATTTTAAAAATACTTTTCATATAAGTAATTGACAAGATGGATAGATTATAAACGGAAGGATAATTAAGATGTCTTTAAGTTTAAACGGTGTTACGGGAACGACACCTGCTAAAGGTTTAGAAGAAATTGAAAATTTACGGCAAACTACAAAATCAAATAAAGCTTCGGGAACTTACGGGGCAGCTCAAAACATAACGGATGAAAACGATTTGGTTTCTTTCGAAGAAGAAGGAAACGGCACAACAAGCCTTGTAGACAAACAAGACCCCGAACTTCAAGAAGACGGTATACAGATTATAATTGAATTACCCGATGATAAAAGAAAAGGCAAAGGCAAGGATAAAATTCCTCCCCCGCCTCCGCCAAAACCGGATAATGACAAACACAAGAAAAGACCGGGGAAAGACCATACGCCTCCGCCTCCTCCTCCAAAACCGGATAATGAAAGACCAAGAATTATAATTAGACTTGATGAAGAAAATTCAAACGTAAAAGATTTGGATGAAAATACATCGGATAGCAACGTTTAACAACCTTTTACAGTAAGCACAAAACAACCTAATGTTCAAAGCAGAACACAAAAGGGCGGAATTTACCTATGTTCCGCCTTTCTTTTTTTAAATAAAAAAACCCCTTTTTATCAAAAATTAAAAAAAGGGGAAATGAAAAGCAATCAGAAGAGTTGAGGATTTATAAAAAATTATAAAAAAATCGAGCGATTATTAAATTAGATTAAACAGTTATCTTTTAACCCCCTCTTTATGGTAAAATCATGAAAAAATGTAACAAGGGGTTTAAAATGAGAGTTGACGGAAGAAAATTTGATGAAACAAGAAAAATAAAATTCACGAGAAATTATACTAAATATGCCAAAGGCTCGGTTCTTGTCGAATTTGGAGATACAAAAGTTTTGGTTTGCGCAACTTGCGAAAATTCTAAACCCAAATGGATGCCAAAAGAAGAAACTTCAGGCTGGGTAACTGCGGAATATTCACTTTTACCGAGTTCAACCCAAACAAGGTGCCAAAGAGAAAGAACGAAGCTTTCAGGGCGCACTCAAGAAATTCAAAGATTAATCGGAAGAAGTTTAAGAGCATGCGTTGACCTTGAAAAGTTAGGCGAAAGAACGGTGACGATAGATGCCGATGTTATTCAGGCAGACGGAGGCACAAGAGTTGCTTCCGTTTGCGGAGGATATGTCGCATTATGTGACCTTTTTGAAAATTTAATCAAAGAAGGAGAAATGACGGAAAATCCGATAATAGAACCAATAGGAGCAATATCCGTCGGAATTGCAAATCATGAAGCCATGGTTGATTTATGTTACGAAGAAGATTCGACGACAGATGTTGATTCAAACATTGTACTTACAAAATCCGGCAAGATAATTGAAATACAAGGCACCGCAGAGGGAGAACCTTTCAGTAAAGAAGAATTTGATAAAATGTATAATCTTGCATACAATGCAATTCAAAAAATAATATCAATGTATTAACGAGGTACGGTAAACATTGTACAATATTTACCCTCTTTATCAATAAAAGTTTTAAACTCGCCGTTATGCGCTTTAATTATCACATCGGATACTATAAGCCCCAAATTGCAGTTTATTTCTCCCGGTTGTTTTTTCTTATCGGGTATATGGAAAAAATTATTTTTGATTAAAACGTTTAAAGAATTATTTTCTTCAAAGACATTGACGAAGATTTCCGTATTTTCTTTTGAATACTCAAAAGCATTTGATAATATATTTATTAATACCCTTTGAATTTCAACCTCGTCATAAGTTCCGATCGGATTATCGGTTTGGTAATTAACGGAAATTTTTTGTCCTTTTACCTCCGATAAAATTCCTATAAAACAAATTGCTTCTTCAATTGTCTTTCTTATATCGTTTTTTGTTTTCTTTATTATAAACCTGCCGCTGTTAACACGAAAATCCCCGAGAACATTATCCGTCAGCCTTTGCATATATTTGTTTGAAGCAATTATATTCAATATTATATTTTTTGCTTCATCCGAAAATTCACCGAAAATTCCCGAATACAAAAGATTTAAGGCTCTGATTTGCGCCTTAACCGGCGTTTTCATATCATGCGCAAGCATGGCTATAAATTCCATATTATTATATTTGTCGGATTTTAAATTCTTCATTAAAAGGATAATACTTTTTTTAAAAAAAATAATCCATTACCTTACAGGGTGATTAATTTTAAGAATGAAGAATTAGCCCGTACAGAATACTGTCGGCTATTGCATTATAAGAGGCATCTATTATATTTGCGCTCACTCCGACGGTATCCCATTTATTAATACCGTCCGTACTTTCTATAATAACTCTGACCGTTGCTGCCGTACCGTCTTTAGAATCAAGTATTCTTACCTTAAAATCGGAAAGTTTAAAATTTTTAACACTCGGGTATTTTTCAAACAATGCTTTTCTCAATGCAATATCCAAAGCATTGACGGGACCGTCACCTTCCGAAACCGTATGAATAACATCATCATCAATTTTAATTTTAACCGAAGCTTCGGTTATGGTGAGGTTTTCTTTTTTATTTATAAAATTAGTATCTCCGATTACTCTATACCCTAAAAGTTTAAACAATTCAGGCTTTTTTTGAAGAACATCCATAACAAGAATTTCAAAGCTTGCATCTGCGCCCTCAAAAGCAAAACCCTGCCATTCAAGCTCTTTTATTTTATTTGCCACTTTTTTAATTTCATCGTCCGACTTAAATTGAACAAAGCGGAAATTTTTTGCCTTTTCTTTAATTGAAGCGCACCCTGCCTGATCGGAAATAAGAAAGCGTCTTGTATTACCGATTAATTCGGGATTAATGTGTTCATAAGTCTGAGAATTTTTTCTGACACCCGAGGCATGGATTCCCGCTTTATGTGCAAAAGCGCTTGAACCTACATAAGGGAGGTTTGAATTTAGCATTTTATTTGAAATTTCGGATATTTCTCTTGCACAATCGCAAAGTTTTGATAAATTTTCCCCGATAACGTCATAATCTCTCTTTAATTGCAAATTCGGAATCACCGAACACAAATTTGCATTGCCGCACCTTTCGCCATAACCGTTAATTGTCCCATGGACTTGAATACAGCCTCCGTCAACCCCTGCAATTGAATTTGCGGTGGCAAGGTCTGAATCGTTATGGGCATGAATTCCTAATTTTGCCGATTGTAAGTATTCGTAAGCCTCTTTTGTGATTTTATAAATCTCGTTATTTATACAGCCGCCGTTTGTATCGCAAAGAATAATTCTTTCGGCACCTGCATTGTTTGCAATTTTTAAAACTTCAAGCGAGTAAGCTCTGTTATTTTTATATCCGTCAAAAAAATGTTCCGCATCAAAGAAAACTTTTTTTCCTTTTGAAATTAAAAATTCAATACTGTCTTTTATCATGGCTAAATTTTCTTCCAAAGAGGTGTTTAGGGCTTCCTTAACCTGAAAATCCCATGATTTCCCGAATATCGTAATAATTTTTGCGGATGAATTTGATAAATTTACAATAACATTGTCGTTTTCAACATTACACTCGGGTTTTCTCGTTGAGCCGAAAGCTGCAATTTGAGAATGTTTAAGCGTCAATTCGGAAACTTTGTTAAAAATTTCGTTATCAACGGGGTTTGCCCCCGGCCACCCCGCTTCGATATAATCTATGCCCAATTCATCAAGTCTTTTAATGATTTTAAGTTTATCGGAAACGGAAAAGTTAATTCCTTCGGATTGTGCGCCGTCACGCAGCGTTGTATCGTAAATTTCAATCTTCTTCATAGAAATATTTATATCACAAATGTTAATAATTGGTAAATATTTTTTGAAATAAGGCAATTTAAAAATTCAAAATGTTTTTATTAAAACATAAGGAAGTGATTAGTGATATGGGTTTATTTTCAAGTTTAAAGGAAGTATTCAACACGCTTAATTCAGTCAGCGATTCCATTAAAATCGGCTTTAGGTTTAATCAGAAAGAAATTAAAGAAATTGTTGCGGTAAGCAGAAAAGAAAACCTGAAATACTTTGAAGTTCTCGCAAAAATGCCGAATTTAAAATATTTCGACATAAGTTTTCTTTTAAGTCAGGTTAATTTAGACGATGAAAAAATCGCAATTATTGAAGAAGCGCAAAAAATTTACAACGACGAAGAATTTTTGGCAAACGGACAAACAAAATCGGACTTTATATTTAGAGTTGCGGCAAATCTTGATTATCTGACCATGGATAATATCGAAATTTTTAAGGAGCTTGTTAAGTGTAAAAATGAACTGTACGATTTTAAATATGCACTTTTAAATCCGATAAATTATTTGGTTAAAAAAGAAAAAAAGGTGGGATACGCATTTCAGACGGTTTATGTAAATTAAATTAAACGCACCCCCGTATTTCGGGTGCGTTTTTAAATTTACGAATTTTAATATTAATTGACAAAAGATTTTGTTTATCGGATATTAAACAAAGCACAAAACCTTTGTGTACTGTGATAAGCAAGACAAAGAAGGGAAAAAACATGTCAATTAATTTAAAAAACAAACAAGAAATTATCTCAAAATTCGGGAAAGACGCTAAAGATTCAGGCTCTGTCGAAGTTCAAATAGCTATGTTGACAAAGAAAATTTCCGAATTAACCGAACATTTAAAAGAAAACGCAAAAGATTTTCAAGCGAAAAGAGGTCTTTTAATGATGGTCGGTAAAAGAAAAAGAATGCTTGTTTACTTAAAAAACAACAACCTTGAAAAATACAGACAACTTATTAAAGATTTAAAATTAAGAGGTTAAAATTTAAAAAGCGAGCTTAAAAGCTCGCTTTTTTAACGTATTCGTTTTTGAACAAAAAAGAGGGGGAAGGGGTTAAAAGAAAACTTTTTGATATATTTTCTTTTAAATCAGGTGGTACCTACCCCCTTTTATCCCCCTTTTATAAAATATGCAACAAATATTTCTCACATTTATTAACAAATATTAATTTTATATTTTTTGACGATATATTTTTTAGCAAAAATACAATCAAGTCATATTAAGGCTTTTGGGGTTTTTATTTATAATTTTATTGTACTCTATACATTTTTTAAAAACATTAACCGAAATTCCGATAATTTTTTTTCCAAAAAAAGGCAATGTTTTTTAAAAAAAATTGTTTAATAAAATATCAAAAAAACGGTATTTTCGGAGTATATAATGCAAATTTCAAGAATTACGAGCTTTACGCCCGTTTTCTACGGCAATTCCATTCAAGAAGAAAATAAAAACATACAAAAACCTGAATTACACCTTTATAAAAACGAACAGGTCAATAAAAAACAATGCTCCGATAAAACACAAATGGAACGTGTAAATGCTCAGGTCAAGAAAATGTTGGACAACAGTTCGTTTGTTTTTGATACGGATGATGGCGCAAAAGTTATGACAATAAAAGAATTTGTGAAAAATAATATATATGGAGAAAGGAATAAAGACGAACAGAAAGTGTATTACTACACTTCGGAAATTTTTGCTAAAGAATTGGCAGACAAAGGTTTTGATGACTCCAAAATTTTAAGAACAAAATACGGTCCCGGAATTAAATTAACCGAAACAAAACATGACGGTAAAAATGGCTCCGTCCGCCTTGAGTTTAATCTTAAAGGAAACGGTGCGGAATTTAATCCGAAGTGGTATTCAAGAATATTTAATTCATGTGCATCGGACAGAATTACTGAATTTACGGGCAGCGAAAGAACAAAAGCGGATAAAGCGCTTGATGAGTATTTAAGAAATCTTTTAACAAAAGATATGGGCATTGATTTTGGATATGTAAATGATGAAATCATTTGTTTCAATCCAAAATCAATTTCAAATGTAAACAACTAATGCATTAACAACATCTCCCTCGCAAAAAGCGAGGGTTTTAATTTATATTTACTTGATTAAATTATTTTTGTGGTAAAATTTAAGTGCAATGAATTTCGCAAACGCTAACCGGAAGCGAAATATGCAAAAAGACAAAACCGAATAATATCGGGATGTGGCGGTTTTTCCGCAGCATGGAGCGAAGCGAAATGCGCCAAAGTGAAGACCTGACGAAGCGCAAAGACTAAAAGTCTTGAAGCGAAGTTGCAAGGTCTGAACCGCCGGGAATAAACCGTAACCGATGAAATTGAAAACTTAATAATAAATATCGGGATGTGGCAAGGACTCCCCGAGCAAGTTGACTAAATGTCAAGTTGCGAGGAGGAGGGTGCAGGTAGCGCAAGCTACCAAGCTGCGTTCAAAGAAAATTGAAAACTTAATAATAAATATCGGGATGTGGCGCAGCTTGGTAGCGCACCGTGTTCGGGTCGCGGGGGTCGCAAGTTCGAATCTTGTCATCCCGATACTTTACAAAACAAGGTCATTTGACCTTGTTTTTTTATTATCTTACGGGATTTCCAAGATTACATCTTGGCAGACAAAAAGTTTGAGTA
>CAJOJE010000022.1 GCA_905234865.1 Candidatus Gastranaerophilales bacterium
CATAATTGCAGCCACTACCCCTATTACAACAAGCGCAATCAATGTTTCCGCAAGCGTAAAACCTTTCTTTTCAATGTTTTTGGGACAAAGAAAAGAAAATACGTTTTTCTTTTTCATACTAACCACCTTTTTTTAAAATCGGACCAACAAATTAATTATACAATATTTCTTAACTTATTAAAAGATAAAAATTCGGAAGTTTTAAAAAACTTCCGAATTAATTTAATTTTTTAAAAATTATGCAAGTTTATCGCTTATGTATCCGTTTATTGCGCTCACAGCCGCAGTATACGGGGATGCAAGATAGATAAACCCTTTTGTATTTCCCATTCTTCCTTGGAAATTCCTGTTTTGAGTAGCAAGACAAACTTCATTATCGCCTAAAATTCCGCCATGGACTCCGACACATGGTCCGCACCCTGCGGGAAGGAAAGAAGCGCCTGCATCAATAAAGATTTCAAGAAGCCCTTCTTTAACGGCTTGTTTATAAACCGTAGGAGAAGCGGGAACTATTATTAGCCTTACGTTATCCGCTTTTTTTCTTCCTTTTAAAACGGAAGCCGCTATTCTTAAATCTTCAATTCTTCCGTTTGTGCAAGTTCCGATAAAGACCTGATTAACTTTAATATCGTTTAATTTTGAAGCGGGTTTGACGTTATCAACCGTATGCGGACAAGAAACGTTCGGCACGATATCTTCTGCGTTAATTTCGATTATTCTTTCATATTCGGCGTCATCATCCGTTTTTAATTCGGTAAATTTATCGCCTCTGCCTTTTTCCGTTAAATATTTTTTGGTTTTTTCATCGGTTTCAAAAAGACCGCATTTCGCCCCTGCTTCGACTGCCATATTCGCAAGGGTAAATCTTTCGGCCATTTCCATATTTTTAATTGTTTCGCCCGTAAATTCAAGCGCACGATATGTTGCGCCGTCCGCCCCAATCATGCCTATTAAATGAAGCATTAAATCTTTTGAAGTTACGTTTTCTCTAAATTTTCCGTTTACGACAACTTTAAATGATGTCGGAACTCTTAACCATGTTTTTCCTAAGCCGAAAGCAACCGCAATATCGGTTGAGCCCATTCCCGTCGCAAAAGCGCCTAAAGCGCCCGATGTACAAGTATGAGAATCGGCACCGACTAAAATTTCATTCGGGTTTACAAAACTCTCGACTAATCTTTGGTGGCAAACGCCTTCTCCTATGTCGGATAAAACGGCGCCGTATTCTTTTGCAAATTCTCTTATCGTAACATGGGTATTTGAGAGCTCTTTTCTGGGCGACGGTGCCGCATGGTCAATAAAAAGAATTGTTCTTTTCGGGTTTGCGAGTTTTTCGCACCCTAATTTTTTAAATTCTTGTATCGTAAGAGGACCTGTTCCGTCTTGAACCGCCGCTACGTCGACTTTTGCTATGACAAGTTCGTTAAATTGAACATTTTTTCCTGCATGAGAGGATATAATTTTTTGTGCGAGTGTTTGACCCATAATTTTACTCCGTTTAGTAATCTTTTTATATTTTACAATGAAAATAAGTTTTAAGCTCAATAACCGATTTAAAATTTTTTAATTTTTGATAGAATGCCTGTTAATGAAAGAATATTTTTGCATATTAGGCGGCGGCGGCATAAGAGGTATGGCTTATACCGGCGCAATAAAAGCCTTGAATAAACTAAACATAAAAATAACGGGTTACGCAGGTTCTTCAATAGGCGCCGTAGTTGCGGGACTTTTATCCGTCGGATACACCGAAGATGAGGTAAAAGAGCAGTTTGAAAATATAAATTTCGATTTTTTCAAAGATTTAAACTTGAAATTCGGAAAAGATTTCGCCCTCTCCAAGGGAGAAAATTTTTATAAGTGGTCTAAAAATACCATTGAAAAGAAGGTTTACGGAAAAATTGAGGATAATGAAGCGTATACGTTTTCAAAATTAAAGAATGAGCTTGTGATTTTGGCGGTTGACCTTACGACATCAAAAATCCATGAATTTTCAAAAACAAAAACCCCGAATGTTGAAATTGCCCAAGCAATAAGAATTTCAGTCGGCATGCCGGGGTTATATGCTCCCGTTATTAACGGCGGAGAATGCCTTGTAGACGGTGATTTATCAAAAGGTTCCCCGTTATTTTTGTCAAGCTCTACAATTAAAAATTTGAAAGAAAAAATACTCGAATTCAGACTCGAAGATAATGAAAGAAAAAGGAAAGTTTCAAATACGGCAGAATATCTTAATGCGGTATACGACGCAATTTCAGGATTTTCGAGCGATTTTTTAATTAAAAGATACGGCAAGTTTGAAAAATACGATTTAATAAAATTAAATATGGATGAAATATCCGTCGTAGACTTTATGGCCTCCAAAGAAAAAAAAGAAGAAATGGTTCAAAAAGGGTATGATACGACTTTGAATTATTTTGAAAATATTTATCCCGAAAAAGAAAAAGAAATAAAAGAAATTAAAACCGATATCGAATATTCCCTCGAAAAATTCAAATTTTTGATTGATAAAAAATCATATATAAATGCAAGATATGAACTGAACGAGGTTTTCCCCCGTTTGATTTCTTCAAAATATAAAATTAATGAAAAATTTATTACAAAACTTTTGCGCCTTAAAGATTTATTTAATGTTTCTTTAATTGAAAAGGATGGCTTTTTCGGCAAAAAACCCGTCTTAATCAATCCTGATGAAACTCTTTTTTTGGTTGACGAACTTAAAAAAGAATTAATTTAAGTTTTATAGTATAATAATTATATTAATTTTGGAGAATTTTTGATGTCTACGTTTATAAAGGATTTGTTCGGAAGAAATATAGACTCTCGTTTTAAAACAAGCGGAATATTCGTATTTTTTCTTTTTATTTTTGTAATAGCTTTTCTTTTATCTTCTAAGTTTATGTCGCAGGATTTGTTTGAAAACGGCGTCGGAAAAAAGAAAATTATCGCAAAGAAAACAATCGAAGTAATCGACGTGCAAAAAACCGACCTGCTAAAGCGTGATATAGCAAGAAAAATTAAACCGATAATCATTCCGATTGATTCAAGCAGAGTTTTGAACGGGTTTTATGCGCTTAAAGAAAATGTATTAAAAATAAAAGCGGATAAATCCGACAAACAATCAAAATATATAGAATTTTCAAATATATTCGATATAACCGACTCCAAAAAGAAAGAAGAAGTGATTGATTTTGTTATGTCTGCTTCTCCTCAAACGTTAAGCGCAATTTTGCAATCGGCGGATATCGTTTTGAATAAATACTTGAAGGCAGGACTTCAAGACGGTGAGATTGAAGCGTATACTAACGAAGATATCATTAAAAAAACTTTGGGAACAAACCTTCCTCAAAGCCAATTAAAAACGATATCCGGAATTTTAGAGTGCGTTATTTTGCCAAATCTTGTAATTGACGATTTTGCAACCGATGTTGCAAGAAAAAACGCAAAAAATCTTATTAAACCTTATACGGTTACATTTAAAAAAGGAGATACGATTTTAAAACCCGATGAAATTTTAACTCAGGTTAAAAAAGATGCGTTGAGAAAATCGGGATACAGTATGCTTGAAATCAATAAAATAGCAATTTTAGGCATATTTTTATTTACACTTTTGTCGGGGATGTTCCTTGTTTTTTACGTTAAATTTAAAGAAAAAAAATATGATGATCCGAGATATTATATGATTTTAGGGCTTCTTTTCATACTTTTAACGTTAATTTGCGTCGGAATTTCTTCAAATAATGATGTTCCGAATTATTTTATGCCCATTCCCGCTTTTACGATTATTATGGCGATTTTTACAAATCCTCCTTTGGCATTTATCGCAACGATAATTTTTATTGCTTTAATATCATCCTCTCTGTTTTTGGAATCTCAATTCATAAGCGTATTTATTTTCGGTGCGCTTGCAAGCTCTTTTTTTGTATCGAGAATTTCATATTCAAGACGACAGGACCTTGTTAAATGCGGCTTGTATACGGGACTTGTTATGGGTTTATTTATAATTGTCGTAGGGTTTTTTGAAAACCAGTTTACCCTTGCGGGGTTTACGCTTGATTTAAAAATTGCCCTTTGCGCAATATTAAACGGATTATTTTCAGGGATTATTTCTTTGGGGATTATTCCGATTTTTGAAAGTACGTTTAAAGCGGTTACTCCGTACGGTTTAATTGAGCTTGCGGATCATAACTCGCCGCTTTTGTCAAAACTTCAATGCAAAGCGCCCGGCACTTATCATCATTCTTTAATGGTTGCGAATTTATGTGAAGCTGCAGCCGAAGCTATCGGTGCAGACCCGATTTTAGCAAGAGTGGGTGCATTTTACCATGATATAGGAAAACTCCAAAAACCGTTTTTCTTTATAGAAAATCAATCCTATTTCGGGGTTGAAAATCCTCATAATAAGTTAAATCCGAGGTTGTCAAAAATGGTAATTATTTCGCACACCAAAGACGGAGTCGAAATAGCAAAGAAAAACGGACTTCCGCAAGAAATAATTAATTTTATTCAACAACACCATGGGGAAGCGCTTGCGGGACATTTTTACAATCAGGCGGTAGCTCTTGAAGGCAAAGAAAATGTCCAACAAGAACAGTTCAGATACTCAGGGCCCAAGCCCAACATGAAAGAAACGGCAATTTTAATGCTTGCGGATGCCGTTGAATCGGCTGTAAGAAGTTTAAAAACCCCAAACGCCGATGAAATTGAAAACATGATTAATAAAATCATAACCGAAAGGTTAAACGACGGGCAATTGTCGGACAGCCCCTTAACTTTAAAGGATATAAAACTTATTGCGATTACATTTAACAGAATACTTAGAGGTATGCAACACGACAGGGTTAAATATCAGCAAGGCATAAACGAACTTCAAGACAACAAAATTGTTTTAGGGCAAACGGAAGAAGAAAAACTTGAGAAGAAAATTCAGAAGAAAATAGAAAACAAAGAAAAAAATGAAGACAAAGGTTCAAATTGAAGATACATATAAAACGGGCTTAAACCTTAAAAGGAAGATTTCAAAAATCGTAAATCTTCTTTTTGAAAACGAAGAAATAAAAAATAATTCCGCAATTAAAGGGTTTGAAGCGGAAACTTTGTCTTTCGACGTTGTTTTTACGGATGATGATAATATTCATCAAATTAATAAACAATACAGAAAAAAAGACTCTCCGACAGATGTTATTACGTTTGCTTTATTTGCGGATGACGATAATAAGTTTATGTTTGATAAAACAATTGAACTCGGAGAAATTATAATTTCCGTCGATACGGCTAAAAGACAGGCAAAAATCTCTCTTGAAAATGAAATTTTAATTTTAATATGCCATGGAATTTTGCACCTTTTGGGGTTTGACCATTTAACGGATGAAGATTACAATTTTGTTGTGGGAATTCAAGATAGCGTTATTTCAAAGTTATGAAAAAATATCAATCGACAAACTTTTGTCAAAGCGCAATTTATGCGCTAAACGGGCTTTATGCCGCCTTTAAAACTCAAAGAAACATAAGAAAACATTTTTTAATTGCTTTGTTTATTTTAACTCTCGGCATTATTTTTAAACTTTCTTTGGTCGAGCTTTCAATTTTAATCATTGCAAATACGATTGTAATTGTGGCGGAACTTTTTAATTCGGCGCTTGAATTTTTGGCGGACGCTCGGTTTGGGTACAGATATTCTAAATTTTGTAAATTTGCAAAGGATATAGGCGCAGGCGCCGTTTTGTTCGGTGCTTTAGTTGAGGCGCTCGTTGCAATTATATTAATTTTGCCTAAAATTTGTCAAATTTAACATAATAAAAAAACTTAATCAAGGTGCATAAATATTACCCTATATTGAACATCATCACAAAAAAGTGTATAATTAATTTGTTGGTCCGATTTTAAAAAAAGGCAGTTAGTATGAAAAAGAAAAACGTTTTTTCTTTTCTTTGTCCCAAAAACATTGAAAAGAAAGGTTTTACGCTTGCGGAAACATTGATTGCGCTTGTTGTAATAGGGGTAGTGGCTGCAATTATG